>NZ_WQDM01000007.1:0-219658 GCF_013033125.1 Ruegeria sp. HKCCA4008
GAACAGGCATCTCCCAACCCGCAAAATCAACCATCTTGCCGCCAAGCTCGACGTGCAAAGAGTGGAGAGGCGTGCGCTTCGGTGTGGTCATGATCCGGTCAACTTCCGATTATCCAAAGGTCAAAATGCATAACCGTCAGTCTGCCCCAAGCCGCATAGAATGCAATGATTCCACCCGGTTTCTAGTGAAACACCGATCCGAAGAAGAGGCGGTATACAGACGCATGCATCATGAATGTTCCTATAGGAAACTAATTTCCGTTAGGCAACAACCCTCGTTTCCATCGCATGAAATCCCCGGCGCCCGACCGAATGCCGGGGGGAGGATTTCACCGTCGATGCACCACCTTCTTCGGGATTTTTCGTTGCAAAGTGGCGTTTAGACAGAGAGAGACCGTACGGCACGCACTAGAGTTTCCAGCCCCGCAATCAAATCGACCTCTGCCGTATCTTCTGCAAAATCATGGCTGATTCCGTCGATCGAGGGCGTGAACAGCATCGCGACCGGCATCAGGCGAGACACGTTGGTGGCATCATGCAAGGCCCCCGAGGGCATTCTGCGCCACCGACGCGGTGCGACCTGTTCCGCACCGCGTTCAAGAGCGCGGCGCAAGGTCGGATCCATGGCAACGGGATCCAGCCCCAGCATGGGGCCGTAATCCAAACTCATCCCCAGTTGCTCAGCGGTTTCTTGAGCTGTCGCCCGAATGATCTCCTCCATCCGGGCCAAACGGTCTGCATCAGCATCGCGCCATTGCATCGAGAACCGAACCCTCCCCGGCACGATGGACGAAGCGTTTGGATGCAGGTTGACCCGCCCGACGGTCCAGACCGTCTGCGGCGTGACGACATTGCGAAACCCCTCATTGAGCCGGGTGTTGAACAGGGACAGGGCCTGAAATGCGTCGCGGCGCAGGTGCATGGGGGTGGTGCCGGCGTGGTTCTGCTGACCTTCGAAGGTGATCGACATATCGCGGATGCCAACGATATCGGTGACGACTCCGATCTGGTCTCCGGACGCGTCCAGCGAGGGGCCCTGTTCGATATGCATCTCTATAAAGCCATCGAAACGGGACGGGTCCACGAATCCCTGGGACAGATCTGCCATGGACGATCGGGCCTGGCCAAAGCTGACGCCCGCCCCATCGGTCAACACATCAGCTTTTTCCAGAGACAACCCGCCTGACCAGACAGCAGAACCTGTGGTCACGCCAAAACGCCCCTCTTCGTCCTGAAAGCTGACAACTGAAATGGGACGGTCGACGGAACGTGCGACTTCCAGCGCGGCGATGACGCCAAGGGCGCCGTCCAGCCAGCCGCCTTCGGGCTGACTGTCGGAATGTGATCCCATCAGCAGCGAAGGACCGGACGCCAATCCGAACAGGTTTCCCACCGGGTCAAACTGCGGGGTCAGGCCCGCTTCGCACATACGTCCGGCAAGCCACTGGCGCGCAGCGATATCCGCGTCGGAATAGGCAGGGCGGACAACCCCCTTGCCCACTCCCGCGGCACCGAATTCACGCAACTTATGCAGGTCGGTCAGAAAACGCGTGTGATCGACGGTCATAAACCCCTCCGAAGGTTTGTTCGAGGCGAACCATAGCCAGAAACAGAAAAGGAGCGAGGTTTTTTTCGACAGGCGTGAAACCCCTCTGGCACCGGAGGGGAACCTGCCCTAAGACTTCGGCGCAAGAGGGACCGACATGTCACATATCACATTGGTGCGTCACGGGCAGGCGAACACAACGGCGCGGGACGAGGCAAGCTATGACAGGCTCAGCGACTTGGGGCATCAGCAGGCGCGCTGGCTGGGGGCGCATCTGCGTGACACCCGCAGCCACTATGCCCGGGTCTATTGCGGCACCCTGACCCGCCACGCCGAGACAGCGGACAGCATGGGATTGCACGATCCAATCCGTGACGCGCGACTGAACGAGATCGAGTATTTCACGCTGGCGCAACTGTTCGAGGACCAACACGGCGTCGCGATCCCCACCGACCGCGAAGGTTTCGTCGAACACCTGCCCAGAACATTTGCGGCCTGGGCCAATGGCGAAATCAAGAACGCACCGGAAACCTTCGAAGAATTCGAGACGCGCGTGCGCGACGCGCTGCACGAGATCGGGACCGAGGGCGGACCGGCAATCGTCGTGACCTCGGGCGGGTTGATTTCGATGGTGGTGCGGCAGGCGATGGGGTTGGATATCCCGTCAATGGCACGGGTGGCCCTTGCCATCATGAACACGTCGATGCATCGTCTGCATCCGATTGGCGCTCAGCTGAGCCCGGTTCTTTTCAATGCCGTTCCGCATCTGGAAGCCCCTGATCGGCAGTTCGCACAGACCCACCTGTAACCAGATCGGAGACGCCTGATGCAGCTCTACTATGCACCCCGAACCATCTCGGTCGCTGTCGCGATCGCACTGGAAGAGGCCGGGCTGGAATACGAAGCGGTCAAGCTCGACTTCGCCAGGGGCGAACAGACGAAACCAGCTTACAAGCAAATAAACCCCAAAGGCCGCGTTCCGGCGCTGGTGGTGGATGGCGGCATCCTGACCGAAACCGGAGCCCTGCTGGAATTCGTTGCAGCCAAGGCCCCCGAGGCCGGGCTGGTGCCGGCTGATCCGGTGATGGCTGCCCGGATGCGCGAAGTGATGTTCTACCTTGCCTCGACCATGCATGTGAACCACGCGCACAAGATGCGCGGGCACCGCTGGGCCGACAAGAAATCCAGCTGGAAAGACATGAAAGACAAGGTCGCGCAGACGATGACCGCGTCCTGCGATTATATCTCGTCGAACGGCCTGCGTGGTCCATTTGTGCTGGGCGAGGCGTTTTCGCTGGCCGATGCCTATCTGTATGTGGTGTGCAGCTGGCTGGAAGGCGATGGCGTGGACGTTTCGGCCTTTCCAAAAATCGTCGCCTTCCGTGAGGCGATGGAGGCACGCCCTTCGGTTCAGGCAGTGCGTGCTGCCGGAATGCTCTGACAAAAGGAAATATGATGACACATCTCTGGGTCCGGGCAGAACAGCGCCCGAACGAAGAACGGGTTGGGCTGACGCCGGAAGGTGCCGCGGCGCTGATCGCGGCCGGCATCCGCGTGACGGTCGAGGAAAGCCATGCCCGTGCCATTCCACTGGACGGCTACAAGGAAGCAGGTTGCGAGATCGCGCCCGAGAATTCCTGGCCCGAGGCCCCGCTGGACGCGATCATCTTCGGCCTCAAGGAACTGCCCGAAGACGGTACACCCCTGCCGCATCGCCACATCATGTTCGGCCATGCCTTCAAGGGCCAGCATTCGGGCCGGGCTCTGCTGGAACGGTTCAAGGCGGGCGGCGGCACGCTTTATGATCTGGAATACCTCGTGGATGAGGATGGTCGCCGGGTCGCCGCATTCGGCTATTGGGCAGGCTACGCGGGCGCGGCAGTAACGCTCAAGACCTGGGCGGCGCAGCAACGGGGCGGGATCTGCGGCCCCGTCGGCGTCTATCCCGGCAAGGACGCGCTGAACGCCGAACTTCTGGCAGAATTGGACGCCACCGGCGCGCCCCGCCCCCGCGCCATCGTCATCGGAGCTTTGGGCCGTGTAGGCACCGGCGCCGCAGACCTGTGTGAGGCGATGGGCGTCGCGGTCACCAAGTGGGACATGGCAGAAACCGCCAGCGGTGGGCCTTTCCCGGAAATCCTCGACCATGATCTGTTCCTGAACTGCATCTTCGCGCGCCCCGGAACGCCTGTCTTCGTCCCGCGCGAGGCATTGACCGCCTCGCGCAAGCTGACCGCCATCGGTGACGTGGCCTGCGACCCGGACAGCGACTACAACCCGGTGCCCGTCTATGACCGCGCCACCACTTGGCAAGAACCCGCCCTGCGCGTGGCCACCGACCCGGTGATGGACGTGATGGCGATCGACAACCTGCCGTCGATGCTGCCGGTCGAAAGCTCGGAAGACTATGCCGCGCAACTGCTGCCGTCCTTGCTGACTCTGGCCGATCTGGACAGCGGTGTCTGGGGGCGGGCAGAAGCAACTTACAAAACGCATATTGAAGGACTCTGAACGATGACCATTCATTGGTGTGGCACCGGCCTCTCGGCCATTCCCGGCCTGCGTCGCCTGATCGAAGGCGGCCACAAGGTCACCGTGTGGAACCGGACCGTCGACAAGGCCAGGACCGAGGTCGGAGACCTGACCGACGACATCCGGGCCTTCGACATCGACGCGCTTGGCGCCGTACTGGAGAAGGGCGATGTGATCGTCTCGATGCTGCCGGGCGACTGGCATGTGCCGCTTGCGGACCTGGCGATTTCGAAACAGGCCAATTTCGTCTCGTCTTCGTATATCGCGCCCGAGATGCGCGCGCTGGATGACAAGGCACGCGAGGCCGGTGTCGCACTGGTCAACGAGGTCGGGCTGGACCCGGGCATCGATCACCTGATGGCACACGCCCTGATCGACGACTACCGCGGCTCCGATGCCTTCGACCCGGAAAACCACCTGAGCTTCATTTCCTATTGCGGCGGCATTCCCAAGAACCCCAACCCGTTCCGCTATAAATTCAGCTGGTCGCCGCTGGGCGTGTTGAAAGCGCTGCGGTCGCCGTCGAAATCGATCCGCAATTACGCGCCGCTGGACGTTGCCCGCCCCTGGGATGCGATCAGCAGCTACATCGCCCCACTGCCGACACCGGAAAGCTTCGAGGTCTACCCGAACCGCGATTCAATCCCCTTCATGGCGCAGTATCATTTCGAGGATCACTGGCCGGTCAAGGAATTCGTCCGCGGCACTTTGCGTCTGAACGGCTGGGCCGATGCGTGGTCGGATGTGTTCACCGAGATCGAAACCCTGTCCGGCCCGGAAGGGGATGCGCGTCTGAAAGAGATGTCGGACCAGTTCTGGGAGGAAAACGCCTATGACGAAGGCGAGCCTGATCGTGTTGTGTTGTGCGTGGGATTGAAGGCCGAGAAAGAAGGCGTCGAAGTCTGGCACAAGACCTATGTGATGGATGCCTGGGGCGACGAGCGTGGCACGGCGATGGCGCGTCTGGTGTCGATTCCGGTCTCACTTGCGGTCGAGGCCGTATTGAACCGCGCCATCCCGGCCGGTGTTCACGCGGCCCCCAGCGATCCCAAGCTGGTGCAGGGATGGATGGGTGAAATCGACAAGCTGGCCCAGCATCTGCAAATCGTCGATCACACGGCCTGAATGCAAAAAAGGCATTCCAGACTATCTGGAATGGCTTTCATTTTCTTACTTTGCGCATGTTGTCCTCGTTCGGGTTTCCCTCACCCGGCCTTCAGATATACCGCTGGATGGTATCTTCGATATCACTGCGGTTGATGCCCAGCTCGGACAACTGATGATCGGTCAGAGCATTCAGATGCTGGGCTGCGCGGACAATATCAGGGCTGATCGAACGGATCCGCATGGCACGATCGAACAGCAAAAGCGCGCTGGCGGCCGGAGCCGGTTGATTGGTGGGCGGTGTGACGTCGAACATTCTGGTAACCTCGCTAACATGCTTTCGGGGATTGGTTTCAGTGCACGCTGAATGCTTGATCACTGCCGGTATGGCTTGTTGTGATACACACTTTCATATGCGCGTCTTTTGATCTGATCCCGCTGGATGCCGATGTCGGCCAGTTGTACGTCATCAAGCTTTTCCAGATCCCGCACGGTTTTCGAAAAAATTCGGCGGCGGAAATGCTCGACCTTTGCTTCTGCATAGTTTGAAAACAGACCGTCAAGCAGACCACCCCGGCCTTCGAATGTTTGTGTATGTGACATGTCTTTCTCCTCCTGAACTCAATGTCTTTGTCTTCCTGACATCAAATTTGGGAAGGCTGCCTTAACGTTGCCAAACCGGTTCATTAAGGTTTGTTAAGACTGTATTGGAGGGAAAGTTCGGGCTGGACCGGCGCGTTGATTGCAGATTTCGATCCAGGCCCGCGACATGTCTTTTCCGTGGCGGATCAAGATAACGCGAATGTCGATCCGTCGCAGAAACCACCCCTTTGCAGGCAAGTCACATCAGATCGTTTTCAACGTCCTCGGCCGATATCCCCAGCGCGTCCAGACCGTTCTCGAGGTGGTCTGACATGTGCGGAGTGCCGATCAGGTAGTCGGCGCAGGGGGTCGAGGCCTCGGCCTTGGCAGTGGCAATCGCTTCGGCTAGATCCTCGGGGAAAAAGCTTTCGCGGCCGATCCACATGATGGCAACCAGTTCGGCTTGCTCGTCTTCGCTCATACGTTCGATGAAGGCGCGCATTTCACCTTCTGCCCGGTTCAGCTCGCGCCCCATCATGGCAATCTGAGCGACCTTTCTTGCCGATATTTCCAACATGCATCAGCTCCTCGTGTTCGCGGTTGTCGTGCCATCACAATCACCGAACAAGGGCCGAGTCTTTGATCTTACGCAAACAACGGCCCTAGTTCCGCGCACGCGAAATCGGCTGGTCCGGTACCGGTTGCCTGCGAAACGGGCGAAAGGTGGCTTTTTTCAGCCACAGCCTGAACGCCTGCCAGACGATCAGTGCAAAGGTTCGCCGGGCGCCGAATGGCCGCCGCAGCAAGGACCACAGGATCACGCGGTTGGTCAGGGGTTGCCGAGGACCGGTCAGCGTCGCGATCAGCCCACCATCAGCGCGGCCGTAATCAATCCAGACACCGACGCGATCCGCGCGATAGTCGAAGCGGAACGTATAGCTGCCTTCGATTTTCTGAAACGGTGAAACATGCATCAGCTTGTCCGCCACCACCCTGTCAGTCGGTTCGATGACCGAGAAATCGGGTTTGTGACACAGGTAACTGTGACGGGTGCCATAGGTATTGGTGACCTCGGCCACCACGGCATAAAGGTGATCGCTGTCGTCAAAACAGAACCAAAAACTGACGGGATTGAAAACGTGCCCCAAAACGCGCGGTTGCGTCAGCAACTTGAAACGCGCCGGTTGTTGCACCGACATTTCATCAAATCGCGCGCGGAGCCATTGGGACCCTTCCCCGTGACCCGGCTCTCCCCCATGGTCGGCGGTGCGCCAGTTCGTGACATTCGCGCGATCAACCGAAAACAGCAAAGGGGTGTCCAGCTCTTCTTCCGGGTCCAGCAGGATGTAATCGACCGAGTATCGGAATGCGTTTTCAATCGCACCCTTGCGCCCGTGATAGGTATGACCCGCGATATGGTCTATTTTCTGCGTCATCCGCTGCTTTCTGGCCTTCACGTAAATGCTTTGAACTACACTGATTTCCTTCAGATGCTGGTAATCCTGATACGGCAATTTGCACAATTTGGATCATAATGTCCCGATAAAGTGATCCGGCTTGGGGAACGCGCCGTAATGAGGTTATGTTTACCGAGATCGATACCGTGACCTTGGACGAACCTGCGGCTGAACCGGCCGCCCTTCAGCCTCGGCGCGAAAAGAAACGCATCAAGGGTAGACGGGTGAACGGAAGTAACGGCAGGCGCGAGACCAGAACCGAATGGGTGGATCACGTCAGGCGCATCCGCGACGCGCAGGATCAGGCGGCATTTGCCGAGCTGTTCCAGCACTTCGCGCCACGAATCAAGGCGTTCCTGATGAAGTCAGGATCAGACGCCACGATGGCCGAGGAGTGTGCGCAGGAGGTGATGGCGACCTTGTGGCACAAAGCCCATCTGTTCGACCCGACGCGGGCAACAGTGGCTACTTGGGTATTCACGATTGCTCGGAACAAGCGCATTGACGTTCTGCGAAAGCAACGCCGCCCCGAACCCGAAGAGTTGTGGTGGGGTCCCGAGGCCGAGCCTGAGCAGGACGATGTTATCGCGCTACAACAAGAAACCGCGCAGCTTCGCACCGCTTTGACAGCGTTGCCAGACGCGCAGAGAGAGCTGATCGAAAAGGCGTATTTCGGTGATCTGAGTCATCGGGAAATTGCGTCTCAGACCGGGTTGCCCCTGGGAACGATCAAATCACGAATCAGGCTGGCGCTGGACCGCTTGCGTCATGCGATGAACTGAGATGAGTACGATGAGTAAATCGATCAAACATCACCTGACAGATGACCTGCTGATGGCATATGCCGCAGGCAGTCTGCCCGAGGCATTCGACCTGATGGTCGCGACGCATCTGTCGCTGTGTGACCATTGCCGTGCGCGGGCGGAAAGTTACGACGCCGTGGGTGGGCATGTTCTGGAGGAACAGACTGAATCCATTGCCATGAGTGATACATCTCTGGCCGCGACTATGGCGTTGATCTCCAAAGGTGCGCCAGCAGCCAAACCAGCGCGTCCGAACTGCTCGGTATTGCCGGCCCCGTTGCAGGATTATGTCGGCGGTACGGTTTCAGATATCCGATGGAAACCGATCGGCATGGGTGTGAAACAGGCCATTCTTCCGACCACAAGCGAGGCCTCGGCCCGGTTGCTGTTCATTCCAGCCGGAACGGCTGTACCAGATCATAGCCACAACGGTATAGAATTGACGATGGTGCTTCAGGGCGCATTCTCGGACGAAGTGGATCGCTTCGCCCGTGGCGACGTCGAGATCGCGGACGAGGATTTGGAACACACGCCTGTGGCGGACATTTCGGAAGATTGTATTTGTCTGGCGGTTACGGATGCACCGTTGAAATTCACCAAGTTGATGCCACGCCTGTTCCAACCCTTCCTGCGCATCTGAATTTGCCCGCGAGGGCCGCGTACGGCGTGTTTTGAAAGGAATGATTATGTTCGCAAGACTTGCTGTGTGCGTCCTTCTCGTTGCAATCGCGCCCGTCGCATCGGCCCAAATGTCGGCCGAGGTTCAGTTTCAGCCCGGCAATTTTGGCACCATGGTCAGCGGAACCATCTCAGGAGATGAGTACTTCGACTATTCGCTGGGCGCCAAAGCCGGACAGGAGATGTTTGCCGATCTTCAGGTCAGCGACACCAATGGTAACGGCGTGATCTATTTCAACATCCTGCCGCCGGGCAGCGACGGTGTGGCGATCTATAACGGGTCGATTGACGGCAATACGGCCCGGATCACCTTGCCCGACGATGGAGACTATACGATCCGCGTCTATCTGATGGGCAATGACAGGGATACCGGAAAAACCGTGGGGTACAACCTGGATCTGTCCATCCAGTAGATTTCAACCTTCGTGTCGAGCAAGGGGTACAACGCCGTTTTCGGCCTTGGTCTCGATTTCTTCAAAGTCGAAATTGTCCAAACGCTGCGCACGTCGGCCAGCCTTTTCGGCGCTGATCTTGATTTCCGAGATATCCTTGGCCGCCTGCCCGAAATGACGGTCCAGGTTCGAGACGCGATCACCCAGGCGGTCCACATCCTTGTGCAGCAACCCCAACTCTTTGCGGATCGCTCCGGCCTGTTCGCGCATACGCGCGTCTTTCAGGATCGCCCGCATGGTATTCAGCGTGGCCATGCACGTCGTCGGGGACACGATCCAGACCCGCGCGGCGAACCCTTCACGCACGACATCGGGCAGACGCGCGTGCAGCTCGGCATAAATCGCCTCGGAAGGCACGAACATCAAGGCGCCGTCCGCAGTTTCCCCGTCCAGGATGTACTTTTCGGAAATCGCCTTGATATGCACTTTCACCGCAGCGCCAAAGGCCCGCAGGCATCTATCGACATCCGCCTTTGTCTGCGCAGCGGCCAGCGCCTCGAAATCCTCCAACGGGAACTTTGCGTCGATCACGATCGGTCCCGGCGGGTTCGGCAAGTGAATCAGGCAGTCCGCCCGCCTGCCGTTCGACAACGTGGCCTGCAACGAATAACTGTCAGCGGGCAGCGCCTTGGACACGATATCGTTCAGCTGGATTTCACCGAACATCCCGCGCCTTTGCTTGTTTGACAGGATATCCTGCAAAGACAGCACATCGCCTGACAGTTTGGTGATATTGTCCTGCGCCTTGTCGATGGCGGCCAGACGTTCCTGCAATTGGGTCAGCGAGGTCGCCGTCTGTTTCGACGAGCCATGCAACGTCTCTTTC
Source organism: Ruegeria sp. HKCCA4008 (assembly GCF_013033125.1). NCBI lineage: Bacteria > Pseudomonadati > Pseudomonadota > Alphaproteobacteria > Rhodobacterales > Roseobacteraceae > Ruegeria > Ruegeria sp. HKCCA4008. Next base: position 9,981 of record NZ_WQDM01000007.1, read on the forward strand.
ATCCGTTCCTGCATCTCGGCCAGCGCACGCGCCGATTTCATCGCATTATCCGCTAGCCGGTCATTCATCTGTTGCTGGACCGAAGCCAAACGCGCCTCGACCGTCTGAATCACCTGCATCTGCGCGTTGGCCTGAGTGTCCGAGACATGCTGAAGACCGCCGCGCAACTGTTCCTGCCCCTGGCCCAGTTGCTGAACATGCTGACCCAGATGCGCCATCTGCCGCGCCAAAGGTTCCGCCATCCGGGCCGAGCGGTTGGCCGCCCGCAACGACAGGAACAGCAACAGCAGAATCAACGCCACCACGCCACCCCCGACCAGTATGACAGGGTCATTCAATGTATATTGGGTGCCTGCAATCTCGATCATCACAACTCGCGTGTTCTTGTTTTATTCTTCATAGCCCCGCCGGGCCGCAGGATCAACTGCGCCCGAACAGGCGTTCGATGTCGCTGAGTTTCAGTTCCACATAGGTGGGCCGCCCATGGTTGCACTGGCCGGAATGCGGTGTCGCCTCCATCTCGCGCAGCAGGGCATTCATCTCTTCGGCGCGCATCCGACGACCGGATCGGATCGACCCATGGCAGGCCACCCGGCTGAGGATCGCTTCGATCCTTGCCTGCACCATCTGGCTTTCACCCTGATCGGCAAGTTCATCCAGGATGTCGAGGATCATGGCGCGTGCATCGACTTCACCCAGAATGGCGGGGGTTTCGCGTACGGCAATGGCGCTTCCGCCGAAGGGCTCGATCGTCAGGCCAAGGCGCGTCAAGTCATCTGCGACGGCCATCAGGCGGGCGCAATCCCCGTCGGACAATTCCACGATTTCCGGAATTAGCAGGGCCTGCGCCGCGACGCCGTTCTCGGACATCTGCGTTTTCAGCTTCTCATAAACCAGCCGTTCATGTGCAGCATGTTGATCTACGATCACCATGCCATCGGCGGTCTGGGCAATGATGTAATTCTCGTGCACCTGTCCGCGGGCTGCACCCAGCGGCAGATCCTGCGCCTGAGGCTGCTCCTGCACCTCGGCGACCTGCGCAACCGGAGTCGGCTCGACAATGCTGCCGCTGTAGTCATTGGCCAGCTCGGCAAAACCCGGAGCCTGCGCGCGATACGCCGCCGTGCACGCGGCAGGTGACGGGCGATCCATCTGGTAAACCCGCGCCGGAGCAGGCTGTGCGGGTTCCGGCCGCATCGCGCCCAGCGTCGCATTCGCCACGGTCGAGGATGCCCTGTGCCCGGCTTCCGCCAATGCATGGCGCAGACTGGACACGATCAGCCCCCGCGCGACACCGGGATCCCGGAACCGAACCTCGGATTTCGCGGGGTGGACGTTCACGTCAACCAGCGTGGGGTCGCAGTCGACGAACAACGCTGCAGCCGGGTGGCGGTCGCGGCTCAGGAAATCGAAATAGGCCGCTCGCAGCGCGCCGGTCAGCATCTTGTCGCGCACGGGGCGTCCATTGACGAAAAGATACTGTGCCACGGCAGCCCCCCGCGAGTAGGTTGGCAGGGCGGCATAGCCGTACAGCCGGATGCCATCACGCGAGGCATCAATCTGCAAAGCGTTTTCTGCGAATTCGCGCCCGATCACGCGGGCCAGTCGGGCGTGGAGCGCATCAAACAGATCTCCGTTCTCGCGATCCGCACGGAAGGTCACGCGACCCTCTCCGCCGCCGGATACATCCCGCAGGGCGAATGTCACGGAAGGTTCGGCCATGGCCAGCCGTTTCACAATATCGGTGATCGCCTGCCCCTCGGCCCGATCCGTGCGCATGAATTTCAGGCGGGCCGGTGTGGCGTAGAACAGATCGCGCAGCTCGACCACAGTGCCTGCGCGCAGGGCGGCGGGTTTGACCGCATCCATCTTGCCACCCGCGACGTGCACCTGCGCCGCATCCGCGCCGGGAACGCGGCTGGTTATGGTCAGACGCCCAACAGCACCCAAGGACGGCAGCGCCTCGCCCCGAAAGCCGAAAGTGTGGATGTTCAGCAGGTCCGAACCGTCAATCTTTGACGTGGCATGGCGGGACAGGGCCAGCGGCAGATCTTCCGCCGCGATACCGCAGCCATCATCCGTGACCCGGATCAGGGTCTTGCCGCCATCCGCGATATCGATGGCGATCCGCGTGGCCCCGGCATCGATTGCATTCTCGACCAGTTCCTTGACCGCCGAGGCCGGTCGTTCCACCACCTCACCCGCCGCGATACGGTTGATTGCGGCATCGTCGAGCTGCCGAATTACGGGGCGTTTTTCGCCGATATTGGGGTTTGCCTGCGCCATACCCCTACACCTAGCATAGTCGCGCACGATTCTGCCACCGGTTTGAACCGCAGATTTCAAAGAGAGGGGGCGCCCGGGTATCCGCGAATGAGAACTCATTCAGGATCACCCGGACGTGCCAAGTGAGTGGTGTGTTTCAGCTAATTTATGAGACCGCGTGTATCACGCACCTGTCGGAAAATCTGCTTAAGATTCTCATGCTCAGTTTCTTGGCAGAGATTGGCCGATGACGTGTGGGCATGTGTGGCGGGAAAATGCCTGATCAGGCAGATATGCGCGCGCCGATCCTGCCCCGGCAGGGTCCGAACATCGCGGCCGCCGCAAGAATCAGGCCCGACATCGTGGCGATCATACCCGCCGCGCTGACGGCATCCGCGCCGCCCAGCCACAGCGGCCCATAACCTGCCAGCACATAGCCCGACACCGCCGAGGCAATGGCGAACACAACGCTCCAGGCAATCTGCGCTTCCAGCCGGTTGGTCAACATCCGCGCTGCAGCGGGCGGGCAGATGAACATGGCGATCACGATGATCGAGCCCACCGCGTCGAAGGCCGCCACCGCCGCAATTGCCGCGGTGATGACCAGTGCCATGCCCAGAACGCCGGTGCGAATGCCAATGGTCCGGGCAAAGCCTTCGTCGAAGGTAGAGATCTTCAGCGGCCGCCAGAACAGCCAGGTGAACAAAGACACACCGGCCAGTGTCAGCGCAATGCGGGGTAATTCCGGGGGCAGCCCGGACAGCGCCTCTGTGTCCAGCAAGGACGACCATCCGGTGGCGTCCAGCCAAATCAGGCTTTCGAGATTGCCGTAAAGCGCATGTTCCACATCCAGATGCACCGTCGACGTATCCGTCTGCTCGAGCAGCAGGACCCCCGCGGCGAACATGGTGGTAAAGACCACGCCCATGGCGGCCCCGGGCTCGATCTGACCCAATCGCCGAATGGCTTCGATCAGCACCACGGCCACAACGGCAGCGCCCGCCGCGCCCAGCATCATCGGCCAGGTCGATATCGCCCCTGTGATCAGAAACGCCACGACGATTCCCGGCAGCACCACATGGCTGATCGCGTCTCCGATCAATGCCTGTTTGCGCAACACCAGAAAATTGCCGGGCAACGCGCAGGCAATGGCCGCGAACGTACCGATCAGCAACGGTGTCAGAGACAGGGGGACAAATTCTTCACCACTCATACCGGCACCCCCATTGGCCCGCCGATGCGGCGGTCTATCTCGGCGATCTGGTCGCGGGTCAGGACGGTTTCGATGTCCCGCAACCCGTCATAAAGCGCGGCTGTTGCCTCATGCGCCTGATCTGCGCGCACGATTTCCCAGCGCTTTTCGTCCCGCAACGCCTTGGCCGCGCGGGCTTTGCCGATATCGGTCGCGACGCCGTCCGCGCGCACCAGCCCAGCGCGGCGCAGCAAGCGCAGGGTCAGGGGCTCATAGATCTTTTGCCCCTGCGCCAAGGCCAAGAGACCCTGACGAATATGCACCCGACGCTGAAAGCGCAAATGGCGCAGCACCGCCGCCAAAACGCCACGTATCGGCGCCAGAAACAAAGACACGACAAAGAAGGCAAAGCTGACCAGAACGATAATCGGCCCCGTCGGAAGGTTTGGCGCCGAGGCCGAAATGGCCGCGCCAATGTACCCCGCCAACCCGCCGGCCATTCCCGCAAGCAGAACCACATGGTCCGAGCGTTCGGACCAGAACCGCGCGGTCACGGCGGGAATGATCAACAAAGCCACGATCAGAATCAGACCCACGATTTTCAGGCCGATCACGGTCACGGCCATGACCAAACCCATCATGGCCAGATCGATCCTGTGCACCGGCAACCCGCAGGCTGCGGCATATTCAGGATCGAAGGCCACAAGAATCATCGGGCGACGAATGATCATGACCAGCAGCAGCGTCGCGGCGCCGCCGACCGCAATGATCATCGCATCAGCCCAGAGCATCCCGGCAGTGGACCCCAAAAGGAAGCCTTCCAGCCCGGCCTGACGGCCTACGCCCATCGTCTGAATGACCGTCAGCAACACGATGCCAAAGCCGAAGAAGACCGACAGGACTGCTCCGATGGCGGCGTCTTCGGCCAAACGCGTGTGACGCGTCAGCCAGTTCATGCAGAGAAGGCCGATCCAGGCCGAGATGGCCGATCCTGCCAACAGGCCCAGCAGGTTGCGCCCGTCTCCTCCGAGCGCGACCAATACCATGAAAGCCAGACAGACGCCCGGCAGGGTTGCGTGGCTGATTGCGTCACTGACCAAGGCGCGCTTACGCAGAAACAGAAACGTCCCCGTCACACCGGCAGACACACCCAGCAAGGTTGCACCGATAGCAACCAGCGTGGCGTTGTAGCCAAGTTGCAGGGTCAGAGCATCCCAAAGCATGCGTTACCCCAGCGCGCGCGATATCTGATCGATCTGCGCGGTTGCCAGTCGACCGCCATATGCTGATTGCAAGGTTTCCGCCGTGAAGGCCTCGGCCACTGGTCCTTCGGCCACCTTGCGGGTGTTGATCAGGAAGACATGGTCGAAATAATCGGTCACGGTCGCAAGGTCGTGATGCACCACGACAACCGTCTTGCCCGCCTCTTTCAGGGATTTCAGCACCGAGATGATGGCTTTCTCGGTGGCGGCATCGACGCCTGCAAAAGGTTCGTCCAGAAGATACAGATCCGCGCCCTGCGCCAGCGCGCGCGCCAGAAAGACACGTTGCTGCTGCCCGCCGGACAGCTGCCCGATCTGGCGATCCGCGAAATCCCGCATTCCCACACGGTGCAAACAATCCATCGCGCACGCCTTGTGGCGGGCACGCACACGGCCCAGCAAGCCAAGTTCGCGCGACAGGCCCATCAGAACCACGTCGATGACACGCGTTGGAAAATCCCAATCCACGCTGGCACGCTGAGGAACATAGGCAATGCGCGCGCGCTGCGTGTCCAATGGCTGGCCAAACACGGTCACTTGACCTGACAGAGGGGAAACGATGCCAAGCGCCGCCTTGAGCAATGTGGATTTCCCGGCCCCGTTCGGCCCGATGATCGCGGTCATCGCCCCGGGCTGTATGGTCATGTCGACTGAAAACACCGCTGGTTTCTGCCCGTATGAAACCGTCAGGCCGCGCAGGGCAAGGGGGCTGTCGGCCAACCCCGTGTCACCGACGGTCACGCCTTCATTGCTGATCAGGCCCAGCATCGATCAAAACCCCGCCGACAGTTTTCCGTCCATGCCACGATCTGGCACATCACCACCCAGAGCACTGGCAATGACCGTGATGTTATGGTCCAGCATGCCAAGATAGGTGCCTTCATAGGTTCCCTCTTCACCCATGGCGTCCGAGAACAACTCGCCCCCCACGTGCACCTCATGACCCTTGGCGGCCGCGCCCTCGATCAGCGCGCGGATCGAACGATCCGAAACCGAGCTTTCGACGAAAACAGCCGTGATCTTCCGGTCAACCAGCAGATCGACCAATTCGCCTATCCGGTTCAGTCCCGCCTCGGACTGGGTCGAGATGCCCTGAATTCCCAGAACCTCGAACCCGAAACTTTCACCAAAGTAACCAAAGGCATCATGGGCGGTTACAAGAACCTTGTTGTTGTCCGGAACGGACGCCAGAACTTGATCTGCATAGGCTGTCAGGCGATCGATATCTGCCAGGTGGGCCTGCGCATTCGCTGCAAAAACCTCGGCCGCTTCAGGACGCACCTCGGTGAGGGCCGCCTGCACTTCAAGCACCACGTCCCGCCACAACTCGGGCGTCATCCAAACATGCGGATCATATTTGTCGGCGTAATCGTCATGCGCGCGCAGCTTCGACGTGTCGATACCTTCGGCAACTGCAACCACGGTCCGCTTGCGCTCAAGGTCATGGAAGAAATCTTCCATCTGCGCTTCGAGGTACAAACCATGCCACAGGATCAGGTCGGCGCGCGTCATCGCCACGATATCGCTGCGGGTCTGACGATAGGCATGCGGGTCAACGCCCGGCCCCATCAGCCCTTTGACGTCTACCTGATCACCACCGACCTGACGGGCCGCGTCAGCAATCATGCCCGTCGTGGCCACAACCTTGAGGGGTGCATCGGCCCAGGCCGCGACCGGCAGGGAAAAGGCCAGCGCCAATACCGCAAGAAAATTCCGACGAATCATCTTCTACCTCAGTTTTTGCTTCTCGTTCGAACTGAATATGAGAACCATTCGCAAGTAAGTCAACGCTAATGCGAATTATTCGCAAGAAAGCGGTTACATTTTGTCCATTTGGTCAAAAATTGTCCAAACATTGCCCGCCTGCATCTTCCATTCCCCGGTCTCCCGTGCGATTTTGTCGCAAACCTCCCAAAGGACGTGACAATGGATACGCAGAGCTCAGAAAGCCCCGTGCGCACCGCGCATCTGCCGCAAGTGACCGAAACCCGGAATCCCGGCATGGATCTGGACCTGGACTGGGTACGCGCCGTGCAGGCCAACACCTCGGCCATCGAGCGCCGGGCTGCGACCCTGCCCGGGCGCCGGTCGGTGAAAAAGGAACATCAGGCCGCCTGGCTGCTGAAGGCGATCACCATGATCGACCTGACCACCCTGTCGGGCGATGACACCGAGGGCCGCGTACGCCGCCTGTGCGCCAAGGCACGGCAGCCGGTGTCGCCTGACCTGCTGAAAACGCTGGACATGCCGCCGATCACCACCGGCGCGGTCTGTGTCTATCACGACATGATCGAAACGGCGGTGGATGCGCTGACAGGCACCGGCATTCCGGTCGCGGCCGTCTCCACCGGCTTTCCGGCGGGCCTGTCGCCCTTTCACCTGCGCGTGGCCGAGATCGAGGAAAGCGTGAAGGCCGGAGCCGAGGAGATCGACATCGTGATCTCGCGGCGCCATGTGCTGAAAGGCGACTGGCAGGCGCTGTATGACGAGATGAAGGCGTTCCGCGCAGCCTGCGGCGAGGCGCATGTAAAGGCCATCCTGGCCACGGGTGAGCTGGGCAGCCTGCGCAACGTGGCGCGTGCCTCGCTGGTCTGCATGATGGCGGGGGCCGATTTCATCAAGACCTCGACCGGCAAGGAAAGCGTCAACGCCACCCTGCCCGTGTCGCTGGTGATGATCCGCGCCATCCGCGACTATTATGACCACACCGACCATCGCGTGGGCTACAAGCCCGCGGGCGGGATTTCCAAGGCCAAGGACGCGCTGGTCTACCTGTCGCTGATCAAGGACGAGCTGGGCGACCGCTGGCTGCAACCCGACCTGTTCCGCTTTGGCGCTTCGTCCCTGCTGGGCGATATCGAGCGGCAGTTGGAACATTTCGTCACCGGGGCATACTCGGCCGGCTACCGGCACCCGATGGGCTGAGGACAGGAACAATGACAGTCAAAGAGATTTTCGAGACCATGGAATACGGACCCGCCCCGGAAAGCGCCGCCGAGGCCTTGGCATGGCTGGTCGATCAGGGCGACAAGTTCGGCCATTTCATCGACGGCGCCTTCACCAAGCCCGGCAAAGGGTTTGAAAGCCGCAACCCGGCCACGGGCGAGGTTCTGGCCAAGCTGACCCAGGCCACACGGGCCGATGTGGACGCCGCCGTTGCCGCCGCCCGCAAGGCCCAGCCCAAATGGGAAAAGCTGGGCGGCCCCGCCCGCGCCCGATACCTCTATGCCATCGCGCGGCTGATCCAGAAACACGCCCGCCTGTTCGCGGTGCTCGAGACGCTGGACAACGGCAAGCCGATCCGGGAATCGCGCGACATCGACATTCCGCTGGTGCAGCGGCATTTCTACTATCACGCGGGCATGGCCCAGCTGATGGAAACCGAGCTGCCCGACGCACAGGCGCTGGGGGTCTGCGGCCAGATCATCCCGTGGAACTTCCCGCTGCTGATGCTGGCGTGGAAGGTGGCCCCGGCGCTGGCCATGGGCAACACAGTGGTTCTGAAGCCCGCCGAATACACCTCGCTGACGGCGCTGCTGTTTGCCGATATCTGCATGCAGGCCGGCCTGCCCAAGGGCGTGGTCAACATCGTCACCGGCGACGGTGCGGTGGGCGAGATGATCGTGGCCGCAGACGTGGACAAGATCGCCTTTACCGGCTCGACCGTAGTGGGCCGCCGCATCCGCGAGGCCACCGCCGGGTCTGGCAAGGCCCTGACGCTCGAGCTGGGCGGCAAGTCGCCCTATATCGTCTTTGATGACGCCGACATCGATTCAGCCATTGAAGGTCTGGTCGATGCGATCTGGTTCAACCAGGGCCAGGTCTGCTGCGCGGGCTCGCGCCTGTTGGTGCAGGAAGGCATCGCCGAACGGTTCTATGCCAAGCTGCGCGCCCGCATGGACACGCTGCGCATCGGCAACCCGCTGGACAAATGCATCGACGTGGGTGCCGTGGTGGATCCGGTTCAGTTGCAGACGATCACTTCCATGGTCGACAGCAATACGGTGGGTCATGTGCATCAGGCTGCCTGCGAATTGCCCGCAAATGGCTGCTACTACCCCCCGACGCTGATCACCGGGCTCGAAACCTCGGACCCGTTGATGCAGGAGGAGATATTCGGCCCGGTTCTGGTCTCGTCGACCTTCCGCACCCCGGCCGAGGCCGTCGAACTGGCCAACAACACCCGCTATGGGCTGGCGGCCACGGTCTGGACCGAAAACGTCAACCTTGCGCTGGACATCGCGCCCAAGCTGGTCGCGGGAGTGGTCTGGGTCAATGCCACCAACCTGTTCGACGCGGCCGCGGGCTTTGGCGGCCTGCGCGAAAGCGGTTTTGGCCGCGAAGGCGGCTGGGAAGGGCTGAGCGCCTATACCAAGCCCAAGGGCAAGGCCAAGCCGCTGGCCAAGATCGAACCCGTCGTGGGCGAAGGCGGCCCGGTCGACCCGATCGACCGCACCGCCAAACTGTATGTCGGTGGCAAGCAGGCGCGGCCCGATGGCGGCTATTCCCGCGCGGTCTGGGGCAAGGCGGGGCTGCTGGGCCTTGTAGGTCAGGCCAACCGCAAGGATGTGCGCAACGCGGTCGAGGCTGCGGCGGGGGCCAAGGGCTGGTCCAAGACCACCGGCCATCTGCGGGCGCAGATCCTGTACTATATCGGCGAGAACCTCTCGGCCCGTTCCAACGAGTTCGCGCATCGCATCGACGCGATGACCGGCCGCAAGGACGGCGCGAAAGAGGTCGACGCCGCAATCCAGCGCCTGTTCACCGCCGCCGCCTGGGCCGACAAGTATGACGGCCAGGTGCATGGCGTTCCGATCCGGGGCGTGGCGATTGCGATGAAGGAACCGGTGGGCGTGATCGGCGCGCTCTGTGCGGACGAGGCACCGCTGCTGGGTCTGGTCTCGGCCATGGCGCCGGCGATCGCGATGGGCAACCGGGTGGTCCTGGTGGCGTCCGAGCCCTATCCGCTGGCGGCCACCGATTTCTACCAGGTGCTGGGCACCTCGGACGTACCCGCAGGCGTGGTCAACATCCTGACCGGCAGCCACGCTGAACTGGCGAAACCACTTGCCTCGCATCTGAACGTGGATGCGGTCTGGTCGTTCTCATCGACGGACCTGTCGAAGGAGGTCGAGGTCGTTTCTGCCGGGAACCTGAAACGGACCTGGGTGAATAACGCCACGGCACTCGATTGGGGCATGGACCATTCCCGCCGCTTCCTTCAGGCTTCGACCGAAGTGAAAAACATCTGGGTGCCCTACGGCGAGTAGGGCTCCCGCCAAGGGAGGCCTACATGGATTTTTCGGGAAAAACCGTCATCGTCATCGGTGGCACCAGTGGCATCAATCGCGGCATCGCCGAGGCCTTCGCGGCCTCGGGTGCGAAACTGGCCGTGGCCAGCCGCTCGCAGGAGAAGGTGGATGACACCGTCGCTGCGCTGAAGGCGGCAGGCGCGGCCGAGGCCATCGGCGCGGCCTTTGACGTGCGCGATGCCGAAGCGGTCGCGGCGGGGCTGAAACAGTTCCACGCGGCGCTCGGCGATTTCGACGTGCTGGTTTCGGGGGCGGCGGGCAACTTCCCGGCGCTGATGGCGGAGATGTCGGCCAACGCCTTCCGCACCGTGGTCGAGATCGACCTGATGGGCACCGTGCATGTTCTGAAAGGCGCCTATCCCTATCTGAAACGGCCCGGCGGCAACATCATCAACATCTCGGCCCCGCAATCCTATCTGCCCTACGAGGGCCAGGCCCATGTCTGTGCCGCCAAGGCGGGCGTCGATCAGATCACCCGTACCCTGTCGATGGAATGGGGTGTGGAAGGCATCCGGGTGAACTCGGTGGTGCCGGGCTTCATCGAGGGCACCGAGGGCGCGAAACGGCTGGCCCCTACCCCCGACGCGGGCGAGCAGCTGCGCCGGGACGTACCTTTGAGCCGCTGGGGCACCCCGCAAGACGTGGCCAATGCCTGCCTGTTTCTGGCCTCGGACATGGCCAGCTATATCAGCGGTACGGTTCTGGCGGTGGACGGGGCGTTGTATCAGCGCGGCTCGGGCCAGTTCGGCCAGATGATGGGAGACATGCTGCGCAGCATGAAAAAGGGGTAAGCCGCAGCTTACCCCATAAAGGTTCAGTTCGTTGTTTCCAGGCCCACCGGCTTGCCAACGACGACAAAGTGCAGACCGTCCGGGTCAAGCAGTTCGGCAGCAACGCGGTTCACATCTTCCAATGTCACCGCGTTCACCTTGTCATTGCGGGTGGCGATATAGTCGATCGGCAGGCCTTCCATCTGCATTCCGACCATGATCGAGGCAATCTGACCATTGCCATCGAACCGCAGCGGATAGGCGCCGGTCAGATAGGTCTTGGCGTCGTCAAGTTCCTCTTGCGTCACACCCTCGGTGGCCGCGCGTGCCCATTCATCGCGAATTACGTCGATGGCTTCGGCGATACGGTCATTGGCCGAGGACACGGACCCAAGATAGACCGAAGCCAGATCCTTGGGCACCAGATAGGTCCCGACCCCATAGGTCAGGCCGCGCTTTTCGCGCACCTCCTGCATCAGCCGGCTTTCAAACCCGCCGCCGCCAAGAATGTGGTTCAGAACGAAGGCCGCAAAGAAATCCGGGTCATCCCGATCAATCCCGGCCTGACCGAACAAGGCCACGGACTGAGGCGTGTCGAATTCGACAACACTGACGCCGCCGGGAATGTTCACCTCGGCCTTGCCCGGGATGGGCTTGCCGGTGTCCGGCAAGTCGCCAAGCAGGGTATCAAGCAGGGTACCCAGTTCCTCTGCCGTGATATCGCCGACGGCCCCCACGTACAGACGATCCTTGGCGAACACGCCTTCGTAAGCCGCGACCACGTCATCGCGGGTCAGGGCCGAGACACTTTCGATGGTGCCTTTCCCTTCGGATCCATAGGGGTGATCGCCGTAGGCCATCTGCGCAAAGGTGAGGCCTGCGATTTCGTTCGGGTCAGTCTGGTCCGAGCGCAGGCCCGACAGAACCTGCGCGCGCACTCGGTCAACCGCATCCTGATCAAAACGCGGTTCGTGGATCGTCGTGCGCAGCAAATCGACCACTTCATCCCGGTTTTCGGACAGAAAACGCGCGGAAATCGAAACTGAATCGTCGCCGGCCTTGTATCGGAACGAAGCCGCCAGAGCTTCCAGCTCGCGGGCATAGGTCCGCGCATCCATGTCGCCCGCACCTTCTTCGATCAGCCCGCTCATCAGGTTGACCGCGCCGCGTTTGTCAGGGTCGTCCAGCGACGTACCACCACGGAACCGCAACTCCAGCGCGGTGAATGGGATGGAATGGTCCTCGACCAGCCAGGCTTTGATGCCGCCGGGCGAGGTCACTTCTTCGATCTGGATCTCGGCCAAAGCTGGCAAGGCGACCAGGCAGGCAATCAGCGTTGCAACAAACCGTTTCATTGCGTCACCTCGTCATCGCGCATCAGCCAGCCGGTGACCGACGCCTCGGGTTGCAGAACTTCGCGGGCCGCGGCGATGATCTCATCCCCGGTCGCGGCCTGAAGGATCTCGGGCCAGGCCTGAACATCGTCGACCGTCAGGCCGCTGGTCAGGGCCCGGCCATAGCGGTTGCCGATGCCGTCCACGTTGTCGCGCGCATAGGTCTGGGCGGCGCGCAGCTGCATCTTGATGCGCTCAAGATCCTCTTCGTTCACACCTTCAGCGATGAAGTCGGCCACGGCCTGGTCCATGGCGTCTTCGGCCTCTTGCAGGGAAACACCCTCGGCCGGAACGACGATCAGATCAAAGGTCGTGTCATCCAGTGAAACACCGCGATAGAACGCACCGGCATAGACGGCCTTTCGCTGATCAAACTGCAACTTTTCGTTCAGGTAAGACGTCGTGCTGCCGCCCAGCAACTCGGCCAGCAGAAACAGAGCCGCCGCTTTTTCCTGTTCGCCCGGATCGCGTTCCGGGGCCAGATAGCTGCGCTGAACGTAAGGCTGGGCCACGCGCGGGTCCTTGAAGGTCAGGCGACGCTCGGCCGTTTGCGGCGGCTCTTGGGACCGAACCCGCTCGGGCAGGTCCGGGTTGGCGGGAATCACACCGTAATACTGATCGGCAAGCGCGCGGACTTCGTCGGGGTCAACGTCACCTGTGACCACCAGAATGGCGTTGTTGGGCGCATAATGGGTCTGGTAGAACGACAGCGCGTCCTCCATGTCCAGATCCTCCATCTCGTGCATCCAGCCGATGATCGGCACGCCGTAGCGGTGGTTCAGATACTGGGCCGCACTCATCTGTTCGCCGAACAGGGCACGCGGATTGTTTTCGGTGCGCTGGTTGCGTTCCTCGAGAATCACGTCCCGTTCGGTCAGAATGTCCTCTTCGCTCAGCCGAAGGTTCCGCATCCGGTCGGATTCCATCCGCATCATCAGCTCTAGCCTGTCGGCGGCGACACGCTGAAAATAGGCGGTGTAGTCATACGAGGTGAAGGCGTTGTCGTTACCTCCATTGGCAGCGACGGTGGCAGAGAACTCTCCCGGGGCCAGCGTGTCGGTGCCTTTGAACAGCAGGTGTTCCAGGAAATGCGCCACGCCGGATGATCCGATCGGCTCATCAGCGGATCCGGCCCGGTACCAGACCATATGCTGCACGACCGGGGCACGGTGGTCTTCGACCACGACGACATCCATGCCGTTGTCCAATGTGAATGTGGTGACCGCTTCTTTCCCGTCCTCGGCAAATACCGGGGCGGCCGCGATCATGGCAGCCGACAAGGCCAGGGCCCGAACCATAGGGCATCCTCCGTTTCGTTTCTGGTATTCTAACTACGGTGACGCGGCCCGGGTTCAAGCCCGATGACGGAAAGTTAAGAATTATTCACCCGGCGGCGAAGAAGGAGTTTCGATGCCGGCCCGACGGGCGGCTTCTGTTTCCGCGAACGGATCGATCGATTGTTTTTCGTAAACTTGCCCATAGCGGTCGACCGGGAACAGACGCAGGCCGGTCCAGCGCCCCCGGCGTTTGCGGAACGCGGCGTCATCAGCCTCGACCACCTGCCGCGCATCGGGGGAAACACCATAGCGGCTGGAGGCCGTGACAAGCGCTGCATCCGAGGATGGCACAGCCGCGTTCGGGTTCAGCGCAGCAGCATTTCCGCCCAGCGCAGCCACCGCATCGGCATTTGGGTTCGGATCCGTCAGATTCGCGCCACCCGGCGTGGGTGCAGGCAAGAAGGCATAGTCTTGAGGTTGGGTCAGCGGCTTGACCGGCAGCACCGAAAACTCATCCGGCCCCGGGCCCGGAGCCTCCAGATCCCGCAGGCCGGGATTCGAACACGCCGCAACCGCAGCGGCAACAGTCAAAACAAAAAGGGCGCGCGGCATCCGCATTGGTGTCTCCAGCCTGTTTCAGGCGCTTTTATCGCATATCATTCCGCGCGTCACGAGGCCTTTTTGCCGTCAAACAGCACCAGCCCGATGGCTCCTGCAAATATGAAGACATCTGCGAGGTTGAAAACAAACGGATTGTTGATGCCGCAACAGGACATGTTCAGGAAATCCAGAACAAAGCCGTAAAGAACCCGATCCACCACATTCGCCAGCGCACCGCCGATCAGCAGGCCGCCACAAAACAGCATCAGCCTTGAATGGGCTGCACGGCTGAGCCAGACAAGCACGCCAACACAGATCGCCACGGAAACGCCGATCAGAATCCAGCGCGCGGCCTCCGAGTTTCCTTGGAAAAGGCCGAAATTGATGCCCCGGTTCTCGCCGTATTTGAACACCAGCAGCGGCGGCACAACATCGATGCCGCCGGGCTGATCGGCCACGCGCATGACGTGAACGACCAGGTATTTGCTGATCTGGTCGATCGCAAAGGCGGCCAGCGCCGCCCAGAGAAGCAGGCGTGACCGCATCAGTGACGGAAATGGCGCATGCCGGTAAAGACCATGGCCAGGCCGGCCTCATCCGCAGCGGCGATGACTTCGTCATCCCGCATGGACCCACCTGGTTGGATCACACAGGTTGCGCCTGCCTCGGCCGCTTCCATCAGGCCGTCAGGGAAGGGGAAAAACGCGTCCGACGCAACGGCCGAGCCGATGGTCAGCGGTTGGGCCAAGCCCAGCACGTCAGCCATACGTTCGGCTTTCTTGGCGGCAATCAGGGCCGAGTCCACACGGCTCATCTGGCCCGCGCCGACGCCTACGGTGGCGCCGTCTTTGACATAGACGATGGCGTTGGACTTAACGTGCTTTGCCACTTTCCAGGCAAACAAAAGGTCACGCATCTGTTCGTCGGTCGGGGCCTTCTTGGTCACAACTTTCAGATCATCCATGCCGACAAAGCCGTTATCCTTGTCCTGCACCAGCAACCCACCGGCCACCTGACGCACGGTTTTCCCACCGGCGGTCACATCCGGCAGCGCTTCGGTTGTCAGCAGGCGCAGGTTTTTCTTGGCGGCAAAGATTGCCTTGGCCTCATCCGATGCGCCCGGAGCGATCACGACCTCGGTGAAAATCCCGGTGATCTCTTGCGCGGTCTCGGCGTCCAGAGGCTGATTCAACGCCACGATACCGCCGAAGGCAGAGGTGCGGTCGCAGTCGAAGGCAGCCTTGTAGGCCTCAAGCAGGGTTGCACCCCTGGCCACGCCACAGGGGTTGGCATGTTTAATGATGGCGCAGGCGGCGCCCTGCTGGGGGTCAAACTCGGCCACCAATTCAAAGGCCGCATCCGTGTCATTGATGTTGTTGTAGCTCAGTTCCTTGCCCTGATGCTGGATCGCGGTCGCTACACCGGGCCGATTGGTGCCGTCGGTGTAGAACGCAGCCTGCTGATGGCTGTTCTCGCCATAGCGCAAGGTTTGTTTCAATTCACCGGCAAAGGCGCGGCGCTTGGGGGCTTCAAGCTCCAGCGCATCGGCCAGCCAGTTGGACACTGCCGTGTCATAGGCAGCCGTACGGGCATAGGCTTTCTGCGCCAGCTTGCGGCGGAATTTCGGACAGGTCGCGCCTTCGTGCTGATCCATATCGCCCAGCAGTTTTTCGTAGTCTTCAACGTCCACGACCACGTTTACGAACGCATGGTTCTTGGCCGCCGCGCGGATCATCGCCGGACCGCCGATGTCGATATTCTCGACGCACTCATCGTAACCTGCGCCTTTGGCCACGGTTGCTTCAAACGGATACAGGTTCACAACCAACAGATCGATTGCACTGATGCCGTGTTCGTTCATGGCTGCAACATGGGTATCGTTGTCGCGCAGGGCCAGCAGCCCGCCATGCACCATCGGGTGCAGGGTCTTGACCCGGCCATCCATCATCTCGGGGAAGCCGGTGATCTCGCTGACATCCTTCACCACAAGCCCTGCATCGCGCAGCGCCTTGGCCGTGCCGCCGGTCGACAGCAGTTCGACCCCGCGCTCGGCCAGCGCCTTGCCCAGCTCGATCAGCCCGGTTTTGTCGGATACGGAAAGCAACGCGCGGCGCACGGGGTGAAGATCGGTCATGGGTCCAAAGGTCCTTTTGGCGTCAGTCTAACTCGGGCTCGTCCCGATGCGTATCGCGCACGGCATAGGCTGTGTCCTGTGCCTTGCTCAGAGTCCACCGGGTGCGCGTCGCATACTCCATTGCGCGCCCGGATAGAACGATCTGTTTTGTCGCGCGTGGCTTCAAACGCCCTTTTTCAAGGTAAACGCTTGGCTCGACGGACAATTTTCCAACGCCGTCATGGCGGAAAACCCAGATTTCACCGCTTTTGAGCGCCATCGACACCGCCGCACCGCCCAAATCCAGCGCCGCATCGACATCCGGATGCAGGTGAAACCGGATGTCATAGCCAATGCCTTTGAGGCCCGAAGCGTCCATCGCCTTGTCAAATTGACGCTTTGCCTTGTCGGTCGCCGTCAGCAGAATATCCTCGACCGTCAGCTCGCGCCCGTCAAATCGCAACTCAAAGGTCCGCGCATGGGTCAGACCAAAGACCTTGGCATACCCATCATGCCCCGCCATGAAGCGGATGCCCTCGAACGCATCCTCGAAATCAACGGGCACCTCCTGTGGTGCGTCCACCAGCGCCTGCGCTTCACGCCCCGGCACCGGGTTGGCCAACCGGGCGCTTGAGAACCCATCCAGACAAAGCGTCGAGTGCGACGGCGTCGCCCGTCCTGCGCGGCGCCATTCCAGACCGAAACTGGCCCCCGACCCGCAATTCACGATCAGCGGCCGCCGCCCCGAGGTCAGCTCGAACGCCAGAGTAGAGGCATGCGCATTGTACGAGGCCGCCCCCGACGGCGGTATGCTGGCATCCACGATCACCGTGGTGCGCGCGGCCGACAGACGGGCATAGCCCATCGGCAATTCGGTGGCCGCCTTGTGTTTGACGCCGCTTTGCGCAAGGGCCTGTTCCAGTCGCCCCTCGACGCCGCGCCCGCCACCATGGAACCGCGCCAATGCCCCATCCGCATGGCGCAGGCTGCGCAGGGTCGGCGCGATCCGTTTGATCGCATTGGCCTGGGCGGCAGGCGTCCCTCGCCCAAGATCATTCAACGCCGCCGAAGTCCAGCTGAGCAGCGTGAACACCTCGAGCAATTCTTCCGGGTTGCGGGTCGGAATTCCGCCCTGCGCATCCACCTGACGGTCACATTCTCCGGCCAGGGCGCGCAGGGCCGGGTCGGCCATCCGCTCCAGCCCCTCCAGCGCCAGCCCGGCCTGCACCAGTCCGGCCAGCGCCTCGAACCGGGGCAGACCCGGGGTCGCGGCATGCCAGCGTTTGGACAGAAACCATGTTTGCTGGGCCAGCGAGCGGAAAAACAGTTTGCTTTGTTTTTCATCCGCCCCCCGCAGCAGAAAAAGCGCGTGGTTGATCCAGCGCATCACCCGACGTCCGGTCAGATCAGGCGCCCAGCCGGGCCCTTGCCCGCGGCCATGAGATTCGATCCATCCCCAGACCCAGCGCTGCGCCTTTTCCCGCGCACGCATGTCTCCGACCGCGGCCAGATCATCCAGCCACGCAAAGCCGTGACGTTCTTCGTCAAAGCCGGCGCTGGGGGCAGTGACGTCCCAAAGCCCGGTATCTTCGGCCTCGACCAGATAGCCGGCGAACAACAGATTTCCGGCAACCAGTTGCCGGCCACGTGCGAACGAACCCACCGAGCGCGGATCCGGTTGCGCAACAAACCCTGTGACCGCCTTTTGCCGCTGGCTCAGGCGCGCATAGAAACGGTTCTGAAACCGCATCCACCGACTGGCCATGGTGTCTGATTTCGACATGACGCGTGTTACTCTGCCCCTTGCGCTCTGCTGGCGCTTGAGACCCAACGATAGACCGCGCCGATCGTCAAGTCATCGAAAAGCGTGCGTTCAGACGGATTTGGTCAGACACGCGATATAGAACCCGTCCATACCACCCCGATCCGGCCAATAATCCGGTCGCAATCGCAAGCCGCCTTCCTCGGTGATCCAATCCGTTTCGACACCGGGTAAGTTCAGCGCGTCGCGATCCACGCTCATGTCCGAATACATGTCCAGCGCCTCTTCCACCTGAACTTCCCCCTCGTCCGGCAGCAGGGAACACGTGCAATAGACCAGACGCCCACCGGGTTTGAGCAAGCCCCACGCATGGGACAACATGCGCGACTGGAGCTCGATCAGGCCGCCGAATTCCGAACCGTCCTTGGCAAACGGCAAGTCAGGATGTCTGCGAATCGTACCCGTGGCCGAGCACGGCGCGTCCAGCAGGATCGCGTCGTACCGGTCTTCGTGTTCCAGCGCATCGCCCACGATGACCTTCGCCCTAAGGCCGGTCCTTGCAAGGTTCTCGCGCACCCGTTCCATCCGTGAGTCCGACACGTCTAGTGCCGTGACATCAGCCCCTGCGGCCGCAAGCTGCATCGTTTTCCCACCCGGCGCCGCACACAGATCCAGAACTTTCTGGCCCGCCTTCGGGGCCAGAATGCGAACCGGCAATGCGGCTGCCGCATCCTGCACCCACCAGTCTCCGGCCTTGTACCCCGGCAGGGTCGAGACCTGACCCGCATCGTGCAACCGCACCGACCCGGTCGGAAGGATCTCGCCTGAAGGGCCTTCCGCCCCGGGTTTCAAGGTAAGGTCCAGTGGCGCACCCGCGAAATGTGCCTGCTCGATTCCGGTTACGGCATCCGTGCCCCACGCTGCGATCAGCGGTTCACGCAACCAGTCCGGCAAACGCGGAACGCGCATCTTCGGCCACGCCTCGGGGCCTTCTACCGCAACCTTGCGCAGAACGGCATTCACCAACCCCTTGAGGCGGCCATGCTTGCGCGAACGGCTGACGATCTCGACCATGGAATTGACGACGCCATGGGCGGCTTCGCCGTTGCAAAGTTCGACCGCACCCAGTCTCAGCGCGTTGTGGACCGTCAGAGCGGGTGTTCGGTTCAGGTGGTTGGCCAGCAGACGGTCGGCCCGTTCCAGCCCACGCAGTGTTTCCAACGCCAGTCGCTGGGCACGCGCGCGATCCTCGGGTTCCAAGCGATCCACTGCGCCCGCCGCCAGACACTCGGCCAGCAGGCGACCTTCGCCCAGAACCTGATCCAGAAGATAGATTGCGCTGCGCCGTGCTGCTGTCGCGCTGTTAGACATGGTACCGCCTTCATGTGACCTGCGTCCGCATTGCCAATGGCGGACGCGGGCGTATATCAAGACTGCGCAAGGAAAGGAACCCGATGTCATGAGTGACGACCGCAAAGACTTGCCCCCCGCCGCCCAGCGCGCCCTGGCCGAAGCGGAAGAACGCCGCCGCAAAGCCAAAGCCGAGGCCCGGGAATTGCCGAAAGAGCTGGGTGGCCGAGACGGACCGGATCCGGCCCGCTATGGTGACTGGGAAAAGAAGGGCATCGCCATCGATTTCTGAACGGTCAACCACGCAGCGCATTCAGGAAATCCTCGATCAGGGCACGCTGTTTTCTGGACTTCGCCCGGTCTTCAGGCCAGGTCAGCCAGTACCCGTCTTTGGTGTGCAATTCGGGTAAGTCCAGCCGCCGCAACCGCCCCTCTTGCAGGTCGGCAAGGGCCAAGGGAACAGATCCCAAAACCACACCCATGCCGCGCCGCGCAGCCGAAATCGCATGTTCCATCGAATCAAAGCTGATTTTTGATTGCGGCAGGTCCAGCTGGCCGTTTTTCTGGCTCCATTCTCTCCAGCCGGGGCGTTCTCCGCGCAGGTCAATCAATGGAGCGCCCCAGTCGACACCCGGCGGCGCCATGGGGGCAAGGACCTCAGGCGCGATCAGGTCGGCATCACGCCCGGCCCAGATGCCCCGACCATATCGGATTTGCAGCCAGGTTCGTTCTTCGTCCAAAGACGACCGGCGCGCGACCGAGTCGGTCATCACCCGAACCTCTGGCTGCATCTCGTGAAACCGGGTCAGCGCAGGCAGAACCAGTGCGTGGATGTTCGACGACAAGCCGGCCACGCGCAGCTCACGCGGGGATTTGCCAAACAGGTCCTCGGTATTGCGCTCCAGCGCGCGAAGGCTGTCCTGCACCAAAGGCAGATAGCTTTCGCCTTCGACCGTCAGTGACACGCCCCGCGCCTCGCGCACGAACAAGGATCGGCCCAGCCAGGCTTCGAGGTTGCCGATCCGCTGGCTGACAGCGGCCTGCGTCAGCCCGAACTCCTTGGCTGCTGCCGAGAACCCACCAAGGCGCCCCGCGGCCTCGAACACGCGCAGCCAGTCCAGTGGCGGTAGCCCGATCTTTTTCTTAGCCATTAGATTTTCCAAGCCTCAGCCGAAATAAGGATTAATTGTCGTAATGCCATTAACAGCGTATCTGCTCAACCAAAGCTCGCGCCGAACAGGAGACCCCAAATGCTGCGCACCGCCACCCATGACACTTCGGTCGTCACCGTCGCGTTCGACACAGGAACGCAAGCCCGCTTTCACGCCGTCTGGTTGCGCGACAACGCGCTGGACCCGGAAACCCGCGCCCCGGGCAACGGCCAGCGGCTGATCACCATCGGCGATATCCCTGCTGACATCTCGGTCAGTTCCGCCGAGGTTGTCGCGGGCGGCCTTCAGGTCACGTTCCAGCCCGAAGACAAAACCGTTACCTTCCCGGCCGAATGGCTGGCCGAACACAACTATGACTGCGAACGGGACGACACGCTGGGCCGCACCGGCCCCGGCATCATCACCTGGGAAGGCGGGATCGCCGCACCCAGTGGCGACTGGAACGAGGTTCATGCCAGCCCTGCGGCCAAACGCAACTGGCTGGCGTCTGTAGCAAGTTACGGCTTTGCCAAGCTGACGGGCGGTCCAACCGAACCAGAATCGCTTTTGAAAGTGGCCGACCTGTTCGGCTATGTCCGCGAAACCAATTATGGCCCTTATTTCGAGGTTCGGACGGAAGTGAACCCGACCAACCTCGCCTATACCGGGCTTGGCTTGCAGGCCCACACCGACAACCCCTATCGCGACCCTGTGCCGACGCTGCAAATCCTCTATTGTCTGGAAAACAGCACCGAAGGGGGCGACTCGATCGTAGTCGACGGCTTTCGCGCTGCCGAAAAGCTGCGTGCGCAGAACCCTGAAGGTTTTGCGCTGCTGGCAGGCTACCCGGCGCGGTTTGAATACAAGGGGTCAGACGGTGTCTGCCTGCGGTCTCGCCGTCCGATGATCGAATTGTCGCCGGATGGCGAACTGGTTGGCATCCGCTTCAACAACCGTTCCTCAGCGCCATTCGTGGACGTGCCTTTCGACAGGATGGAAGCCTATTACGCGGCTTACCGCCAACTGGGCGAGATCATCGACGACCCGGCCATGGGCGTGTCGTTCAAACTGGAGCCGGGCGAAAGCTTCATCGTCGACAACACCCGTGTCCTGCATGCACGGTTGGGCTATTCCGGTGCCGGTTCGCGCTGGTTGCAGGGATGCTATGCCGACAAGGACGGGTTGCTGTCCACACTGGCGGCGATGGAGATGACGCAGCCGGAGGCAGCGGAATGAAGCCTGATTTCTCGACCCTGAACCGGGACAATATCGTCGCCTTCATCGGGGATATCTTCGAACGCCGCGGCGGTGAGGAATATCTTGGCGAACCCGTCACCATGGCCCAGCACATGCTGCAAGGCGCCACCATCGCCGAACAGAACGGCCAGCCTGAAGAGATCATCGTCGGCGCCTTGTTGCATGATATCGGCCATTTCACATCCGAGTTCGGGACCTACCACCCCGATGATACCGAAGATCGCCACCATGAGGATGCGGGTGCTGAGGTGCTGGAGCAGTTCTTCCCTTTGGTCATCACAGATTGCTGTCGATATCACGTGGCCGCCAAACGGTATCTCTGCGCCACCAAGCCCGAATATTTCAACCGCCTCTCTGCCGCCTCGGTCCATACCCTGGAACTGCAAGGCGGCCCGATGAGCGCCGAAGAAGTCGCCGCCTTCGAATCCAATCCGAACCTGAAAGAGATCATTCAGGTCCGGTACCTGGATGAGGCCGGCAAACGGGCGGACATGGAGACACCGGATTTCGCCCATTTCGCACCGATGGTGCAGCGCATGGTCGACAAGCACCTGGGGGCATCATGACCGCACCCGAGTACATCTTCGAGGCCAGTTCCAAGCCATCCCTGCCGTGGCACGAGGTTCCCCTGATCCGGGCGACGGACAACACGGTTAGGGGGTACGGCTGTTTGGTCGACGACCCCGAGACCTTTGAAATCGAGATCGTACGCTGGCCGCAGCAGGGCTGGCGACCGATTGACGACGGCACGGGTGACGAAGGCGGCTGGGTTGAAGGCACGTTCAAATGCGATTGGCAGGGTGACGTGCTTTACGGTGAGAACGAGGCAGTCAAAGGCCATTACGTGCTGGGTTGGTCCGCCGACCCTCAGCAAGCGCAAACCGACCGACAAACAGCGCCGCGGGATCAAGTGTTGCTGTGGCATATGAACTATCACCCCGATGGCGGGCAGATGTTCTGGCCGCTGGACAACAAGCCCTTCATCGTGCCCGCGGCCCTGCCTGGCGACAATCTGACCCCGGACAAGGTGGTGGCATTCTGGTGTGACGGGTCAAAGGGGCTCTATATCCATCCCGGCATCTGGCACGAGGGGATTTTCCCGGTCGAGGACAACCAGCGTTTTCTGGATCGTCAGGGCCGGGTCCACGCGCGGGTCAGCGCCGATATCGGCAAAGAGTTCGGCGTTTATCTGGCCTGCCCGCTGCGGGCGGACAAAGTCAGGGATTTGTGACCAACGCCCCCCCTGATGCCTCGGGCGCCGGCGTGCAATCCAGATCTGCACGGCCAGCAGATAAGGCACAAAGAACGCGAAATTCTGCACCAGATCAAAAGGGCCCGAGAAATCGGGCTCTGACCCCCACCCGCCGGTCAGCAGATACCAAAGTGTGTAATGCACGCGGTAAAGCCACGACCCCAACGCCAGCCAGAACAGCCGCAATCCCCATGCCCAATGGCCTGCGCGATCCCCTTCCAAAGCCCTGCGCGCCACCATCAGCGCAGCCGTGAAAAGACACAGCCCGTACAGCAAAAAGGAGGCAGACATCAGCGGCCCTCCGATGGTTCCGCGCAGGGGAATATAGATCATGCCCGCCAGCCCGGTGATCCATGCCAGCGCCACCAGACAGGCTCCCATCATGCGGTGAAATCGATTGTACCTGAGCCGCAGCCCCTTCAACAGTTGAAGGGGAACGAGTGCAACCAGAAAAGTACCTGCCAGAATGTGCACCAACATCGCGGCATTACCGACATTCTTACCATCAGCGAACAAATAGCTGTGCCGGGCGGCGTCCTGCGACAGGCCTTTGCCGATCATTCCAACGCCATGCGCAACGAATGGCAACAGTGTCAGGTAAAACACCGCAAGCAAAATGCCGGTTGCCAGTCCAGAGCGCCGAATCCTCATGAATCAAAGCTTAGCGTCGGCGACCGCTTCGTCTATGGCTCACAACCCCAGCACATCCACCATGTCATACTGACCGGGCGCCTTGCCCTGCCCCCACAGCGCCGCCTTCAGCGCACCACGGGCAAAAATCGCGCGGTCGCTGGCCAGATGGCGCAGGACGATGCGCTCTCCGGGTGCGGCAAACAGGACGTCATGTTCACCAACGATGTCGCCGCCGCGAATGGCGTGGAAGCCAATGTCACCACGCTTGCGCGCACCGGTGATGCCATCCCGCCCCCGATCGGCCACATCCGACAGTTTGACGCCACGCCCCTTGGCAGCGGCCTCGCCCAACATCAGCGCGGTGCCGGATGGTGCGTCCACCTTGTGATGGTGATGCCCTTCGATGATTTCGATATCAAAATCCTCATCCAGCGCAGCCGCGACTTTCTTGGTCAGTTGCACCAGCAGATTGACGCCAAGGCTCATGTTCCCTGCCCGCACGATCACCGCGTGGCGCGAGGCCGGTTCCAGCGCGGCGATCTGCTCATCCGTCATGCCGGTTGTGCCGATCACATGCACGCAACGCGCCTGCGCGGCCAAAGCGGCAAAGTCCAGCGTCGCCTCGGGCGCGGTAAAGTCGATCACCGCCTGTGCCTGCGCGAAGGCTTCCAGCGGGTCATCGGTAACTTTGGCGCCCAGCGCCTGGCCACCCATGGCTTCGCCCACATCCTGACCGACCCAGTCATGCCCCGTGCGCTCGACCACGCCGACCAGTCGCGCCTGATCGCTGTCGGTTACGGTCTTGATCAGCATCTGCCCCATGCGGCCCGAAGCCCCTGTGATGACGATACCCGGAATATGGGTCATGGCGGTATTCCCTTGCTGCAAACTGCTCAAAGCCTCCTACCCCGTTCGCGCCCGCTTGGCAAAGCCCCGGTTTGCGCTTAGATCGGGGATTATGGCAAAGAACAAATTCCACGATGGCCCCGGCCCGTCCCAACGACAGCTGCGCGTCGGCGAACTGATCCGCCGCACCCTGTCCGAGGTTCTGGCGCGCGGAGATGTCCACGACCCCGACCTGAACCGCATGTCGATCACCGTAGGTGAGGTGCGCACCTCGCCTGATCTGAAAATCGCCACCGCCTATGTGCTGCCGCTGGGCGGCAAAGGGCAGGAGGACGTGATCGATCTGCTTGCCCGCAACAAAAGTGAACTGCGGCGCATGGTTGGCAAAAAGGTCGGCCTGAAATTCTCGCCCGATCTTCGGTTCCGCCTTGATGACACGTTCGATCGTCTGGACGACACCCGCCGCATGTTCGAACAGGACGCGGTGCGCCGCGATCTGGACGAGTGATCCGGGCATTCGTCACATTGGGCGCGGTTGTCTGGGCCGCGCAAGCCTCTGCGGTCACTTGTGAAAAGCTGACCCATGACGACAAGCGCTATACCGTCTGCGAAGTCGACGCGGCAAACGAAGACCTGCGCCTGTTTCTCAACGACGAAAACGGGGATCTGCTGGGGCATTTCTCGTCGGTGAACGAGGCGCTGGCCCCCGGCGGCAAGCGTCTGGCCTTTGCCATGAACGCGGGCATGTACCACGATGACCGGTCGCCCGTCGGCCATTATGTCGAGAACGGCAAAGAGGTCATGCGGGTGATCTCCAACCCCGGCCCCGGCAATTTCGGCCTGCTGCCCAACGGCGTATTCTGCATCCGCGAGGGCCGCGCTGACGTGTTCGAGACGCTGGATTTCATCGACCAGTCCCCTGACTGCCGGTTTGCCAGCCAATCCGGCCCGATGCTGGTGATCGATGGTGAACTGCACCCCCGGTTCCTGCCCGATTCGACCTCGCTCTATGTGCGCAACGGGGTCGGTACCAGCGCCGATGGCACCCGTGCGGTGTTCGCGATTTCCGAAGATTACGTCACATTCCACGAATTCGGCCGTCTGTTCCGGGACGTGCTGGAAACTCCGAATGCGCTGTTCTTCGATGGCAATATCTCTCGCATGTATGACCGTGCGAACAATCGGTCCGATGTCGGGTTTTCGCTGGGGCCGATCGTGGGTGTGGTCGAAGATGCACCTTGAAATTGACAGGACGATGGCGATCCGCTAGGTCGCGCGCCTCAGCAAGATTGAAGGTGCTATATGGGACGCAAACGCAAGGGTCGCGACATTTCCGGCTGGCTGGTGGTGGACAAGCCCGCGGGCATGACGTCGACCGCCGTGGTCAACAAGGTGCGCTGGGCGATGGATGCCAAAAAGGCGGGCCATGCGGGCACGCTTGACCCCGAAGCGACCGGCGTTCTGGCCGTGGCTCTGGGTGAGGCGACCAAAACCGTTCCCTACATCACGGATGCTTTGAAAGCCTACACCTTCACTGTCCGTCTGGGCCAGGCCACCAACACTGACGATGCCGAGGGCGAAGTGATTGCCGAAAGCGATGCCCGCCCGTCAGACGAAGACATCAAGCGGGCGTTGACCCCGTTTCTGGGCGACATCATGCAGGTTCCGCCCAAGTTTTCCGCCGTGAAAATCGACGGCCAGCGCGCCTATAAACTGGCCCGCGACGGCGAAGACGTGGAACTGACAGCCCGGCCTCTTTGGGTCGAGGAACTGATCCTTGTCGACCGCCCCGACCCGGATCACGTGGTGTTGGAGATGACCTGCGGCAAGGGCGGTTATGTCCGCTCGATCGCCCGCGATCTGGGTGAAGCGCTGGGATGCCACGGCCACGTCCGGGAACTGCGCCGGATCTGGTCCGGACCGTTCGAGGCCGAAGACTTGTTGAGCATCGAACAGATCGACGAAATGGCAAAGACCACGGCGCTGGACGACTATCTGCACCCGCTGGAAGCCGGCCTGTCCGACCTGCCCGAGCTTAAATGCACCCCCGAAGGCGCAACCCGCCTGCGCAATGGCAACCCGGGCATGGTGTTGGCCTCGGATGTTGAATACGGCGACGAGGCATGGGCCTCGCTGGATGGCAAGGCCGTGGCCGTGGGGGTTTACAAATCGGGCGAATTGCATCCCAGCCGGGTGTTCGCCGCCTGAACCACGTGTTAGGCGAAAGGCATGATCACCCGAACGCACACCAAGGGCGATGCGCCCTCGACCGCCATCTATTCCGACTGCGAGAAATACCGCTATAGCCTGACCCGCGTGTGGGACCCGGCAGGGCGCAAGGCGCTGTTTGTCATGTTGAACCCGTCAACCGCGACCGAAGTGCAGAACGACCCGACGGTTGAACGCTGCGAACGTCGTGCCCGGGCGCTGGGGTTCGGCGCGTTTCAGGTGACCAACATCTTTGCCTGGCGCGACACCGATCCGCGCAAGATGCGCGCTGCTGCCGATCCGGTAGGCCCGGAAAATGACGCCGCCATTCTGGAAGGTGTTCGGTGGGCCGATCAGGTCATCGCCGCCTGGGGCACCCATGGTGCGCATCTGGACCGGGGCCCGGCGGTGGAAACCCTGCTGCGCAACACCGGCCAGCCACTGTTCCATCTGGGCTTGACCAAAGACGGTCACCCCAAGCACCCGCTTTATACCGCCTACAGCCAACAGCCCAAGCAATGGTGATAAAGTATTAACCATTTCAATAACTTGGCTTTGACCCGATTGCCGATTGCATGGGATGTTCACCCTCGGAGCATTCTGCGATCGGAGAGGTGTCATGTTTCTGGCCGGATTGATCGGACTCGCCGCCATCGGCGGTGCCGCATACGCGATGAGCGACATGCTGATCGAAGACGAGGACGTTTCAGAGGACGGGCCCAACGAGGACCCGGAAACGGAACCCGACACCGGAGAGTTTCTTGAGATTGGCGAAAACGTCGAGGACCCGGTGAATCCCGACATCGAAACCCAATCCACTGGCACCGTAATCTCTGAATTCGAAGGAGACCTCGTGATTGCCGGCAGCGATGGCCCCGACCAGATCACCGGGCAGGACGGTGTCGACCAGATCAACGGGTTTGGCGGCGATGATACCATCGACGGCGGCAAGGGCGATGACGTTCTGCATGGGGGCGAAGGTACGGACACGATTTCGGGCGGTCACGGTGATGATGCTCTGCACGGAGAGGCGGATGACGACTTTCAGTTCGGCAATGAGGGGGACGACGCCCTGTTCGGCCATTTCGGGGACGACACCCTGGATGGCGGCGAAGGCGAAGACGAACTTTATGGCGGTCAGGGCGACGATACACTGACGGGCGGGGCCGATGATGACGCGTTGCAGGGCGGGTTCGGAGACGATTCCCTGAACGGTGGCGCAGGTGAAGATACGGTCTTTGGCGGCGACGGCGATGACTTTGTCTTTGGCATCGAAGAGGGCGCAGCCGAAAAGGACTTCCTGAATGGCGGCGCCGGTGACGACACCATTGTGGCAGGCGGCGGGGATGTGGTTGACGGTGGGCAGGGCGCCGATGACATCGTGCTGAGCCCGGGTGACGAAGACGTGACCCTCATGGGATTCCAACCCGGTGAGGACAAGCTGCTTGTCACCTGGGAGGATGAGGCCGACCCGGAGATCGAGGTGGAACCCGACGCTGAAAACGCCAACCTGACCCGGGTCATGATCAACGGTCAGGAAGTGGCGCAGGTATACGGGGCCCAAGGCATGACGGTGGCCGACATTCAATTGATCACCGAAGCGCAACTGGCCCAGTACGGGCAGATGGTCTGAGCCCGCAAATTCCCTTTGCCATTTGGTGAAAATGCGCTTATACGCGCCCATCCGCATCGGAATCGGTGCGGTTTTCTCCATGGGCCTGTGCTGGACGACATCCCGGCCTGCGCCATCAACTCTAACCTTTGAAGGAGACCCCGATGTCGATCACTGCTGAAGAAAAAGCACGCGTCATGAAAGAATTCGCAACCAAAGAGGGCGACACCGGTTCGCCTGAAGTACAGGTTGCCATCCTGACCTCGCGCATCACCACTTTGACCGAGCACTTCAAGACCCACAAGAAAGACAACCACGGTCGTCGCGGTCTGCTGAAGATGGTTGCCCAGCGCCGCAAGCTGCTGGACTATCTGAAAGGCAAAGAAGAAGCACGTTATCAGGACCTGATCAAAAAGCTGGGCATCCGCCGCTAAGCGCTTTTTGCAAATGACCTGAAACCGGGTTTTCCGGTTCAACGCCCGCCAACCGGCGGGCGTTTTCCGTTGGACCCACCGCAAGCGATACATCCCCCTTAACTTGCCAGAGCAGCTGAACATTCCGTGGCCGTCAGGGAATGCCCGTTGCGGCACTTTGTTTTAGGCTCTCTGCGTGTTTTCCCAGCGCGTGGCATAGTCACTTTGCGACACACTTGCACTTGTCTTGGTGCCGGCAACAGGTTTTCGAACCACATAATCCAGAAGAACAGGCAATCCCGGACCAAAAGTTCCCAGCGGTCGCGGACGTTTCTTTGTCTTGTTGGGATCCGTCATCTTCACCACGTCACGGGCGGCATATGGCCTCAATGGCTGCCACACACATTTCAGAGCCTCATAGTTCATGGCGTTGACCCAAAAGCCGTACACGATCTCTGGGCAAATCTGATAGAAGCCGTGATTGATCCAGTTGTTCGATGGCGAATGTGCGATGAACACACCGCCGGGCTTCAGCATCTTGTCGATGTTCCGGTAGGCGGTCGGCAAGTCGAACACGTGCTCGCATGTTCCACCATCATAGATAACGTCAAACCGACCAACCAGGTTTTCAGGCAAATCTCCCGCGAGATCCTGAACGATGCTCGCACCTTCGAAATCCGAAAAATCCAGCGAATCCACTTCCGAGAACCCAAGTTTCCGAAAGAACGTTTCCGAATATCCATCATCCGGGTTGCAAAGGTCAGCTTCGGCCACTCCGGGCAGGTATTTCTGCAAGGTTTCCCTGAACAATGCGGCGGACGTAGATCGGCGCGCACCGATCCAATCCTGCCGCCCAAGCATCAGAAAGCTACCTGACAGGTCATTGGATTTGACATCTTCGATCAGGCGCGCAGCCAGGACATCAACAATTGACAATCATTCCTCCGAAGGGTGGTCCAAAGCGGTTTTCTTCGCGTGAACGTCCTATTCTGAGGATTCAATGTCAACGCAATAGCAATATTCCGGAACATGCGGCAAAGCGGGCAAGTTTCCCGGCCAGCGTAAAGTTGGCAGCTTCCCTGCTTTGCTTACATCCTGCCCCCGGGTGTTCGGCATCCGGCATCAAACGCAGCGCCCGGCCCTTGCGGTTTTCTTCGCGCTGGCGGGTGTATGACTCCGGTCCAGACACCGCGCAGATCAATTCACCATACGCAGGCTCCACAAAACCGAAGACGCCCACCAATCGGCGGGCGTCTCGTTGATGGAAAATCTTCGGCTCTACATTTTCGCCTTTTCTGATTTCAAGGCCAGCCACAGGCAGTAGCACATTATCAGAACCACAAGCGTAAAGGGGATGCCGGTTGAAACCGCCGCGCCTTGCAATGCGGAAAGACCGCCTCCCAACAGCAATGCGATGGCAACCAAGCCTTCCAAAGTGCACCAGAACACGCGCTGAACCACGGGTGCGTCCATCTTGCCGCCTGCGGTGATCGTGTCGATCACCAAAGATCCGGAATCAGACGAAGTGACGAAGAAGATCACGATCAGGACTAAGGCGATCGGGGCTACGATGCCGTAAAGCGGCAGCTCCTTCAGGAAACCGAACAGCGCTCCCTCGGGGGCGTAGCTGTCGATCACGGTCGCGCGCACACCTTCTGCTCCGCCTGCGTTCAACATGTCGATGGCCGCGCCACCGAAGGTCGACATCCACAGGGCACAGACGGCTGTTGGCGCCAGCAGCGCACAGATTACGAACTCGCGCACCGTACGG
Organism: Ruegeria sp. HKCCA4008; assembly: GCF_013033125.1. Lineage (NCBI taxonomy): Bacteria > Pseudomonadati > Pseudomonadota > Alphaproteobacteria > Rhodobacterales > Roseobacteraceae > Ruegeria > Ruegeria sp. HKCCA4008. The sequence continues at coordinate 40,421 of NZ_WQDM01000007.1, forward strand.
CCCTTTGAAATGCGGGCAATGAACATGCCAACAAACGGTGACCATGCGATCCACCATGCCCAGTAGAAGGTCGTCCAACCGTGGAAATAGCTGGTGTCTTCTCGTCCGAACGGGTTCGACAGCGCGGGCAGGTGCAGCACGTAATCAGTCATCACGTTAAAATACCGCGCGATGGCGGTGCCTATTCCTGTCACAGCGATGACGAAAAGGAACAGCCCCACGGCCATGATCATATTGATCTCACTCAGCCGTTTGACGCCCGCATCCATGCCCAGCAAAACCGAGCCCAGCGCGATCAACGTAATGCCAATGATCAGCAGAACCACGACGGTGGGGCTGGGTTCGATGCCAAAAACCTCGTAAAGGCCAGCGGCAACCTGCTGAGCACCCAGGCCAAGCGATGTGGTCAATCCGAACAACGTGGCAAAAACCGCCAACGTGTCGATGATATGGCCCCACCAGCCCCAGACCCGTTCACCCAGAATTGGATAGAAGGCCGAACGCAAAGTCAGGGGCAGGTTCAGATTGTAGCTGAAAATCGCCAGGCTCAGGCCGACTGCGGCGTAAACCGCCCAGCCTTCCAGCCCCCAATGGTGAATGGTTCCAACAACGCCGATATACTCATTGCCCGGAACAGCGATATCGATACCCAGTGGGCGCGCATTCCCGTCTTCGGCAAAGTTGTAGTAGACCGGCTCCATCACACCGAAAAACAAAAGACCGATACCAATACCGGCGGCGAACATCATCGCGATCCATCCGGCGTAGGAATAATCAGGCTTGGCGTCCTTGCCGCCGATCCGCACACTGCCGACGGGCAGGATGATCAGAACGAGGCAAAACAGGGTGATTGCATCTACCGAAAGGACCAGAAACCAATCGAACGTGCTGGTCAGCCAAGGCCGGAGCCAGCCGAAAAACGTAGCTGCGGCCTCTTGGTTGGCCAATGCGATCAGAACGAACGCAAAGATCATGATACTCGAGATCAGAAAGACCGGGTTGTGAATGTCCAAGCCAAACGGCCGGACGTTATCCTGCCCCAGTTCATATTCCGTTTCGAAGTCGTAAATCCGGGGGTCCGGATCCAGCATCTTCTTTGTTTGTGCCATTCGATTGCCCTTCTGTTCGCTGTCTGCAAACGCCAAGGTATTCGGTCGGCGGACGGGAATGAGTTAGTTAACCCCCTTGGCGCGTTTCCGTCATTTCGACCGCAGGCTTAGTGATAAGAGCTTATACTGCCTTCATATTTTTACAAAATGCATTCGATTGCGGATATGTTAGCGCTACATGCTGTTCCGGGTTCCCGTAACCCCGGACCTGAAGAACCAACAGCGACTTGATAAGTTGAACGTTGTTCGGGCTTGAAACTTTTGCACCCGGTGGCAGCATTAGCCAGTCCCGGCATGAAACGGCCATCCGATGCAGTTTCGCTTTCCTTCCAACGCATTCTCATGTATGCGCGCGGTATCTGAGACGTTGTGCCCTGACCCCGGCACTCGAATGGAAGATAAATTGGGGTCGGCGGCAATGGGGCCGCCACGCAAAACGGGAGACCCGCAGGGGCGGGAGTGCTCCCATCTAGGATACGCATATGTTTGATGTAACGAAGAAATCGATGCAGTGGGGCGAGGAAACGCTTACACTGGAAACCGGCAAGGTTGCCCGTCAGGCTGACGGCAGCGTGATCGCCACCCTGGGCGAAACCAGCGTCATGGCCAACGTGACCTTCGCCAAGGAACAGAAGCCCGGTCAGGACTTTTTCCCGCTGACCGTGCATTACCAAGAGAAATACTATGCCGCCGGCAAGGTTCCGGGTGGCTTCTTCAAGCGCGAAGCGCGCCCGACCGAGAAAGAGACGCTGACCGCGCGTCTGATCGACCGTCCGATCCGTCCGTTGTTTGTTGACGGCTTCAAAAACGAAGTCCTGGTGATGTGTACCGTGCTGAGCCACGATCTGGTCAACGATCCCGACATCGTTGCGATGATTGCTGCTTCGGCTGCTCTGACCATCTCGGGCGCGCCGTTCATGGGCCCGATCGCGGGCTGCCGCGTGGGATACACCGACGGTGAATATGTCCTGAACCCAACCGTGGACGACATGCAGGACCTGCGCCTGAACCCCGAACAGCGTCTGGACCTGGTTGTGGCCGGCACCAAAGACGCCGTGATGATGGTGGAATCGGAAGCGTACGAACTGTCCGAAGCGGAAATGCTGGGTGCGGTGAACTTTGCGCATGAGCAGATCCAACCGGTCATCGACCTGATCATCTCGCTGGCGGAAGAAGCCGCGAAAGAGCCGTTTGACTTCCAGGCGCCGGATTATTCCGAGCTTTATGCCGCAGTTAAAGCCGCCGGTGAAGAACAGATGCGCGCCGCCTTCGCGATCACCGACAAGCAAGAGCGCACCGCCGCTGTTGCCGCCGCCCGCGAAGCGATCAAAGAGGCGCTGACCGAAGAGCAGCTGGAAGACGGCAACCTCGGTTCCGCGATGAAAAAGCTGGAAGCCGGCATTCTGCGCGGCGACGTCGTCAGGGGCGGCAAGCGGATCGACGGTCGTTCGACCACCGATGTCCGCTCGATCGTTGCGGAAACCTCGATTCTGCCCCGGACCCACGGTTCTGCCCTGTTCACCCGCGGTGAAACACAGGCGCTGGCCGTGACCACGCTGGGCACCGGCGACGATGAGCAATTCATCGACGCGCTGCACGGCAATTTCAAATCGAACTTCCTGCTGCACTACAACTTCCCCCCGTATTCGGTGGGTGAAGTTGGCCGCGTTGGTTCGCCCGGCCGTCGCGAGATCGGCCACGGCAAACTGGCATGGCGCGCGCTTCAGGCGGTTCTGCCTGCGCCGACCGATTTCCCCTACACCATCCGCGTGGTGTCGGAGATCACAGAATCCAACGGATCAAGCTCGATGGCCTCTGTCTGCGGCGGTTCGCTGTCGATGATGGATGCGGGTGTTCCGCTGAAAGCACCGGTTGCCGGTGTGGCCATGGGTCTGATCCTGGAAGATGACGGTGAATACGCTGTTCTGACCGACATCCTGGGTGACGAAGACCACCTGGGCGACATGGACTTCAAGGTTGCGGGCACCGAAAACGGCATCACCTCGCTCCAGATGGACATCAAGGTTGCCGGCATCACGCCGCAGATCATGGAAACCGCCCTGGCACAGGCCAAGGAAGGCCGGATGCACATTCTGGGCGAGATGGGCAAAGCCCTGTCCGAGACCAACGATTTCTCGGTCCACGCCCCGCGCATCGAGACCATGAACATCCCGACCGACAAGATCCGCGAAGTGATCGGCTCGGGCGGCAAGGTCATCCGCGAGATCGTCGAGGTTTCGGGCGCCAAGGTCGACATCAACGATGATGGCGTGATCAAGATCGCCTCGCCCGATGGTGAGTCGATCAAGAAGGCCTATGACATGATCCATTCGATCGTGGCAGAGCCTGAAGAAGGTCAGATCTATACCGGCAAAGTCGTCAAGATCGTCGATTTCGGCGCCTTCGTGAACTTCTTCGGCAAGCGTGACGGTCTGGTCCACGTGTCGCAGATCGAAAACCGCCGCCTGAACCATCCGTCGGATGTTCTGAAGGAAGGTCAGGAAGTAAAGGTCAAACTGCTGGGCTTTGACGACCGCGGCAAGGTCCGCCTGTCGATGAAAGTGGTCGATCAGGAAACTGGCGAAGAGATCGTTCCCGAGAAGAAAGAAAAGAAAGAGGAAAACGCAGAGTAATCTGCCCCTCTGACAGACAGCGGAAGGCCCCGGTTTCATCCGGGGTCTTTTTGTTTGCGCGGCAGCAGGACGGTTAACTGCGTCGCAACTTTGGTAAATCAATTATTAACACTTATTGCGTGTATTGGCTCAACCTTAAGGGGGATATTGCCGTTTTCAAGGAAGCTGTTCGACCGTGGCATCGATTACTGTTTACGAAATCAGCGCAGACCCGTTCAGCAACCGCAGTGTTGATATTACTGCTGCGTATTCGGTCGACGTCACGGATAATGACGCTCTGCTGCAAGATCCCGACCCGGATGGCAGCTCGCAACTTGACCTAGGGTCTCTTCCCGGCTTTTCCGGCTCGACCCAGAATTTCAGTACTTTCGAAAACTACACAGGAACGGTCGATGGCGCGCCGGTCACGTTCATCCTGATCCAGTTTTCAAACCCGCGTTACATCATAGTCACTTCGGGTCAGGCCGAACTGAATGACACGATTTCAGATACCAGTTTTGCCGGCACCGCGCCGCCATCCGCGTATGACACTTTGCCTTCTTTCGTGTGTTTCACCTCAGGATCTCTGATCCAGACACCAACTGGGCTGCGCCGGGTCGAGGCGCTGGAGCCCGGCGACCCGGTCATCACCGCCGGCGGCCATGCCCGCCCGGTCCGCTGGATCGGCAAGCGCCGGTTGTCCGCGGCTGAGTTGCGGCGAAACACGCACCTGTCCCCTGTACGGATCAAGGCGGGCAGTTTCGGGTCGAACAGCCCAAGCCGCGATCTCGTCATTTCCCCACAGCACCGGATTGCCGTGACCTCGACCATGATGGAGCTTATGCATTGCGAAGCGGCGATGCTGGCCCCCGCAAAGGGGCTGATCAATGGGCATTCCATCGTTCAGGAAACGCCCGCACATGGGGTGGAGTACATTCATATCCTCTTTGATCAGCATGAGTTGGTGAATGTCGAAGGACTCTGGTCCGAGTCCTTTTACCCCGGCGACACCAGCCTTGGGGCAATGGCACCCGCCACCCGAAGCGAGCTGTTCGAACTGTTCCCGGAACTTGCCAATGGTGAAGGCAGTTACGGTTCGACCGCATTGCCGGTCCTCAAACCTTTCGAAGTCCGGGTGCTGTCGGCGGATCTGGCGGTTCCGGGCTGGAAAGTCCGCCCCAATGAATCCGCGAAAGCCGCCTGACCGCAGGTCAGTGCGCGACACCACCGGGGCCATGTTTCAACAGGTGCCACTGGCCGTAGCTGTCTTTCAGATCCAGTTTGATCGCCGCATCGGCTCGGGTCGAGGCGCTGCCGATCTCGGCAATGGTGAATTCGATCCCACCGGGAATATCGATACGTACACGGTGTTCGCCGCCACCATGCGGGGCCTGAATCGGGCGCCCGGTCGACTTTAGAACGTCGCCAACAGTAACACTGGCCGTTCGTCCTTCGATATCCATCTCAAGCTCGATCGGCAGGTACAGCGTGTCGTGCACCGTCTCACACATGGCCCGGAACACGTACCAATGGGTTGCCATCTCTTCGGTTTCTTCGCCGTGAAAGACTTTTTCCAACGCATCGCGCTGCGCCGGTGAGGCCGCGGGGTCGACGATCACCTGCATTTCGCCGCCACCTTCGAATATTGGCCCGGGCCATGCATAGATCAACGCAGCCTTGGTTCCACTCAGATCCGTTTCGCCAAAATATCCGGAGGATATTTCAAGCACCTCGAAGCCGCGGCAATCGCCATGCGTCGGCAATTCCTCGAACTGGCAGGGGCAGGCATAGCCGCAGTTGCAGTTTCCGAAGCTTTCTCCCTCGACGTACCAATCTGTAAAAGCCATGGTTTTCTCCTGTTCAGGACAGTCAGAAAGCCCGACATCGTTGGTCACATGCCCGTATGTTTCCGCAAAACAAACTATCACAACTTGATTGCAATCTGAACCTGACGCGCGCAAACGGCCGCAAATGGCATAAACCTTGGTTCCATTCGCCCTGTTTCAACCAAAAACCAATCGCAGGTGTCCGCTGCCATCCCCAGTTCGACCGCATCGCCACAACGAAAAAAGGAGATGCGATATGGAAACCTTGAAACTGCTGACACTGACGGGATTGATCGCAACCGCACCGGTTCTTGCTTTGGCCAATGTCGGACTGGGCGACAAACTGGGCACAAGCGAAGCCGATATCCGCACGGCGCTTGAAGCCCAGGGGTACCAGATCGAAGAGATCGAATTCGAAGGTGGGAAGATCGAGGTTGAACTCACCAAGGATGGCGTGGAAACTGAACTGGTTCTGTCTGACACGGACGGGGTGGTGACGGCCATCGAGCTCGAAGAGGACGACGACTGAACCTGCAATGTCCAAGGGGCCGCATGAAAGTACCTCAAACGTCTTTGCTCTGGCTCCTTCTGGTGGTGCAGGCCCTCTGCGCCGCCTTTTTCATGACGGATGCGGTGCTGGATTGGACAGGCGGCGACGACGCAGGGTTTCGTCACCTTCATTCGTTCGAACTGTTTCTGTCGCTGGCGCTTGTCGGCGGCCTGAGCGCCACGATCGCCCTGATCCGCTCCCAGTCCAGACGGGTGCGCGACATGCAGCGGCAACTGCAAGTGGCGCAAGGGGCTTTTGCCCAGGTCATCGAAACCCAGTTCAGCGAGTGGCAGCTCAGTGATGCTGAGCGTGACGTCGCCATGCTGACGATCAAGGGTCTTTCCATCGCGGAAATCGCCGGAATGCGACAGACGAAAGAAGGGACGATCAAGGCCCAAAGCGCCGCGGTCTATCGAAAGGCGGGCGTTTCCAGCAGGGTGCAGTTGCTCAGTTTTTTTGTCGACGAACTCCTGTCAGAACCGTTGATCAGGGATGTGCCCTGAAACAGTGGCAGAACCTCATGTCTATTCACTCACACATTCCTAAAAACCTGTGAAACGAAGTGAAGGCCCGGCGCCTTTCTTTTTGGGCCAGCCTCGTCCACATCCATGGCATGCGGACTTTGGAACACTGGAGATGGTTATGTTCACGCGCCTCATTCTCGCCTCTTCGGCTCTGGCGATCAGCGCAACGGCGCTTGCCGCGCAGAGCCTGGGCGACGGCACCTATATTCACGGCTTCATCGGCTACAGCCAGCTACAGGACAGCGATTTCACCGGGACAATCGGTGGCGCGACGCAATCGGTCGATACCGAATTCGACGCAGGTTTCGGACTGGGCCTCGCGATAGGCAAGGAAATCCCGCAATGGTCCAACGATATCATCGGAACGCGGATCGAGCTGGAACTGTCTTATCGCGACAGCGACGTGGATGGTGTGAACTTTACCGGCAATGGTCCGGGTCCCGAGGGCAATATCTCGGGCGACGTCACGCAGACCTCGTTATTTGCCAATCTGCTGTTCGATTTCAAACAGGCCGGCGCGCTGACACCGTTTGCCGGGTTTGGTCTGGGGGCCACCTATTCGGATCTGGAATTCTCTTACGGGCCGGGTTTGGCGCTGAACGACACCGACACCACCTTGGCCGCCCAGCTGATCGCCGGTGTGGCATATGACATCAACGCGTCGACAGCGTTCACGATTGACGCCCGTTACGCCCGCGCCTTTGATGTTTCGTCGCAGCGCCTGGCCCCCAACGGAGCTTTGACCGGCAACGTAGAGGACGATCTGGATACTTTCAGCATCAATTTCGGACTTCGCCATAATTTCTGATTGCTTCGGGTGTCAGGTTTCTCTCCGGTTTCCTGCACCTCTTTGCCCTCGCGCCTCAGGCGCGGGAGCACCCGGAAAACCCCGAAAAATGCAGTACGCGCTGGATATGCCGGTGGTCGCCCGACCAGCAACAACCGCCTGCTTCATCTGGCCGAAAATATCCTCGGGGGGAATCGTGCCTGCGGGCACGATGGGGGGCAGACAGCCCCCCTGACCCGGCAACCGGCTTACGACGGCGCTTTGGTCTTGCGCAGATAGGGGAAGATCGTTTCGAACTCGCCAAACTTGGCCTTGGCGTCTTCGTTCGACACGGTTGGCGGGATGATCACGTCTTCACCCGGCACCCAGTTGGCAGGTGTTGCAACACCCTTGGCCGACATCTGCAAACCGTCAAGCGCGCGCAGAATTTCGGCAAAGTTCCGGCCCACGGTCATCGGGTAGGTCATCGACAGCTTCAGCTGCTTGTCCGGTCCGATGATAAAGACCGAACGCACCGTGGCACTGTCAGCCGGTGTGCGGCCATCGGGCAGATATGCTTCGGCGGGCAGCATGTCGAAAGCCTTGGACACAGCCAGACCGTCATCGGCGATGATCGGAAAGCCGGGGTTGGCCTTGCCGTATTCCTCGATGTCCTTCTTCCACTTCTTGTGGTCTTCGACGCCATCGACCGATACGCCGATCACCTTGGTGTTGCGCGCGGCCCATTCGTCATTCAACTGCGCAACGGCCGAAAACTCGGTGGTGCAAACAGGCGTGAAATCCTTTGGGTGCGAGAACAGAATGGCCCAGCTGTCGCCAATCCAGTCGTGAAACTGAATGGTGCCCTGATCCGTTTCTGCCGTGAAATTCGGAACGGTGTCGTTGATACGCAAACCCATGGGGCATCTCCTTCTCTGTGAAAAACCTGAATCGGTTGTTTGGAACCTAATCACTTTGTGTGCAGGTTAAACCGTCCATCACGCTTGGGGATACGGAATTCGTGGGCATTGCCAGAAAATAATTTGATCAAATTCACTATTGCTCAGCCTGTACATGGGTGACAGAGTGGCCCCGAACAGCCGGTTTCAGGCAGACCTTCAGGAGGGCTCAGGATGATCGAAAAGCGGGATTTCTATATTAATGGTCAGTGGGTGGCCCCATCGCAGCCCGATGACTTCGAGGTCATCAACCCGTCAACCGAAGACCCCTGCGCCGTGATCTCGCTTGGCGCCGAAGCCGACACGAATGCGGCCGTTGCCGCGGCCAAGGCCGCCCTGCCGGGCTGGATGGCCACGCCAGTGGAAACCCGCGTCGCGCTGGTGGAAAAACTGGTCGAACTCTATGCAGCCCGGGCAGAGGATCTGGCGCAGGCGATGTCGCTGGAAATGGGCGCCCCGATTGATCTGGCGCGCTCGGCGCAGGCGGGTGCCGGCATCTATCACCTGAAGAACTTCATCCGCGCCGCCAGGTCGTTTGAATTCGAGCGCCCACTGGGGGATCATGCACCGAATGATCGCATCATTTACGAGGCGGTTGGCGTTGCCGCTTTGATCACGCCGTGGAACTGGCCGATGAACCAGATCACGCTCAAGGTTGGGGCTGCTGCGATTGCGGGCTGCACGATGGTGCTGAAACCGTCGGAACAAAGCCCGCTGAACGCGATGATCTTTGCCGAGATGATGGACGAGGCAGGCTTCCCGCCCGGTGTGTTCAATCTGGTCAACGGCGACGGCGCGGGTGTTGGTTCGCAACTTTCGGGCCATCCGGATGTGGACATGGTCAGCTTCACCGGCTCGACCCGCGCAGGCACCGCGATTTCCAAAAATGCGGCAGATACCCTCAAGAAAGTGCATCTTGAGCTTGGAGGCAAAGGGGCCAACGTCATCTTTGAGGACGCAGACGATAAGGCGGTCAAGCGTGGGGTGCTGCACATGATGCAAAACACCGGCCAAAGCTGCAACGCCCCCAGCCGGATGCTGGTGCAACGCCCGATCTATGACAAGGCTGTGGAAACCGCGGCCGAGGTCGCAGATATGGTCAAGGTTGGCCCTGCCTCAGAGGAAGGCCGCCATATCGGACCGGTGGTGAATGAAGTTCAGTGGACCAAGATTCAGGACCTGATCCAGAAGGGCATCGATGAAGGGGCGCGGCTGGTCGCAGGTGGCACCGGACGGCCAGAGGGGCTGAACAAGGGCTACTATGTCCGCCCCACGGTCTTTGTCGATGCAAACAACCAGATGACCATCGCACGCGAAGAAATCTTTGGCCCGGTTCTGACCATGATCCCCTTCGACACCGAAAAAGAGGCTGTCGAAATCGCCAATGATACACCCTATGGCCTGACCAACTATGTTCAGACGCAGGACGGCGCGCGTGCCAATCGCATGGCGCGGGCGCTGCGGTCGGGCATGGTCGAAATGAACGGACAATCGCGCAGCGCGGGCTCACCGTTCGGCGGCATGAAGCAATCCGGCAACGGGCGTGAAGGCGGCGTCTTTGGGCTTGAGGACTTCCTCGAGATCAAAGCTGTCGGTGGTTGGGCGGCAGAGTAACTATACCTGCAAAGCAGACAGATCGGGCGGGGCAACGCGGTTGGCCCCGCCCGTAACCCCCTATAGCGGCCGCACTACAAGCTGGGGTACGCCATCGGACGTGCGGCGCCGGGATCGACCGTCCCACCCAATCTCGCCGGTGACGCGCTGTCGAAATGCGGAAAAGCTGTCAAAGCGCACCACATCGACCGGCGTATCGAAATGCAGGGTCACTCGGCGACGCGCGCCATCGCCAAGCATGGTCAGACCGCGAATTTCGGCCGTGAACGCCTGACCCAGATAGCGCCCTTCGACCCGATCACCCACGCGCAGATGCATCCGGTTTCCGGCCATTGCGTGCAAGGTGTTCCAGTCTCGAACGCCATGCTGATGGGCCAGCAGTTCCAATGCCGCACTGTGCGACAGCGAAACGCTCTTCGTTTTCAGTTCTTCCCGCAGGCGTTTCGCCTGCGCTTTCAGCTCTTCAACCGGAGCAACGGTTCGGGGTCGTGTCATCATGTGCCTCGTGTCCTTGAACGGGCGCGAAGTCAGGACGGGGCTCGCATTTCCATCCGCGCGCCGGGAAAGGGCAACAGATGCTTTTCAAACCGGGTTTCACCAAAGCCAATGGCCGCGAACGGCAGGGGACCCGAACCTGAGGTGCCTTTTGGCAGCGGCCGGGCCGTATGTCAATCAGGCGTCTGCCTGCGCCGCCTCATAGGCCAGCATGGCACGCTTGACAGGCAAGCCCCAGTGATAGCCCCCCAGACCACCTGATTTGCGCAATGCCCGATGGCAGGGGATCAACCAACTGACCGGGTTGCGGCCAACTGCCGTTCCCACGGCGCGAACGGCTTGCGGCGAGCCGATTCGCTGGGCGATCTCGGAATAGGTCGTGACCTGCCCGGACGGGATATGCATCAGCGCTTCCCACACCTTGATTTGCAAAGGTGATCCGATCAGGAAAACCGGTGTCGGCTCCAACCGGTCGCTGGCAGCGCCAAAAGCACTCAGCGCCCAAGGACGCAGGCGCATCGGATCTTCGACAAACGTTGCCTTGGGCCAGCGCGAGATCATGTCTTCCATCGCGGCCTCTTCGCCGGTCTCGGCACCGAAGGCGATGCCGCAGATACCCTTGTCGGTCCCCATGACCAACGCAGGGCCAAAGGGGCATTCGAACCACCCCCAATAGATCGTCAGGCCTTCGCCCTTGCGGGCATATTCGCCAGGGCTCATGGATTCCCACTTCAGGAACAGATCATGCAGACGCCCGCTGCCGGACAGGCCCACATTGTGGGCCGTTTCCAATGTCGTGAACCGTTCACGCAACAATGCCTTCGCATGGCCCAGCGTCAGGTATTGTTGATACCGTTTCGGTGACACTCCGGTCCAACGCGAGAACAAACGCTGGAAATGGGCCGGGCTCATATCCATCTGGCGCGCCAGTTCATCAAGGCTCAGGCCTTCACCGCCCTGATCGATCAACTCGATTGCCCGGCGCATGACGTTGTAATGATAACCGCTTTCTGGGGTCTGGACGTTCATGGTTCCACCTCATCATCTGACAAAACCATAGCGCGCCGGCCACGCTGTCGCGACCCGGAACTTGCGCATTGGCTTTGTGCTTGTGTCAGGGCGCGGTGGACGGCATTAAGGCCCGGATGGCAAAGCAACTCGACTATCATACGATCCGCGAGATTTTCACGCGCTTTCAAGAGGCCGACCCGGAACCCAAGGGCGAGCTGGAGCATGTGAACGTCTATACTCTGGTCGTCGCCGTGGCCCTTTCGGCGCAGGCCACGGATGCGGGTGTCAACAAAGCGACGCGCGACCTGTTCAAGATCGCCGACACGCCGCAAAAGATGCTGGATCTGGGCGAGGACGGCCTGATCGAGCACATCAAGACCATTGGCTTGTTCCGCCAGAAGGCCAAGAACGTCATCAAGCTGAGCCGTATCCTGGTTGACGAATATGGTGGCGAGGTTCCCAATTCCCGGGCTGCCCTGCAATCCCTTCCGGGTGTGGGCCGCAAGACGGCCAACGTGGTTCTGAACATGTGGTGGCGGCAACCGGCGCAGGCGGTGGACACCCATATCTTTCGCGTCGGCAACCGCACCGGTATTTGCCCCGGCAAGGATGTGGACACGGTCGAACGCGCCATCGAAGACAATATTCCCGCTGACTTTCAACTTCATGCGCATCACTGGCTGATCCTGCATGGCCGGTACCACTGCAAGGCGCGCAAGCCGCAATGCCCGACCTGCATCATCCGTGATCTCTGCCAATTCGAGGACAAAACCCTATGAAGACTTATCAACTGACCGGCATCGGAAATGCCGTTGTGGACGTGATTTCCCAGGCCGATGACAGCTTTCTGGAGCTGATGGGCATCGAAAAAGGCATCATGCAGTTGATCGAACAGGAACGCGGCGAGGTGCTGTACGCCTCGATGGAAAGCCGCGTTCAAACGCCGGGTGGCTCGGTGGCCAATACCATTGCGGGCGCAGGCGCGCTTGGTCTGGATGCAGCGTTTATCGGCCGGGTACACGATGACGCTCTGGGCCGGTTCTATGCAGATGCGATGAACGAAGATGGCGTCGACTTCGTGAACCCGCCTGTTCCGGGTGGCGAATTGCCCACGTCACGCTCGATGATCTTTGTGTCGCCTGATGGCGAGCGGTCGATGAACACCTATCTGGGCATTTCCTCGGAACTGTCGTCTCAGGACGTTCCGGATGAGGTAGCAGGAAACAGCCAGATCATGTTTCTCGAGGGGTATCTGTTCGACAAGGAAAAAGGCAAGGCGGCATTCCTTGAGGCCGCACGTGCCTGTCACAAGGGCGGCGGCAAGGCCGGGATTGCCATTTCCGACCCGTTCTGCGTGGAACGGCATCGTGTGGATTTCCTGCTGCTGATTGAAAACGAGCTGGATTTCGTGATCGGCAACGAGGCCGAGATCAAATCCCTGTTCGAGACCGACGACCTGGAAGAGGCGCTGCGGCGCACGTCGGCGATCTGCCCGCTGGTGGTCTGCACCCGTTCGGGTGACGGGGTGACGGTTATGAACGGCGATGCTCGCATTGACGTACCGGTCGAGAAGGTCGTCCCCGTTGACGCAACAGGTGCCGGCGACCAGTTTGCCGCCGGGTTCCTGTTCGGCATGGCAACGGGCCGCGATTACGAGACCTGCGCCCGTATCGGCAATGTCTGCGCCCGCGAGGTGATCAGCCATATCGGCCCCCGCCCCGAGGCGAACATGCTGGAGCTGCTGAGGGAAGAAGGGTTGGTTTGAGGACGCGGGTTTCCCGCGTCATTCTTCGGAAAAAAATGCGGCTTGACCCTGCGAGCGCGGCCTGAACACCGGGCCGCAACACCCCCGTTTTTGCTGGCAAGGCTGGCTCTGACAGCGTTATGCTTTTCGCATCAAAAAGGGGGGCTGTCATGAGAGCACTGCTGTTCACGACTGGATCGCCATTTGCAAGGTCGGTCAGGATCGTTCTGGACGAACTTTCGCTGGATTACGAAAGGCGAGAGGAAATCACCACGCCCAGCGCCGAGCAACGCGCGCAGGCTACTCCAACATTGCAGGTGCCTACATTCTGGGACGGCGATCTTGTGCTGTGGGAAAGCGGCACCATCGTCGAATACCTGCTGTCGACCTATCCGGACAGGCCGCAGGCCGCGCCCAAGCTGGCGCCCTTTGCCTTTCGGCCCGGGGACGCGCAGTGGCAGGACAAGCTGGTGTTCTCGACCATCCAGACCTTCGGAAACGCGGCCACGACCATCTCGCAAATGAGATGGTCCGGCGTGAGCGTGGGCCAGAACACGCATCTTCAGCGGTCGGCCGAGAAGCTGGCGCACATCTTGGGCTGGCTGGAGGACCTGCTGACCGGCGAGGGTGGCTTCGTGCCGGGCTACCTGTCAATGCAGGATATCTTTCTGGCCGCCCATGTGCGTTTCGTGCAGGCAAGGCCGCTTGGTGTCGACCTGAAACTGGACCAATTCGGCAAGGTTTCGGCGCTGCTCGACCGGCTGGATGCGCGCGACAGTTTCAAGGCAAACCCGATCTGGTGGTGGGAACCGGGGGTCATCGGCTATGAGCCCGACGGCACGCCTGTTACTCACCGGTCGGGCGGGGTCCAGTCCGTCTGAACCGACTCGCGAAGGCTGAGCCGCAAGGCCAGCCCGATGGCAACGCCCACACCGATGGCAACGGTCAGGTCGATGAAAACGGTCAGCAGCATGGTCAGCACCAGCAGCGCCCGGTCGCTGGGTCGCGCGCGGGCGTATTCGCCCCATTTGTGCGGCTCGCTCATGTTCCAGGCGGTGATCATCAGCAGTGCGGCCAATGCCGGCATGGCCAGATAGCCCGCCGCCGGGGCCGCAACAAGCATGATCAGCAGGATGGCCAGCGCGTGGATGATGCCGGCCACCGGCGTCTTGCCGCCCGCCTTGATGTTCGTCGCCGTGCGCGCGATGGCGCCGGTGGCCGGCAGCCCTCCGAACAGGGCCGAGGCGATGTTGGCCGCGCCCTGCGCCGTCAGTTCTGCGTTGGGCCGGTGCTGTCCGCCGATCATGCGGTCAGCAACCATGGCCGACAGCAGCGATTCAACCCCCGCCAGAAAGGCGATGGTGACGGCCGAGGGGAACAGCTCGACAAAGCGCGACAGCGACAGATCGGGCAGCTGCGGCGCCGGCAGGGTCGAAGGCAGATCGCCGAACCGCGAATGGATCGTGTCGACCCCCAGCCCCATCAGCGCGACCAGCGCCGAGGCAACGCCGACCGCGATGATGAGCCCCGGAAAACGTGGCGCGATCCGGCGCAGGGCCACGATCAACACCGCCGCCAGCACGGCGATTCCCGTGGCCGGCAGGTTCAGCGTGTCGCGCGCAGCCCACAGCGCGGGCACTTTTTCAAGGAATTCGGCGGGCAGATTCTGAATCGACAGGCCAAAGAAATCCTTGATCTGACTGGCGGCGATGATGACGGCGATGCCGATGGTAAAGCCGTTGACGACCGCTTCGGGCACGAACGAGATCAACCGCCCGGCCCGGAAATAACCCGCGATCAGCAAGATGAAGCCCGCCATGAAGGTGGCCATGACCAACCCGTCATAGCCGTGTTCGGCAATCACGCCGAACACCACCACGATGAAGGCGCCGGTCGGGCCTCCGATCTGGACCCGGCTGCCCCCCAGCGCCGAAATGATGAAACCGGCGACGATGGCCGTGACCAACCCTTGCGCCGGGTCGGCACCCGAGGCGATGGCAATCGCCAGACTCAGCGGCAGGGCCACCATTGCAACCGAGATCCCGGCGATCAGATCCGCCGTGAACTGGGTCATGTCATAGGTTTTGAGCGTCGTCAGGATCTTTGGCTGGCGCATGACATCCACCATTGCTTGGGCCGGACTCTGCCGGGCGGCCCAAAAAAGACATGCCGGACCTGCGCCTTTTTCAAGACCGCGTCAAGTGCGACGAATATAGGCGTCGAACGCCTTCATCACCTGCTCGTAGACCTCGCGCTTGAAGGGCACGATCTCGGCGATCAGGCGCTCGGGGTCCTGCCATTTCCAGCGGGTGAACTCGGGGTGGTCGGTTTCGATGTCGATCTGGTCGTCGGTTCCCAGAAACCGCATCAGGAACCATTTCTGCTCCTGCCCACGATACCGGCCTTTCCAGATCTTGGGCACGATGTCATGCGGCAGGTCATAGGGCAGCCAGCCCTCGGTCTCGGCCACGATTTCCACAAGATCACCGGTTACACCGGTTTCTTCCCACAGCTCTCGCAAGGCCGCATCACGAGGGTCTTCGCCCTTGTCCACGCCGCCTTGTGGCATTTGCCACGCGTCCTCGAACCGGTCGTTGCGCTGGCCGACGAAGATCTGGCCCTGATCGTTCATCAGCATCAGCCCGACGCAGGGGCGATAGGGCAGTTTGGCAATTTCTTCGGGGGTCATGCACGGCCTCATCGTGTTGTTTCACCCACCTCTAGCAATCACCGTCGCAACAGCAAAGAGGGTGACGTGGGGTTTCGCGTGACAAAGTTTACGCGAACGTCAATCTATCACGCAAATTCAGGAGGGAGAGTTTTGCCATGACTGTGTACCCAAACATGCTGGCACCACTGGATCTGGGCTTTACCACGTTGAAGAACCGGGTCCTGATGGGCTCGATGCATACCGGGCTGGAGGAAACCGGCGACTGGAACCGGGTGGCTGAGTTCTATGCCGCCCGCGCGCGCGGTGGCGTGGCGCTGATGGTCACGGGCGGCATCGGGCCGAACCTCGAAGGCTCGGTCCTGCCGGGGGCTGCAATGATGACCAGCGACAAGGACGTGGCCAATCATTCCGTCGTCACCGACCGTGTGCATCAGGCGGGCGGCAAGATCGCGATGCAGATCCTGCATGCGGGTCGCTATGCCTATGGGCCGAAATGCGTGGCGCCCAGCCCGGTGAAGTCGCCGATCTCGCCCTTCCCCCCCAACGAACTGGACGAGGACGGCATCGAGAAGCAGATCAGCGACATCGTCAACGCCGCCGTGCTGGCCCAAAAGGCGGGCTATGACGGGGTCGAGATCATGGGGTCCGAGGGGTATTTCATCAACCAGTTTCTGGTGACCCACACCAACAAGCGCACAGACCGCTGGGGCGGGTCCTATGAGAACCGGATGCGGCTGCCGCTGGAAATCGTGCGCCGGACCCGCGCGGCGGTGGGAACCGATTTCATCATCATCTACCGGCTGTCGATGATCGACCTGGTGCCCAATGGCTCGACCTTCGAAGAGGTGGTGCAACTGGCGCAGCGGATCGAAGAAGCCGGGGCGACGATCATCAACACCGGCATCGGCTGGCACGAGGCGCGGATTCCGACCATCGCCACATCGGTGCCCCGCCGGGCCTTTGCCTGGGTGACGAAGAAACTGATGGGCAAGGTGGGGATTCCGGTCATCACCTCGAACCGGATCAACACGCCCGAAGTGGCCGAGCAGGTGCTGGCCGAGGGCTGTGCCGACATGGTCTCTCTGGCGCGGCCGATGCTGGCGGATGCGGATTTCGTAGCCAAAGCGATGGCAGGTAACGCGGCTAGGATCGCGCCCTGCATCGCCTGCAACCAAGCCTGTCTGGATCACACCTTCAGCGGCAAACTGACCTCCTGCCTGGTGAACCCGCGCGCCTGCCACGAGACCGAGCTGGTGATCGAAAAGGCCGCCACGCCCAAGCGCGTGGCCATCGTGGGCGCAGGGCCGGCGGGCCTGTCCACGGCGATGACGGCGGCGGAGCGCGGCCATGACGTGACCGTGTTTGACAAAGCCGACGAGATCGGCGGCCAGCTGAACATGGCCAAGCAGGTGCCGGGCAAGGAAGAGTTCTGGGGCTTGGTGGACTGGTACCGCACCATGCTGAACGATCTGGGCGTCAAGGTCGAACTGGGCCGCAAAGTCGGCGCCGACGATCTGGTCGGGTTCGACGAGGTGGTGATCGCCACCGGCGTCAACCCGCGCGATCCGAAGATCCCGGGCGAGGACCGCGACAATGTCGTGAACTATATCGACGTGCTGCGCGACAAGGCCCCGGTGGGCAAATCGGTGGCCGTGATCGGCGCGGGCGGCATCGGCTTTGACGTGTCGGAATACCTGCTGGAGGAGGGCCACTCGCCCACCACCGACCTGCCCTTGTGGATGAAGGAATGGGGCGTTGCCGACCCTGAACAGCACCGCGCAGGCCTGGCGCCCCAAGGCCCGCAGCCCGAGGCGCCCAAGCGGCAGGTCACCCTGCTGCAGCGCAAGAAACAGGCGCATGGCAAGGGGCTGGGTAAGACCACCGGCTGGATCCACCGTGCGGCGCTGAAGATGAAGGATGTCAACTTCGTTGGCGGCGTGAACTATGAGCGCATCGACGACGAGGGGCTGCATGTCTCGTTCGGAGAAGAGCGCGCCGACCCGACCGTCATCAAGGCGGACACGATCGTTCTGTGTGCCGGGCAGGTGCCCGAGCGGTCGCTGGCCGACGCGCTGATCGAACGCGGAATCACCCCGCATGTGATCGGTGGGGCGGATGTGGCGGCCGAACTGGACGCCAAACGCGCAATCAATCAGGGCACGCGGCTGGCCGCAGAGTTCTGAAGCCACTCGTTCAGAGTGTCTTCACTCCGACAGCGCGAGTTTTGCACCCAAGGCACCAAAAGCGGTTGCGAAACACCGCTTTATCCACGCCATCACAGCAGGGCGCCGGATCACATAGTCCCGCGCCAGTGCGGCGCATGCGCCATACCCGACAAAAACAACAAATGTCATGGCCATGAAGGCCAGCGCCAGTTTGGTCAGTTCCATTCCTGCATTTGCTGCATTCGCCGGCAGGAATTGCGGCAGAAAGGCCAGGAAGAATAGCGACAACTTTGGGTTCAAAACGTTGATCAGCGTTCCTGTCACGGCAATTCTAAAGTCGCTTTTTGCGGATTTCTCCGCCGCGACGTCCATGGCACCGCCGTCCTTCAGGATTCCCCATGCCATGTAGAACAAGTACAAGACGCCAAGATATTTGATGAGTTGAAACGCGACGGCACTGGTGTGCAGCAAGGCTGCAAGTCCGATGATGCTGGCCAAGGCCGCCGGAACGATCCCAAATGTGCATCCGAAGGCTGCGGCGAGACTTGCGCGAAACCCGCGCCCAAGACCGACAGCCAAAGTATAGATGACGCCGGTACCCGGCAGCAAAACAACAATCAATGATGTGATGAAGAATTCCAGCGACATTATTACCCCCTGCAAATGCATGCAGATTCACTAAGTGCGCCGAAAATGTAAACGCCTTTCCATCACATGAACCGAACGGACGGTTTCAAAGGCCTGCGGCTATTCCACGGTGATCGTGATCACCTCGGATACAATCGGCGGGGAATGCGGCACATGCCCGGCGTCGCCCAGAACCAATTGCAGGGTGTGTTGGCCCGGCGCCAGATCCAGCGTTACTTCGGTCTGACCGCCTCCGAAGTGCATGTGATTATCGTCGGCGGGCAAACCATTTGCCAACTCATCCGCGCCATCCTCGCCCTCACCCAGCGGGGGACGGTCAAGCAACAGGTGGTGGTGCCCGGTGTTTTCTTTCTCGGTTCCGGCGGGTGCGACGCCCATGCCGCTTAGGCCAAAGACAACCGTGACCGGTGATTGCACGGTGTCGCCATCCGACAGGTTGACGAAATAGACCTTTGCATCAGGATTCGACGGGGTCTCTCCTCCGGCATGCGCAAAGCCCACGGAAAGGCAAAGCACAGCAATGGCGAAAAAGGGTTTCATGAACTCCTCCCTGGTCACAAAAATGCCATTCTCAATGTGAGATCTTAGCGCGATTGCCTGAAAAACACAGCGTCACAATGCCTGCGGCGCGTTTGGAAACCACTGTTTCTACGTTTCCCATACGCAAACGATCCGATTCAAATCCCTGATATTATCCCATGTCTGCCCCGTTTCCGCCCAGATTCAGCGCCATAGTCAGGACGGAAATCAAGATCTGGGGAACGAGTATGGACCGACTGACCGAAATGGAAGCCTTCGCCAATGTGGTGGACCAGGGTGGCTTCACCGATGCGGCCAAAAAGATGGGCATCTCCAAATCAGCTGTGTCCAAACACGTATCAAGCCTTGAGGCGCGCCTGGGAGCGCGGCTGTTGAACCGCACCACGCGCCGGGTTTCACCAACGGAAATCGGGCTGGCCTATTATGACCGCGCGCGGCGCGTGTTGAATGATGCCGGAGAAGCGGATTCACTGGTCACGTCAATGCAATCGGCCCCGTCTGGTCTTTTGCGCATCAGCGTTGCCACGGATTTCGGCGTCAATCACCTGTCGCCTGTTCTGTCCGAGTTCCTTGCAGCCTACCCCGACATCACTGTGAACATGGTTTTGAACAACCGCTATGTCGAGCTGATTTCCGAAGGATTTGACGTGGCCGTGCGTATTGGTGAGCTGGAAGACAGTACACTGCGCGCCCGCAAACTGACCGAGACGGTCAAACGCATGGTCGCCGCGCCCAGTTATGTCGAAAGGTTCGGCCGGCCGCAGAAGATCGATGATCTGAACGAACACAAGCTGCTGCATTATTCCAGCCAATCCTCGGGCAATGTCTGGAAACTGACCGCGCCATCCGGCGAAAAACGTCAGGTTCGTACCGCCGGGTGGTTGAGTGTCAATGATGGCCAATCCCTGTTGAACGCGGCGGTTTCCGGCCTGGGTATCGCCTATCTGCCCAGCTATCTTTACGCTGAAGCCTTGAAGGCCGGGCTGGTTGTCGATGCAATGCCGTCCCTGCCTGACGAAGTTCAAGGCGTTTACGCCGTCTACCCGCCGGGCCGCTTTACGCAACCCAAAGTACGGGCCTTCATCGATTTCCTCGTCGATTCCTTCCACGGGAAGGGTCCGATGGACTGGTAATTTCTCCCTGAAGACCAACCTTTGGCCCGCATGTAAAAGTGCGGGCCTTTTTTTACGGGTCGATTACTGACAGTCCCATGGACCGGGCGGAAGTGCGCAAGCTGTCCGTCAGCACATTCTGACCCGGCGGTGGGGTTTCGGAACTGCGTGCCAACAGGGCGATATCGCGATTTGCATTGGCGATGGACAGCGGTCGCAATCGCACCTCGTCGCGGTAGATCCCCTGTCTGCGAGCATAAAGATCAGGCAGTACCGCAACACCAACACCCGAAGCCGCCATCAGAACAATGGAATCAAGCGTCGTGCCTTCATACTCATCCGAAACAACCCCACCGCATTCCGCCGCCAATGCATAGACGATGCGCGACAGGCGGTGGCTTTGATCCAGGGTAAGGAAAATCCGGTTCTGAAGATCGGTGGCACTGACACCCTGCAAATCCCGCGCCAGAACGTCATCAACGGCAACCGCGACCCAAAGAGGTTCGTTGAACAACCGGTGTTGCACGGTATTCGGATGGTCTTCGGGCGTGGACAATATCAGATCAAATCGACCGGATTTCAGACCCTGTTCCAGATCCAGTGTGTTTTCCTCGCGCACCGCAATGCGCAATCCGGGGCGAATCCGGTGCACCTGTTTGATGGCTTGCGGCAACAGATAAGGCCCGATCGAAGGCAAAACCCCCAGTCGCAACCTTCCTCCGACGGGCATATCGTTCGACATGGCGTGGCGCAGGTCCTTGACCTCTGCCAGGATCTTCTGTGCGCGCAAGATGAACTCTTCTCCCTTCGCCGTCACCTGGATACCACCACGGTTACGCTCAAAGATCCGAACGCCAAGCTCTTGTTCTACAGTCGCAATTTGCGTCGACAGGCTGGGCTGGCTGACATTCAGCACCTCGGCTGCCAAACTGAATCGCCCAAGGCGACTGACCGTAACGATGTATTCCAACTGTCGTAATGTCGGGCGCATTTCATAGCCTAAAACTATTTATAACTTAGAAAGATAGTATTTGGCGAAATCAGTTTTGCAAGGCACCTAACCCGAAAACGAGGGATCAGGAGTCAATTATGCCCGGAGTGATCGAGACACTGTCCAGCAACCTGCTGGTGCCGACCATACTGTTTTTTGCTCTTGGGCTTCTGGCGGCCTTTGTGCGCAGTGACCTGTCCATTCCGGCGGGCGCGGCCAAGTTCATGTCGCTTTACCTGCTGCTGGCCATCGGGTTCAAAGGCGGTGCCAGTCTGGCCGCGCATGGCATTCACCTGCAACTGTTCCTGACGCTGCTGGGCGGTGTCGCCTTGTCCTTTGCCATCCCCTTCGTGGCCTTTGGCCTGCTCAGGGTGATGACACGGCTGGATGCGCTGAACGCGGCAGCGGTGGCAGGGCACTATGGTTCGATCTCGATCGTCACCTTTGTTACAGCCACCAGCCTGCTGGATCTGGTGGGGCTGACCCATGACGGATTCATGGTGGCCGTTGCGGCTGCGATGGAGGTGCCCGCAATCCTGTCGGCGCTTTGGTTGGCACACAAGACCGGAAGCAATGGCGTCAAGGATGACAAGCTGTGGCGCGATCTGCTGGCCAACGGCTCGATCGTTCTGCTTACCGGTGCCTTCCTGATCGGAGCCATCACCGGTGGTGAAGGCATGCAGATGATCGCGCCTTTCATCGTGACGCCTTTCACCGGAATTCTGTGCCTGTTTCTGCTGGATATGGGCTTGTCGGCAGGGCGCAGCCTGATCAGCAACCGAGACAAGCTGTCGGTTGGCCTGTTCGCCTTTGGTGTTTTGATGCCCCTGATCGGCGCATTTATGGCTTGGGCGGTAGGTGCCTTGATCGGCTTGCCACAGGGCAGCTTGTTCCTGTTCATGGTGCTGTCAGCCTCGGCTTCGTATATCGCGGTTCCCGCCGCGATGAAGATCGCCCTTCCAAAGGCCGAGGCCGGGATCTATCTGACCTTGTCGCTGGGGGTGTCGTTTCCGTTCAACATCACCGTCGGATTGCCGCTGTACCTGTGGTGGGTCAGTTGACCAGCAATACGGCTTCGACCCGACGGTTGAGATCGCGCCCTTCCGGGGTTGCATTCGATGTGAGCGGAGACAGATAGCCAACACCCTGCGCTTCGATCCGTTCGGGTGCCACGCCATGCGCATCGATCAAGCGGGTTCGCACCGCCTCGGCCCGGCTTTTGCTGACCGCAATATTTGCCTGTAACGCACCGGTATCGTCAGTGTGCCCCACCAACGCCAGGCGTGTGTTCGGGTTGTCGGTCAAGTATCCGGCCAGCAAGGTCAGCGAGTCAAACGGCCCTTCGCCCAGGGCAACCTCGCCCGTCGGAAAATGCAGATCATCCAGGATCACGTGGCCCGTTGTCGCCAAGGCCTCCAACACCCCGACCGAGCCTTCCACGGCTTGCTCGACCACCACAGGGTCCGGGTCCGGCGCGTCCTGGGGTGTGACCCGGATCATCTGAACATAGCCATCCGGGGGATTGCGGCTGACCAGCAGGCTAAGGGCAACCGGCCCCTTGGTGGCCGACAAAAAACGGTAATCCTGAATGGCGACATACATGTCCGGGGTTGGCACGACCTCGGTGCCAAAGCGAAAGTCGAAACCACCGCATACCCGCGCGTCGCATTCGAACAGGATCTTGTAGCCCTGCGCCTCGATCTGATCCCGCAACGGTGCCAGCAGCTGCAATGTCGTGCTCGACCCCGCCTGAAGCCGCCACGTATAGCGCTCCACGCGCCCTTCGCGCGTTTCTGCGGGAACCGAGCCATTTGCATAAGGCCCCGTCGGCAGATCATAGCTGTCCAGTGGCGATGTTCGGTCGCTGATCTGTCGGGCACTGGCCGGCAGGGTCAGGTCCTGCGCGGCAACAGGCCCTGTCATCAGCAGGGCAACAAGGGCGGCGGCGCGGATCATCGAAACTGTGCGTGATATTCTTCGTTGGGCACCATCGCCGTCGCGCTGGCCACCCGGTTTGACATGTTGAAAAACCCGGCGACATTGGCGATGTCCCAGATGTCGCGGTCGGAAAAGCCTGCATCGCGCAGGCGCTGGCGGTCGGGCTCTTCAATCTCGGCGCTGGCGGTAGTCATCTTTGCGGCAAAGTCCAGCATCGCCCGTTGACGCGGCTCCAGCGGGGCGACGCGATAGTTCATCACCAGCATTTCGCCCAGTTGCGGATTGCCCGAAAGCTGACGCACAGCCGCCCCATGGGCGACCAGACAGTAGAAGCATTTGTTGATCGAAGAGACGACGACCGCGATCATCTCGCGTTCCAGTTTGGTCAGCCCGCTGTCAGCCAGCATCAGGTCGTTGTACATCGCGGTGAAGGCGTTCAGCTTGTCGATGTCGAATGCGTTGGCTTTCAGCACATTCGGCACCATGCCCAGTTTTTCGACACAGATATCAAAGTATTTCTGCGTTTCCGGCGGCAGCGGATCGACCATGGGCAGGTTCAGCGCGGTAGGCATGTCTTTTTGTATCACGGCGGCCTCTTCGGTTCAGACAAGATGACGGTAATGGTATTCGCCCGCGATCTCCATCCCGAGGGCACGATAAAGACCGTTGGCGCCCTCATTGGCCTTGGTGCAGATCACGCTGAGGTTCTGCGCACCGTGATCACGCGCCCAGAATGCCGCCGCGCGCATGGTCCAGTGGCCCAGCCCCTGACGACGGTGTTCGGGCAACACTTCCAGCGCGTGGACCATCGCAGTGTCTGCATGCATCGCCACAAAAGCCACGCCGCTGGGTTTGTCGTTGTGACGCAGCAAAAATCCTGTCTTGGGTCCCTTGGCACGTTCCATCACCGCGATCCGCTCGGGTCCGATCCCGCCCGAGGCCCAGATTTCGCGCATGATCTCAAGCGGTTCCCAGATCGAAAACACCATGACCGGTGGGATCGGCTGATCGATCAGCCGAGAGACGGGGCAGACATATATGTTGACCGGGTCAAGAATGTCGTATCCCCGCTGGGCCAGCATTGCATCCAGGGCTTCATCCCCGGGCCGCAGGCAGAAGATGCGTTTTTGCCCCATGGACAACATCGCGGCCTCGGCGGCGTCGATGTCGTCTTCATTGGCCGGGCCCAATGCACTGGCCGCTGATACGCGCGACCCTCCGCCCTGCCCCTCACGCAACAGAAACGGGCCAAGCCGCTGATAGCGTGCGGCGGGCCATGTTCCGTCGACTATTTCCGCCCAGCTATTGCTCAAAGCTCAAGCTCTTTCGCCAGGCGGGTGGTGGCCGCGTCGATCCGGCCCCCGTCGGTGCCGCGCACAACCACATTGGCCCCGAAGGCACCGTTGATCTGAAACGGGTAGCACCCGATGGACAGGTCGCTGAAATCTTCGGCCAAGGCCGCCAGGGTTGCGGCGATATCACCTTCTCCGCGGTCCACACGCAGAGTTTGCGACAGCAAAGGGCGGCCTCCGGTCAATGTTGGCAACACGCTCGCCACCATCGCCTGGAAAACCGACGGCACACCTGCCATGACATGCACATTCGCAAGCGTGAACCCGGGCGCCGTCGAAACCGGATTTTCGATCAGCGTCGCCCCGTCCGGAATACGCGCCATGCGCAGGCGGGCGGCATTCAGTTCCAGCCCGGATTTGTCGTAATGGGCCTGCAAAAGCGCGCGCGCGTCATCGCGCACATCAATGGGTGTGTCGAAAGCGCGGGCAATGCAATCGGCCGTGATATCGTCATGGGTCGGGCCGATGCCGCCGCTGGTGAAGACATTGTCATAGGCGTCTGAGAGCGCTTTGACGGCCGCTTCGATGGCAGGGGCATCGTCGCTGACAATGCGGACCTCTTTCAGGTCGATGCCGTGTTTGGTCAGTTCCTGCGCCAGAAAATGCATATTCGCATCGCGGGTGCGACCCGACAGGATTTCATCCCCGATCACCAGCATCGCTGCGGTTGGATTGGCCATGGCGCTGTCCCCTCTTGATCGTTCTCAGGGGCAGGTATAGGCCCTGAACCATGCGATTTGAAACCCCTCTTGTCCCCGCCCGGCTGATCCGCCGCTACAAACGCTTTCTGGCTGATTGCAGGCTTGAGGACGGAAGTGAGGTAACGGCCCATTGCGCCAATCCGGGGTCGATGATGGGGCTGGCCGAGCCCGGCGAAAAGATTTGGCTGGAGCCAAACGACGATCCGAAGAAAAAGCTGAAATTCGGATGGCGGCTGGTGGATCATGAAAACGGGCATTTTACCGGGGTCGATACCTCGGTTCCGAACCGGGCGCTGCGGGCCGCTTTGGAAGCCGGTGATATCCCCGAACTGGCCGCCTATGGCACCGTCCGGCCCGAGGTGAAATACGGCGACAACAGCCGCATTGATTTCCTGCTGACGGGGCCGGGCCTGCCGGATGCCTATGTCGAGGTGAAAAGCGTGACACTGTCACGCCAGCCCGGACTGGCCGAGTTTCCCGACAGCGTCACAGCCCGTGGCACCAAGCATCTGGCCGAGTTGGCCGCAATGGCGTCACAAGGGCACCGGGCGATCATGCTGTATTTGGTTCAGCGAACCGATTGCGACCGGTTTGCTTTGGCGGCCGATATTGATCCAGCCTACGCGGCGGCATTTGAGGCGGCGCAGGCGCAAGGGGTGGAACGGATCGTTTACGGGACGCGGATAACGCCGTCGGGGGTTTGGGTGCAGACTGAAATGAGGATTTTGGCCGGCTGAGTCAGTCCGAAACGACAGCATCAACCTCGATCTCGACCAGCCACTCGGGATTCACAAATCGTTCGATGGCCATGATAGTATCTACAGGGCGAGCATCCAGACAATACAGCTTTCGGGCTTCGATCGCCTGTTTCCAGTTTTCGATTTCGGTCAGGATGACACGCGTTCTGACAATATCATGCAGCCCTGACCCGGCACGCTCAAGCGCATCTTTGATGATTTCGAAACATTGTCTGGTTTGCAGATAGACATCGCCGACACCCACAGTGTTGCCCTCAGCATCGACTGGTGCGGTTCCCCCGACCGCGATGAAGTTCCCGACCCGAACCGCTCGGCTGAACCCAACGATGCTTTCCATGGGGTTTCCGTTAGAGATCAATTCTCGTTTCTGTGACATACGTCCGGCTCCCTGATTTTCTCAAGAAAAAGTGCAATCATTAGATACTGATCCACCTGCCGTGAAAAGTGTCCAAGCCAGTAGCCGTACGGATTGCGGTCGAGGCGGTGGGGTCCGAGATGCTGCAATGCAGCCCCTACTCTTGAATCCCGAGCCAACGGAACCAAGTTTCCCGCATGGTTTACGCAGTCTGAACGCGCGCCCTCTGGTACTTTCTGCACAAGCAGCGTAAAAGGAATGCTGCGCGCAACATTTGGAGCTTAGCGTCGATGAAAGAGCATCGTGGCCGCCTGACCAAGGACGGCATTCGCATCTATGAACAAGGTGACTTTGCCGGGATGCACGCGGCAGGGGCTTTGGCGGCGCGGATTCTGGATGATATTGCAGAATATGTGTTTCCCGGTCAAACCACCGGCGCACTTGACGGGCTGATCACGCAGATGGTCGAAGACGCCGGTGCGACCTCGGCCACCATCGGTTATAAAGGCTATCAGCACGCCAGCTGCATAAGCGTGAACCACGTGGTCTGCCACGGTATTCCCGGTGAGAAAAAGCTGAAGGACGGCGATATCCTGAATGTCGACGTCACCGTCATCGTCGATGGCTGGTTTGGCGACACCTCACGCATGTATGTGGCGGGCAAGCTGCCGCGCAAGGCGGAACGGCTGATCCAGGTGACCCATGACGCGCTGTTCAAGGGCATCGAGATGGTCAAGCCGGGCAATACCTTTGGTGACATCGGCCATGCCATCCAGTCCTATGTCGAAGCACACCGGATGAGCGTCGTGCGTGATTTCTGCGGTCATGGTCTGGGTCGTGTGTTTCACGCGCCACCGAACGTGTTGCACTATGGTCGCCCGGGCACCGGTGCCGTGCTGGAAGAGGGTATGTTCTTTACCATCGAACCCATGGTCAATCTGGGTCGCCCGGAAACCAAGACTCTAGCCGATGACTGGACAGCCGTGACCCGCGACAAATCGCTGTCGGCACAGTTCGAACATTCGGTGGGCGTCACCTCGGATGGGGTCGATATCTTTACCCTGTCACCCGCTGGCAAGTTTCACCCGACTTATTCGTCCTGATCAGCGGCCTGCTCACGTAGAAGTTTCAGCAGCATCGTTTCGTCCGCCCACGGCGTGACCGCGTCGTGGATGAAGACCGGCGCGCGCATGGGTTTGCGCTCTGGGCCGGTTGAGGCTTCGGAGTCACTGGAAAAGGTCCAGGCAAAAGGTGTCAGGGTGCGGTCCATGCGTGCACACTAGCACAACCGCGGGTCAAAGTCCCAACAACCCATGCGCCTGTGACATGTCCGTGATCACCTCGGCCCCCAGATCCGCCAGCTTTTCACCGCCGCCATGAGGCGCATAAGCAAGGCAACGCATGCCGGCGCGGATCGCCGCCGTGACACCGCTGTGACTGTCTTCGATCACCACCGGAGCCGTTGCGCCAAAGTGCTCGGCGGCCAGGCGGAACATCTTTGGGTCCGGCTTTCCGGTGCCCAGCACATGGGCCGAGAACATCACGTCTTTGAAGCGGTCCCAAATCCCGTTCTGACCCAGAGTGATCTTCATCTTGTCCGGGCTGCCATTCGACGCGACGCAACAGGGGATACCCTTTTGATCCAGCCCCGCAAGCAGATCTGCGATACCGGGGACCAATGGCACGCCTGCGCGCAGGCGGTCATAGGTTTCGGCATAGACCTGATCTATCCAGTCTTCGGGCAGAACGGCACCCATCGCGCGGGCCTTGTCCCGCACACCCACCATGGTTCCGCCCACGAACAGGGACATGCATTCACGCAGTGCCAGATGCAGGCCATGATGCGCCAGATTGTCCACCAGCACCTGGTTCGAGATCACCTCGCTGTCCACCAGAACGCCGTCGCAATCGAAAATGACAAGATCGTGCATTTGGGATTCCTGCTGTGCCTCGCGCTCGGCCTATCCAAGCTGTCCGGTCATTGCAAACACAGGCCGCCGGCGAAACCGCGCGGAACGTCTCAGCCTGGCATACCTTTCCACATCAGGGAAATATGCGTGTCGCCATATTTGCGACTGTCTTGCAATGTGAACCCCGCCGGCGCCTGCATCGGGGCGTTTTCTTCCCAAACCAATAAGGCATCATCCGCAATCCAGCCATTGGCCAAGGCGGCGACGGCCTTCTGCCCCATGGATTTCCCGTAAGGCGGGTCCAGAAAAACCAGATCATAAGGCGCGCTGGGATTGTCGCCCAACCGGGTCGCATCGCGGCGGACCAAGTCGGTTCGGTCGGCGCTGCGGGTCAGGTCGATATTCTTGCGTATCAACCCCTGAGCCACCCGCCCGTCATCGACGAAGGTGACATGCGACGCCCCCCGCGACAGCGCCTCGAGCCCCAGCGCCCCGGTTCCCGCGAACAGATCCAGAACCCGCAGACCGTCAAAATCGATCTGGTGGTTGAGCACATTGAACAGGCTTTCACGTACGCGGTCGGTGGTGGGGCGCAGATGCGCGCCCGCATCACCCTTGCCGACCGAGGCGAGGGCGCGGCCCCGGAATTCTCCGGCTATGATCCTCACGCCTTGAGCAGCGGTTTCAGGTCCGCGTTCGGGTCTGCCACAACTTCGGGATCAGCGGTCTTGCCCATTTCGATCAATCGCTTGCCGACCATGTATGCCCGCGGATCATTCATCGCATCCACAGCAATCAGCCTGTCGCCTTTGTAATACCAGAAGGACACGGTCTGACCCTCGCCCTTGCGGGTCACCACGCGGTCATATCCGGTGTTCAGGCCCGCGATCTGAAGCTTGACGTCGTACTGGTCCGACCAGAACCATGGGGTCGCCACATAATCCTTGGCCGCACCCAGCATGTTCTGCGCCACGATTTCGGCCTGGTCGATCGCGTTGGGGACGCTTTCCAGACGGATACGCCCTTCGCCATGCGGGAAAGAGGCGCAATCGCCCGCCGCCCAGATCGACGGATCAGACGTGCGACCATAGGCATCGGTTTTGATGCCGTTGTCCAGCTCAAGCCCCGCCATCTCGGCCAGTTGGGTAGAGGGGGTGATGCCCACACCGACCACGACGAAATCAACGTCCAGCGTCGTGCCGTCCGTCAATACGGCCCCCACAACCCTGCCATTTTCGCCGATCAGACGATCCAGCCCGACGCCTTCGCGGATGTCGGCACCGTATTCGCTGTGCAACGCGCGGAAATACGCGCTGGTTTCGGGCGCCGCGACCCGTTGCAGGATGCGGTCGGCCATCTCGACCAAGGTGACCTTGACGCCGCGTTTCGCGCAGACGGCGGCGGCCTCGAGCCCGATGTAACCGCCGCCCACGATCAACGCGCGGGCGCCTTCGGTCACTTTGGGTTCCATCTCGTCAATATGGGCCAGGTCGCGCACCACGTGCACGCCATCCAGATCGCCTCCGATGGCGGCAGGCAGGCGGCGCGGATCTGACCCGGTGGTCAGCGCCAGTTCGTCATACGGGATGACTTCATCCCCAACAGTGACCGTTTTGGCCTTGGGGTCGATGCCGGTTACGCGCTCGCCAAGCCGCAGAGTGATGTTGTTTTCGGCATAGAAGCTTTCCGGTCGCAGGAAAAGGCGCTCCAGTTCCATCTCTCCTAGAAGATAGGCCTTGGACAAAGGCGGGCGCTGATACGGCAGATGCGGCTCGGCCCCGATCAGAGTAATCTCTCCGTCGAACCCGTCCTTGCGCAGCCGCGCCACCAAGGACGCTCCTGCCTGACCTGCGCCAATCACGACAATATGGCTCATGCTTTGCCCACCCTGCAGTTTTCCCGTGGTCTCTCTGATTTGACCACCTATATTGCGGCTTAGCCCAATTCTGCAAATCCAAACGACAGGAGCTGAAAAATGATTTCAACAGGAGACACCCTGCCCGAGGCCACACTGATCCAGATGGGCGCCGACGGGCCAGAGGAAGTTCGGATTTCAGACAAGACCAAAGGGCGCAAGGTTGTCATTTTCGCTGTGCCCGGCGCCTATACCGGCACATGCACCACCGCACATGTGCCAAGCTTCATTCGCACCAAAAAGCAGTTCGATGACAAGGGGGTAGACGAGATTATGTGCCTATCGGTCAACGACCCGTTCGTCATGCAGGCCTGGGGTGAATCCACCGGCGCCACCGCGGCCGGATTGACCATGGTTTCAGACGCGGCCTCAGAATTCACCAAAGCCATCGGCATGGATTTCGACGCCCCGCCCGTTGGCCTGTTCGCGCGCTCGAAACGGTATGCGATGCTGGTCGAGGACGGCAAGGTCACGGCCCTGAACCTGGAAGATAACCCCGGTGCCTGCGGGATCTCGGCGGGTGAAGGCCTGCTGGAGGTGATCTGAATTTGGCCGGCCCCGGTCTGTCCGGGGCCGCGTGAACCCAATTTAACTTGAAGCACTGCCTCAATGCGCGAATACTCGTCGCACAAAATGGGGAGATTTTTATGAAACTTAAGGTATTTTCATCCATCCTGACCGGCGCAGCCCTTTTGGCAGCCTGCGGTCCGGCCCCAACCCCGCAACAGCAAGCCGCACGACAGCACGAGATTGCCTGCCTCAGCGGCACACTGGGCGGCGCCTTGATCGGCGGCGCAATCGGCAACCAGTTCGGCGGCGGATCGGGCAAGACGATCCTGACCGCAGCCGGCGCTGCCGCCGGTGGCTTTGAAGGCCAAAGATTTGCATGCTGAGGAGATTGGACATGAAACGGGCGATTTTTGTATTCACAGCTGCATTCCTGGCCTCGGCGACCAATGCCGAAACCGTGGCCGAACTGCATGAAAAAGAATTGAATGCCATCGACGCAAACAATGACGGGTTCCTGTCCAAAGACGAATTCGACGCTTTTTCGGATTATGCGTTTCAGGCCATGGACGAAGACAAGAACGGTACACTGGGTCAGGCCGAGGCCAAGCCGTTTCTGGACATAAAGCAGTTCCAGAATGTTGACCGCAACAAGGACAGCTTTATCTCGAGATCTGAATATGATGCACAGATGAATGAAGATTTCGGCGCGGCAGATCAGAATGGCAACGGCCAACTGGACTAAGCCCGCTTGAAGGAGCTTGCTATGAAGAAATGGATCGGAATGGGTGCTTTGGCACTGGCCGCGGCCTGTGACGTTCCGCAAGCTCCCGTGGTGACGGGGCCGGACGGACAGGCCCGCATCCAGATCAATCCGTCTGGCCTGACCTGCTATGAAAACCGGTGTCTGGATATCAACCCAGCGGCGCGCAGCGTGCGCCAGATCGGGAACAAGACCACGGGCATCCCAAGGTCCATCGATGTCAGCGATGGCACCGTCACACCTGCGGAATTCAAGCAGATGGGCACGGCTGCGTCGCTTGCCGGTGGCCAGGGGTCAGGCAACGACCGCTAGCACAGGCTGTCCATCTTTCGGGCCAGCTTGGCGTCCAGTGACGACAGGCCGCCTACATCATGGGTGGACAGGACCACCTCAACCGTGCGGTAGACGTTGGACCATTCTGGATGATGGTTCCATTTCTCGGCCCAGATCGCCACTTGCGTCATCCAGCCAAATGCGTGCACGAAGTTGTCGAATATGAAGGTCTTGGTGATCGCGTCGCGGCCTTCGACCATGGTCCAGCCGTTTTTGAACAGCGGATCCAGCAGCGGGCCACGGGTCTCGGCGGACAAAAGTTCAGTCATTGCTGTTCCTCCGGGTTCGATTTCCTGAACGGGCCGTAATCCGTCAGAATCTCGATCTCTTCTCCCACTGCGCGGCCTTCGGCGTCCAGATATTTTTTGACGGCATCGGCAAAACCCGGATCGCCGACCCAGTGCAAGCTATGCGTGCGCGTCGGCAAATAGCCCCGCGCCAGCTTGTGTTCGCCCTGAGCGCCCGCTTCCACCCGGGCCAGACCGTGGGCAATGGCAAAATCTATCGCCCTATAGTAGCACAGTTCGAAATGCAGGCAGGCATGATGTTCGATGCAGCCCCAATACCGCCCAAAAAGCGTTTCGCGACCTATGAAGTTCAGCGCACCCGCAATGGCGTGACCATCCCGTTCAGCCAAAACCAGGGCCATGTCATTCGCCATCGTCTCTTGTGCGATGTCAAAAAACCGGCGCGTCAGATAGGGTGAGCCCCATTTTCGCGCCCCGGTGTCCTGATAGAACCGCCAAAACGCATCCCAGTGTTCCGGGCGCAGGTCATCGCCCGTCAATGTCTGGATTTCACCGCCAAAGCCATTGGCCTGCGCCCGTTCCTTGCGGATGTTCTTGCGCTTGCGTGAGGACAAGGCCGCAAGGAAGTCATCGAATTCGGCGTAGCCATCATTCAGCCAGTGAAACTGTTGCGAGCTGCGAAGCATCAGCCCCATCTGCTCACCGGCCAACGCCTCGGCTTCTGTGCAGAAGGTCACGTGAACCGAAGAAACCTGATTGTCGGCCGCCAGTTGAACGGCACCCTGCACCAAAGCCGACATTCCGATCCTGTCATAGCCCGGGCGCACCAGAAACCGCCGCCCGGTGGCGGGTGTGAACGGCACCGCAATTTGCAGCTTGGGATAATACCGCCCGCCTGCGCTTTCATAGGCATGGGCCCAGCTGTGGTCAAAGATGTATTCGCCCTGGCTGTGCGATTTGGCATACATCGGGGCCGCTGCGATCAGGATCCCGTCAAGAAAGGCGGTCAGGTATTGCGGCTGCCAACCCGTACCGCGCCCGACCGAGCTGCTTTCCTCAAGCGCCAGCAAAAAACGATGCGTGGTGAAGGGATCAAGGGGCCGCCCACCATCGGCGGCCTCGGGGCAGGCGCAGGCATCCCACTCGGCCGCTGAAATCCGCGACAGAGACCCAATGACCTGAACTTCGATTTGGGCCTGATCCATGTTTCCTCCGCACCAGCCCTTTATCTGTGACCGAAGCAGCAAGGTTCAAGCTGAATGCGCAGCCAGATACCCTTCGAAGGTCACATTGTCGGCAACCATGCGGGCCTCCGCCTCTTGTTCGGGCGTTCGGACGGTCCAGCACAGGATCGGCACGCCCTGCGCCTTCAGTTCGGCCACGCGCGGGCGGGAAAGATCTTCCGCCTCGTGGCTGATGAAACCGGCCCCGACACGTTCAAAATCAGGAATATCGCGCAGGGTGTCGCAGACGTCTTGCGGCAGAAGCTCGACACTGGGCTCATAGGCGCAAGTCGTGATGCCGCGCGGCAGGTGCGGGGCCAGCCGCGCCAGTTCCGCAACCGAGTTTGGATTGAAAGACATCAGGGCCACCGGGCCGTCATAGCCCTGCAACGCGCGCACGGTGTCGTGCTCGAGGGCACCGATATTCATACCCATAACGCCGTCCTGATCCTTCAGTTCGATCAGCAGCGGCACCTGGCCTGCGACCATATCCAGCACCTCATCCAGCGTTGGAATACCGTCATCACCATACAGAAGGGTCAATTCGGACGCCGCCGCCGCCGACACCTGCCGGATCGGCCCGGGCTGGCCGGTCAGACGCCCCATATCATAGTCATGGAACACGACGGCACGATCATCAGATGTCAGCTGAAGGTCGATCTCGATCCCGTATCCGGCATCAATGGCGGCACGAATGGCCGCCCGGCTGTTTTCCGGGCGGTTGTTCGAGACGTCATGCAGCGCCCGATGAGCAATCGGGGCCTGCAAAAACGCAGCTGGCAGGGGCGGTATCATTCGATCTCGAAAATGCCTTCTATCTCGACCGCCACGCCCAAAGGCAGCGACGCGGCACTTACGGCAGAGCGCGAGTGGCGACCGGCGTCGCCCAGCGCTTCGACCAGAAAGTCGGATGCGCCGTTGATCACTTGCGGCTGCGCAGTGAAATCTGCGGTCGAGTTCACGAAACCGGTCAGCTTGATGACACGCACCAGTTTGTCGATATCTCCGCCACAGGCCGCCTTGACCTGCGCCAGCAGATTGATCGCGCAGACCCGCGCCGCTGCGGCTCCGGCCTCGACATCCATGTCATCGCCCAGCTTGCCGGTGATCAACTCGTCTGATTTCGATATCTGGCCGGAGACGTACACGATATTGCCCACACGTACATACGGCACATAATTTGCCGCTGGCGCGGGTGCGTCGCCCAGCGTGACACCGAGGCTTTCCAATTTTGCAGCGATGCTCATTGAGAGGGTCCTTCCCTGATTGACTCTGCCGGACGCTAACCGGGAAGCACATCCGTGGAAAGACGGAATGCGGCAAATTCCGGCTTGCATGCGATCTGAGCATATCTTTACTTATTATGACTTGCAGATGCTCAATTGCTTTACCCGGACCTGACGAACAGGTTAAACGCTAGGTGTTTCATTTGAGACCTGAAACGACTATGTGACAAGAACTTGTGCCTTACCGGCGTGTTAGTATTGGTGAATTGTGATTGTTGGCCCGACAGAACGGATGTCGGGCATTTGGGAGAAGCAAAGATCGTGTCGAGCAGATTTTGCCTGAAACACCTGGTTGTCCTGTCACTCATGGCCATTCTGTCCGCCTGTGCAACGACACCGCCCGAGGGCGCCGCACGCAGCGACGTGTTCGACCCTTACGAAAACGCGAACCGGGGAATTCACAAGTTCAATCTGGGCGTTGACCGGTTTCTGTTTCGACCTGCGTCGAAAGGGTACGTGAAGATCGTTCCTGATCCCATGGTCACCAGTTTCAGCACATTCGCCGAAAACATCTCGCTGCCCGGACAAGCGGTCGACTACCTGCTTCAGGGCAACCCGAAACAGATGGGTAATGCGCTGCTGCGCTTTGTGATCAACATGACCGTGGGCGGCTTTGGCCTGTCCGCGCCCGCAGATGAGCTGAACCTGCCTCCCGTCGATACTGATTTTGGTGAGACCCTGCATGTCTGGGGGGTCGGTGAAGGGGCTTATGTTGAACTGCCTTTCTATGGCCCGTCGACCCAAAGGGATGCCATCGGGGTCGTGATCAACCTGTTCTCGAATCCGATCAATTTTACCCCGGTCCGGCCCGCCGACAATCTGGGCGTTTATGCCGAAGTCGTTCGCCGCATGGGCGATCGTGGGCGGTTCTCGGACACCGTGGACTCGATTCTGTATGAAAGCGCAGACAGTTATGCGCAGGCCCGCCTGATCTATCTGCAAAATCGCCGCTTCGAACTGGCAAGAGATGACGAAGACGCCTATCTGGATTTGTATTCTGACCCCTATGCAGAAACCGGTACAGACCCGGTCAGGGACCCCTATTTAGACCCCTACGAGGACCCCTATGCTGAATAACGAGTTGAACCGCCGTAACTTTGTCGCAGCTGGCCTGGCTTTGGTCGTCTTGCCCAAATCCGCGTTTGCCCAAACCGAGGCATCAGCCAAGGCACTGGTCAACAGTGTGGTCAACGACATCAACAGGGTTATCGATTCGGGCAAGTCAGAAAATGCGATGCTGCGAGATTTCGAAAAGATCTTTGTGCAATATGCCGACGTCCCGATCATGGCGCGTTATGCCCTCGGTGCCGATGCCCGTACGGCCACCCCATCCCAGCTGAAGCAATTCACCAAGGCTTTTCAGGGCTATATCTCCCGCAAATATGGTCGCCGCTTCCGCGAGTTCATCGGCGGTGAGGTCAATGTGCGCAATGCCCGCAAGATCAAAGCCGGATATGAAGTGCGCACAATGGTCAAGCTGCGCGGCTCGGCGCCGTTTGATGTGACGTTCCTTGTTTCGGACAAGTCGGGGCGTGAAAAATTCTACAACATGTTCATCGAAGGCGTGAACCTGCTGCTGACCGAACGCACCGAAATCGGCGCGATGCTGGACGCCCGCAAAGGCAACCTGGACCAGTTGATCAAAGACCTGAAAAAGACGGGTTGATCCGTTTCGCTTGCGGCCGGGCATTGAGTTACGCCTTTGACACCAGTGGGACAGAGGCGCCTGACCGCCTGTTTTTTCAGCGCGCCGCGGCTACATGTCGAGGTCACGGCATGTAACTGCGCACCAAAGCCCCTGCAATCAAAGCCCACCCATCGGCGATCACGAAAAACGCCAGCTTGAATGGCAAGGATACGATGGCCGGAGGCACCATCATCATGCCCATCGACATCAATACAGCAGCCACGACAAGATCGATGATCAGAAACGGCAGGAAAATCAGAAACCCGATCTGAAACGCCCGTGCGATTTCCGACAGCATGAAGGACGGCATCAAGACCGACAACGGCGCTTGTGCGGACAACTCCATAGCCTCACCACCGGGGCGCAAAGCCGCCATGGCATAGAACGTGTCCGCATCCAGTCGGGCCGCCATGAAGGCGCGGAACGGCTGCAACGCGCGCTCCAACGCAGGTTCCACTTCCATCGTCTCTTCCATCATCGGTCGTATCCCTGTCGCCAATGCTTCTGAAAACACCGGGTCCATGATGAAATAGGTCAGGAACAACGCCAGGCTGACCAACAGCATATTGGGCGGAGACTGTTGCAGGCCGATGCCTTGCCGCAGGATCGACAGAACGGTGATCAGGAAGGGAAAGCAGGTGATCATGATCGCCAACCCCGGAGCGATGCTCAGCACTGTGATTAGCAGAATCAGCTGGATCGTCCGGGCGGAAATCGACCCGCCCTCGCCCAGGGACAAGGTCAAATCCTGGGCAGCGGCCAGTGAGGGCGTCAACATGGCCACCAAAGCCAGGCAGATTACATAGCGCATCAACCGATTCCGTTGTGCAAATCCGCAATCTCGGTCAAGCGCACTGCAAGTTGCCCTGCCTGATCGCCGTCCATTTCTTCCAACAGCCCGCGCGCCACCAACTGATCCCCAACATAGAGGTCAACCGGATCTTCGATCCGTTTGTCCAGGGTCAGCACGGCATTCTCTCCCATGTTCAACAGGTCCTTGATCAATGGGCGCGCACGACCAACGGAAACGGTCACTTCAATCGGGACCGAGTCGAATGGGTTGGGTTTTTCAGATTTCGGGATCTGGGTGTCATTCATTGGACAAAGCCTCTCTTGTCTCAAAGACATAAGCGTCAAAGGTCTGTTCGATGGCGGCGAGCAAAGCGGTGCAATCAACCTCACGTCGGCTCGTGCCGACCTGAAGGCGGGCCTGGCCCGGCTCCAGGTCCGAGCGTTCGATCACCTGAGGAGTGGAATGCAGATCTTGCGGCAACAGCGCTGCGACATTCTCGGCACATCCCGGCGGCACCAAAATCTGCATCGGCTGCTCTATCCGCGAACGCGCCATTTCACAGAGTTGCTCCACAATGCGGGCTGCCAGGCCGCGCTCGGCCATCTCAGGCAGTACGGTCTGAACCAGGCTGGTGAGCATGGGCTCCAAAGACAGGGTCATGCGCGCGATAGCTTCGTGATAGGTGAAAGACATATCCTCAAGCGACCTTGCCAATTCAGCCGAAATCCGGCCGCGGCTTTGCTCCTGCGCCCGCGAGGCATCTTCCCAACCGGCCCCATACCCGTCTTCGAAGGCAGCGAGCCGTTGTTCTTCCAGCGTGTCCTCATTCAAGATCAGAACAGGCCCCGTACCGGTCTGGGTGGTGAAATCCTCAAGAAGATGAGCAATCGACATCATACCCGCTCCTCACCTTCTTCAAGCCAACTGCGCAGGATCTCGACAGTTTCTTCCTGCTTGTCACCGATCATGGCGCGCAGCCGGTCGACAGGATCCTCCGTGGCGTTCGAGCCGAGGGCCGGAACACCACGCTCTGCCGGCAGGGTCGAGAGCTCTGCCGGTTCCTCCGGTGCGATTTCACCTGTCAGCGCCAGGGTATCCGAATCCGCCCCTCCTGCCGCCGCCAGCAGCGCCGGTGTCGGTGTTGCATTCGTCAGGATCGGGCGGATCACGAACAGGGCCAGCACGAGCGAAACCAACGCCAGCACAGCCATCTGTAGCAAGGACATGACGTCCAGATGGATGTTCTGCCAGAGCGACGACGAAACCAGAGTGCCCTGTGGTTCGACCGACGGCAAATCCATGGATTTCAGTGTGATAACGTCCCCGCGCGCCGCATCGTACCCGACTGCCGACGCCACGAGCTCTTCCAGAGCGGCCAGTTCTTCCTGGGGCAAAGGCGTGAAGACTTCGGCACCGGAGGCGTCCACTGATCTTTTCCCATTGACCAGAACTGCAACCGTCAGACGCTTGATCGCGCCGGGAGCCTTATGAACTTCCAGCTCTGTCTCGGAGACTTCGTAGTTCACCCGCTCACGAGTCTGGGTAGCCGTCGAATTCGATTCGTCGCCACCCGCCGCATCGCCATCCGGCAGGTTCGACGCCACGGTGACATCCGATGACTGGTTTCGGGCGCTGTCCGAACGTTCTTCGACATCCGTGCTGATCGCCACGCGGCCCTTGGGGTCAAAGCGCCGCTCGCGAATGGATTCCG
Source organism: Ruegeria sp. HKCCA4008 (assembly GCF_013033125.1). Classification (NCBI taxonomy): domain Bacteria; kingdom Pseudomonadati; phylum Pseudomonadota; class Alphaproteobacteria; order Rhodobacterales; family Roseobacteraceae; genus Ruegeria; species Ruegeria sp. HKCCA4008. The sequence goes on from NZ_WQDM01000007.1 coordinate 79,238, forward strand.
TCTTGGTTTCGGTATCCACACTGACCTCGACCACGGCGTTGCCGGTGCCGACACGCGCCTCGACCAGACGCAGAACGCGTTCCCGCAACTGGCGCGCCTTGTCGTCCGCGGTGTCCGAAGGCGCTGCGGTATCCTGCCCGCCTATCACGGCCCCGTGCGAATCAATCACCGTAACGTTCTCGGGCGTCAGGCCGCTGACGGCCGAGGCAACAAGGAACCGGATGGCCTTGGCCTGATCCCCGGTAATTTCGGTCCCGGATGGCACCAGGTAGACCGAAGCCGTTGGTGACACGCTGCGCTGAAACGGGTTTGCCGTCCCGTTGGCAATATGGACGCGCACCTGACTAATATGCGGGCTACCGACAATCGTCCGCGCCAGTTCACCCTCTTTCGCGCGCCAATAGGCAGCATCGAACATCTGAGAGGTGGTGCCAAACCCGCTTAGCGAATCAAGCAGTTCGTACCCTTTGTTGCCGTTTGCGGGCAGGCCTTCGCTGGCCAGGGTCATTCGCAGCTCGTCGCGCTGCGCGCCGGATACGTAGATCGATCCGCCCCGGATTTCATATGTGACGCCGCGCTGGTCCAGCGCGCGTACTATTTCCCCGGCGGCACCGCTTTCCAGACCCGCATAAAGCAGCGTCATGGACGGAGCCGTCACGAGGCGCGACATGCCAAGGATTCCCAGAAACACCAGCGCAACCGCACCGGCGACGATGATTTGTTTACGCCTGTCCAAATTAGCCCAGACAGTTCCGATCTGCTGCACGCTCACCTCCGACTCGCCGGCATTCTGCCCGGCGCACCCTCTGTTTGGACGATTGCTCTTAACAATCGGTTAGTCCCTGCGCGGTTATGACGGGGTCGGAACGGATGAATGAGGACGTCATGACGGACGCAACCGACGAACTGGCGGAACCCACCGGGAAAAAAGGGAAAAAGGGAATGCTGATCGGGATGCTTCTTGCCATCGCCGGCGCTGCGGGCGGGTATTTCCTGACGTCATCCGGAGTGATTCCGCTGGGTGGCAAGGCCGCGGTTGAGGCCGGCAAGGACGAGGCGAAAGAGGAACCTGCCAAAGCGCTGGCGGATGTCGGGTTCATTGATCTGCCGCCGGTTGTTGTATCGGTGAATTCCGGCAATTCGCGACATTTGAAGTTCCACGCTCAGCTCGAAGTTAACGCGCCGTACATAGCTGATGTGAAAAAAATGCAGCCACGAATCATGGATGTCCTGAACGGATACCTGCGAGCTGTTGAATTGAAGGACCTGGAGGATTCGCTGGCATTGACGCGCATCCGAGGTCACCTGCTGCGACGCATTGAAATTGTTGTTGGCGAAGGGCGCGTTCGCGATGTGCTGGTGATGGAATTTGTACTGAATTAGGAGGCGGAATTGGAGCTGATTGCGGATATTTTGCTGGTCGCCGGTGCGTTGGGCGCGGGTCTTTATTGTTTTGTGCTGTCGCGCCGCCTCAGGCGGTTCACCGATCTTGAAAAAGGCGTCGGTGGCGCGGTGGCCGTGTTGTCGACCCAGGCGGAAGAGCTGAAGAAATCCCTGGACAGCGCGCGAAATGCCTCTGATCAATCGGGGAATCAGCTGAAGGCGCTGACGCAAAGGGCTGAGACCGTGGCTCAGCACCTAGAGCTGATGATGGCATCTCTGCATGATGTCATCCCCGAAGAAGAAACTGCTGCCCCGGAAACGGCAAAGCCTGTCCAAGACGATCCCCAGCCTGAAGAGGAACAGGGCACCAAGCACGAGAAAGCAGCGGAACCGGCCGAAACTGGTGCGCGTGAAGAGCAACCCAAGGCGCCAGAGGGCCTGATGTTCTTCCGCCATGACCGCAAGCAGAACGGGGCGCAGGCATGAGCCTTGCGCGCAACGCCAAACACGATACACGCCCGCGCGGCGGTGTGCTTGCTGTCATCTCATTGCTGATGATCGGCTCGGCAGCCATTCGCGTTGGCTTGGAGGCAGGACCCGCGCTCGCCAAACCGGCGACACCCGAAGCCGTGGAAAACAAGCCTGCCGCATCCGAAACACGCGATGTTCAGGTTGTGCTGGCAGAGCTTTTGCGCCGGGAGGAACGCGTCAAACAGCGAGAGGCTGAATTGCGCGATCAGGAAAAAGCACTGGAGATCGCAACCCAGGCCGTTGAAACGCGTCTGACGGCCCTGAAGGAAGCAGAAGATGCCCTGCGTGCCACGTTGGCGGTTGCGGACAAGGCGGCAGAGAACGATCTGGCGCGCCTGACGGATGTTTACCAGAACATGAAACCCAAGGACGCAGCCGCGTTGTTTGAAACTATGGACCCGACCTTTGCCGCAGGGTTCCTGTCCCGCATGCCGGCGGACGCAGCGGCTGGCGTACTGGCGGGCCTGAGCCCCGAAGCGGCCTATACGATCAGCGTTGTCATGGCCGGACGTAACGCCTCTGCCCCACAGGAGTAGTCGCCCGTGTTGCCCGGTAACGCACAGAACTCATCTGGAGATCTCAAATGATTGGAATTGTTGGAATTGTTGTCATCTTCGTAATGGTCTTCGGCGGCTATCTCGCGGCAGGTGGCAAGATGACCATCATCATGAAATCTCTTCCCTTCGAAATGATGATGATCGGTGGCGCCGCCGTAGGAGCCTTTCTGATCAGCAATGACATGGGCGGCGTGAAACATACGATCAAAGACATGGCCAAGGTTTTCAAGGGCCCGAAATGGAAGCCCGAAGACTATCGTGACCTTCTGTGCCTTCTGTTTTCGTTGATCCGCATTGCCCGCGCCAACCCTGTTGAGGTCGAGCAGCATATAGAAGACCCCGAAAACTCCAGCTTGTTTTCCGCATACCCCAAGATCCAATCAGACAAGGAGGCCGTCGACCTGATTTGTGACACCATGCGGTCGGCGGCGATGAATTATGACGATCCGCATCAGGTTGAAGAGGTTTTGGAGAAGCGCATGGAGGCGAATTTTCATCACGCCATGCACTCAAGCCATGCGCTTCAAACAGTAGCAGACGGCCTGCCCGCGCTGGGGATCGTTGCTGCGGTTCTGGGCGTGATCAAGACGATGGGATCAATCGATCAGCCGCCCGAAGTGCTGGGGAAGCTGATTGGGGGTGCCCTGGTAGGCACGTTCCTGGGCGTTTTTCTGGCCTATGGTCTGGTCGGCCCCTTCGCAGGCAAACTGAAAGCCGTGGTTGAAGAAGACAACCACTTTTATCAGCTGATCAAAGAAGTACTGGTGGCCAACCTGCACAACCACAATGCCGCCATGTGCATTGAAGTCGGACGCCAGAACACCCCAACCCATAACCGCCCGGGCTTTTCCGAGCTGGAAGACGCATTGAAAGAGCTCAAGCAGGCTGCGGCATGAAGCGCATCGGGTTTCTGATTGCTGTTTTGGTCATGGCTGCATCTGCCGTGACTGCACAGGACGTGGTGGTGCGATCCGGTGAGCATGACGGATTCACACGTCTGGTTTTCGACGTGCCACCGGATACCCGCTGGGTGCTGGCGCAACGGAAGAACGGCGCCAGCCTTACCATTGCCCTGGACGATGTCACATTCAAAACCAGCTCGGTTTTTGGGCGTTTGACCACGAACCGCCTGGCCTCATTGTCGCAGGAAAACCCCGGCAGCGCTTTGGAGCTGGAGTTCGGGTGCGACTGCGTGGCGTCGGCGTTTCTGTACAGAAACTCGATGATCGTACTGGACATCGCGCCAGGGGAATTGTTGCCGCCGCTTCTTGAGAATGTACCGCCACCCTTGATCGGAAAAACGGCCAAAGGCAAACCGCCATCGGTTGAGACAGGGTTGCATCTGCCGCTTCTCACCATGATTGAGCAGGGAATAAAAGACCAGCTGTCCACTCGTCTTCTGCAAGGGACCGATCGCAAGCTGCTGGACTTGAAGCTTGCTCCGGTCAGGCCACGCAATACCGCCCCGTCCGGCACAAGCGTTGTGCCGCCCCAATTGCGTTCGAACCTACGTCTGACCACGGTTCTGGACGATTTGCAGAGTGTTTTGAACGCAGAACTGCAACCAATTGACCACAGACCGGCCTGCATCTCGACTGCTGAGCTGAATTTTGCGTCCTGGTCAGGGGACACGCCTTTTCCGGATCAGGTGTCAGCTCTCCGCTCAGGGCTGTACAAAGAGTTTGACAAACTTGACGGCGAAAAGGCCATGAACCTGGCCAGGCTCTACGCCTCTTTCGGCTTCGGAGCCGAAGCGTTGAATGTCTTGAGGCTGTTGGAGACGCCGCCAGAGGGCTTCGAACCCGTTGCGGCAATTGCCCGAGTTGTAGATAACTGGCCGCCGCTGCCCAGGAATCCATTCAACGACCTGCAACGATGTGACAGTGATGCCGCGCTTTGGGCTGTGTTGTCCGAAGGGGAACTGGCACCTGACGCAAACGTGGAAGCAATCGAACACGCGTATTCAAGCCTGCCGGATCATCTTCGCCGCCAGCTGGGGCCGCGGTTATCAGAAATACTGGTGAGCGCACAACAACTGGAGGCTGCCCGCAGAATCCTTCGTTCGGTTGACCGGATTGAACCGGAAACGACATCCAGTGTCGCTCAGGCCAAAGCCAGCGTTGCCAAGGCGGAAGGGGACAGTGACCGTGAAGAAGAGTTGTTGACCGAGGTTATAACCTCTACCGACGCCGCCACTGAATCTCCGCTGGCTTTGGCGCGCCTGGTGGAAAAACGTTGGTCTGAACGCAAAGCTGTTTCTTCTCAAGAGCTTGATCTGGCGGCATCTTATGCGGTCGAGTTCAGGCGATCGGAGCTGGGCCCGATGATGAACCGCACCTATGCGATCGCTCTGAGCCTGAGCCAGGAATTCGACCGTGCATTTGACGTGATCAAAGCGCAGCCACCCGGACCCGATAGTGACGGCGCGATCAATCGGCATCTGCAATTGGTTGCTGAAAGATCGGATGACGCAACCTTTCTACGCCAGACGATGGAGGTAATGCAGCCAGACATGACGGCAGTGCTGACAACCGATACTGCAATTGCATTGGCAAGCCGTCTTGCTGATCTGGGCTTTGCTCAGCAGACATTCGCGCTGGCGAACAGGCCGGAAGATCAGTCTCGGCGCTCGGATCGGGCTCGGTTGCGGGCTCGGGCCGCTTTGCTGTCGAGGCGCCCTCATCAAGCCCTGCTGGAGCTGGCTGATGACAATTCCGAAGAAGCGATTGCCTTGCGCGCGCAGGCGATGGTTTCAACAGAAGAATTTGCAGCCGCCGGCGATATGCTCCGAGATCTCGAACAAAACGAAGTGGCAAACCGGTATTTCTGGCTGGCCGGAGTATCGGATGAAAGGTTGGAACCTGCGGGCGGGAAATACGCGGCATTGAACCAAACGACCCAAGCCTTGTCTGACCTGCCGGAACGGTTGGCGGAAAAACCGCTGGCGGATGCGGAAAACCTGTTGAAGGACAGCCAGTCGGCCCGCCAGCGGATCGATGAGATTTTGAACGCAGTTGGGGTAAAATGACGTAAATCGCGACTGCTCCGGCCGCACCCGGCAAAGTGAACGCCGGTCCCTAAACCGGTATACCCTGCGATGCGTTTCAACCGCTGGCAACCCGGCGCCGTTGCTTCAAAGCGGGTCCAATCAGAACGCCCGATCAGGCGGAATGCAAAAAGCTCCAACTTCTTTCAAGGATGTTGTGTTCCAGACATGACACCGAAGAACAGGCCGCCGAACTTCAGGCCACGTTCCTCAACCAAAAAGGTCATGACGGCTGACCGGCCGTAAAGCAACCGGTGCCGTGGAATTTGCGGCAGATGCGTGAAAACGAGACGCCACATCCGAAATACGGCGGTCAAAGTTCCGCGCCTTCAATGAGTTCCGTGGTCAGAAAAATCGCGGACGTGTCTCCTCATCAAACCTGGCCAACCGGCTTGGGGTGGCAACGTCTTTGGACACAAATTCTGCAAACCCGCCTTTTCCGACACGCTGACAGGCATCGGTATTGCCAGTGCAGTATTGCACGCCACTGGCTGGCGTTTCCTCAGCTCCCGGTGCCGGGCACCGGGAGCTGAGGCGTCAAAAACAGCGGACAACCGTCCTTGATTCAGTACGGAGCCTCAACATCATTCATCGAGACATAGACGGTTTTCATTTCCGAGAAGTGATTGATCGCCAGTTTCGAGTTCTCGCGCCCGACACCGGACATCTTCGATCCACCAAACGGCGCTTCGACCGGGGCAAGGTTGTAGGTGTTGATATAGCAAGTGCCAGCTTCGAATCCGGCCACGATTCGATGCGCCCGGGTCAGATGATTCGTGAAGACACCTGCGGCCAGACCGAACTCGGTGTCATTGGCGCGGGCCATCACCTCTTCCTCGGTCTCGAAATCCAGCACCGACATGACGGGGCCAAAGATTTCCTCGCGCGCGATGGTCATGTTGTCCGTGACGTCAGCAAAAACCGTAGGCTGCACAAAATAGCCGTCTCTTTCGATCCGTTCACCGCCATAAACCAGTCTTGCGCCTTCGGCTTTGCCCTTTTCGATATAGCCTAGGGCGATGTTCATCTGGTTCTCGCTGACCATCGGGCCAAAGCTGACGTCCTCGTCCATTGGATCGTCGATTTTCGCGTGCGCCAGACGTTCCGACAGACGTTTCAGGAATGCCTCTTTGATACCTTTCTGAACGAAGACGCGGGTGCCGTTGGAACAAACCTGGCCCGAAGAGTAGAAATTGCCCAGGATCGCACCTGAAACAGCGTTTTCGATGTCGGCATCGTCAAAGACGATCATCGGGGATTTGCCGCCAAGTTCCATGGTCACATGCTTCATGCCATCCGCCGCAGCAGCATAGACCTTGCGGCCCGTCGGCACAGAACCTGTCAAAGAAACCTTGGCCACGCGCGGATCAGAGACCAGCGAAGCACCGACATCACCGTAACCCTGGATCACGTTGTAGACACCCTTGGGCGCTCCGGCCTCGACAAGAATTTCGGCCACTTTCAATGCCGAAAGGGGCGTGGTTTCCGAAGGTTTGAATACCATCGTGTTGCCGCAGGCCAGTGCAGGTGCACCTTTCCAGCAGGCGATCTGCGTGGGGTAATTCCAGGCGCCGATCCCGACGCACACGCCCAGCGCCTCGCGGATGGTATAGACGAAATCACCCCCGCCCAGCGGAATATGCTCGCCAGTCAGAGAGGCGGCCAATCCACCAAAATACTCCAGCGCATCGGCCCCCGAGGTGGCATCGGCCACTGTGGTTTCCTGGATCGGCTTGCCGGTATCATGGGTTTCCAGAACGGACAGGTCGTAATTGCGTTCGCGCATGATATCAGAGGCGCGGCGCAGGATGCGGCCACGTTCCGTCCCGGACAGGGCCACCCATGCTGCCTGAGCGTTTTTTGCACTGTTTAGAGCCTGTTCCACGATCGCCGGCGTCGCTGAATGCAAACGTGCAATCACTTCGCCTGTAGCGGGATAGATCACTTCGATGGCCGCGCCGTTTGTATCTTCGACATATTCGCCGTCAATGAAATGGCTGGCCCGGGGCTGAAACTTCATACCGTGTCCTTTTCTTTCGCACCCGTCAGGACGGGACAAATGGTCAGTCGAAAATCGGCCTATCGGTTATTGATTGACCAGTCAATAAAATCATCAAAGGGGCGGTTTCACGCCTGTCAAACCCCGCAAACCTTGAAATTTTTGGTTAATGTTCTATTTATGTTCTACATAGTCAGAGGACAAACCGATGACCCAGCAAACACGCCCCACAGCCCTGAACGGGCCGAACAACGACTATCACCTGCTTCCGGTCACCGATCGGCAGATGCGGTATGCGCGTGCGATTGCCGAGAAGTCAGCCCTTGAGATTCCGGTTGAGGCACAGCGTGACCGGCGGCTTTTATCTGACTGGATTTCAGCCCACAAACCACGCGGGACCTCGCAGTTCGACAATTACCCGACGGGAAAACAAGTCGCGTTTGCCGAGCGGATTTCACGCAGCAAGCGCCGCCCGATCCCATCCGAGTGTTTCCGCGACAAGAAAATGATGTCGCGATGGATCGATCACAACAAATAGCCCCTAATTAGGGTCTATCCGGATCGTGGTTGCGGGCATAAAGCGAAACTGCTGCGGCAACAAACATACCCAGCAGGATATAGCCTGTTACGGCCTCGGACACGGCGAGCCCACGGCACAGACCGGTCGGTGACATGTCGCCATATCCGACTGTGGTAAAGGTGACATAGGAAAAATACAGGATATCCCCCGGACCCTGCGCACCGATGACACAGTGGTCGTTATACCCAAAGGCCCCGTAAACTGCGGCGAACAGGAATGGAACAACCTGTATGAACGAAACACCCATCAGAAACAAAAGCCTGCGGGGCGATTTCACCTGTGTCATGTAATACCAGGACTGTGACACCAGCCAGATCAACAGCCCGATTGAGGCGACTGTGCCAATCGTATCGCCCGCAGCCGCCTCGCTCAGGCGGGACAGGCCATACCAAGCCAGGAAGCTAGCAAGGACCAGCCCCAATGCCGCAATCAGGGTCGATTTCCATTCGTCCAACGTCGTGGGTGTGCGGTGCATGAACGCCCCTTCAATCCGGTCTTCGGGCAATCATCCGACCTAAAGGCATCGCCCGCAACCCGAATTCAATCCTGCCGCAGATGCGCCTCACCCCGTTGCCGCGCCAGCAAGATCTGCTTCTGCCGCTCGCGAAAGCGCATTTTGTCAGCATCGGACGTCTCATCGATGCATTGATGGCATGAAACGCCATGCTCGTATTCCGGGCGCTTCATATCCTCGGGCAGGATAGGACGCCGGCAGCCATGACAGAGCTTGTGCGGCCCTTCAACAAGCCCGTGACCAACCGAAACGCGATTGTCGAACACAAAGCATTCACCCTGCCAGGAACTGTCTTCGGCGGGGATTTCCTCCAGATACCGCAGGATACCACCTTTGAGGTGATAGACATCCTCGACCCCCTGCCCCAACAGGTAGTTGGTGGATTTCTCGCAACGGATACCGCCCGTGCAGAACATGGCGACCCGCTTGTTGTGAAAGCGGTCCTTGTTCTGTTCCCACCATGCCGGGAAATCGCGAAAACTGGCTGTTTCAGGGTCTATTGCGCCTTCAAACGTCCCGATTGCCACTTCGTAATCGTTTCGCGTGTCGATCAAAACCACATCGTCAGAGCGGATCAGGTCATTCCACTCCTGCGGGTCGACATAGTTGCCGACACGGGCGCGCGGGTCCACGTCGGGCTGGCCCATGGTCACGATCTCTTTCTTCAACCGCACCTTCATCTTGCCGAAAGGCGGGTGGTCCGAGGTCGCTTCTTTCCACTCCAGATCAGCGCAACCGGGCAAGGATCGGATACGTGACAGCACGGCGTCAATTCCGGCCCGCGGGCCGGCGATCGTGCCGTTGATCCCTTCCTGGGCAAGCAGCAGCGTACCTGTGACAGACTGCGCGCGGCACAGGTCCAGCAAGGGGTCGCGCAACGCGGCCGGGTCCGCGAAACGTGTAAAGTGATAGAGGGCAGCGATTGTGTACATACGCGCGATCTACCTTTGCAGACCCAGAGTCGCAAGGGATTGCATTGACGCCCCGCGCGCCGCCGCCTACCGATAGAGCGGTAAAAGGAGGCCGCCATGACCCATGCTCTGCTCGTGATCGATGTCCAGAACGACTTCTGCCCAGGTGGGGCACTGGCCGTGGCAGAAGGGGACGAGATCGTCGTACCGATAAACGCCATGATGGATGAATTCGATGCCGTGATCCTGACTCAGGACTGGCATCCGGCGGGGCATTCTTCGTTTGCCAGTTCCCACGATTGCAAAAACCCGTTCGACCTGGTCGACATGCCCTATGGCCCACAGGTTCTGTGGCCCGACCACTGCGTGCAGGGCACGCGCGGCGCCGGTTTTCATCCCGACTTGCGCACGGATGGCGACGTGATCCTTCGCAAGGGGTTCCGCAGTGCCATCGACAGCTATTCCGCATTCTTCGAGAATGACCACCAGACACCGACAGGCCTGAAAGGCTATTTGGATACACGCGGTATCGACCGTTTGACCCTTGTGGGATTGGCCACTGATTACTGCGTGCGTTATTCTGCGGTAGATGCCGCCAGGTTGGGTTTCGATGTCACGGTCCGCATGGGCGCGTGCCGCGCGATTGATATGGACGGTTCGCTGGCAGCCGCCGAACAGGCGATGCGGGATGCCGGAGTCGTATTGACCTAAGGTGTGGCGCCCGCGGCGGCCAGAAGCTTGATCATCACGAACAGAACAACTGCCAGACCCAGCGCGAACCCAATGCGCCCTGGAATCGTGCGGCGTTCCGGATTGGTCTGGTTTGACGGAGGTGGCGGAACGCGCATCGGTCGGCTGCGTACGATCCCAGCCATGGGTTGCGCGGTTCGCACGTAGTGCAAGAAATCCCAAAGGTTGAAATCGCCGCAATATTCACCCTGAATTCCACGCGTCCTGATGTTGTCAAACAGCGACCGCAGAATTCGCACCCGATCCGCATGGTCCTCGGCCGGAAAAACACCCGGCACGATGCCGCTGTTGCGCGACTCGAGGCTGAATCCGGCATCCATGAAAATCTTGCGGATTTTCGGCGATGTTCCACGCAACGCGTCCGCGGCTCTGATATCGCGGAACACCGCACATACCAGGCGTTCCGTATCAGAGGCAGACCCCAGCTTTTCAGGGTCCAGATCTTCCAGCGCTACGTTAACAATATCAAAATCGTACTCGATACCCATTCACAAACTCAGTTTCGACTTTCCATCCCCTCTTCTCACTAACCGGTAAAAACAATGCACAATATGCCGGTATTGTGACGTCAAACTGGCATTGTCACCAAATCAGTGACTCTTGCCATTTCCAGAGTCGATTGATCTAACTACGGAAATCGCAGGAGTTCCCCATGGTCGACATCGCGACCCGCGTCTACAATCACAAATGGAAGATTGACCCGATTGTACGGTCTTTGATCGATACTGATTTCTACAAACTGCTGATGTGCCAGTCAGTGTTTCGAAACAAGCCTCAAACAGATGTCGTTTTTTCGTTGATCAACCGGTCGAATCACGTACCTCTGGCGCGTTTGATCGATGAGGGCGAGCTGCGGGAACAGCTGGATCACATCCGCTCTCTCAGCCTCAGCCGTGGGGAAAGCACCTGGCTGCGCGGCAACATGTTCTACGGAAAACGGCAGATGTTCCGCTCGGACTTCATGGAGTGGTTCGAGAATTTGCGCCTGCCGCCCTATCACCTTGAACGCAAAGGTGACCAATTTGAACTGACCTTTGAAGGCAAGTGGCACGAGGTCATGTTGTGGGAAATCCCCGCGCTGGCGGTGTTGATGGAACTGCGCTCGCGCGCGGTGCTGAACGACATGCGCCGGTTCGAATTGCAGGTGCTTTACGCCCGCGCGATGACCCGGGTTTGGGAAAAGATCGAAAAGTTGAGCTCGATAAACGGGCTTGGGATCGCGGATTTCGGCACCAGACGGCGGCACTCCTTCCTGTGGCAGGATTGGTGCGTGCAGGCGATGATCGAAGGGCTGGGCGCATCCTTTACCGGCACTTCGAACTGCCTGATCGCCATGCGACGCGAAGTCGAGGCGATCGGCACCAATGCGCATGAACTGCCCATGGTCTATTCCGCGCTGGCCGATACGGATGAAGCGTTGGCGCAGGCGCCTTATGATGTGCTCAGCGACTGGCATGACGAGCATGACGGCAACCTCCGCATCATCCTGCCCGACACCTATGGCACCAAGGGGTTTCTGGACAATGCTCCTGACTGGTTGGCGGGATGGACCGGCATTCGCATCGACAGCGGAGACCCGGCAGCGGCGGCCGAGGTCGCAATAGGCTGGTGGAACGCTCGCGGCGAAGACCCGACAGGGAAACGGATCATTTTCTCTGACGGTCTGGATGTCGAGAAAATTCAGGAATTGCACGCCCAGTTCGCGGGCCGCGCCAATATTTCCTTCGGTTGGGGAACCTTGCTGACCAACGATTTTCGCGGGCTTGTTCCCAATGACGCGCTGGCGCCGTTCTCATTGGTCTGCAAAGCGGTATCCGCCAATGGCCGCCCGACGGTGAAACTGTCGGACAATCCGGAAAAGGCGATGGGTCCGAAAGACCAGATCGAACGCTACAAGCGGGTGTTCGGCGTCGGAGCGCAAAAGCCGATCGAGGTGATTGTCTGAACCACGGCGGCGCATTCATCATTTATCGGCACCTCACCTGATGCTATTTTGGAAGGCATTCCCATTGAGCATTAAGGTTGAGATACAATGATTTTTGAACCAAAGAGCTTCTACGATACCGGCGGATCCCGGGATGAGCTTTCACTTTTTTCCTACGCCGCATACCTGATATCCCGCGCGCAGTTTCTGCAAGCCGAAGGCGATGACAGCGACCTTTTACTGTTGGGCCGCGATTGGGAAGAAACCGACGATGCCGTTCTGTCCAAACAGCTTGTCATGCTCGGATTCCGGCCAATTGACGACCGCCAAATATCCGCCCACGAATATATGCGTTTCTTTGATGGCCCCGGCGATCCAAGGCCCGTTGACCTGCTTACTTCGCCAGAGCCTGAGGGGTATTACCAACGTTTGTTCGAGGCGATCAGAGCAGCAGAAGAACAGCCGAGCGTCGAACATATTGACGCTGCTTTGAAGCTTGGGCTGGCGGCCCCTGATTCAATTGTTGCTCTTGCCGCACTGAGTTCGTGCCTCAAACTGTATTCGCCGGAATCTTTTCCGCCACGTCTTTGGCTTGGTGTGTTTATGGCACGTTGGGCGCAGTTGGAGCCGCTCTCGCAAGATTTGCTTACTGTGTTGTCGTCCGCTCTGATTTCAGACCCGCCGGGTTCGAAGATTCCACCGGCGCCCGCGCAACAGAAAGCCGGTGCGCCGGGGTTGCTTCTGGTTCATGGCACTCACTTCGAAGTCAATCCCGACCCCACATGGTACTATCCCCATGTCGGAGATCTGCACAATTACATCAGGCCGCATCGCAACGACATCTATTCAGGGCAAAACTACTATGAATGGGAGGGCCGGTGGTCCGACCGCGGCCGACATATTGCTGCCAAACACTTGAAAAACTGGATAGATCTTCAGGCTTATCACGGCTGCGATGTGGTGGCCCACAGCCACGGCTGCAATGTCGTCATGAAAGCCGCCGAGATGGGGGCACATTTCAACAAGGTCGTTTTCTTGAGCTGCCCGATACACTGGCACAAGTACAACCTGAATTCTGGCCGGATCAATGCGCCGTATTCAGTTCGGGTCTGGTTTGACCTGGTGATCCTGGCAGACGGCGGCAGACAAAAGTTCCCCGCCAGTGCCAACGTTGCCGACGAGGTCGTCGGAGGTTGGTTCAGCGGGCATTCTGCCACGCGGACATCACAGATTTGGAGCAATCACACATTGGAAGCAAAGCTGATCTGAATTGCCTGGGTAAATGCTATCCGTGAAACGCGGCAACTGTCTTCAACTGTGAAAAGCCGTACAAAGCTTCGAACCCTTTTTCGCGGCCGTGGCCGGATTTTCCCACCCCGCCAAACGGCAGTTCAACACCGCCGCCTGCACCGTAGTTGTTGATGAAAACCTGACCCGAGTGCAGCGCTTTCGCCAACCGCATCTGCCGCGCGCCATCCCGCGTCCAGACGCTGGCGACAAGGCCGTACTCTGTACTATTCGCTATGGTCAGGGCCTGTTCTTCGGTGTCGAACGGGATCAGAACCTGAACCGGGCCGAAAATTTCGTCCTGTGCCAACTGATGATCTGGCGGCACGTCTGCGAACAAAGTGGGCCGGACATAGGCTCCGGTCTCTGGCGCGTCTTCGACAATTTGCCCCTGCGCAGCGATCGTCAGGTCCGTGGCGGTTTTCAGAAAACCCCTGACAATCTGTTTCTGCCGGTCCGAGATCAACGGCCCAACCCGCAGATCCTGCATCGCCGGGCCGACGGTCAGTTCTTCATAGGCCTTGGACATGCGCGATCTGACCTGCTCATAAACGCCCCGCTGCACCAGGATCCGGGACGAGGCCGAACAGGTCTGGCCCGCATTTTGGATACCCGCATTCACCAGAAACGGCAGCGCCGCATCCAGATCGGCATCGTCGAAAACCAATTGCGGGGATTTCCCGCCCAGTTCCAGCGTCACGGGCACCACGTTGCGCCCCGCCGCCTGCTGCACAAGGGCCCCTGTGGCAACAGAACCGGTGAACGAGATGTGGTTTACACCCGAATGTCCGGACAACGCCGCACCCGCCTCGGCCCCCAGACCGGGCACGACATTCAAAGCACCGGCCGGCAGCCCGGCCTTTTGCGCAAGATGGGCAAAGGCCAACGCGGTCAGACAGGCCTCTTCCGCCGGTTTCAGAACACAGGCGTTGCCCATGGCCAACGCCGCCCCGACCGAACGCCCGATAATCTGCATCGGATAGTTCCACGGCACGATATGGCCCGTCACCCCATGTGGTTCGCGCAGGGTATAGACGGTGTAGCCACCGAGATAGGGAATGGTCTCACCCATCACCTTATCCGCCGCGCCGCCGTAGAACTCGCAATAGCGCGCCAGGGCGACCGCGTCTGCCCGGGCCTGTGTCAGCGGTTTGCCGACATCCATCGCCTCAAGCCGCGCCAGATCGTCCACCCGTTCCAGCACCAGCTGGCTTAGCCGGGTCAGGATGCGGCCGCGTTCCAACGCCGTCTTTCGCCCCCAATCACCATTCAACGCAGAACGGGCGGCTTGTACCGCCGCGTCGATATCCGCCTCGAACCCTCGGGCGATCCGGCAGATATCGGTCCCGTCCGAAGGGTTGATCAAGGGCAGGCTGTCGCCCGCAGCCGCCCGGATCCAGCGCCCGCCGATCAGGCACAAGGTGGGATCAAACCAAATGTTCTGGGTCATTTTGGGCCTCCAATCAGGCTCTAACAAGGAACTTTACGCCGTCAGCGGCCTTATCTCGGGCAACCGGGGCGCAGCGGTAATCAGGGTTTGCGTATAGGGATGTTGCGGATCTTCGAACACCTGCTTGGTCTGACCCTGTTCGACGATCCGCCCGGACTGCATCACAAGCACACGGTCGGTGATCGTGCGGACAACGCTCAGGTCATGGCTGATGAACAGATAGGTCAGGTCATAGGCGTCGCACAGTTCAGCGAGCAGATCGAGGATCTGTGCACGGACCGAAACGTCAAGCGCCGAAACCGCCTCGTCGAACAGGATCAGATCGGGCCGGATGATCAGGGCGCGCGCAATGGCGATCCGTTGCCGTTGCCCGCCCGAGAATTCGTGGATGAACTTGCCCGCGTCGTCGGGGCCGAGGCCGACGGCCGTCAGTATTTCCGAGATCCGATCCTGTCGATCTGATCCGGTGGGCGGGGTGTCCAGCAGGTGGAAAGGCTCGGTGATCAGGCGCGCGACACGATGGCGGGGGTTGAAGCTGCCATATGGGTCCTGAAACACAACCTGCATCCTTCGACGTACGGCAAGGTTGGATTTGTGACCGGTGAATACCGGCTGACCACCCAACCGGATTTGACCGGACTGAACCTCCTCCAGGCCCAGAATTGCCCGTGTCAGGGTCGATTTTCCACATCCGGATTCCCCGACCAGCCCCAACCGCTCGCCTCGGTTGAGGCAGAAGCTGACACCATCCACTGCCCGGTGATGGCGCGGCGCGTCCAACAGGCCTTTTCGGGGCAATCGGTAGTCCCGGACAACCTGGGTTACCTCCAGCAACGTTTGCGGTTGCGCGGGTTCCGGCAAAGTGACCTGATGGCCAGACGCCTCGAACAGCATTCGGGTATAAGGGTGTTGCATGTGACGCAGCAGGTGCTGTGTGGCCCCGCTTTCAACCACTTCTCCGTGGCGCATGACGATGATCTGGTCGGCCATGTCAGAGACAACGGCCAGATCATGGGTAATCATCAGCAGCCCCATGTCGTATTCGCGCACCAGCCCCTTGAGCAGGTCGAGGATCTGCGCCTGTGTCGTGACGTCCAGCGCTGTCGTCGGCTCGTCCGCGATCAGCAGCCTGGGGCGCAGAGCAATGGCCATGGCAATGACCACGCGTTGCCGTTGCCCGCCGGACAGTTCGTGCGGATAGCGGGTAAGGGGGAACCGATCAGGCGGCAGGCCGACGCGGGTCAGCACCTCTTTGGCGCGTGTTCGGGCCTGGGTCGGGGGCATCGCCTTGTGGATCAGGATCGTCTCCATCACCTGATCACCGATGGTTTTCACCGGATTGAGCGCTGTCATCGGTTCCTGAAACACCATCCCCACGGACGCGCCGCGCAAGGCGCACAAATCGGGCTCTGATCGTGCCAACAGATCCTGACCGTCCAGCCAGATCGCACCTTCCGTGCTGGCCCCATGCGGCAGCAGTTGCATCACCGCCAATGCGGTCATCGATTTGCCCGAGCCGCTTTCACCCGTCACCGCCACGATCTGGCCAGGGTCGATCGACAAGTTGACCTGTTTCAGAATCGGTATCCCATGGATCGTCAGCGACAGGTTTTCAATCTGCAACAAACTCATGCCCGCGCCACCCTGATCCGGGGATCCAGCCAGTCCCGCATTCCGTCGCCCAACAGGTTCAGACCCAGCACCGTGACGATGATCGACAGACCCGGAATCAGAGCCAAATGCGGGGCAAAACTGACCATCGTCTGCGCGTCTGCCAGCATCCGGCCCCAGCTGGGCGTCGGAGGTTGAGCGCCCAGACCGACATATGACAGGCCCGCTTCGGCCAGAATGCCAAGGCTGAACTGGATGGTCCCCTGCACGATCAGCAGATTGGCCACGTTGGGCAGAATATGTTCAGCCGATATCCGCGCGGCCCCTTTGCCCGACACACGGGCGGCGAGGATGAACTCTCTCTCCCAAAGCGACAAAGCAGCCCCGCGGGTGATACGGGCAAAGACGGGGATGTTGAAAATGCCGATCGCAACAATGGCGTTGATCGCTCCGGCGCCATAGACGGCCGTGATCAGGATGGCGATCACCAGCGAGGGGAAAGCGAAGACCAGATCATTGCCACGCATGATGACCTCATCCAGCCATGAGCCTTTGCGCGCGGCCGCCGCCAGTCCAAGAGGAACGCCAAGAGCCATGCCGATGCCGACGGCCACCAGCGCCACCGCAATTGACGTACGCGCACCGACCATGATCATCGAGAACATGTCGCGGCCGAAATGATCGGTCCCAAACCAATGCTGCCCGTTTGGTGGCTGCAATTTATTGGGAATGTCCAGCGCGGCATGGTCGTAGGGGGTCCAGATGAACGAGACCAACGCGGCCAGAACCACCAGCGACGACAACAAGGCCCCAAGGATCAGGTTCCGGTTCATGTCCTGCTCCTAAGTCGTGGGTCCACGGCCGCATAAGCAAGATCGACAAGGAAATTGACCGTTATCACAGCAAAGACCAGCAGCATCACGACCGATTCCACGACGATGAGGTCTCGGGCAGAAATGGCCTGAAACACCAGCCGCCCGAGGCCCGGCAGATAGAACACCTGTTCGATGATGATCGATCCCGCCAGCAGAAAGGAAAACTGCAAGCCGATGATGGTCAGCACCGGAATCAGCGCATTTCGCACCCCATGCCGCCAAAGGGCCTGACGACGGGACAGACCCTTGGCCCGAGCCGTACGCATGAAATCCTCACCCAGAATGTCCAGCAAGGCCGACCGCATGACGCGCGCCAGAATCGCCGCCTGTGGCAAGGCAAGAGCCACGGCAGGCAGGGTCAGGGAATGCAGGCCGGCCCACAGACCGTCGCTCCAACCGGCAAACCCGCCCGCATTGAACCAGCGCAGATTGATGGCGAAGATCAGCACAAGCATCATCGCGAACCAGAAGTTCGGGACTGCGATGCCAAGCTGCGTCGCCCCCATCACTGCAAGGTCCCCCGGTTTGCCCCGACGCGCAGCGGCATAGATTCCGGCGGGAAAGGCGATCAACGTGGACAGTGTCAGCGCGTAAAGCGCCAGGGGCAACGAAACCCACAGCCGGTCAGCGATCATCTGCGCCACTGGTGTGCGATAGGTGTATGACGTGCCAAAATCGCCCACCAGCATGCCGCCAACCCAGTGGAAATAGCGCTGTATCTTTGACCCATCCAGGCCCAGCTCGGCCCGCAGCGCCGCCAGCGTGTCCTCCTGCGCGTTGACGCCCAGCATGAACGAGGCCGGATCACCCGGGGCAACCTCGATCACGGCGAAGATGACCACCGAGGCGACGGCCAGGCTGACAAGCAAGGAAATCAGTCGTTTGAGGACGTAGCGGAGCATTGGCACCACGTTAGGGTCACATCAGGCATGGGTCCAGCGTCTAAGGCACCAGAAGGAAAGCGGAAACCGCATAGGCAACGATCGCAGCATAGCCCAGTGGATAGATCCACTTGATCGCATAGTTGTCCAGGATGCGCGCCGCCCCCTCCTTGCCGGACACTTTCAATCGTCGCAGCGCGACGTTGAACACGATCAGCGCCCCGGTCATCAGAAACATGCACTGAAGGACAAAATCCAGAAAAGTCAGATAACCCAGCTTGGGCAGATCTGCGGATATCGCCCAGTTGAACGCGACGAAGACCAGCAGATTGCCGCCCGCAATCTCGATCCTCCGGCGGTATTCATCCAGAAAAAACAGCGCCCAGCCGACCGAGATCAAGACAAGCATCGGAAGGAAAACCCGAATGACATAATAGGTCAGATGTCGATTGCCCTCAAAAACAAGCGCGACCTGATCGCTTTCTTTGCCGGATAGACCCAGGACCCTGGATGTTTCCAACCGTGCATTGTTCAGAATCCATTCTTCTTCGCCCAACTGATCTCCGAGGCCAGAGAATTCGTTCAACGGATGGTAAGTGACGTATTCAGAGGGAAAGACCGAAACGACCTCGAAATGAAACTCCTGCGTGTCGAACGGGTATTTTCGGAAATCGAAATGAGGCGCCTGGAGTGTAAGAGACGATTTTTCGACATACAGCACCCGTCCGTCGTAACGCAGGGATGCGGCGGATTCGTGGATCCACTTGTTGGACTGCTGATTGTGAATGACAAAAGCCGGCAGAACGGACCCGATACTTGCCGCGTGATTTGCAAGGTCGGGCGGGTTGAAGACCCGGACATCCCTCCCCAGTTCCTCGGGATCAAACGCCAGCGCCGGATCGGTCCATTCCACCCGCAAGACCACAACCGCGCCATAGTTTTCGGCCTTTTGATCAACACCGGTGATCTGGTCGATGCGAATGCCGATCCCAACGTTCAACGGGTTCTCGGGCGTTCCGGGCGGGGCATCCATCCGACCCCCCAACACATTCTGCGCCGTGGCCGCGACAGAGGAACCGAGCACTAGGAAAAAACCTAAAACCAAGACGGGAATGGCACGGAGCAAGAACATACGTGAGAACACCCTGACACAATGGAAGGCCCGGGCCGCCCGGCGCGGCCCGGGCTGTAACATTACTCGGACCAGCTGATCTGAGTCAGATCGATTGCGGCGGTGGGCGCGTTCTCCCAAAGGCCCTGAACGCCGACTTTCGCAACGCCCAGTTTGGCCAACTGGAACAGGTAGCCATTGACATAGTCGCTTGCGATCAAGCGCTGCGCCTCACCCAGCAAACGGGTGCGTTCTTCGGGGTCGGTGGTGGTGTTCAGAGTGTCCATCAGGGCCTGAAAATCCGTGCTGTCATACTGAAAGTAATAATCAGGTCGCGCGTAAATGCCGATATCCATAGGCTCGGTATGGCTGACGATGGTCAAACCGAATTCCTTGCCCTTGAACACGGATTCCAGCCATTGGGCCCATTCCACATTGATGATCTCGGCCGTGATGCCGACCTCGGCCAGCTGCGCCGCTATGATTTCGCCCCCCCGACGGGCGTAAGACGGCGGAGGCAAATGCAATGTGGTCTCGAACCCATTTTCGAATCCCGCCTCTGCCAGCAACTGTCTGGCTTTTTCGGGGTCGTAAGCGGATTGCGCGGTCAGATCGACGTAAGCCGGATTGTGCGGCGCAAAGTGGGTTCCGATCGGCGTGCCATAGCCAAACATTGCGCCGTCGATGATCGCCCGCCGGTCAATGGCATGGGCCAATGCCTGACGAACAAGGATATCATCAAACGGAGGCTGCTTGTTGTTGGTGGACAGGATCGTCTCACCTTCGGTCGACCCCACAAGGACCCGAAAGCGCGGATCGGCCTCGAACTGAGGCAGGTTTTCCGGCGCCGGGAAGTTGTCAAACACGTCGACATCCTCGGCCATCATGGCGGCAAAAGCGGCGGTCGGGTCCGAGATGAACTTGAACGTCCCAGTCTCTAATGCGGGCTGTTCGCCCCAGTAATCGGGGTTTCGGTTCAGCGTGATACTGTCGCCCTGCACCCAGTTTCCAAAGGTATAGGCACCGGTACCAACCGGGTTGGTCTTGATGTTGTCTATGCTTTCCGGCGCGACGATGACCGCATCCCCCCAGGCCAGGTTGAACAGGAAATTTCCGTTCGGTTCTGACAGGGTAACCTTCACGGTCAGCGGGTCGACGACCTCGACGGTTTCGATACCGGCAAACAGGGCCTTTTGCGCATTGGCGCTGTCTTCCGCGGTTGCGCGGTCAAGGCTGAATTTGACATCCTCGGCGTCCATGGTGGTGCCATCATGGAAGGTCACCCCGTCGTGCAGGTTAAAGGTATAGACCGTCCCGTCTTCGGAAATCTCCCAGCTTTCCGCCAATCCGGGCACGACCGAGCCGTCGCCCATGAAACGTGTCAGGCCTTCGAAGATATTGGTGTAAACCACCGAGTCGATGGCTTGCGCCGCGGCGCTTGTCGGGTCCAGATGCGGAGGCTCAAGCTGCATCGCAATGGTGATGTCCGACTTGGCCAAAACCTGCGTGGCAAGCAGGCTGGCCCCTACGGCCAGGGTCGATGCAAATGTCCGGAACAGGAATTTTGTCATGTGAACTCTCCCTACTGAAACAGGTTGTGCCCTTGTTTTCAGGGCCATTTTACTGACAGTCTTCCTGTAAACCTCAGGTCA
Organism: Ruegeria sp. HKCCA4008; assembly: GCF_013033125.1. Classification (NCBI taxonomy): domain Bacteria; kingdom Pseudomonadati; phylum Pseudomonadota; class Alphaproteobacteria; order Rhodobacterales; family Roseobacteraceae; genus Ruegeria; species Ruegeria sp. HKCCA4008. Next base: position 100,300 of record NZ_WQDM01000007.1, read on the forward strand.
ATCAAGGGAATGTTCGCGCAACCGGGGTTTCTTCGGCCCCTCCCGATCTGCTATGCCGCACTGCAACATAATACTGCAGGAGCGATCCATGAGCGCCACCGCCCGCAAGAAAGCCCCGAACGCCGAGGACATTCGCGCCCGAAAAGGCGGCGAACCTCTGGTCTCTTTGACCGCCTATACCACGCCAATGGCGCGCCTGATGGACGCCCATTGCGATTTCGTGCTGGTCGGTGACAGCGTCGGCATGGTGCTGCACGGGCTGGAATCCACGCTGGGGGTCACGATGGAGATGATGATCCTGCATGGTCAGGCCGTATCACGCGGCCTGGAAAGTGCGATGATGGTCATCGACATGCCTTTCGGAAGCTATGAGGAAAGCCCGGCACAGGCCTTTCGCAATGCCGCACGCCTGATGGCGCACACAAATGCAGGCGCGGTCAAACTGGAAGGCGGTGTGGAGATGGCTGAAACCATTCGCTTTCTGGTGAAACGAGGCATCCCGGTGATGGCTCATATCGGACTGACGCCGCAGTCGATCAACACGCTGGGCGGCTACAAGGTGCAGGGCCGTGACGAGCAGGCTGAAGCCGTCATGGCGGATGCCCGCGCCGTGACCGAGGCTGGCGCGTTCTCGGTCGTTCTGGAGAAAGTGCCCCAAGGTCTGGCGAACCAGATCACCGAAGAGATTGCAATCCCGACCATCGGCATCGGTGCATCTGCGGGCTGTGACGGGCAGATTTTGGTCGTGGACGACATGGTGGGCTTTTTCACCGCCTTCAAACCCAAATTCGTCAAACGCTATGCCGAGCTTGGTCCGTTGGCCGAAGCGGCCATCGCGGAATACGCGGCCGAAGTCCGCGCGCGGACCTTCCCGGCGGACGAACATGTCTTTGCCGATCAGGCTCCGGCCAAAGGACAAAATACATGACCGCACCGATTCTGCGCTCTCTGGCCGAGCTGCATGCCAACACCACTACATGGCGCCGAAACGGTGAGGTGATCGGCGTGGTTCCGACCATGGGTGCGCTGCACGAGGGGCATTTGTCACTGGCGCAGGCTGCGAAACAGGGCTGCGACCGGGTGATCGTGACGATTTTTGTGAATCCCAAGCAGTTCAACAATCCCGAAGACTTGGCAAATTACCCCCGCACCGAACATGAAGACTCCCAAAAGCTGGCCCCGTATGGCGTGGATGCGATCTATGTGCCGGACCCGCAGGAAATCTATCCGGAAGGTTTTTCGACGACGGTATCGGTTGCCGGTCTGACCGACGTGATGGAAGGACCTTTCCGCCCCGGACATTTCGAAGGCGTGGCCACGGTGGTCGCCAAACTGTTCCTGCAAACACAGGCGGATCGAGCCTATTTCGGGGAAAAAGACTATCAACAGCTGCTGGTTGTCCGCCGGATGGCGCGCGATCTGAACATCCCAATCGAGGTGATCGGCTGCCCGACCGTCCGAGAACCTTCGGGCCTGGCGATGTCGTCGCGCAATCTTCTTCTTTCCCCCCAAGGGTTGAAGATCGCAGAGCAAATGAACGGCGTCATGCGGCAGGTGGCGGACGATTTGGCCAAGGGCGCGGACTTTGCCATGCTGGCGCAGGATGCCAAGGAAACCCTGCTGAATGTCGGGTTTTCCGAAGTCGAGTATGTCGACCTGCGCTGTGCCGAGACACTGGAAAGCCTGTCCAGCGCCACCCAGCCCGCCCGCCTGTTTGTCACGGCCTGGGCCGACGGCGTCCGCCTGATCGACAATATTCCTGTCAATCCGGCCTGATTTCTGCACTGGCCCCTTCGCCATTGTTTGCGCTAAAGTCCGGCAAAACGATACCGGGGGAGAGCGGAAATGACCCATATTCTGGCAATCGATCAAGGCACCACATCCTCGCGCGCCATTCTGTTTGACGCGCAGATGCGGCCTGTTGGCACCGCCCAGCAGGAGTTTCCTCAGCACTTTCCGCAGGAAGGCTGGGTTGAACACGACCCCGAGGATATCTGGTCCAGCGTTCTGCACGTGTGCCGTGAGGTGATGGAAACCACCGGTGTTTCAGCGGATCAGATTGCCGGTATCGGCATCACCAACCAGCGCGAAACGACGGTCGTCTGGGACAAACAGACCGGCAAGGCCATCCACAATGCCATCGTCTGGCAAGACCGCCGCACCGCCGATATCTGCGCGCGCTACAAACAGGCCGGGTGCGAGGATGACGTCACAGCTCAGACCGGTCTGCTGCTGGATCCTTATTTCTCGGGCACCAAGGTCAAATGGCTGCTGGATACCGTTTCCGGTGCACGCGAGCGCGCAGAAGCCGGAGACCTGCTGTTCGGCACGATCGACAGTTTCCTGATCTGGCGGCTGACCGAAGGCCGTGTTCATGCAACCGATGCCACCAACGCCGCCCGTACTCTGTTGTTCGATATTCACTCGGGCACGTGGAGCGCCGAGATTTGCGACCTGCTGGATGTGCCCCTGAACCTTTTGCCCGAAGTGAAGGATTGCGCCGCGGATTTCGGAACCACCACTTTGCTCGGGGGCGACATTCCCATTCTGGGCGTAGCAGGCGACCAGCAAGCCGCCACCATCGGGCAGGCCTGTTTCCAGCCCGGTATGATGAAATCAACCTATGGCACGGGTTGCTTTGCGCTGCTGAACACCGGCGCGCAGCCGGTTCAGTCGAAAAACCGCCTGCTGACGACGATCGCGTATCAACTGGACGGCCAGCGAACTTATGCGCTGGAGGGATCGATCTTTATCGCGGGGGCCGCAGTGCAATGGTTGCGCGACGCGTTGCACATCATCGACGCGGCACCACAAAGCGGCGAATTGGCGGCTCAGGCCGATCCGAACCAGCATGTGGTGCTTGTGCCCGCCTTCACCGGCCTCGGGGCGCCTTATTGGAAACCTGACTGTCGCGGAGCACTGTTCGGGCTGACGCGCAATTCCGGCCGGGCCGAGATTGCCCGCGCCACGCTGGAAAGTATCGCCTTCCAGACCCGCGATCTGTGGCATGCCATGCAGGGCGACTGGGGCGCCGATGCCGATGTCATCCTGCGCGTCGATGGCGGGATGGCCGCGTCTGACTGGACCATGCAAGGCCTGTCGAACTGTCTTGGCGCGCCTGTGGACCGCCCTGTCATGCAAGAGACGACAGCCCTGGGCGCCGCATGGCTGGCAGGCATGAAAGCCGGAATTTATCCGGATCAGGCCGGGTTTGCGGAAACTTGGGCGCTGGATCGCCGGTTCGAACCAACGCAGGAACAAGCCGAACGCGATGCGGCTTATGAGCGTTGGCAACGCGCGGTACAGGCAGCGATGGCGTTCTAGCTGTGGTCTTTCAACAAACGCTGTTTCTGCCGTGACCAATCCCGCTTGGCCTGGGTTTCGCGCTTGTCATGGGTTTTCTTACCCTTGGCGATGCCGATCTTGATCTTGGCCAACCCCTTGTGGTTGAAATACAAAACCAACGGCACCAGCGTCATGCCCTTGCGCTGGGTTGCATTCCACAAATCGGACATCTGTTTGCGGGACACCAACAGCTTGCGACGGCGGCGTTCTTCGTGCTTGAACACCTTGGCCTGCTCGTATGGCGCGATATAGCTGTTGACCAGCCAGAGCTCGCCATCATCGACGGTGGCATAGCTTTCCGCGATGTTGGAGCCACCCGCGCGCAGGGATTTGACCTCGGATCCTTGCAGAACGATACCGCATTCGATGTCGTCCTCGATGGCATAATCGAAGCGGGCGCGCCGGTTTTCGGCGATCACTTTGTAATTCGGGTCTGTCTTCTGCTTGGCCATGACGCGTTGATTTAGGCGGCTTGCGCCGCCCTTGCAAGGCACGGATTTCCAGCCGCGGTCATGATTTGGCAGAAATGATCAGATCCGGGCCAAAAATCGTGTCCGCGTGGTTGTGAAGATAAATCTTCAACCAGGGCGTAAACCGGTCCGGGTGGCGTTTCACCTCGGCCAACAGATCGTGATAGTCGATCCAACGGATATCCATGACTTCATCCGGGTTGGGCGCGATTTTCAGCGGGCCGCGGACATGGGCCAGAAAGACGTCGACAACCTCGTTTTCCACCATGCTGTTGCCGACATCGGCGTGATATTCCAGCCGGTGTCGGTATTCGGGATACAGGCCCGTGATCCCAAGCTCTTCACGCAGGCGGCGCACGGCACAGGTGGACGAGCTTTCGTCCCAATCGGGATGCGTGCAGCAGGTGTTCGCCCAAAGGCCGGGCGTGTGGTACTTGCCCAATGCGCGACGCTGTAACAGGATCTCGGTCCCCCGGACGACAAAAACCGACACAGCCTTGTGCTTGAGCCCCTTCTCGTGAACTTCAAGCTTGTCTACAGGGGTCAACTCACCATCGACCCAAGCTGGGATCATGATACCCATCTGTCCTCTCCTGCTGCCAATCCGCCTGACGAGCCCTGATTTTGATTATAGCTGTTGCCGGACCGGCTTGGCTTTGCGGCGTTGCTTGGCAATCCGCCGTCTGACTTCAAAGTGCGGCTGTTCCACATTGTTATCAATCGCACCAAAGGCCGCAGGGGCTGCGGCCTTTGGTCCTTGTGCAGTGGTGCACAGTATCAGGTGTTATTCACCCGACACGCTTGCGATATAGGCATAGACGTCTTCGGCGCCCTTTTTCAGCTTGAAGGTCATTTTCGATTTGGCGGATGTATCATCCAGATAGGTTTTCAAAAATGCCTTGGGGTCCTGAGCATACTCGACAAAAGTAGTTTCGTCCCAGACCAGACCCTTCTCACCGGCGGCAACGATGCTGTCTCCGTATTTGAAACCCTCAACGGTACCGGCGGTGCGGCCCGCGATTCCATAGAGGTTGGGGCCGGTCTTGCCACCTTTGACGATCACTTCGCCTGCCGGGTCGGCGATCATGTGGCAGGACTTGCATTTGTTGAAGGTTTTCTTGCCCGCCTCAGCGTCACCTTCAGCATAAGCAGGAAGGGCCAGAAGGCCGACGATTGCGGTAGCGAGGATGCGATTCATAGCTTTTGCTCCGATAGAAATTGGCTGCACCGAATGGACCGTCGGCGCAAAAAAGAGTCAACGCGCAGATTGCCGCGCGCGCTTAATGTGCCACTGCGACAAATAGGATGTCCTTAACTTTTGTCATGTACCTCAGACCAGCAAGGCAACAGATCGCCCGCGGCCGGAGTCGCCAGATACACGGCGCGCGCAATAGCTCGCGCCAGGCACAGCGAGGCCGCATGCCCGATGACACCTGGTTCGGTGTCGGTGGCGACACCCCGCGCGCCCGTACTGACCCCGAATACCAGATCACCATCCCCCGGCGTGTGGGCGGGTACAATGGCGCGGGCAATACCGTCATGGGCGGCAACGGCCAGTCTCTTACATTGCGGTTTGGTCAGGGCCACATCCGTCGCAACGATGGCAATCGTGGTATTGGCCTTGTCCGGGTTCGCGGACTGCATCACCTGCGCTTTGCGACTGACCGTTGGTTGGCCAAGTCCGGCATTGGAATCAGGCCCCAACCCACCGAATTCGCCGCCCACTTCAAAGGGGGCTGCCCAGAAATGCCTGTCACCCGGCGTGGTGACACTGCCCAGCGGATTGACCGCAACCAATGCGCCAACGGTAACACCACTGTCCAAAACAACCGAGGCCGAACCCAACCCGCCTTTGTGCATCGCGGTCAAAGCCCCGGTTCCTGCACCTGCAGTTCCGAGTTCGAATCGGTCCGACGCGGATTCGAACGCCGCGCGGCCCAAGGCGCGATAGGGATTCTCGTGCCACGCCTTGTCGCCGCCATTCAGCAGGTCGAACAGGATTGCCCCGGGCACGATCGGCACCACGGCGGAACCCACCTTGAACCCGCGGCCCAGGGCATGCAGCGCATCCATGACGCCCGAACAGGCATCCAGCCCGAAGGCCGACCCGCCCGAAAGCACGATCGCATCCACCTGGTCAACGGTCTTGTCGGCGGCCAGCAAATCTGTCTCGCGTGTGCCGGGTGCGCCACCCATCACGTGCACCGAGGCGCGGAGTGGTTGCGCGCCGGTCAGGACGGTGACGCCTGATTTCAAAGTTGCGTTCTGTGCGTTGCCGACCTTCAGGCCGGGGACATCCGTGATCAGGTTTCTGGGTCCGGGGATCATGCAAGCCTCGGTGGTCGAGCGGGAAAGCGCGCTGGCGCGCGCTGCCTCCGGCGGGGATATTTTTGGCCAGATGAAGAGCGGATCAGATGCATCGGCCTCCGTCCACCTCGAGCGCGGCGCCGGTGATCATGCTGGCCTCGTCCGAACACAGGAAACAGGCGGCATTGGCCATATCTTCGGGGGTTGAAAAGCGGCCCAACGGGATGGTCGACAGGAATTTGGCACGGATTTCGGGCGTATCCTCGCCCATGAAGGATTTCAATAGCGGCGTTTCCCCGGCGACCGGGCAGATCGCGTTCACCCGCACGCCGGACGGGGCGAGCTCGACCGCCATCGTTTTGGTTGCGGTGATCATCCAGCCCTTGGAAGCGTTGTACCAGTTCAGGTTCGGGCGCGGTGACAGGCCCGCGGTTGAAGCAACATTCAGTATTGAACCCGCCCCGCGCGCCTTCATGGGTGGAACCAATGCGCGGGCGGTCAGATAGACGGATTTCATGTTCACGTTGAAAACACGGTCGAAATCCGCTTCGCTTACCTCCTCCAGCGGCGCCGGCAAGTGGGTCACACCGGCGTTGTTCACAAGGATGTCCAGATGGCCGAAGGTTGAGAAAGCCGCATCCGCCATCTTCTGAACCGAAGCGCCCTCGCCTACATCGACCTGCTGGGCAACCGCCTCGGACCCAAGCCGGGTTGCGAGTTCATGCGCAGCATCGCCATTGATGTCAGCGATCATGACACGCGCGCCTTCGGCCAGGAACTTCCTTACGATCCCCGCACCAAACCCGGATGCACCGCCAGTGACGATTGCGGTTTTTCCCTCCAGCCTCATGGTGTTACTCTCCTGCACCTTTTGCAGGCCAGACTATCAACGCCCGGACGAGATGCCAGATCAATCTTCGGACACCTTGCCGCGCAGCGCCTTGACGTCGCCCCGCGCCTTTTTCGCCGCAAGCCTGCGTTTGACCGAACCATAGGTGGGTTTCGTCGCGATGCGCCGCTTGGGTTTGACCAGCGCCTTGCCGATCAGCTCGGCCAGCCTTGTTCGCGCAATTTCTCTGTTGCGGGCTTGGGAACGTGTTTCTTCGCATTGAATGATGATCGCGCCATCCTTGGTCCATCGGCGCCCGGCCAGCCGTTTCAGCCGCGCCTTGACCGGATCGGGCAGCGAGGGTGAGCGCGCGGCCTCGAACCTCAGCTCGACCGCGGTCGAGACCTTGTTCACATTCTGCCCACCTGGACCGGAGGAACGCATGAAGCTCTCGGTCATTTCCCAGTCTTGCAGAGTGATATCGTCAGAGATGCGCAACATGGGCAAAACCATAGCTGGAGCGGTCAAAAACAGAAAGGGCCGCCCCGGTGGGACGGCCCTTCGAAAGTTCAGGAGGTCGGGTCGGTTAGATCAATCGACCAGCCGGAGCGTACGCTCGGCCAAGGGCTGCCCTAGCAGGCGGTCCCCCCGGTTGTTCCGACACCTCTCTCCAATCTCTTTCTCGACACTGGATCACCTCCTTTTCTATCTGTTGCGGTTGAAAAGAAGCGTGACACAAGATGCGCCATTCTCAAAGCACTTTTTTTACGCAGGCTGTGCAGCGGTCAGTCGCGCAACGATCACCTTGAACGGGATCAGCGCGATCAGGGCTAGCGACAGTTTCACCAACCAGTCGGCAAAGGCCAGCGTTACCCACAGCGGTGCCTCGGGGCCTGACAGCAGGAAGGGCACGGGCTCCCACGCCCAATTGATGGCCGCATCTGCATCGGCGCCAAAGAAGGTGACCGAGGCCGAGAAGGCGATGGTGAAGAAGATCGCGGTATCCAGCGCTGAACCAACCAAGGTCGAGACCAGCGGAGCCCGCCACCATTGACCACCGCGCATGGCGTTGAACACGGTGACGTCGGTCAGCTGCGCGATCAGGAACGCCGTGCCCGAGGCGACGGCGATGCGCAGCGGCACGGCGGCATAGGTGAACCCGTCGCCCTGAAGCATGATCTGGCTGCCGATCAGCGAGCAGATCACCCCGGTGACGAAGCCCGCGAAGACAACCTTGCGGGCCGGACCCACACCGTAGACGCGGTTCATGATGTCAGTGACCAGAAAGGCCAGCGGATAGGTGAAGGCACCCCAAGTCAACAGGCCATCAAAGATCAGGAACTGGACCAGGATGTTCGAGGCCACGACGATGGCGGCCATGGCAAGAATGCCGGGAATATAGTTGCGTTGCATTTTTTGATGCCCGTTTTGACAAGGTAGCGGCGACTTGGCCAAGGGACCGTCCCAAGGCAGGCTGTGCGTTTAGACCTTCATCTGCCGCGTGTCAATCGGGCAGCAGATACTCGACCAACTCGGTCCGTTGCAGTGCCAGAAAGTTGTCATCCGAGATCATCGTGGCCCGCAAACGTCCCCGATCATCCCGCCAGATCGACAAGCCTTCGAGGTTGTCATGCGCGCCGGTTCCGGTTTCGAACAGGGTTTCCTCGGCGTTTGGCACGTCGCCTGTCAGATCCCATCGCCGCAGGCGCGAGCGAAATCCGATTGCCGTGAGGTTTCGCTCCAACACGTAGAACCGCCCATCAGGACCGAAATCAGCGGCAACCGGTCTGAACCAACCACGCTGGGGCAGAACAAATGGGGTCGACCAGGTTTGGCCATTCCAGCGATAGACGGGAATATCTCCGTCCGAGGTGCGGTTCGTTTCCGGCAGCGTATACAGCCGCCCGCGCCTGTCGATGGCCAGACCTTCAAAGGACCCGTTGTCGGCGAGATGCTGAAATGCCTGCGGGCGTGGCAATACACGCGCCTTCGTGCCCGGTGCGGAGTAATGGGCGACGCGGTGCACCCCTTCGAATGAGATATAGAATCCACCGTCAGGAGCCGCCGCAATCCCTTCGGAATCGCCAACGCCGCCGGACATAAGGTGCCCGTTGCTGGACAGAACCGGCCATTGCCCCAGAATGCGAATGCCGGTGATCTCGCCATCAAGACGGTCAATGCGCGCCGTCACCAACCGCGCCCGGTCGCTCAGCGCCATCATCTGCTGCCCATTGTCCGAAATGTGCAGCGCCGAGAATCCACCGAACCAATCCGCCTTGTGACGCCATGCAAAACTGCTTTGATGTGTGGCGGTTTTTACATCCACTCCAGGGGCCGCCGTGGCCAGAAACAGTGCCGCACCTACTTGGATTGCAAGACTGAGGCGCATTGTTTCGGCAAATCGGCCAGCACATATTCCCGGCGTTTCTTGGGCGCCGGCGCGTTCGGGTCGGGCGGCGGCGGGTTCAGGATGTTACGTACCCATTGTTGCGCCTCGGCACAGCCATCGCCCTTGGGTGGTGCATCCTGGTTGACGCATCCCTTTGATCCTCTTGGGCATTTCAGGCGCACGTGAAAGTGGTAGTGATGCCCCCACCAGGGCCTGATCTTGCGCAGGTAGGCCCGGTTGCCTTTTTCATCGTTGCACATCTGAACCTTAGCCCCGGGGAACACGAAGATACGTGCCACGCGCTTGTCCTTGGCGGCTTCGCGCAGTACCGCGTGGTGCTGTTTGGTCCAGTTGCTGTTGACATAGGCACCGTTCGAGCGACGCAGCGATATGGACGAAATATTCTCGCGCGCCTTGCGCGACAGGCGCATGTTGTCACCCGGAAGCATCCAGATATCGATATCCAACCCCAGCTGGTGCGAGCGGTGGCCCGAAGTCATTGGCCCGCCCCGCGGCTGGCTGATATCCCCGATATAGAGACCGTTCCAACCCGGCTGTTTCGCTGCAAACCGGCTGAGGTCCTGCACGTAATCGATCGCTTCGGGGTGTCCCCAGTTGCGATTGCGCGACAGCCGCATTGCCTGCCACGTGGGCCCGGTCTCGGGCAATTGAACCGATCCGGCCGCACATCCGCGCGAATAACTGCCGAACGCCGCTGCTTTTTGTTGCGAGCTTACCTTCTGTGCCCCGAACAACTGCTTTGCCAAGGGCTGCGCCGATGCCGTATGCGCCAGCGCGGTTATTACCAGTAGTGCCAAAAAACGTAGTAAAATCATCTGCTCTGATCCCCTTCAGGTCTGACCCAGCGCATCAGGAATAGACCCAGAATAAACAACAGAATGATTGGTGACACCCCCAGACGCGCACTGCCGGTTGCGGTTGTTGCAATCCCGATCAACAACGGGGCCGCAAAAGCGGTCGCGCGCCCCGACAGACCATAAAGACCAAAACTTTCGACCGGGGTTTCGGGGTCGGTGTGGCGCACCATCATCGAACGGCTGGCCGATTGCAGAATGCCTCCCATGCCACCGATCAGCACACCACAGCCAAAGAAGACCAGGTCAGGCAGGTTGGATCCGTCAGGCAGGCCGATGCCGTAGATCTGCGTCCGGTCCATCGACACCACTGTGACGCAGACAAAAATCAATACCCAGATCGCCACCAATATCACTGGTTTCGGGCCGTATTTCTTGTCTGCCTTCCCCCCGATCCACGCAAAAACGGCCGAAGCGAGAACGCTGACGATCCCGAATACTCCGATCTTGATCAGATCCCATTCCAACACCAGCCGCGCATAGACACCACCAAAACTGTACAGCCCGTTAAGTGCGTCGCGATAGAACATGGACGAACCGAGGTAACTGGCCAGACTGACGCGATAGCGCAAGTTAGACACTGATTTCGACAGCAGGCGCAGCGCCTCTCCCACGCTTCCTTTCCTGTCTGTCGCCGCATCATCGCGGACCCACAGGAAATACGGAACCATGAATAGAATGAACCAGATTGCCGTAAATGGGCCGACAAAACGCGTGCCTTCCCGGGTGGCGGCATCCAGACCAAAGGCGGGCACCATCCCGATCAGGGTTTTGCCGTTTGGCTGTTCCACAAACAGCGCCAGCATGATCGCCAGCGAAATCAGCCCTCCAAAATAGCCAAAGGCAAAGCCAGAGCCCGAGATCTCTCCCACTTCGCTGTCATCGCCCAGATCGGGTAGCTGCGAGTTGATGAAGATCAGCGCATATTCCGCACCTACGAAGCCAAAACCGAAAGCCGACAGCATCAGCCACATGTTCGAGCCATCGGGCATCGTATACCAAAGCGCCGCAGACCCGACCGCATACATGACCGAAAAGGCAAATATCCACGGGATGCGCCGCCCCGAAACATCCGCCATCGCCCCCAGCAGCGGCGCACCAAAAGCGATGATCAACCCGGTGATCGTCAGACAGTTGGCCCAAACGATCTGCGCGCGCGCCGCGGCCGCCTGCGCATCCAGCCCTTCAGCGGTGAAATACCCGGCGGCGACGCCTGCGAAGTAAGGGCCAAAGACAAAGGTGACCAGAAGGGTATGATAGGGCTGGCTGGCCCAGTCAAAGAACCACCAGCCCCAGATGCGCCTGCGCTTGGATATTTCTGCCATCTCTGCCCCTGTTTATCGTTGCGATTATATGACTGGGCTTTAATTCAAATCGCAAGCGTTGAGTGCCAGACACTTGCTCTTTGTCGCCATGGTGCTTAGGTCTCGGCCAACAAGAATACGGAGAACCCATGCTGTCGCTGATCCAAATCCTGCTGCTGATCCTGGACATTGTCTGGTTCATCATCCTGGCCCATGTGATCATGAGCTGGCTGATCAACTTTCAGGTGCTCAACCTGCACCAACAGCTGGTCGCGCAAATCTGGTACGGGCTGAACCGCCTGTTAGAGCCTATCTATGGCCCGATCCGGCGTATTCTGCCCAACATGGGCGGTCTGGACCTGACGCCGCTGGTGGTGCTGATCGGGGTCTATGCGCTGCGGATCATCCTGATCAACAACGCGGTCTATTTCTACTGACCTCTTGTTCCCCGATTCCGACTGTGTGATTGTCCTTTCAAGAGCAGTCAAATCTTGAAACAGGGCACCCCCGCACATGTTCGACGCCGCGCCTCTGCTGCGAGATGTCTTTGGATTCGATGAATTCCGCCCCGGGCAGGAAGAGATCGTAGATGCCGTAACCGCCGGCCAGAATGTGCTGGCCATCATGCCCACGGGCGGCGGAAAATCCCTTTGTTATCAACTGCCTGCCCTGCTGCGCGACGGGGTGACGGTGGTGATCTCGCCGCTGATCGCCCTGATGCGCGATCAGGTGCGGGGGCTGCAAGAAGCCGGGGTCGAAGCCGGCGCGCTGACCTCGGGCAACACCCCCGAGGAAACAGATGCCGTGTGGGAGGCGCTTGAGGCCGGGCGGCTGAAACTGCTTTACATGGCGCCCGAACGGCTGGCGGCCGGGTCGGCACTGGGCATGTTGCGGCGGATCAATGTCAGCCTGATCGCGGTGGACGAGGCCCATTGCGTCAGCCAGTGGGGCCATGATTTCCGCCCCGACTATCTGCGGATCGGAGAGCTGCGGCGCGCGCTGAACGTGCCCCTGGCCGCCTTCACCGCCACGGCGGATGCGGAAACCCAGGACGAAATCGTCGAGAAACTGTTCGACGGCACACCCCCGCGCAAGTTTCTGCGGGGCTTCGACCGGCCGAACATCCACCTGGCCTTTGCCGCCAAGGACAGCCCGCGCAGGCAGATCCTGGATTTCGCCGACGCGCGCCGGGGCCAGTCGGGCATCATCTATTGCGGCACCCGCAACAAGACGGAAGTGCTGGCGCAGGCGCTGCGCGAACAGGGCCACAGCGCCTGCCACTATCACGGTGGGATGGAAGCCGAGGACCGCCGCATCGTCGAAACCCGTTTCGCGCGCGAGGACGGGCTGATCGTGGTGGCCACCGTGGCTTTTGGCATGGGCATCGACAAGCCCGACATCCGCTGGGTCGCCCATGCGGACCTGCCGAAATCCATCGAGGCTTATTACCAGGAGATCGGCCGCGCCGGACGCGACGGCGGGCCGGCCGAGACCCTGACTCTGTTCGGCCCCGACGATATACGTTTGCGGCGATCCCAGATTGACGAGGGGCTGGCGCCACCCGAACGCCGCATGGCGGATCATGCGCGGCTGAACGCGCTGCTGGGGTTGGCCGAAGCGCTGCACTGCCGCCGCCAGACGCTGTTGGGCTATTTCGGGGAACAGGCCGCACCCTGCGGCAAATGCGACCTGTGCGATACACCGCCCGAAGTATTTGATGGCACAACACCCGTCCGAATGGCCTTGTCCGCGATTCTTCGCACCGAGGAATGGTTTGGCAGCGGTCATTTGATCGACATCCTTCTGGGGAACGAGACCGACAAGATCCGCGCCCGTCGTCATGATGGTCTGTCCACCTGGGGCATCGGCAAGGACTGGTCGCGCGCGCAATGGCAGGCGATATTCCGCCAGATGATGGGGCACGATCTGGTGCGCCCCGACCCCGAACGTCACGGGGCCTTGCGCATGACCGAGGCCGCCAAACCTATTCTCAAGGGCGAGGCAAAGATCAACCTGCGCAAGGACGCCCTGCGCAAGGCAACCCGTCGCCCCGCCGTGAAAGCCATGGTGTCCGAAGAAGATGCGCCCTTGCTGTCGGCTCTCAAGGCCAAAAGACGCGCTTTGGCAGAATCCGCCCGGGTTCCGGCTTATGTCATTTTCCCGGATCGCACCATGATCGAAATGGCGGAAAAGCGCCCCATGACGCTGGACGAGATGGCCCGGATCGGCGGCGTCGGCGCCAAGAAGCTGGAGCGCTATGGCGACACCTTCCTTGAAGTGATCGCGGGCGAGGCCCAGGCGTTGCACCCGGCGCGCCGCAAGCTGGCCGGTCGCGATCAGGGCGACATCTATGACCGCTTGCTGGAAGTACAGTCCCAATTGTCCCGCGGTCCCGACGGGATAGACAAGCCTCTGACCTGCTCGGCCTCGCAACTGGCAAAGGTGGCACAGATGCGCCCGGATGACCTGCGCGGGCTTGAACAGGTGCTGGGCGACCGGCGTCACGAAAGGTTTGGCACCGCCTTTCTGGACGTGCTGCGTGAGGCGGGCTAGATACGCCGGGACAGGTAAGGAAAGAGGGCAGGTATGCTGGTAGTGATTTCCCCGGCCAAACGGCTGGACTGGACAGAGCGGGACGTTGAAGTCACACAGCCCGATTTTCAGGATGATGCGATCAGACTGTCCAAAACCGCGCGCAATCTGACCCTTGGAGATCTGAAAAAGCTGATGGGTCTGAGCGATGATCTGGCGCGTCTGAACCGCGATCGCTATCGTGCTTTTTCCGACATGCCAGACGCCGATGCAACGCGCCCGGCCGCGCTGGCCTTTGCGGGGGACACCTATCAGGGTCTGGAAGCAGCTTCGCTCGATCCTGACGAACTAGCATGGGCACAGGATCATCTGCGCATCCTCTCCGGTCTCTATGGTGTATTGCGGCCACTCGATGCGATACAGCCCTACAGGCTGGAGATGGGCAGCAAGCTGAAAACACGGCGCGGCAAAAACCTTTACGAGTTTTGGCGCGACCAGCTGAGCAAAGCTCTGAACGCACAAGGCAACATGATCGGCAGCGACGTTCTGATCAACTGCGCCAGTCAGGAGTATTTCGGCGCCGTGGACCCGAACGCGCTGAAATTGCGCGTCATCTCGCCGGTGTTCATGGAAGACAGGAACGGCACACCGAAGATCGTGAGTTTCTTTGCCAAAAAGGCGCGTGGTGCAATGGCGCGATATGTCATTCAGCACCGCCTGACCGACCCCGATGCCTTGCTGGATTTCGATACGGGCGGTTACGCGTATCGTGCTGACCTGTCGGAAAAGGATAAACCTGTCTTTGTTCGACCTTATTCGGCCTGAGACCCTGACAGCCTGATCGATACTTCCTTCCACGGTTTTGGGCCGTGGGTCCGGGCGAGGGGCCAGCCCCTCGCGCTCCCCGGGATATTTTCAGCCAGATGAAGTGGGATCCTGTTTGCGGTCACACATGGGTGCATGTTTCTGGGCGAGGTGATTGTCCATGACTTCGCATACGCCATCCGGTTGGTGTTGCAGGATCATTTGATGAATGTGGTTTTTGCGCAGCGGTTTCGTCATGTAGTGATCCAACCCCGCGGACAGGATACCCTGATCGTCACCGGCCATTGCGTGAGCCGTCAAGGCGACGATCGGGACATGACGCCCTGTTTCGACCTCAAGCCTGCGGATTTCAGCAGTGGCCTGTTTGCCGTCCATTTTTGGCATCGATATGTCCATGAAGATCAAGTCCGGGTCAAATTCCTGAAAGATCTTGACGGCTTCTATTCCATTGGACGCAAATCGCAGATCTATATGCAGGTCTTTGACCATCTTTTTCAGGATCAGCTGGTTGGTAAGATTGTCCTCGGCCGCAAGTACCTTCATGCGCCTTGTTTCCAAGACCTTGGTTTCTCGGCCGTCAGAGACGGGTTTTCGCTGCGTCGAACGACGTTCTGGCGGCGGGATGTCCTTGAGAGCCACGAGCCTGGAATACAACTCGGCCCTGGGGATCGGCTTCTGCAACACACCGTCGATCAGTTCGCGGGCTGGGTGCGTGTGGATCAGAGATGGATTTGCAGACATCACGATGACCGAGGCGTCGCCCCACCCACGGTCTTTGAGGGTGACGGCAAGATCCAAGCCATCCATATCCGGCAGATCATGATCGCACAGGACAAGTTCAATCGCGTCATGCATTTCTGCCAGCGCCTCGGCCCCTGATGCGCAAACCGTCACTTCGGCCCCCAAACGGCCAAGTTGTTTCGCCAGAATGGCCCGGTTTACGGCCAGATCCTCGACCACCATGACGTGTTTCACGCAATCCGCCAGTTTCGGAGGCTCGGGCTGTGGGCCTTCTGCCGTGGGCAGCGACACCCTGAACCCGAAACAGGATCCCCGACCCGGTTCGCTTTCGACCCAGACTGAACCGCCCATCATGGTGATCAGGCGCCTGGTGATCGCAAGACCCAACCCGGTACCTTCAAATTGACGATTGCGTTCATCTTCGACCTGATTGAACTCACCAAAAACGTGGTTGATCTTGTCCGCATCGATACCGATGCCGGTATCTTCGATGGCAACATGGATGTCGCATGTCTGAGCCTGAGCATGCGGAACGCCTGTCACACGGACCAGGACATGCCCTTCCGTGGTGAATTTGACTGCGTTGCCGACCAGATTGGTCAGAACCTGCCGTATTCGGCCCGGATCGCCCACGAAAAGGGTGGGCAGGAACAGGTCGTAATCCACAAGCAACGTGAGCCCCTTGTCGCGCACGCTTGGCTGCAACAGCATTGCGACTTCAAGAATGCAGCGCTCCAGATCGAAGGGTTCAGGGTGCAGAACCAGTTTGTCCGCCTCGATCTTGGAGTAATCAAGCACGTCGTTGATGATGACCAACAACGCCTCACCCGAATTGCGGATCGTGTTGACATAGAGCCGCTGTTCTTCGTCCAGCGGAGATTCATCAAGCAGTTCGGCCATACCCACGATACCATTCATCGGCGTGCGGATTTCGTGGCTCATATTGGCGAGAAAGGCTGATTTGGCCCTGTTGGCTGCTTCCGCCCGTTCGCGGGCAGCCTTCAGTTCTGTTTCGTGCCGGACCGAGGCGGTGATGTTGAGCGCCAGGCTGACCACGTCACCGCCGCTGCCACGCTGATCGATCAGGCGGATGTAGTGACCGTTCCACAGTTGCATGACGATCGGAGGTGGATTGGCCCGATTCCAGCGTGCCTGCATTCTGGCCTGCCATTCCTCGGCAGTTTCGTCACCGGTATCGACAATTCCTTCGGTGGTCAGCAATTGCAGAATGCGCTGGTAGGAAATCCCTGGCACCACCTCATCCAGCCCTTCAAACACGCTGAGATATGCAGCGTTTGCGCTGATGAGCCTGCTGTCGCCGTCAAAGAATGCAAACCCGTCTTGAATGGTCTGGATCGAATGCCAGAGGCGGCGTTCGGCAATCTCGATCTTGGCATGAGCGACGGTGAGATCGGATTTGACCTTTTCGTTTTCGCCGCGAACAGTTTCAACTTCGGCCTGAGTTTCACCAATGCGCCTGGTCAACGCCATGGCGTGTTGGCCCAGTTTGCGATTGGCGGCCGAAAGTTCGGCCTGTTTCAAGGCAAGCATTCGTTCGGCTGCCAGACGCGCACGCCGTTCCTGTGCCAGTTTGTTTGCAAGACTCATTTTGATCGATTCCGGGACGTTCGGATCTCAGCATCGCGACAGAGAATGAAAAACTACTTAAGCCGTTGCGCTACAGGCGCGCGCCATGCAAGGTTGAGCGCAAAGAGGAGAGCACGATGCACCGCTTTGTTTTTATTTCAATAACTTACATAATTTGCCTTCTGATCCTTCCCACTGCCGTTCTGGCGCAGATTGCGGTGCCCGAGTTCCGCTATGTCACCTCTCGGGACACGGATTTTTACGGGTCGGATCTGGATCCGTTGTTTGACACCGATCTGAAGTCCTGTATTCAGGCCTGCTCGGCCAACGCGCAATGTACGGCGTTCACCTACAACACTCGATCCGATGCCTGCTTTCCCAAAAGTGGCGTGAACCGACAAGAGGCGTATCAAGGCGCATTGTCCGCGCAAAAGGTGCCAAGCAGCGAACAGACCCTAACCTTGGGAAAAACGCGCGCACAAGCGCTGAGCGTCCTGAGTTCTGACGATCTGGGGCACGCAAGAAAACAAGCCCGTGATCTGGGATTCCTGCACCCGGCAGGGGGGTATGATCTGCGGGCCGTACTGGATGCGGCGCGCGACGCGGGCAGTGTCGCACAAGCGATGCAGTGGACCGGTGTCGCCGTATCGCTGAGCGACAGCGCGGATCTTTGGGTGGAATATGCGCACCTGCTGCTGGCCATGAACCCTTCGGGTTGGAACGAGCGGCGCGACCTGCGCAACCGCGCGCTGAATGCGGCGATCAATGGCTATCTGCGCGCCGAAACCCCCGGCACCCAGATCGCTGCCCTGATGACCCTTGCGGACGCCCTGGAAGAGGTTGAGCGCGGGCGCGACATGATTCCCGTTCTTCGGTTGGCCGAGCAGGTGCAGCCGCGCGAAGACGTGCTGTCCTCATTGGACAAAGCGATCGGCAAATACGGTTTCCGCGTGGTCGACAGCTCGGTCGAAAGCGATGCGGCAGCACCCAGGATCTGTATCGAATTCTCGGAATCGCTGGTCAAGGCCGGGGTCGACTATGATCCCTTCGTTCAACGTGACGCCGACGGGCTGGTCGTGCAGGCCGAGGACAGCCAGCTTTGCGTCGATGGGGTCGCGCATGGCCAGCGTTATCGCCTGAAATTGCGCGAAGGCTTGCCTGCCGCCTCGGGCGAAGCACTGAATCGCAGCATCGAACTGACCCATTATGTACGCGACCGGACGCCTTCGGTTCGGTTTCCCGGGCGCAGCTATGTCCTTCCGAAATCAGCCGACGCGGCCTTGCCCGTCGAAACGGTCAATGTCACCGAACTTGACCTGACCCTGCGGCGGGTCAGCGACCGGAACCTTTTGCGTGCCGTGCAACAGGATTTTTTCGGCCGCCCGCTCAGCGAATGGCAGGAGGAAGAATTCTCGGACCAGATTGCCCAAGACATCTGGACGGGTACTGCCGAGGTTTCAAACCAGTTGAACCAAACCATGACGGCACGTCTTCCCATGGCCGAAGCGATCTCGGATCAACCTGCGGGTATCTATGCATTGACCGCCCGGGTTCCGGGGGCCGATCCCTATGACGATCCCGGCGCAACGCAATGGTTTGTGCTTTCTGATCTGGGGATCAGCACCGCCCTGGGCACTGACGGGCTGCACGTGACCGTGCGCGGGCTAAGCGACGCGGCACCGCGCGAAGGTGTCGAAGTTTCGCTGATCTCAGGGGCGAACGCCGTCATCGCATCGGCACAGACCGATGAAACCGGCTATGCAAGGTTCGATCCCGGCCTGACACGCGGCAAAGGGGCCAGCGCGCCTGCTCTGGTGACGGCGGCAATCGATGATAGGGATTTCAGCTTTCTCTCGCTGACCGATCCTGCCTTTGACCTGTCGGATCGCAGCGTTGAAGGGCGCGCACCGGCGGGGCCGGTCGATGTCTTCCTGACCACCGACCGAGGTGCCTATAGGGCCGGCGAAGTGATCCATGTCACCGCCCTGTCCCGCGATGGCAAGGCGCAGGCCATCGAGGGCCTGCCTCTGACGGCGATCCTGTATCGCCCGGACGGGGTGGAATACCGCCGGTCTGTCTCGGATGGCGGTGTTGCCGGGGGCCATGTCTTTGCCCTGCCCGTGGCCGCAGACGTACCGCGCGGCGCATGGAAGATTGAAATCAAATCCGATCCCAAGGGCGATGCGCTGGCGCGTCAGACCGTTCTTGTCGAGGATTTCCTGCCCGAGCGTATCGATTTCGAACTGACCCTGCCCGACGCACCCTTGCGCCCCGGCGACAGTCCACCGCTCGCGATCGACGCGCGCTATCTGTTTGGAGCGCCGGGGTCGGACCTGAGCATTGACGGGCAGGTCATCGCCCGCCCGGCGGACACGGTCCCGGGCTACGACGGGTATCGCTTTGGCCGCTATGATGCAGAAACCTCGATCAAGAGCACATATTTCGGAGACACGCGCACAGACGCAACCGGGCACGCGACCATGGCGGTCAAAATCCCCGTGTTAGAGACTGAAGCAAAGCCAATCGAGGCCGAAATCGTCGCCCGGCTTGCCGATGGCTCAGGCCGCCCGGTCGAGCGTCGCCTGACCGCGCCCGTCCTGCCGCCGCACCCTGTTATTGGTGTCAAACCTCTGTTCGACGAAGTCATTCCGGAAGGCACCGAAGCTGCATTCGAGATCGTTGGCCTGTCTCCTGAGTTGACGCCCATTCCGATGCATCTCCGCTGGACGCTGAACAAGATAGAAACGCGCTATCAGTGGTACCAGCTTCACGGCGACTGGAACTGGGAACCGACAACGCGCCGCAGCCGTGTCGCCACCGGCGAGGTAGACGTCTCCTCTGACCCTCTGACACTGACCCAACCGGTGGAATGGGGGCGCTATGAACTGGTGGTGCAGCGAGTTGACGGAACATATACCGAAACCGCCGTCGATTTCTATGCGGGCTGGTATCAGGCCGCCGATGCATCGACCACGCCGGACCGGCTGGAAATGTCGTTGGATCGCGACAGCTATCGCATCGGGGATACCGCGCAGTTGCGGATCGTGCCCCGCATGGCCGGTGTCGCTCAGATCGAAGTCCTTTCGAACCGTCTGATCCATCGCCAGATCGTGGAGGTGCCCGAAGGGGAAACTCTGATCCCGATTGAGGTGACCCAGGATTGGGGCGCCGGGGCTTATGTCACCGCAACCGTGATCCGCCCAATGGATGTTGCAGCTGGTCGGAACCCCGCGCGGGCGATGGGCGTGGCCCATGCCAGCATCGATCCAGGGGACCGCAGACTTTCCGTAACTGTCGATGTGCCCGAGGTCACCGCACCGCGTCAGACGCAAAAAGCCCGTATCAGGGTCGAAAATTCCGTGGACGACGAACCGGTCTGGCTGACGCTGGCCGCCGTCGACGTGGGCATTCTTAACCTCACCGGGTTCAAAAGCCCGGACCCGCAAGGATACTATTTCGGGCAACGCCGCCTGGGTGTTGATCTGCGGGATGTCTACGGGCGACTGATCGACGGCATGAACGGAGCCATGGGCACAGTGCGCTCGGGCGGCGACAATGACAGCGGGATGCGACGCCAGTCTCCGCCACCGACACAAGACCTGATGGCCGTGTTCAGTGGCCCGGTCGAGATCGGCGCGGATGGAGAGGTTGAGATCGACATTCCCCTTCCCGCCTTCAACGGAACCGTCCGGTTGATGGCCGTCGCGTGGTCGCGCAAAGCCGTCGGTCAGGCCGAGGCTGAAATGATCGTCCGCGACCCGGTGGTCGTCACCGCCAGCCTTCCGCGCTTCCTTGCCCCGGGCGATCAAAGCCGGATGCGTCTTGAGATCGTCCATGCAGATGCCACACCCGGAGAAATGGCACTTGGGCTGACCGCCTCCGATGGTTTGGAACTGGGCGCGGCACCGGCCAGCTTTGTGCTGGAGGACGGTGGCAAGGCGGTTTTCGAGATCCCGATCACGGCCAGCGCCATCGGCGATCCTGAAATCAGCGTATCGATCACCACACCTGATGGGCGCGACCTGTCGCAAACCCTGCGCATGCCGGTGCGGGCCAATGACCCGGTGATTGCACAGACGCGGCGTTTTGCCTTGGGCGCAGGCGATAGCTTCCTGTTTTCTCAGGATGTGTTTGACGGGTTCCAGCCGGGTTCAGCCAAGGCCATCCTGTCCGCCGGAGCGTTGGCCAAATTCGACACGCCCGGTCTGCTGGATCAGCTGAACCATTACCCCTATGGCTGCACCGAACAGATCACCAGCAAAGCGCTGCCGTTGCTGTACCTGTCATCCGTTGCGCAAGCAACGGGGCTGGGGGATGGCCCGGTTGTGGATCAACGCATCGCCGATTCGATCCGCAGTATCCTGACCCGTCAGGCCGCAAACGGCGCCTTTGGCCTGTGGCGCGCAGACAGCGGGGATTTCTGGCTGGACGCCTATGTGACCGATTTCCTGTCCCGTGCCCGCATTCAGGGGCATCCCGTGCCGGACCGGGCGTTTGCTCAGGCGATGGACAATCTTCGGAACAGGGTCAATTACGCGCCTGATTTCGACGAAGGCGGTCAGGACATCGCCTATGCCCTGATGGTTCTTGCGCGGGAAGGCGCGGCCTCGATGGGCGATCTGCGCTATTACGCGGATGTCAAAGGGGATGCCTTCGACACCCCTCTGGCGGCGGCGCAATTGGGCGCAGCTCTGGCCTCTTACGGCGACCAGACCCGCGCGGATGCGATGTTCAACCGTGCCGCGCGAATGCTGGATGATCGGCAACGGAACCAGCAACAGAACGTCTGGCGCGCTGACTACGGCACCCACCTGCGGGATGCGGCCGGTCTGTTGACCCTTGCCGTGGACGCGGGCAGCGAGGCGATCGACCGCGATGCTTTGATCCAACGGGTGAGCACGGGCCGCACGCCGCTGTCCACGCAGGAGGCCACGTGGTCATTGCTGGCGGCGCACGCGCTTGTGTCTGACCCAACGGGGTCGGGCTTGATGGTCAACGGGGCGCCGGTTTCCGGTCCGTTCGTGAAAGTTCTGCAATCCGGACAGGCGGACGAGATCAACGTCACGGCCGGCGACGGTCAGGCGACGGATATCACCTTGACGGTCACAGGCATCCCGGAGGTTCCGCCCGAGGCAGGCGGCACCGGCTATGCAATCGAACGGCGGTATTACTCGATGGATGGCGATCTGATCGATTCAAACAGCTTTGCCGCGGGTGATCGGTTCGTCACTGTGCTGCAAATAACACCGTTCGAAAACGGCGGTGCGCGGCTGATGGTGAACGATCCACTGGCCGCCGGGATCGAGATTGATAACCCAAGCCTGCTGCGCTCGGGCGATGTCCGATCGCTGGACTGGCTGGATCTGTCCGACGCCACCCATACCGAGTTCCGCTCGGACCGGTTCCTGGCCGCCGTTGATTTATCCGGTCGTGAAACCGTGACGCTGGCCTACGTGGCGCGCGCCGTGACACCTGGCGTGTTCCATCATCCGGCAGCCTCGGTCGAGGACATGTACCGCCCGCAGAACCGGGCGCGGACATCTACCGGACGGGTCGCGATCCAGTGACCGGCCTTGCGCCATACCCTTGTTTGGGTGGTCGTCATGCCTAAGCGAACGAAGCTCTTGTTTGCGCTGGCCGGAGCACTCTACCTGACGGCACTGGCACGGGATGGTGTTGACCGCTGGGTCGATGCCACAACCCTGCCTTCCGTTCTGGCTGAAACTTCGGTCGAGATGCGGGACCGTAATGGCGACCTTCTGCGGGCGTTTCCAGTCGAGGATGGCATCTGGAGGCTGCGGCCCGGCGCAGTTGACCCGGATTTCATCGCGATGCTGATCCGGTACGAGGATAAACGGTTTTGGTCCCACGCCGGAGTGGACCTCATCGCGATGCTGCGGGCTGCGGGGCAGAGCCTGTGGAACGGGCGCAACGTGTCGGGCGGGTCCACCCTGACCATGCAGGTGGCGCGGTTGATCGAAGATGGCCCAACCGGGCGCTGGAGCGGGAAATTTCGCCAGATCCGAGTCGCATTGGCGTTGGAGCGGCGTCTGAGCAAACAGCAAATCCTGAACCTTTATCTGACCCATGCCCCCTATGGTGGCAATCTGGAAGGGCTCCGTGCCGGCGCCCGCGCGTGGTTTGGAAAGGACGCCACGCGGCTGACCCCCGCGCAAAGCGCCCTGTTGGTTGCGTTGCCGCAATCCCCCGAGGCGCGGCGCCCGGATCGCAGGCCAGAGGCTGCCCGACAGGCCCGCGACCGGGTTCTGAACAGGCTGGTGCGCCACACCGTCCTGACCGATGCCGAAGCGCGCGCGGCCATGACCGAACCCCTTCCGGATCGGATGAATCCGTTTCCGCGCTTTGCACCCCATCTGACTGACCGCGCAAGGCGGCAAGCACCCGCAATCCAGGCCTTCGATCTGACCCTGGATGCCGGATTGCAGGCCCGGCTGGAAATCTTGGTGGCCCAGGCCGCCACCCGCGTCGGACCACGCGTTTCCGGGGCTCTGATCGTGGCCGACCATCGCAGCGGCGAGGTTCTGGCATCGGTCGGATCTGCCGGGTATCAAGATGCCCGTCAGGGGTTCGTGGATATGACCCGGGCCGTACGGTCGCCCGGATCGACCCTGAAACCTCTGGTCTACGGGCTGGCCTTCGATCAGGGGCTGGCCCATCCCGAGACCCTGATCAGCGACAGCCCCGTAATGTTTGACCGATACGCACCGCGCAACTTCGACGGCGCCTTCCGTGGCGATGTCCGGGTGCGGGACGCCCTACAGCTGTCGCTGAACATCCCCGTCGTGCGCCTGACGAATGAGCTGGGGCCCGCTCGGTTGATGACGGCTTTGCGGTTGGCCGGGTCAGAGCCACGCCTGAATGGCGCAACACCCGGATTGGCGATTTCTTTGGGTGGCGTGGGGTTGAGCCTGCACGATCTGGTACAGCTTTACGCCACTCTGGCAGCTGGCGGAACAGGCCCGATCCTGCATCATGACGTTCTGGCAGACGCCCAGCGCACCCGGCGCGTTCTGTCGGAAACTTCGGCCTGGCAGGTTTCGGACATTCTGGCCGGGCTTGCACCACCGGCAGGCGGTGCAACAGGGTCGCTGGCCTACAAGACCGGCACGTCTTATGGCCACCGCGATGCCTGGGCCATCGGCTTTGACGGGCAGCACGTCATAGGGGTCTGGCTGGGCCGCGCCGATGGAACGCCTGTTCCCGGTGCATTCGGGGGCGACCTTGCCGCACCCCTGTTGGCCGAGGCTTTCAACCTGTTGAAACCCGAGCTCACGCCCCTGCGCCCACCGCCGCCTTCGACCTTGCTTGTGGGCGCGGCCCAATTGCCTCAGCCGTTGCAGCGATTTCGCCCCCGCACGACAGCTTTCAAGGATGATCCTTCCGCGCCGGACCTGCTGTTCCCGCCCGATAACGCCGTGTTAGAGACGTCAGGAGCACCTCTGACGGTCAAACTGCGTGGCGGCGTCGGGCCGTTTTTCGTACTGGCAGATGGCGTGCCGGTGCTGACCGGGCAGCGGCGACGAGAGTTTGAAATCCCAAATCCGGGGACCGGCTTCACCTCACTTGTCGTGGTGGATGCGCAAGGTCAATCCGACAGGGCGTCAATCAGGATCGATTAGCGCCGCCCCTCGCGCAGCCAACCGCCCAACAGGAAACCTCCTGCCAACAGCAATACCAGCCAAGGTGGCAGCAGACCCGCCTGGGTAACATCCCGAGTCTCGTAGGCATCGCGCGGGGTCAGACCGATCCAGCCCCGACCAGCCGCCGGGCGCCCGGCGCGCACGTTGCGGATCGACGGCAACCCATCTTCCACCCGGATCACGCCGCCCCGCATGCCGGCCAGAACCGGTTCAAGAACATCCCCCGTTGCGATGGTGCGTTCAAACTCCTTCGGCGCGGCGGGACCAAGCCCGATCACGGCCATGTGGTCACCTTCCTGCAAACGGTAAAGACCAATTTCGGGCCCATAGTATTGCGCTTCGAACCGCCCCGGAGAGACCTCTTGCAAGGTGATTTCCAGCGTTTCGCCGTTCGGGCGCGTCACAGTCACCGGACCCACATCATCCCCAAGCGTCTGTCGAATGATGCGCATGGATTGGCCGTTGGCTTCGGCCCACAGCGCCTCCTCCTCGAGTTCGGGTTCCTTCATCATCCAATGGGCCAACCTGCGCAAAAGCTCCAGTTGCGGGCCGCCGCCTTCAAAGCCGCGGCTCCACAGCCAGGCGTGGTCCGATGCCAGCATCGCAACACGCCCTTCTCCCACTCGGTCCAGAACCAGCAGGGGGCGTTCGTCAATGCCCGTCATCAGAACCTCGCCCGAGCGATGGTTCACATCGATCTGGCGCAACCAGGCCCCCCAATCCTCGGAATCGCCCAGATTTGTTGTCACCGGATGGCGCTGACCCAACTCGCTGACCTTCGGAACGAAGCGTTCCTCGAAGACACGCGCGGAAGGTTGCGCCGGCAGGATCGGCGCCAGCGGCGACCGGAAAATGCTGTCAGCTCCGGCGAAATCGGGACCGGCCGCAATCAGAACCGCGCCGCCGTCATTGATATAACTGGTGACGTTGTCCAGATAGATCGCAGGCAGGATGCCGCGCCGCTTGTAGCGGTCGAATATGATCAGATCGAAATCGTTGATCTTTTCCAGAAACAACTCGCGGGTCGGGAAGGCGATCAAAGACAATTCGTCCACCGGCACGCCGTCTTGCTTCTCGGGCGGGCGCAGGATGGTAAAATGCACCAGATCGACCGAGCTGTCGGATTTCAGCAGGTTGCGCCATGTGCGCCCGCCCGGATGAGGTTCACCCGAGACCAGCAGTACGCGCAGGCGATCCCGAACGCCGTTCATCTGGATCAGCGCGGTGTTGTTGCGGTCGGTCAACTCGCCTTCGGCCAGGGGCACGGAAAACTGGATCACGTTGCGCCCGCCATGAGGCAGGGTGACAGGCAGTTCGACATCCCGACCGATTGGAATACTCAGTTGCTGAGGCTCACCACCATCCACGGAAATCTCCAACGGCGCTGTTGCGGCACCCGCGGGGGCTGCTCCGCTGTCTTCAACGCGCAGGGTCAAAGTCACCGATTCACCGATGATGGCAAAAGCAGGCGCATTTCGGACGATAAGCCGGCGATCCCAGTCGTCCGCACGCCCGGTTTGCAGCAGATGCATCGGCGCCGGCAATTCCGGTGCCTGATCGGCATCGTGCACGATCCCGTCCGATATCACCAGAATGCCTGCGATGCGCGCACGCGGTTCTTCGGCCAGGGCCTCATTCAGGGCGGCCATGACCTGCGTGCCCTCATCCCCGTCACCGTCGCCGACCCGAATGCGGCGCAGTTCCGTATTGTCCCGCGCCTCGATCTCGGCGGCCAGATCTTCGGCGGCCTGCACCGTTTGTTCGGCCCGGTCCGAAAGTGACTGGCTGGCGCTTTCATCCTCGATCATCAAAACGATATCCGTCAGCGGCGCGCGGTCTTCGACTTGATAGACCGGACCGGACAGCGCCGCGATGACAACCAGGGCCGCCAATCCCCGCAGGGCCCAGCCCGACAAGCCGCGCCACAAGGCCAGAGCTACTCCGACAGCGGCAATCGCCCCCACAGCAGCCAAAAGCGGCCACGGGATCAGCGGGTCGAATATGACGGTTCCGGTCATTGTCCCAACCTGTCCAAAAGAGCGGGCACGTGGACCTGATCGGATTTGTAATTCCCGGTCAGCACGTGCATCACCAGATTGACGCCAAAACGATTGGCCAGTTCGCGTTGCCGTTCCCCGGCATACCCACGACCGACAGGCAAAAGGGCCTGGCCGTTGCGATCCACGGCCCAGGCCCCGGCCCAGTCATTGCCGCCGATAACCACCGGTGTCACGTTGTCATTGAGGTTTCGGAAAGGCATACCTTCGATCTGTTCTGCATCCCCGGGCGCAGCTTCGACCCAGACTTCTGCGCCGGAATAGCGGCCCGGGAAATCCTGGAGCAAATAAAATGTTCTGGTCAGGACGTGATCGCGGGGAATCGGCTCTAATGCAGGGATATTCAACGGTCCGGCCAGTTGCTGCAACTTGCGGCCATTCGGACTGGAAGCGCCGAAACCGGCAATATCCGCATCGCGTGTATCAAACAGGATCATTCCACCCGAACGCAAATAGGCGTTCAGTTTGATATACGCCTCGGCCGAAGGTTGCGGCTGGTTCGGCGTAATGGGCCAATAGAGAAGCGGAAAGAATGCCAGCTCGTCTCGTTCCAGATCAACGCCGATTGGGTCCGCCGGTTCGACAGAGGTGCGAAAGAACAGGGTTTGCGCCAAGCCCCGCAATCCGGCCTCGGCAATATCGTCCACCTGCGCCTCACCAGTCAGCACATGCGCCAGCACAAGCTCGTGCGTTGCGGCAAGGGCAAATTCGGTATCTTCGGGCGTCTGCGCCTGTACGTCCGGCACCAGCAGAAAAGCGGCCAGCGCGGCAGCCGCCGTTCGCGCCAGACCCAGCCTGCCCGACAAGGCCAGCGAGGCAATCACGTCAACCGTCAGCAAGATCAGTGCGAGGCTTAGTAACAGGCCACCAAGCGGGGTTTCCGTGCTGACCTCCTGCCCTTTGATCGGCACATTGGCGGGCCAGGTCACCGGGCGCAGCTCGGTTTCTTCCGAGACCACGTTCAATGCCAGCTTCTGCTTTCCGCTTTCATAGAGACCCGGACGCAAATCTGGTCCGATCCGGCCCGAGATCAGCTGAACGCCATCCACACCGGCCAGGGTTCCGGCATCTGACAGGGCGCCAAACCCGTCCATGATCTGAACCGGCTCCCACGTGGTGCCTTGCAGTTGCGATTCTTGCCGCGACTTGGCTGCCGAAGCCACGGCCAAACGATCCAGCATCTCGACGAATAGGCCCGACAACGGCAGGCTGGACCATTCGGCATCCGCAGTGACGTGAAACAGCACCACCTGCCCAAGCCCCAAAGCCTTGCGTGTCACCAACGGAGTCCCGTCGGACAGCGAAGCAATCACGCGATCCGCCAAGTTAGGGTCTGGTTGAGCCATGACTTGGGTCGAAACAACCACGTCCTTTGGGATATCCAGGCCGAAAAACGGAGAGCTTTCGGGGAATGGAGCCAGCGTCTTGGCTTCGCCCCAGCTCATCGCACCGCCGACGGATCGTCCACCGCTGCGCAGCCGCGCCGGCAACAGGGTGTCTTCGGTGTCCCTGCCCAGATCGCTGGCCGCCATGCGCGGACCGGCAAAACGCAGCAGAAGCCCGCCCTGTTCGACCCATTCGATCAAAGCGGCCTCTTCTGGCTCCGACACCTGCGCCACGTCCGACAGGACGATCACATCCGGGTTGGCGGGCAGAACCTCAAGCAGGCCGCCATCGACAAAATCCGCGGTCGGGACCAGGACCTGCGTCAGGTAATGCAGGGGTGACAACAGCTCCAGCCCTTCACGGTTGCGGGTTCCGGCAATCAGCGCAACCTCACGCCGACGCAAGCTGTCATCTGTCAAGGTCACGGCCCCGGCGGACCTTTGGCCCTGAATTTCAAACCGCGTGATACGGGCGCGCAATTCCGATGGCAGCGCCAGATCGGCCTGCGCCGTGGTTTCGCCGGCTTCAAGGGTCAGCTCAACGGAATGCAGCACCCGGGCCGTGCCCGCCGGATCACGGCCTTGCGCCAATACCGTCACACGGTCTTCCGGTCCGGGGCCCGCGCGCTGAACGGTCAATTGGATCAGCCCGTCCTGATAGGCCGCAGGCCGGATCGCAACAGGCCGGGAGGCCGCCTGATAGACCGTCACATCTCCGCGCGCCTGAAGGCTGGACACCAGTTCAGCGTGGTCCGCATAGTCCAGCCTGTCACTGAACCAATGGGTATCAAATCCGCCGTCAACGGCGTTCAACGCGGCAACGGTCTGAGCAATCTGATCTGCATTCGGCTGCCAGGGGTTCGGGGTCAGCCCAGGCAAACGCCCGCGCCACGCTTCCGCCGCCTGAAATACCGGTGTTTCCGGTTCTGTCAGGCGCAAAATTGCAACCGTTCGGCCCGCGCGCCCGGCCTCCGACAGTTGCGTGTCGATTTGGTCAAGTGTCGCCGGCCAGCGCGCGGCTCCGGCCCAACTGGCGTCCAGCACCAGCAGCAGCGGCCCGGTTCCGCTTTCATCCCGTGACGGGTTAAGAACCGGCCCTGCCAGCCCGATGATGATCGCAGCCGCCGCCAGCATCCGCAGCAGCAGCAGCCACCATGGGGTGCGGTCGGATACGCTTTCGTCGTCCTTCAGGCCCAACAGCAGCGTGACCGCCGGGAACAAGCGGCGGATCGGTGCGGGCGGAACCGCGCGCAGGATCAGCCACAGGATCGGCAGGGTCAGAAAACCCAGCAACACCCATGGCGCGGTAAAGCCGATGCCCGCCAGAACCGTCATCGCGTGCCCCCATCCAAGGCCCGATAAAGCCATAACAGAGCCGCTTGTGCGCTGTCGCCCGTGTGGTGCAGGCCCAGTTGCCAGCCCGTCGCTCGGCACAGTTGCCTCAGCGCGTCCTTGCGCTGCGCCAGGCGCTCCAGATAACGGTCTCGCAGCTCGGCGGCCTTGAGCGTTTCGTGTCGGACAGACCCTCCGACGCTTTCGAAAATGGTGCGTCCGCGATAGGGAAACGACTCTTCACCCGGATCCAGCACTTGCAGAACCACGCCGCGCACGCCACGGTCGGCGGCTTTGGTCAGGGCAAGTTCAACCTCATCCATGGGGCCCAGAAAATCCGAGATGAACACGGCGCGGGCATGAGGGATCATGGCGCGGTGTTCGGGCGGGGCGTAATCCGCTTGATCATCCTCGGTCCAGGCCTGTGCCA
Organism: Ruegeria sp. HKCCA4008; assembly: GCF_013033125.1. Classification (NCBI taxonomy): domain Bacteria; kingdom Pseudomonadati; phylum Pseudomonadota; class Alphaproteobacteria; order Rhodobacterales; family Roseobacteraceae; genus Ruegeria; species Ruegeria sp. HKCCA4008. The sequence goes on from NZ_WQDM01000007.1 coordinate 130,369, forward strand.
GCCGGATGATCTGCGCATTGCCGCGCCGGGGCGGCAAGGTGGTGCCGGTCAGACCTACGCGTTCACCGCCGCGCACCAGAAGGATGGATGTCGCCAACCCCAACAGCCGGGCGCGATCCGCTTTGGTCCGCAGGGTCTTGTCGGACGCAAACCGCATCGAAGCCCCCTGATCGACCCATAGCATCACGGATTGCGCGATCTGCCATTCCCGTTCACGTACGAACTGCTGATCCCCCCGCGCCGAGCGGCGGTGATCGATCAAGCGACGGCTGTCGCCGACCTGCGCCGGGCGGTATTGCCAGAAATCATCCCCCATTCCGGACCGCCGTCGACCGTGGTCGCCCAGAAGAACGGTTCCGGCCAAGTGCTCGGCCCGCGCCAAGAGGGGCGGCAGCCGCGATGCCTCGGCCTCGGATCTTTCGCGAAGGGTCAGCTCGGCATTCACGCCGCGGCCTCGGTCCGGATCAGCCCGACAGCGGTCGAGTCAATCAGCTCTGCAAGGCTGTCACCACGCGCCCTTGCCGCAAAGTTCAGTGCCATCCGGTGGCTGAGCACCGGGCGCGCCATATCCAGAACATCCTCGGCATTGGGCGCCAGGCGCCCCTGCAACATGGCCCGCGCCCGCACCGTCATCATCAGCGCCTGCGCGGCACGGGGGCCCGGGCCCCAGGCCACGGTTTCGGCAACCCGTTCGGACACACCGGGTTCTTCGGGGCGGAAAGCCCGCACCAGATCAAGGATCAGTTCAACGACGGATTCTCCGACCGGCATCCGGCGCAACAAGACCTGCGCAGCCAGCAACTCTTCCTTGCTGAAAATCTGATGCGCCTCTTCCTCTTCAACCCCGGTCGTGGCCAGCAGAATATCCCGCTCGGTCTGGCGGTCGGGGTATTCGACGTCAATCTGCACCAGGAACCGGTCAAGCTGGGCTTCGGGCAGCGGATAAGTGCCTTCCTGCTCGATCGGGTTTTGCGTTGCCAGCACATGGAACGGCGTACCCAATGAACGATCTTCACCTGCCACGGTAACGGTGCGTTCCTGCATCGCCTGCAACAGTGCCGATTGTGTCCGCGGGCTTGCCCGGTTTATTTCATCCGCCATTAACAACTGACAGAAGATCGGGCCGGGAATGAACCGGAAATGCCGGCTGCCATCGTCGGCAGTGTCCAGAACCTCGGACCCAAGAATATCGGCGGGCATCAGATCGGGCGTGAACTGAATGCGGCTGCCATGCAGGCCCATCACCGTCGACAGAGTCTCGACCAGGCGTGTCTTGCCCAAACCCGGCAGACCGATCAACAGGGCATGGCCGCCGCACAAAAGTGCGGTCAGCGTCAGGTCCACGACCCTCTCCTGCCCGATGAAGCGGCGGGTGATCGAGGCCTTGGCCTCTTGCAGCTTGTTTTCCAGCGCTTCGATCTCGGCTACGAGGTCGGCAGGTTCGGTCATGACTTTCCCTTCCGTGGACTATTATGATTGAAGTGTATCGCGCTGAGAGGAAATGGCAAAAGCAATGAGCGGACAAAAACCTGTGAAACCGTCGCCAGATGGTCTGGCGGCATCGGTCAAGGCGGCCAAAACCAACGGATTACCGCCCGTTCACCTCTGGAATCCTCCGTTTTGCGGCGATCTGGACATCAAGATCGCAAAAGATGGCACATGGAGTTATTTAGGCTCACCCATCAACCGTTTCGAGCTTGTGAAGCTTTTTTCCTCAATTCTTAAGAAGGAAGGCGGCAAATACTTCCTCGTCACCCCGGTCGAGAAGGTGGGAATCACTGTCGAAGACGCGCCGTTTGTCGCTGTGGATTTCGACCGGGACGGGGATGGAAAGGACCAGTCCTTGACCTTCACAACCCATGTTGGCGACAGGGCCGTGGCCGGAGTTGATCATCCGATCCGAATTGTAATCGACCCGGAGACAGACGAACCCTCACCCTACATATTGATCCGCGACAACCTCGAAGCCCGCATAGATCGCAAAAGCTTTTACCGCCTCGTCGAGATCGGAACGCACCATGACGGCTGGTTCGGTGTTTGGTCAGGCGGGCAGTTCTTTGGCCTGATCCCTTCAGCCGACCTGAGCTGACCGTGGCGCGCGATCCTGTGCCAGCACGACAGCCATTGCAACAATGCCCGCACCCAATGCCCGGGTCCAGTTCCATTCGTCCCCCAGCATCAGCATGATCAGCATCACGTAGAACGGGGCAACATTGATGTGGAAAGAGGCCAGCGCAACGCCCAGCTTGCCGACGGAGGTGATGAAAAATACCTGGCTGAGACCCATGGAGATAAGCGCATAGATCATCAGCATGCCTGCCTGCTGCATGTCGAACGCAGTTGCAGGCATCACGTCCAGACCAAACTGCGCCGATCCGAAAACCAGCAGCGATGCCATGGCCAGCCCTCCGACAAAGGTGATCGTCGTGCGTCCAGTCTGGCTCAGTTCGGCGAAATCCCGGGCGGTTGCCATGCTGGCCCAGCAAAATAGCACCGTTGATCCAACCGCACAGGCCGCGCCCAGACCCAACTGGGCCGGGGCCAAGGCGCTGGTGGCGATCAACCCGCCGACAATCGATACAGCCACGCCCAGCGCAAAATTCCACTTCAGCCGGCGTGTGCCAGCAGCCAATTCAAGCAATGTGGCCACCAAAGGTGCGCAAGAGACGATGATTGCCACCGTTACCGGGTCGGTTAGCTTTTGCGCCAAGATCAACAGGAACATTCCTAACCCGATCCCAAGGCCGCCGACGGTCATTGCATGACCCCAGCGGGCTGAAACAACCCGGCGCGGCCCGTCCAGAACCACCCAGACCGGCACCATTACCAACACGGCCAGCGCCAGTCGCGCGGCCAACAGGGCGACGGGCGGCCATGTTTGCAACAGCACTTCGGCCGCCGGAAACCCGGCCGCCCATGTCAGCATCGAAGCCACGGCCAACCCGTTGCCCGACAAGGCAGAATGCTGTCCCGCCGGCGCAGAAAGGCCGTTCCCGCGGACGGGGTCTGGGCTCAACGCCATCGTTTTCAAACCTTCCATTGCCACGGCGTCAGAAAATTGATTCGCCGCAATGCAGGAAGCGTTTCCGATTTCATCGGGTCGATCTGGTCGAATTTCGACAAACTGTCGTTTTCTGTCACTTTCATAGAAATCAACGCGCGGATAAGGTCGGGCCACCTGAAATCCATGGGCCGCCTATGCCAAAATTCGCCGCGAATATCTCATTGCTCTTTGCCGAACTTCCGTATCTGGATCGGTTTCAGGCAGCGGCAGATGCCGGGTTCCAGGCGGTCGAGATCCTGTTTCCGTATGAACTTGCTGCAAAAGAAACCCGGCGTGCCTTGCTGGCCAACGGGCTCGAACTGGTTCTGATCAACGCGCCCCCGCCGAATTATACCGGTGGCGTGCCGGGTTATGCCGCCATCCCCGGCGGTGCGTCCCGGTTTCAGTCTGATATCCGCCGCGTTCTGCGCTACGCTCAGGTGCTGCGGCCGGGCTTCATTCATATCATGTCCGGATACGCAGCCGGGACGGATGCGTTGGACTGCTTCGTGCAAAACTTGCAGTGGGCCGCCGATTTCGCACCGCAGCAGACATTTACGATCGAACCCCTCAATCCGATGTCCCAACCCGGCTATTTCCTGAACGACTATGATCTAGCGACCGAGGTACTGGGCCGCGTGGATCGCCCGAATGTCGGTCTGCAATATGACAGTTTTCACGCACATATGATCCACGGCGACGCGCTGGCCGTCTGGGAGCGTTTTCACCCCAGTGTTGTCCACGCCCAGATCGGGGCCGCCCCCGAACGTTCTGAACCGGGGCTCGGGCCTACGGATTTCGCGCAGCTTTTCGCGGCAATGGATGAAGCTGGTTACACCGGTTGGGTCAGCGCCGAATACGCGCCTTCGACGGCTCGAACGGATGCGACCCTGGCTTGGATGCGACGTTGACGCCGTTCATCGGGCTGGAATTCGCTGCCCGAAAGGCGCACATATCGGGCAAGCCGCTTTCGAGGATGCCCGATATGATTCCTGCCCGCTTTGCCCATGCCATCTTTGGACTGATCATGTCAGGGCTGATGTCGTGCATTGTCACCGGGATCGCTACGGTCAAGGCAGTGGGGTTCCATCCTGAAACGCTGGGTGACTGGATGGCGTCCTGGGCCTTTTGCTGGCCCATCGCGTTCACAGTGATCCTGATCCTTGGACCTTCGGTCAAACGTATGGTCGAAGGGTGGGTCAGGCCACAGGGCTGACCCGGAAGGCCGACCTGGCGCTAGTGCGCCTCGGCCCAGTTCGCACCCTGGCCGGCATCCACGCTCAGCTTCACATCCAGTTTCACCGCCGGGTCCGAGGCACCCTCCATCACCTCGCGCGCCACGTCGATCAGCGGATCCACGGAATCCTCGGCGACTTCGAACAACAGTTCGTCATGGACCTGCAACAGCATCTTGGCGGGCAGCCCATTGATCGCACCCGGCATCCGCACCATCGCGCGCCGGATCACATCCGCCGCCGTGCCCTGAATCGGCGCGTTGATCGCCGCCCGGCGCGAAAATCCTGCATGCGGCCCCTTGGCGTTGATCTCGGGCGTGTGGATCTTGCGCCCGAACAGGGTTTGGACATAGCCGTGCTCTTTGGCAAATGCCACCGTGTCATCCATATACTGGCGAATGCCCGGAAAGCGTTCGAAATAGCGGTCGATGAAACCCTGTGCCTCGGCCCGCGGGATGCGCAGGTTGCGCGCCAAGCCGAAACCCGAGATGCCATAGATCACACCAAAGTTGATCGCCTTGGCCTGGCGGCGGATGTCCGGCGTCATCTCGTCCAGTGGCACGTCGAACATTTCCGACGCGGTCATGGCGTGGATGTCCAACCCATCGGCAAAGGCCTGTTTCAGGGTCGCAATGTCGGCGATATGCGCCAGGATGCGCAGCTCGATCTGGCTGTAGTCGAGGCTGACCAGAACATTGCCCGGCTCGGCGACAAAGGCCTCGCGGATGCGGCGGCCCTCCTCGGTGCGCACGGGGATATTCTGCAAATTGGGGTCGGTCGAGGCCAGACGCCCGGTATTCGCCCCGGTGATGGCATAAGACGTGTGCACCCGGCCCGTGTCGGGGTTGATATGGGTCTGAAGCGCGTCGGTATAGGTCGATTTCAGCTTGGACAGCTGGCGCCAATCCAGCACACGGCGCGGCAGTTCATGCTCGGTCGCCAGATCTTCCAAAATATCGGCCCCGGTCGAGTACTTGCCGGTCTTGCCCTTCTTGCCGCCTTCCAGGCCCATCTTGTCGAACAGGATCTCACCCAGTTGCGCGGGTGAGCCGACATTGAAATTCTCACCCGCCAACTCGTGGATTTCAGCCTCTAAACCGGCCATTTTCTGGGCAAAGGCGTTCGACATACGGCTCAGCACATCACGGTCGACCTTGATGCCATGCATCTCCATCTTTGCCAGAACCGGCACAAGTGGTCGTTCGAGCGTCTCGTAGACAGTCGTCACCTGCACCCGGTGCAGCTGCGGTTTGAACAGTTGCCACAGGCGCAGCGTTATATCCGCATCCTCGGCGGCATAGGCGGTGGCCTCGTCGATCGGCACCTTGTCGAAGGTGATCGCAGACTTGCCTGACCCCAGCAGCGGCTTTATCGGGATCGGCGTGTGGCTGAGATACCGTTCCGAGAGTGTATCCATACCGTGCCCATGCTCACCGCCATGCATGGCATAGGACATCAGCATCGTATCATCGATCGGGGCCACATCGATGCCGTGACGCCTGAAAATCTTGGCATCGTATTTCATGTTCTGCCCGATTTTGATGATCGACGGATCCTCAAGCACCGGCTTCAGCAGCGTCAGCGCCTCATCCAGCGGCATTTGCCCTTCAGCCAGCGCGTCCGACCCGAACAGATCATCCGCCGCACCATCACGGTGGGTCAGCGGGATGTAACAGGCTTCGCCGGCCTCGACACACAGCGAGATACCGACCAGATCGGCTATCATTTCATTCAGACCGGTGGTTTCGGTATCAACAGCGATCCAGCCTCGTTCATGGGCCTGGTCGATCCATTTTTGCAAAGCCGCTGCATCACGGACACATTCATACTTTGCCGCGTCAAACGGGATCGTCTCGACCTCAACTTCTTTGGCCGCAGGCGCCGGAGCGTCGGCGATGGCCGGTGCTTCGGCCCCCAGCTTGTCGGCGATCCGTTTGGTCAGTGTGCGGAATTCCATATCCGCAAGAAAACCCAGCAGGGTCTCTGCATCGGGCTCTCTCACTTCAAGGTCATCCAGCGTGAAATCCAGCGGCGTGTTCTTGTCCAGCTGCACCAGTTTCTTCGACAGTTTGATCTGATCGCGCTTTTCGATCAGAGTCTGCCGGCGCTTGGGCTGTTTGATTTCGTCGGCCCGGTCCAGCAGTGTTTCCAGATCACCGTATTCGTTGATCAACAGCGCGGCCGTCTTGACCCCGATTCCCGGAGCGCCCGGCACATTGTCAACGGAATCCCCCGCCAGCGCCTGAACATCCACAACGCGCTCAGGAGCAACTCCAAACTTCTCGATCACCCCGTCCCGGTCGATACGCTTGTTCTTCATCGCATCCAGCATCTCGACGCCGTCACCAACCAACTGCATCAGATCCTTGTCGGAACTTACGATGGTCACGCGGCCCCCAGCCTCGCGCGCCTGCACGGTCAGGGTGGCGATGATGTCGTCGGCCTCATAGCCTTCGAGTTCCTTGCAGGCGATATTGAATGCCTTTGTCGCCTCGCGGGTCAGTGGAATTTGCGGGCGCAGGTCCTCGGGCATTGCTTCGCGGTTGGCCTTGTACAGGTCGTACAGATCATTCCGGAATGTGTGCGACCCCTTGTCGAAAATCACCGCCACATGGGTTGGCGCATCCGGCCCGGTGTTCCCTTCGACATATTTCTGAAGCATGTTGCAGAACCCGGACACCGCCCCAATCGGCAGACCATCCGACTTGCGGGTTAGCGGAGGCAGCGCGTGATAGGCCCTGAAAATAAAGGCCGATCCGTCGATCAGATGCAGGTGACATCCTTTTCCGAAATTGCTCATGCGCGCGCTCCCTGTCGGTCAGGGATGGTTCTGCCACAGGGTCACGCGGGTGACCAGCCAAGAACGCAGCCTAACCGCCAAACAATCCCGAGAAGACGTCAGAGAAACTGTTCAGCAAAGCCATGATCACCAACACCCCCAGCAACGCAAAAAACGCAAAGGCAAAGAACTGGAACAGGATTGCCCCCGTACCTATAACCATTCCGGCGATGGCAGGGCGCCGCTTTTCGTGACGCAGGATGCCAACGGCCGAGATGACGATCGCAAGCCCGCCAAGCATGGCGACACCGATCCGCAGGAAATCATCCAGATCGCGGGCGCGGGCAACGGGCTCGGGTTGTTCCATCCCCGCGGCGGCCCTCAGTGTCGATTTGCCGATTTCGGCCGCCAGTTCGCCCAGCGACACACCCGCAGTCTGCTGAGGTGCAAAGGGCCCCGCCCAGAATACAAACAACGCAGCAAACAACGCCAAAGATGCGATGCAGAACCCAACCCAGCCGAAAACCGGGTTAACATTGTCAGTGGCCGAAATTCCGGTCATCACGTATCCCTGCTTTGGTTGCGCCAAAGCACTAACATGAAAACCGAGGCAAGATTTGGGCAAAACCCGGCTGGTCGGGCAATCAGCCCTGTTCACGGCCCTTCAGCACATATTTGCAGTCGCAATACGGGCATTCGACCCAGCCTGTATCCTCGGGGATTTGCAGCCAGACGCGCGGATGGCCCAATGCGCCTTCGCCGCCGTCACAGGCGACACGGGCGGTTTCGACGATCTTGGTTTCCGGCGCTTCGATGGTCACGGCTGGCGATCCTTCTTCGGTTGTCGGCCTCGCGGGCATGTAATAGGTGCGTTTATGAGCGATGAGCAATCCGGGGGCAAGAGCCACATGAGCGATGCGGCAATCAGGATCGAAGGTCTGCGCAAGACCTATCGTGGCGGCAAGGGTCAGCCTGAGAAACACGCGCTGAAAGGCATTGATTTGACTGTTCCGAGGGGTTCGGTTTTCGGGCTGCTGGGCCCGAACGGCGCCGGGAAATCGACCCTGATCAATATTCTGGCCGGGTTGGTGGTGAAGTCCTCGGGCCGTGTGTCGATCTGGGGCTTCGATCAGGATCAGAATCCGCGGCAGTCCCGCGCCGCGATTGGTGTGATGCCGCAAGAACTGAACCTTGACCCGTTCTTCACCCCGCGGGGCGCCTTGGAAGTACAGGCAGGCCTGTACGGCGTACCGAAATCCGAACGTCGCAGCGATGAAATCCTTGAACTGGTCGGCCTCAGCGACAAGGCCGAGGCCTATGCCCGCACGTTGTCGGGCGGGATGCGGCGGCGGCTCCTGCTGGCCAAGGCGCTGGTGCATCACCCCAAAATCCTCGTGTTGGACGAACCCACGGCAGGCGTGGATATCGAACTGCGCCAGATGCTGTGGGCCAATGTGCGCAAACTGAACCAGCAGGGCATGACCATCATCCTGACCACCCACTATCTGGAAGAAGCGCAGGAGATGTGCGACGAAATCGCCATCATCAACCACGGTGAAAAGATCGCTCAGGACAGTACCGCCAACCTGCTGGGCCGCATGGACAGCCGGACCATGGTCATTGTGCCGGACACCCCGGTGGTCGACCTGCCGGTGACCGAAGGCGTCGAGGCCAGCTTACGTGAAGACGGCAGCCTTATACTGCAATATCGCAGCGCCCGGACCAGCGCCGAACAGGTTCTGGAATCCGTCCGGGCGGCGGGCATCCGCATCCGCGACGTGCGCACCGAAGAGGCCGATCTCGAGGATGTGTTCCTGGCCCTGACCTCCTCACGCGCCGACGATGCTCCGGCCGACGATCAGGACCAGCCTCGCCGGGGCCTGCACCGGGTCAAGCTCTAAGCCCGGTCTATCCGCGCTTGGTAGCAGTTGTTCCGCGCCGATCTGACGTGAATATAGGCCACGTCCGGGCGGGCAAAAATGTCGCTGACTTTTGCGTCGATCTGATCTTTGGGCGTGATTGCCCCGGTGCCATAGACGATCCGCTCATCTGGTCCATACCCCTTGATCAGATAGTCGGGTGCAGTGGTCAAGATCTCGGGCAGGGCGTCGCCTTCATAGCGCTCGCAAGGCGTTGCGCACAGAAAGATCGGCCCTGTTTCAGCGTATGGATGTGGCTCTAAAAAGGGGCGATGCGCCAATATCAGCATCTCTGCGCCTTCGGGAATGTTCTTCAGGCAGTGGCGACAGGGGTTGCCAGTCCCCAACGAAACGGCGCGCTCGGGCGCGGCGCCATATGCATCAGGCTGACCTGCCTGAAGGGCGCGGACTTCGTCAGTGGGCAGAGCGGTGATCTTGAACATATCAGGTCTCCTTTTTCTGCAACCATGCGCGCCTGGCCTGGTCCAGACGACCCGTTTCGTGCGCAAAGGACTCGAAAAAGAACAAAACGTGAATATAATGTGGAATCGCCATGTATGCCGAGCTGTCGATCACGTCGAACTTCACCTTCCTCACCGGGGCTTCGCACCCCGAGGAGTACATGGAGCGCGCCGTCACCCTGGGCCTGCCCGCCATCGCCATCGCCGATGACAACTCGGTGGCCGGCATCGTCCGCGCCCATACCCAGGCGCGCGAGATCGCCCGCAAGGTGCGCGAGCGCCGCGCGTGGGAGGAGCAGAACACGCCCATCGGCCCGCCCTGCCCCGATCAAATCCCGAAACCGCCCTCGTTCCCGGTGCATGCGGTGCCGCGCCTGATCCCGGCGGCGCGGCTGATCTTTACCGACGCCCCGCCCGTCACCGCCCTGCCCATCAACCGGCAGGGCTGGGCCAACCTGTGCCGCCTCCTGTCCACCGGGCGGCTGCGCGCGGCCAAGGGCGACTGCATCCTGCACCTGTCCGACCTGCTGGAATTTTCCGACGGTCTGCACCTGCTGCTCTGGCCACAGGCGGGCCGTCCGACCGGCGGCACGAGCGGGTGGCGGACACAGGCGCAACAGTTGACGCGCCGCTTTGCCGGGCGCATGCATCTGCTGATGCATCCCCGCTATGACGGGGCGGATGCGGCATTTTTCCATTTGTTAGAGACTGAATCATATCATCTGGGCCTGCCCACAATCGCCAGCGCCGCACCGATGATGCATCACGGGTCGCGCCGCAAACTGGGTGATGTGCTGACCGCGATCCGCCTGCGCCGCAAGGTGGACGATCTGGGCCGCCACGCGCTGGCCAATGGCGAACAGCGCCTGCGCTCGGAACCCGAGATGCTGCGCATCTTCAAGGGCTTTGAGGACGCCGTGGCCCGCGCTTATGCGCTCAGCCAGGAACTCACATTCTCGCTGGACGAGCTGCGCTATGAATATCCCAGCGAGGGCAGCGACAAGGAAACCCCGACCCAGCGCCTGCATCGGCTGGCGCATGAAGGGTTGAAATGGCGCTATCCCGCCGGGGCGTCCGAGAAAGCCCAAAAGATGCTGGCGCATGAACTGACGCTGATCGGCAAGCTGAAATACGAACCCTATTTCCTGACCGTCCGCGACATCGTCCATTTCGCCCGCGGCCGCGGGATCCTGTGCCAGGGGCGCGGCTCGGCGGCGAACTCTGTCGTCTGTTTCTGTCTCGGCATCACCGAGGTCAGCCCCGAGATGGGCACCATGGTGTTCGAACGTTTCGTCTCCGAGGCGCGGGACGAGCCGCCCGACATCGACGTCGATTTCGAACATGAACGCCGCGAAGAGGTGATCCAGCACATCTATGAACGCTATGGCCGCCATCGCGCGGGGCTGTGCGCCACCGTGATCCACTATCGCGGCAAGCGCGCCATCCGCGAGGTGGGCCGCGCCATGGGCCTGACCGAGGACACGATTTCCGCCCTGTCCTCGCAGCTGTGGGGGTTCTTCTCGGCCTCGGGGCTCGAGGCGGAACGGATGCGCGAAATCGGCCTCGACCCCGAGGATCGCCGCCTGAAACAGACTCTAACATTGGTGCATCAGATCAACGGGTTCCCTCGCCACCTATCCCAGCATGTGGGCGGGTTCATCATCACCGAGGGCCGTCTGGACGAGCTGGTGCCCATCGAGAACGCCACCATGGAGGACCGCACCGTCATCTGCTGGGACAAGGATGACATCGATTCCTTGGGCATCCTCAAGGTCGATGTTCTGAGCCTGGGGATGCTGACCTGCATCCGCAAGGCCTTCGACCTGATCGGCCAGCATCATCAGACCAGCTATACGCTCGCCACCCTGCCGCCCGAGGACCCGGCGGTCTATGACATGCTGTGCAAGGCAGACTCGGTGGGCGTGTTCCAGGTGGAATCACGTGCGCAGATGAACTTCCTCCCCCGGATGCGGCCGCGCAATTTCTATGATCTGGTGATCGAGGTCGCCATCATCCGCCCCGGCCCCATCCAGGGCGACATGGTGCATCCCTATATCCGCCGCCGGAACGGAGAGGAGGAGGTCAGCTTTCCCTCGGACGCACTGGGCGAGGTGCTGGGCAAGACGCTGGGCGTGCCGCTGTTTCAGGAACAGGCGATGCAGATCGCCATCGTCGGCGCGGGCTTCACGCCGGAACAGGCCGACCGGCTGCGGCGGTCGCTGGCGACCTTCAAGAAGCATGGCAATGTCAGCGAATTCCGCACCCTGTTCCTGCGCGGGATGCAGCGCAACGGCTATGACGCCGAATTTGCCGAGCGGTGTTTTTCGCAGATCGAGGGATTCGGCTCCTACGGCTTCCCCGAAAGCCACGCGGCCAGCTTTGCGCTGCTGGTCTATGCCAGCGCCTGGATCAAGTGCCACCACCCGGGGATTTTCGCCTGCGCGCTGCTGAACTCGCAGCCGATGGGCTTCTACGCCCCCGCCCAGATCGTGCGCGATGCGCGCGAACATGGCGTGCAGGTGCGCCCGGTCTGCATCAATGCCAGCTTCTGGGACAACGTGATGGAGCCCGACGGCCATGGCGGGCTGGCCCTGCGGCTGGGCTTCCGCCAGATCAAGGGCCTGAGCGAGGAGGACGCCAGCTGGCTGACCGCCGCGCGCGGCAACGGCTACCATCAGGTTGACGACGTCTGGCGCCGCGCGGGCCTTGGTCCCTCGGTGATCGAGCGGCTGGCCGAGGCGGATGCCTTTGCCGCCTGCGGCCTGACCCGGCGCGAGGCGCTGTGGCAGGCCAAGGCGATCGCCACCGCCAGGCCCCTGCCGCTGTTCGCGCAGGATCTGGAAGGCGAGGCGCTGGACGAACCCGCCGCCCATCTGCCGCAGATGTCGCTGGGCGAACAGGTGGTCGAGGATTACGTCGCCACCCGCCTCAGCCTGCGGGCGCATCCCGTGGCCCTGCTGCGGCACCTGCTGACGCCGGGGCAGCGCGACAATACCACCTCTGTCACATAACGCCGGAACCGCCTATCTGCCAAAAAACAGAGTCGAAAACAGGCCACCATGACCAGACCAACCCTTCCGCCGCGCTTTCCCGCGACGCCCGAGCAGATCAACGCACAGGTTCGCGCCTTTTACGCCCGTGTGCGGCAGGACGCGGTACTTGGCCCGGTATTCGCCAACCATGTCACCGACTGGCCCGCGCATGAGGAAAAGATCGCATCCTTCTGGCGCAACGCCATCCTGTTCGAGCGCAGCTATGACGGCAATCCGCAGCGGGTGCATATCGAACGACCGGACGTAAAGCCCGAGATGTTCGCCCATTGGCTGGACCTGTTCGAAAAAGTCGCCACCCAGACCCTGCCTCCGGAAACCGCCACACCATGGGTCGCTCTGGCGCGCCGCATCGGTGTTGGGATGAAGGCCGGGGTGCAATCGGCCCGCCAGCCCAAGGACGCGCCACCGATCCTGCGTTGAGCCCACGTCATGGCTGCCTTGCGATGTTAGCGGTAAATTAGGGGCTATGCGGGTCGGGGAAATAGGGTTAGTCAGAGACAAGACAGCCCCTTTTGCGCTGCCCCTTCACATCGACACATCACCCGAGGCCGACCCATGAGCACTCAGAACACCACCCTTCGGGGTCTTGGCTATGCATTCGCGGGCTTTGCGGTCTTCGCCACCCATGACGCGCTGATCAAGACGCTGGGCGGGACCTACTCGGTGATGCAGATCATTTTTTTTGCCACGCTGTTTTCCTTTGTCCCGATGGCTGTGACGATCTTGACGGACCGGACCACGGGCAACTTCCGGCCGCATCACCCCTGGTTGGTGTTGCTGCGCTCGGGCCTGATGGTCACGGCCATGTCCTGCGCGTTCTATGCCTTTTCGGTCCTGCCCCTGGCCGAGGTCTATTCGTTGCTGTTTTCTTTCCCGCTGATCGTCACGGTCCTGTCGATTCCGATACTGGGCGAAGTCGTCCGGGCTCAGCGCTGGGCTGCGGTTGGCGTGGGTCTGATCGGGGTGCTGATCGTTCTGCGCCCCGGCGCAACGGATATCACGCTCGGCCATCTGGCCGCCCTGATGGCCGCATTCTGTAGCGCCTTTGCATCGGTGCTGGTGCGCAAGATCGGGAACGAGGAACGCTCGGCCGTCCTGATCCTGTATCCGATGCTGCTGGCGATCGTGGTCATGAGCCTGGCCCAACCGGCCGTTTATCAGCCGCCGTCCCTGTTGCATCTGGCCATGATGGCGCTGGTCGGCGTGTTTTCTGTGATCGCCCAGCACCTGATCATCCTGGCCTATCGCGCGGCGCCCGCCGGCGTCATCGCGCCCAGCCAGTACAGCCAGATCATCTGGGCCACGATATTCGGCATGATGTTCTTTGGCGAAACGCCCGACATGTGGGTCGCAGTCGGGGCCAGCATCATCATCGCGTCCGGTGTGTTCGTTGTCTGGCGCGAGAGCCGCGCCAATGTATCGCCGAACAAGCCGGTTCTGCGCGTCCGCTCGCCGCGTTCCGACACCGGCGCCTCGGCGCGGCCAGGGTCGTAGGGCGGCCGCTACTGATCTTTAAGCCTGATCTTCCGGCCACCGTTTTCGCCTGTTTCTTCGAACTTCCCGGTGGCTCGTACCAAGTCGCTCAGCCGCTTGAAGCCATAGGTTCGCGTGTCAAAATCCGGATAGTTCATGCCGAGCTGACTGCCGACCCAGCCAAGGCCCGCCCATCCGTCCGGTTCCTCGGATTTGAGCACGACATTCCGGATCAACTGATAAGCATGGTTCAGCTCTTTTTTGGACTGAACTGCCTTTGCCTTCTCGCCGCCATTCGCCTCTTCCCTTTTGATGTTCTCAATAAGAATGAAGCGGTTGCAGGCTTTCTTGAAGGCGTTGGGCGTCTTTTCTTCCTCGCCGATCCCGAACACGCTCAACCCCTGTTCGCGGATGCGGCTGGCCAGACGGGTGAAATCGCTGTCCGAGGACACCAGCACGAACCCGTCGAACCGGTCCGAATGCAGAATGTCCATCGCGTCGATCACCAAGGCGATGTCTCCGGCGTTCTTGCCGGTTGTGTTGGCAAATTGCTGGTGCGGTACGATGGCGTATTCCGCCAGTTTCTCGGCGCTCCAACCCTGTGGGATACCGCCGGAAAAATCGCCGTAGATCCGGCGAAGACTGGCCTCGCCCAATGTGGCGACTTCTTCGAAGATTTCGGCGACGTGTTTTGCCGGAACATTCTCGGCATCAATCAGAACGGCAAGGCGTTCTGTGGTGGTGGTGGTCAATTTAGTCTCTCTATTCAGGTATTTATCAATGCTCTGAAGATAGGAGACAAAAAGGGCGGGTTAAACCCCGCCCTTGCAATTTCTGGTTGTCAGTAAATCACCACCGACCGGATGCTTTCGCCCTTGTGCATCAGGTCGAAGCCGGTGTTGATGTCGTCCAGACCCATGGTGTGGGTGATCATCGGGTCGATCTCGATCTTGCCTTCCATGTACCAGTCGACGATCTTGGGCACGTCCGTGCGCCCACGTGCGCCGCCGAAAGCGGTGCCGCGCCACGACCGGCCGGTGACCAGCTGGAACGGACGGGTCGAGATCTCGGCCCCCGCGGGTGCGACGCCGATGATGATGGATTCGCCCCAGCCCTTGTGCGCCGATTCCAGCGCCGCGCGCATCACCTGCACGTTGCCGGTGGCGTCAAAGGTGTAATCCGCACCACCCTTGGTCAGGTTGACCAGATAGGGCACCAGATCGCCCTCGACCTCGGACGGGTTGACGAAATCGGTCATGCCGAACTTGGTGGCCATCTCGACCTTGGCGGGGTTCAGGTCGACGCCGACGATCTGATCGGCCCCGGCCAGACGCAGGCCCTGGATCACGTTCAGGCCGATCCCGCCCAGACCGAACACGATGGCGCGGCTGCCGATTTCCACCTTGGCGGTGTTTATCACCGCGCCGATGCCGGTGGTCACGCCGCAGCCGATATAGCAGATCTTGTCGAACGGCGCGTCCTCGCGCACTTTGGCCAGTGCAATCTCGGGCAGAACCGTGTGGTTCGAGAAGGTCGAGCAGCCCATGTAATGCAGGATCGGATCGCCATCCAGCGTCGAAAACCGCGAGGTGCCATCGGGCATCAGCCCTTGGCCCTGCGTCTCGCGGATGGCCTGGCACAGGTTGGTCTTGGGATGCAGACAGTATTCACATTCACGGCATTCAGGCGTGTAGAGCGGGATCACGTGATCGCCCGGCTTCAGGCTGGTCACGCCTGGGCCGACCTCGACCACCACGCCGGCGCCCTCGTGGCCCAGAATGGCCGGGAACAGGCCTTCGGGGTCCGCGCCCGACAGGGTGAATTCATCCGTATGACAGATGCCAGTGGCCTTGATTTCAACCAGAACCTCGCCCGCCTTTGGGCCTTCAAGGTTCACATCCATCACTTCCAAAGGTTTGCCCGCCTGTACGGCGACGGCAGCACGGGTACGCATGGTACTTATCTCCCTGTCACTTTTGCCCCGACCCTGCGTCAAATACAGGGTGTTTTCAACTGTGCTTTCTTGGCAGGTTGGCTAATTGTTTGATATTGCAGAAACGACATTGCCAGAATGAGGAACGCCAATGCACCGTTTTTTACCGATCTTTATCTTTCTGGCGGCCTGCGCAGACACAGGCGTTCCGCAGGATGTCGCCACCACCTCAGAAGACGCACCTGTTGATCTGGCATTTTGCAAAGGTGAGCCCTTTGCCGAAACCGTCGGTCAGCCCGTTTCAGCGATTCAGGCCGATCTTCCCGAACGGTCTCGTGTTTTGGGCCCGGATGACATCGCCACACAGGATTACCGTATCGACAGGCTGAACGTCTATGTGAGCGACGCCGGTGTTATTCAGCGTCTGACCTGCGGGTAAGCGTGGACTCGGCAGGTGATTCTGAATTAAGAACAAAATAAGAACATCAATGATGCCTGCCGATGCCCAAACGCCGAATTCTTTCGCTGTGGTTTCCCCGTCTGGGGGCCGAACGGCTGGTCCGCGCCGCGCGGGGCCTGCATAGCGGGCCTTTGGCCGTTGTGGCCGAACAGTCGAACATGCAGATCGTCACGTCATTGAATGCGGAAGGACAGGCCGCCGGATTGCGCGTGGGTCAGCCGGTGCGCGATGCCCATGCCATGTGCGCCAACCTGATCACCCGCCCTCGCAACGCCCCGGCCGAGGCTGCGTTTCTGACCGCGCTGCGCCGCTGGGCGGGCAAGTTCAGCCCATGGGTGGCCGAAGAGGCCCCCGATGGCCTGATCGTTGACCTGTCAGGCTGTGCCCATCTGTTCGGCGGTGAAGAGACCTTGCTGAGCGTGCTTGAAACGGACTGCGCCGACATGGGCCTGAGCGTGCAGATGGGTATCGCCGACACGCTGGGCGCGGCATGGGCGCTGGCCCGCTATGCCGGGCAAGAGGCCACGTCTGACCGCAACGGCGACGCCATCAACCAAGAGGCCCGCGCCACCCGCGCCCGGGCAAGCAAGCGGCGGCACTGGACCAGGGGCGGGGCCGCGCCACAGGTGATGGCGCTGGGCGGTGGCGCGCGGATTGCCACGCCGGGGCAGGCCTATGGCGCGCTCAGCCCCCTGCCCATCGCGGCGCTGCGGCTGGACGATCAGACCGTGGCGCAACTGAACCGCCTGGGCCTGCGCCGGATCGGTGATCTGCTGGGCCAGCCGCGTGCCAGTTTGGCACGGCGGTTCGGCCGCGGGCTGGTGTTGCGTCTGGATCAGGCCATGGGCAGCGCGCCCGAGCCGGTCTCGCCCGCCCGTCCGCCACATCACTTTGCAGTGCGGATGACTCTGCCCAACCCGATTGGCCTGGTCGAAGACGTGATGGCCGCTGTCGATCGGATTCTGCCAACGCTCTGCACCAAACTGGAAGAGAAGGGGCGCGGGGCCCGCACGCTGCGTCTGGAAGCCCACCGTGCGGATCAGGCCGCAGAAATCATCGAGATCGGCCTGGCCCGTCCGACCTATGACAAAAATCGCATTCGCCCTTTGTTAGAGATGAAAGTTGACAAGATCGACGCAGGCTATGGCATCGACTTGCTGCGGCTTGAAGCGATCCAGACAGAACCCATCCACGCCCGCACCATCGCCGGTCATGCCGAAGCGCGCCGCGTGGCCTGCAACCGGCTTGAGGGCAATACAGCCGTGGATGACCTTACGGCCAAGCTGGGCGCGCGGGTCGGGCTGGACGCGATCACCCGGCGGCATCCTGCGGCCTCTCATATCCCCGAGAAAACGGCGCAAACGCTGGCGGCGGCCTGGTCGGAACCCGCGCGCGACTGGCCTGCCCCGCCGCGCCCCCGCCCCTTGCAGATGTGGCAGCCCGAACCCGTGATGGCCCCGGAAACCCCGAATGTGCCCTGCACCTTTCGCTGGCGTGGACGAGATTGGCGACTGGCGCAGGCCACCGGCCCGGAACGCATCGCGCCGGAATGGTGGCTGGATGACCCCAACTGGCGCAGCGGAGTACGAGATTACTGGGTGGTGGTGACAGAACAGGGAGAGCGCCTGTGGTTGTTCTATGGCCACGGAGGCGCGATGTCCGCCGGCTGGTTCTGTCAGGGGCAGTTTTGTTAGAGTCTATTTTCCACGATAAACCAGCAGATCCGGCAGACAGTCGATCAGACGAATGCACCAGGAAAACGGTGCCGGAAAATCCGTACGGAAACGACGACGCGCCATCGCCTTGACCACGCGATCCGCCGCATCCTCGGGCGACATCAACATCGGCATCTTGAAACCGTTCTTCTCGGTCAGGCGGGTCTTGATGAAGCCCGGATTGACGATACGCACCGTCACGCCCGTACCTGCCAGATCATGCCGCATCGTCTCGGCCAGAGAAATCAGTGCGGCCTTGCTGGCGCCATACCCGATGGCGGCGGGTAGCCCGTGATACCCGGCCAGTGACCCGATCAAAGTAACCTCTCCCTGGCCTGCTCGGACAAAACCCGGAACGGTTTCACCCAGAACCCGCAGCGCACCCAGATAGTTCACATCGCTCATCCTGAGCGACGCCTCGGTGTCCCATTCGGCCGAACGCATGGGGTCATACGCACCTGCATTGTAAACCAGCCCGTCGACATGCCCCGCCTCGGCAACAGCCGAACGAACAGAGTCTAACTCGGTCACATCGCACCGGATCGCGCGCGCATCCGGCAGTTCAGAACACAGTTCGGACAACCGCTCAAGATTGCGCGCAGACAGGATCAGGGAAGCACCCTGTTGGCCAA
This sequence comes from Ruegeria sp. HKCCA4008, assembly GCF_013033125.1. Lineage (NCBI taxonomy): Bacteria > Pseudomonadati > Pseudomonadota > Alphaproteobacteria > Rhodobacterales > Roseobacteraceae > Ruegeria > Ruegeria sp. HKCCA4008. Next base: position 149,072 of record NZ_WQDM01000007.1, read on the forward strand.
GCGCACGCGCCAAAGCGCGACCCAGCCCTTCGCTTGCGCCGATGATCCAAATGGTTTTGCCGTCAAAGCTGCTCATGTGTGGGCCGATTCAGTTGTGTTTCACCATAATACGGCCTCGCATCCGCTTCGGATCAAAACGGTGGCGCAGGTCACGGAAGCTCAAACCAGAAGCCACAAGATAGTGCATCTGTTAAAAACTTCTAATCGGATTGATCCACTTGTGCCTACCCTGCGTATCTTTTTGTAAACTGACACATAAAGAGGCTGGAATGTTCGACGAACCCCGGGGTGTACGGAAGAAAATCGCGATTGTAGGTGCAGGCATTTCGGGTCTTTCCGCCGCTTACTATCTTTCAGAAAACAACGACGTGACAGTCTATGAGGCCGAACCTCGGCTTGGTGGCCATGCCCGCACGGTGATGGCCGGAAAGAACGGGGATCAACCGGTCGATACGGGCTTCATCGTCTTCAACTATGCGACATATCCCTACCTGACCCGGCTGTTTGTTAAACTGGGCGTGCCCGTGATCGAAAGCGAGATGAGCTTTGGCGCGACAATCGACAATGGCCGCATTGAATACGGGTTGAACAATCTGCGCACACTGACCGCTCAAAAGCGCAATCTGGCGCGTCCGGCTTACTATAAAATGATCGCTGATATTCTGCGGTTTGGCAAAGAAGCCCCCGAAGCCGCCAAGGACGATGACACCACGATTGGCGAATTGGTGGACCAGCTGCGGCTGGGTCACTGGTTCCGGCACAATTATCTGATGCCGATGTGCGGTGCCATCTGGTCTACGCCGGTCGAGTTCGTGGATCAGTTCCCCGCACGCTCTTTGGTGCAGTTTTTCCGCAATCACGCTTTGCTGGCAAGTGGTCGCGCAAACCAGCATCAATGGTACACGGTCAAAGGCGGCAGCATAGAGTATGTCCGCCGGATCGACGCGGCCCTTCGTGCGCGGGGGGCAGAAATACGTCTGGCCAGCCCTGTTCAGAATGTATCCCGTGACGAGATGGGCGTCACCATCCACAGCCAGGGCGCCGTGGATCAGTTCGATGAAATCATCCTGGCCACCCATTCGGACCAGTCGCTTTCCATTTTGGGTGATGGCGCGACCCCCGCGGAAGCCGCTGCATTGGGCGCAATCCGCTACCAGCCCAATACGGCCACATTGCATTGTGACCCAGGTCAGATGCCAAAGCGGCGCGCCTGCTGGTCAAGCTGGACCTATCGTTCGCAAGCCGGAGATGTGGGGGTAACCTACTGGATGAACCGGCTTCAGAACATTCCGGACAGTGACCCGCTGTTTGTAACGCTGAACGCTTCATCAGAAATTCCCGCGGAAAATATCTATGACCAGGTTGAATTTGCCCATCCGGTCTTCGACAAGGCCGCCCTGAAGGCGCAAGGACAAATCCGCGAGATGCAGGGACAGAACCGAACTTGGTTTGCCGGTGCTTACAACCGGCACGGATTTCACGAAGACGGGATAGCCAGCGCGATGCATGTCGTTGCTCGAATAAATGGCGCCCCGCAAACCATCGGAGCTGAAAATGGCATTCCTGGGAAAGACCCGGCCCTATCTGTTGCCGCTGAATAAGGCGATATGGCGCACAGCGTTTCTTGCACTTTCCTTGCTGATCCCCAATGGGCTGGTCGCGTCACCGGTCACGGAAGAACTGAACGATGCCCAACTGCGCGGAACCGCGACGTTCCGCTATCTGGGTTTGCCAATCTATGACGCCAAACTCTACACGCCCAAAGGTGCGCCGTTCAGTTGGAGCGAAGATATCGCCCTGCAACTGACCTATCGCAAGAACATCAAGAAGAAAGCGCTGGTCAACTCGACACTTGACGAGATGGACCGCATCGGCCGTTCAGCACCCGTTCGCGACCAACTGAACCGGTGTTTCAAAGCCGTGGCAAAAGGGGACAGTTATCTGGCGGTTTCTGATGGTCCCGACAAGGTCAGTTTCTGGCTGAACGGACAAAAGACCTGCACCATGGCGTATCCGGGCATCAAGCGCAGTTTCATGTCCGTGTTCCTGGGAGACAACACGCGGTCCGCGTCTTTCACGCGCAGGCTACAGGGGCGGTGATGCTCTATCCCCGGGTCAGTCTCTATGCGTTGATGCTCGCTGCGGCGGGTATCCCGCTTTATATCCACTTGCCGCGCTTTGCAGCCGTGAACCTGGGTATTGGCCTTGGGGTCATTGGTACGGTGCTGCTGGTGATCCGTTTGGTGGATCTGGTGCAGGATCCGCTGATCGGTTGGGCAATCGACCGATGGCCCGGCGGCCAGCTTGCATTTGCGGCGATGGCGGCTTTGGGGCTGGCGATCGGGTTTCCCCTGCTTTTCAATCTGCCGCAGGGTGCCAGCGTGCCGGAACTGGTCGCGATCCTGATCTTGCTGTTCTCGGCGTACAGCCTGGGAACCATTCTTCTGTATGGTCGCAGCGCAACTCTGGCGAAGCGAACCGATCCGAAAGAGCTGATGACACTGGCCGCCTATCGTGAAGGCGGGCAGTTGACCGGGGTGGTCATCGCAGCCAGCGCTCCGGCCCTGTTGGTTGCTTTCGGGGCACACTCCCAAGGCTACCCCGCATTCGGAGCGTTTCTGGGGCTGCTCTCCGTTCTGACCCTGATACTAACAATCCCGATCTGGCGGCGCAGACCGATCACCGGATCAGGCCTGTCCTTTGCAGGTCTGGGTCAGGCCGGTGGCTTGCGCCTTCTTGCGCTGGCTTTGGTCAACAGCCTCCCGGTTGCCATAACCTCCACCCTGTTTCTGTTTTTTGTGGAAGACCGGCTGCAACTGCCGGGCAAGGCGGGTCCTTTGTTGATCCTGTTCTTCCTGAGCGCAGGCGCGAGCGTCCCGCTCTGGGCAAAGCTCAGCAACAAAATTGGCCCGAAACAGACTCTGATTATCGCCATGCCGCTCTCGATCGCCGGCTTTATCGGCGCCGCCACACTGAGTGCAGGAAACCTTGCGGGTTTTGCAATGATCTGTCTCGCCTCGGGCGCGGCGCTGGGCGCGGATATGGTCGTGTTGCCGGCCATGTTCTCGATCGTCCTTACCCGGGCCGGGCTGAACGCATCAGCCGCGTTTGGCATCTGGTCCTTCGCTGGCAAACTGGGCCTCGCCCTGGCTGCCTTTTTCACTCTGCCGCTGCTGGAACGCAGCGGTTTCACCCCCGGTCAAACCAATTCCGCACAGGCGCTGGAAACACTCAATCTTGCCTACGCGGTGCTGCCCTGCATCCTGAAAGTCGGAGCGTTCGGGATGGTGTTGACCCTGCCCACCGAGGTCACAAGCAAATGAATGCTCTCACCATCATCCTTCTGGTCCTTCTGACCGCTGTCTTCATCCGTGCAAGGCTGCTGAGCTTTCGCGCGCAATCGCCGTCCGATTACAGTGGCACCGGGCCAGATTTTTCCCTGAAAAAACACCTGAACGGAGAGATCTTGTCCGAGGGCCTGATCTATGGCCCCAACGGCAAAATGTCGAACAGCTTTGTCGCGCGCATGTCCGGCGAATGGCAAGGCAACTCGGGCACGCTGACCGAATACTTCACCTATTCCAACGGAAAACAGATGACTCGCAAATGGTACCTGACGCTGGGAACCGGAGACACATTCACGGCAATGGCGGATGATATCGTGGGCGAAGGTCGGGGCATCATCTCGGGGTCCACGGTCAAACTGACCTATCGCATCATTCTGCCAGATGACGCTGGTGGACATACGCTGGATGTCACCGATTGGATGTATCTGACGGAAACCGGCGTCATCATGAACCGGTCCGAGATGCGCAAGTTTGGCGTCAAGGTCGCGGAACTGATCGCCACAATGCGTCCAAGCCCCAGATCGAAACCGATGCATCCAAGTGGGTCAAACGGGTATGACGCGACGTCGGAAGGGAAGCCGTTGCAATGATCACCTTTCGCTCTTTCATAGCCTGCGTCGCAATCGCAAGCCTTGCACTTCTGGCGGCCTGCTCCGGCAAACCGAAGGTACCCAAAACGTTTCTGTCGGACCGGCAGTTGAACCTGGAAGAGTTTTTCGACGGCAAAACAGTGGCCTACGGTCAGTTTCAGGATGTTCTGGGAAACATCCCCCGCAGATTCACGGTTGATATCGATGGGACATGGGACGGCGAAACCCTGACCCTGATCGAAGACTTCGTGTACGACGATGGCGCGACGGAACAACGCATCTGGACATTGACCAAAACCGGAGAGGATACGTGGACCGGTACGGCGCCTGGCGTGCTGGGTACCGCCAGCGGAATTGAACGCGGGGATACGTTCAACTGGAAATACAAGATCGACCTGCCGATCAAGGACGGGACCATGCGTGTCAAATTCGACGACTGGATGTGGCTGCTGGATGACGACCGTCTGCTGAACCGTGCGTATGTCTCACGCTATGGCGTCCGTCTGGGTGAAGTCATCCTGTTCTTCGAGAAAAAATAGGGCCGCCAGGCCCGGTTGCATCACAAAAGTCAGTAGAAAATAAACTCGTCCACCAATGCTGTCGTCGATCCCTTGACCTCACCGGCCGTGTTCGCCCTTGGCCCGTCCGAGGCCGCGCCCTCGGCGCGTTCGCCGCCCTCGACCTTCAAGCGCGCGCGTTCTATCTGCCCCCAGAGGAAAAACAGGCCATCCCGTTTTCCCATGAGGCGCGAAGGAACTGTTGTCCGCAAAACACCTGTTTTCGGTTTTGGCATCTGCTCTCTTACTGCCTCCGGTGTTTTCCACCATTTTCGGAAAACGTAATGGTTTTTCCCGAAAAAGACAATTTTTTATGGACAAAATGAGGTTTTCTACCGGCCGTTGACAGGGTGGACTGGCAACTCTCGCATGACGGATATTCGCCTTCTTCACCTGCCCCATTGAAAGCCAGCACTATCCCAAACGGATCAACTTCACCCAAAAGGGCTTGCGGCAAAACTACTTCACTTGGCCCGACACTCTCTTTTCCAGCCATGCTCAGGCGACGTGCAGCGTTTCGTTTCTGATCCGAGCAGCCGGGCCTTCGCCGTCGCGGTTGGGGGACAATTTGGCGGCGCCGATGTCAGACGTGGCCGCATCCATCGCAAGGCCATCGGCCACCGCAAAACGCCATGCTGGCGGGCCTGCCACGCCCCTTTGCCAAGGACTGTGGTCCCGGCACCGTCCACTCTGCCGGAATATTTCTATGTCTGTTTTGAAACCGGAAATGTCGCAAGCATTTCAGCGCCCAAGCGGGTAAAAAGTAGGCTGCCATCGTGAGGTGCCGCTGTTTGATTCTCAGACAGCGGAGAATTGGGAAGCCGGTGGAATTCCGGCACTGCCCCCGCAACGGTAAGAAAGGTCAGGTTCGACAATCAACCACTGGGACGAGGATCCCGGGAAGGTGTCGCAACCGGGTGCAAGCCCCTTTCAAGTCCGGAAACCAGCCTTGCAGATATGTCAAACCGCGGGTGGCGGTGGGGGCACGGGTTTCGGACGTGGTCCTCGCGCGCCTCCGGACGGTTCCTCCCTGTCATCTGCCCAAGCAATGCCGCGGGGCGCGGCAGGAGAGCCAGAAGTGAACAATGTCCAAAACCTGTTGGCGCGTCGAATCCCGGGCTATGCTCTGGAACGGGCCTTTTACACCGACCCCGAGATATTTCAGACCGACCTGGAAACCATCCACTATCGCGAATGGCTCTTTGCCATTCCGGCCTGTGAACTGGTGAAAGCCGGCGACTATGTAACGTACAACGTGGGTGCCTATCGCGTGATCATCGTGCGCGGCGCCGACAACCAGATCCGGGCGTTTCACAACACCTGCCGCCATCGCGGCTCGATCATATGCAAGGCGGCAAAAGGCAACGCGCCGAAGCTGGTTTGCCCGTATCACCAATGGACCTACGAGCTTGACGGCTCTTTGCTGTGGGCCCGCGACATGGGGCCGGAGTTTGATCCCAGACAGCATGGTTTGAAGACGGTTCATTGCCGCGAGCTTGCCGGGCTGGTTTACATCTGTCTGGCGGATGTCGCCCCGGATTTTGACACGTTCGCCAATATCGCGCGCCCGTATCTTGAGCCGCATGATCTTGCGAATGCCAAGGTCGCCTTCGAAAGCACGATCATCGAGAACGGCAACTGGAAGCTGGTCTGGGAAAACAATCGCGAGTGCTATCACTGCGGCGGCAACCACCCTGCGCTGTGCCGGACCTTCCCTGATGATCCGGGCGTGACGGGGATCGAAGGCGGTGAAACCCCTGCCTATATGCAAGCCCATTTCGACAGGTGCCAGGCTGCCGGCATGCCGTCGCAGTTCTATCTGCACGAGGACGGCCAATATCGTCTGGCGCGGATGCCGCTGAAAGAAGGGGCCGAGAGCTATACGATGGACGGGAAATCCGCCGTGCGCCGCTGGTTGGGCCGGTCGCCCTTTGCGGATGCGGGATCGCTTTTGAAATTCCACTATCCGACCACGTGGAACCACTTTCTTGCCGATCACTCGATTGTTTTCCGCGTCACGCCGATCAGCCCGACAGAGACCGAGGTCACGACCAAATGGCTGGTCAACAAGGATGCCGTTGAAGGCGTTGACTATGACGTGAAACGTCTGACCGAAGTCTGGGTCGCCACGAATGACGAAGACCGTCAGGTGGTCGAGGACAACCAGCAGGGCATCAACAGCCCGGCCTATGTGCCCGGCCCGTATTCAGCCATTCAGGAATCCGGCGTGCTGCAATTCGTGGATTGGTATTGCAACACAGTGTCGGCCCGCCTGTCCCCTGACTCCATGGCGGCGGAGTAAGTCTGATGAAAGACCTGAACACGCTTTCATCAGCCGTCTGGCAGGATGGAGAGATGCTGGAATGTGTCTCGGTCGTGCCCGAGATGCCGAACACTGCCAGCTTTTCGTTCCGTGCCCCCTCGGGGGCGCAGTTCGCCTATCACCCCGGTCAGTTCCTGACGCTCGAGATTCCGGCGCCCGGCCAGCCCGGAGGCGTTGTGCATCGCACCTACACGATCTCATCGTCGCCGTCGCGGCCGCGGTCGATCACCATCACCGCCAAAGCGCAACCCGACAGTATCGGCACGCGCTGGATGCTGGACAATCTTCAACCCGGCATGCGGATCAAGGCCATTGGGCCTGCGGGCCTGTTCACCAACGCATTGAGCGATGCGCGCAAGTTCCTGTTTATCTCGGCTGGCTCGGGCATCACGCCGATGATGTCGATGACCACCTGCATGTGGGACGAAAGCCGCGATCTGGACGTTGTCTTCATCAACTGCGCCAAAAGGCCATCCGAGATCATCTTCCGCCAGCGCTTGGAACAGATGGCCAGCCGCACGGATGGTTTGGACCTGAAGTTCGTGGTGGAAGAGCCGGACCGCTACCGCCCATGGACGGGATATCAGGGTCAGTTCAACCAATTGATGCTGGGCCTGATGGCGCCGGATTACCTTGAGCGCGAAGTCTATTGCTGCGGTCCTGAGCCCTTCATGCAAGCGGTGCGCGACGCGCTGGCCGGTCTTGGTTTTGATATGAACAACTACCATCAGGAAAGCTTCGGCGCGCCGGTGGAAACCGAGGCGGATCAGCCCGAGTTGGATGACGTTGTTCTGGACGACGACAGCAGCGCCGAGATCCTGTTCGCGACCTCGGGCGTGACGGCCAAGGTTGCCGAGACCGACACGGTGCTTGCCGCCGCCCGCTCGGTTGGCCTGAACATTCCGTCAGGCTGTACCTTCGGCGTGTGCGGTACCTGCAAGGTCAAGAAAACTGCCGGAGAGGTCCATATGGTCCACAACGGAGGGATCTCGGAAGACGACATCGACGCGGGGTACATTCTGGCCTGCTGCTCGAACCCGATCGGCAAGGTCGAAGTCGAGGTTTAGGTGCTTCGCATCCCGATCAAAGCCGCAGCGTGGCTGACACCCGCTGCGGTTTTCGGCGCGGTTTTTCTGCCCGTTGCAGAACGCGGGCCAGATCGGGTCGCCGGATGTCCGGCGCTTTCGGGGCTTTCCCGCCATCTCACAGACGCGGCGCAAGCATCTGCCTTTGTCCTCGCCGGCCATCACGCTGTCATCGAAAACGCAAGAAGAGAGAGCCCCACAATGCCCGTGGCTGTTCCCTGCGGCCGATCCTGAGCACCCTTACAAGAGTTTGAAGAAGTTCTGGCGGTCAGTCAAAAAGACAGCACATCTGGAAAACCAACGAAAACATGATCACAGGCACGCGCCTCGCAGACGACCCCTTGCGGCAATCAGCTCAAGCTGACGACTTCATCGTCCGCAGACCGGTTGATCAATCATGGCAGTGGATAATGTGTTCGTCGGTGCGGTGTCGAAGCTTGGGCCCGGAGCCAATACGCTAAGCTTGTCCGAGAGTAGGTGTAAGCGATTGGATGAGCGTCATCAGGCCAGAGAACCCATTCACTCAGACGCACCAAAGCGGCGTTGATTCAGTTGATCTATCAGAAAACGGGTACTTTGCGTTTTGTCCAACTGTTGCTTGGCCATAGCAAGACGGACAGTACAGTGCGTTACCCGGAATGGACGCGAACAGCAGCCGAGACTTACACTTTATTGGTCAGAGGCTGCCCCTGATGTTCCTCGAATTGTAAGGGTTGCAGAATACTCGAAATGGCGAACTGGCATTTCAGGTGTTCGCATGCGGTCCAGAAGGATCTCGGCCAATCGCGTACCCAATTTTTTTGGGTTGATCGCCATTGTTGTGAGGCCAGGTGTCGAGACAGCGGCATCTTCGATATCGTCGAAGCCTACTACTGAAAAGTCACGCCCGGGTTTCAAATTGGATTGGATCAAGCCAAAGCATGCCCCAAGTGCAACAACATCGCCATTGCAAACAACGCCTGTTACCTCAGGGTGTCGCTGACGAAGTGCGGTGATTGCTTCAACACCAGAGCGTTTGGTTTCTTCGCATGGCCAGATAACCGGATGCACGCCGCCCAATTTCTCCAAGGCACTCAGATAACCGGCGATGCGCTCTTCGCGCACAGACGTTTGTTCGGTTCCGCCTAAGTAGGCGATGTGCCTGTGCCCTAAATCAATCAAGTGTTGTGTGGCCTGCACGAGGGCCTCTTTGTTTAGAACACCAACGTGATCCAGAGACTGAGACACCTTTCGCATGAATGTGACAGCAGGAACACCGTGGGCATCCAGAAGCCCCATGGCGTCCCCGCTGGTGTTGAGTGCCGGAACCCAAATCAGACCACGTCGACCAAATCTGATGCAGGCTTCCAAAAGGCGGTCCTGGCGCTGAAGGTCTCCTTGAGCATCGAGCACCGAAACCATGAAGCCCTCAGCCTCCAGCAGGTTAACAGCGCCGCTAACGACCTCTGCGTTGAACGGGTTTGCCAACTTGTTAAGGATAAAGCCGATTTCGCGATTGTCGCCCGATCGCATTGTGGCCGCAGCGTGATTTGGGACGTATCGAAGCCGCTTAGCCGCGCTCAAAACTTTTTGACGCGTTTTTTCTGAAATTCGACCTGTGTCGCGCAAGACCTGACTAACAGTTGGAACTGACACGCCAGCTTCTTTGGCAACGCTGGAAAGGGTGGGTTTCTTCGCCATTGATGAGTTTTTACAGATATAACGTTTTGTCTATTTTGCAGTCTAAATCGAATACTTCAAGTAAAATATGGAAATATTAACGGGTCATCCGACTTGACTCATGATAAAACGATATATCATAGTGCAAACATTCGCCATAGACTGATCCAAGATTGTCGGCGAGGGAGGGAGGTTGCCAGAATTTGGCCAGCCTCAGACAAACGGAGGAAAACATGTCCATTCATTCGAAACTTGCGGGTGCCGTATCAGGTTTGGCTATTCTTGTTGGCGCAGCTGCCGTACAAGCCGAAACTCTGTTCTGGTCGACCCAAGCCCGTCCTGCTGAAGAGGCGCAAGCCATGCGGGCCGAGGTGCTTGGTGGATTTGATGGCGAAGTTGATTACCAGCCAAACGAAGATGGCCCTTGGTTGACCCGGCTCCAAGCCGAGTTGCAGGCGGGCTCGGGTAGTATTGATCTGCTGGGCTCTTTGCACGGCAACTTCTCGGCAATGAACCCCGATGATCTGATGGATCTCAGCGATCTGGGTGTGATGTCGGCGTCGGACACTTTCAACGATCTGGCTGAGCTGGGAACGGACAGCCTGCAATACATGCCGTGGATGCAAGCGAGCTATATCATGGCCGCCAACAAGGAAGCGCTGCAATACCTGCCAGAAGGTGCAGACATTGACGCGCTGACCTATGACCAGTTGATCGCATGGACAGCCAATGTCGAACAAGCGACTGGTCAGAAGAAATTCGGTTTTCCGGCTGGGCCCAAAGGGCTGAAACACCGATTCTTCCAAGGCTATCTTTACCCGTCCTACACTAACGGTGTCGTGCGAACGTTTGCTTCGCCCGAGGCTGTGACCGCATGGGAGAAATTCAAAGAGCTTTGGAGCCATACGAACCCTGCATCAACCAACTTCTCGTTTATGCAGGAACAGCTATTGAACGGAGATGCGTGGATCGTCTTCGATCACACCTCGCGCCTGGCGCAGGCATTCAATGAGCGCCCCGATGATTTCGTCGCCTTCCCGGCACCCGCAGGTCCGACCGGCCGTGGCTTCATGCCTGTTCTGGCAGGTGTTGCCATCCCGCGCACCGCGCCGGATGCAGAAGGTGCCAAAGCTCTGGTAACTTATTTGATGCAGCCAGAGACGCAGATCGCAACTCTGAGAGCCACTAACTTCTTTCCTGTAGTTGACGTCGAGTTGCCAGACGATTTGCCGCCTTCGGTAAAAGCTGCCGGTGAAGCCGTTGCCAAGATGAGCGGTTCGGCAGATGCCAATCCTGGATTGTTGCCCGCAGGTCTGGGCAGCATGGGCGGTGATTTCAATCGTGTCTACGTAGATACGTTTGAACGCATTGTTCTGGCTGGCCAGCCCATCGAGCAGGTCCTGGATGATCAGAAGAAACAGCTTGAAAAAATCATGACTGAAACCGGCGCGCCCTGCTGGGCACCTGATGCGCCTTCGGAAGGCGCGTGCCCGGTCGAGTAAGACCTTCCAACGGTCGGGCCGCTGAAATAGCGGCCCGGCTCCCCAGCATTTTCCCAACTTGAAGGAGCGGTCCGATGGAAGCGCGGCTATTGCCATACCTTCTGATCCTCCCGGTGACTCTGTTTCTCTGCCTGTTCTTTCTTTACCCGTTTGCGTTGGTGGCGCAGCAGGCTTTTGGAACCGAGAGCGGTTTCTCACTGGATAACTTTCGCGAGGTTGTGAACTACTGGAAGTTCCCGATTTCAATGAAGAACACTTTTCTTCTGGCAGCGGCTGTGGTGCCGATCCAGTTGGCCCTTTCGCTTCTGATGGCCACAATGGTCACGAAGATGCAAAGGGGACGCGATCTGGTTCTGTACATTTGGACCATCCCGCTGGGCATTTCGGACCTTGCAGCTGGTATCATCTGGTTGGCAATCTTCGAGCAGTCAGGCTTCCTGAATTCGATGATGGTGGGATTGGGTGTCACTGACCAACCTGTGAGTTTGCTGAGCTATCAGACCCCCTGGATTGTATTCCTTGCGATTATGCTGGCCGAGATTTGGCGCGCAACCGCGATTATGCTTGTGATCCTTGTCGCAGGCATCGGCTTGATACCCAAGGAATACTACGAGGCCGCAGACGTGTTTGGAGCCTCGCGCTGGAAGCAATTCACGCGGATCACCCTGCCACTTTTGCGCCCATCGCTGCAAACGGCCCTGGTCCTGCGCGTCATCCTTGCCTTTGAGGTTTTTGCCGTGGTCGCCGCCCTTGGGGGCACGATTTTCCCGGTGCTTATGGGCGAGATCTACGCCTATCAGTTTGATCTGCAAAATGGCGGTGCAGCAGCAGCACTCGCGATCATCGTTCTGATTATCTCAATCGTCTTCACTCTGATCATTATGCGCGCCTTGCGCGTCCCGAAAGGAGCCACGATATGACGGCTGTTGCAGACGTAGTTGCCCCCGACGCACGTAAGGCGGGGAAGGGGCTTTACCGGGCCGGGGTTATCCTGCTGTGCGCCTGGGTGATCGTCCCGCTCTACCTATTGTTTGTGAACACGATGTCCTCACCGGATACTGTGAACAGCTTCCCCAAGAGCTTCCTCCCGGAATTTGACATGGGATCCTTGGAATTCTTTGCGGGGTTCCAGGGAATGCTGGCGGCACTGTGGAATTCAGTTGTGGTTGCTTTGATGACGATGGTGATGTCCATCGCGATCGGAGCCCCGGCTGGGTACGCCCTGTCACGGTTCGACTTCCGGGGGAAGGAACTGTTCCGCCTGTTGATCCTGCTGACACGGGCTTTCCCACTGCCACTGCTGGCGTTGCCTCTGGCGGTTCTCTTTATCCGCACGGGTCTGGATGACACAGCCTTCGGTCTGGCCCTTGTCCACACCACACTGGCAATCCCCTTTGCGGTGCTCATAACCTTTTCGCTATTCTCAGGCATTCCGCTTGAGCTGGAAGAAGCGGCCTGGACATTGGGCTGCACGCGGCTGACCGCCTTTACCAAGGTGATCCTGCCGTTGGTCCTCCCGGGGATCACGGCCTCGGCTATCTTTGCCTTCGTAATCTCGTGGAACGAGGTTTTCGCAGCCGCCGTTCTGACCATCGAAAACCGGACGCTTCCCGCGTTCTTGTTGCAGACCCTGGGCGAAGCACCGCTGCATCTGAAATTTGCAGGCGGGTTCATTCTCGTGGTGCCTGCACTGATTTTCATCTTCGCCGTGCGCAAATATCTCTTTGCCATGTGGGGTATTGCCAACCGCTGAGCGGTGGCTGAAAGGAAACTGTTATGGCTGAAATACAGATCAAAAACATCGCCAAGAACTTTGGGTCCTACCAGGCTCTGCACGACATCAACCTGACCATCTCAGATCAGGAATTCATGGTGCTTTTGGGTGCTTCGGGCTGCGGCAAGTCCACGCTATTGCGTATCATTGCCGGGCTCGAGACAGCGACCACCGGCGAGGTCTGGATCGGTGGCCGCCGGGTGGATCACCTGTCGCCAAAGGATCGCGGTATCTCGATGGTGTTCCAGAATTACGCGGTGTTCCCGCATCTGACGGTGTTCGAAAATATCGGCTTTGGTCTGCGGATGCAGAAACTGCCCGATGAGGAAGTCAAACGTCGGGTCGAACGCACCGCTGGGTTGATGCATATCGAGCAGCTTCTGAAGCGCTATTCGGGCGAGCTTTCGGGTGGACAGCGCCAACGGGTCGCCGTTGCCCGTGCGTTGGCGATGGAACCGGATGTGATCCTGATGGACGAGCCGCTGTCTAACCTTGACGCATTGTTGCGGATGGAGATGCGGGCCGAGCTGAAGGGTGTTCTGGCTGAAAGTAAAACCACGGCAATCTACGTGACCCACGATCAGGTCGAAGCCATGTCCATGGCTGACCGGATCAGCGTCATGCATCAGGGCAAAATAGTTCAGGCCGCCTCGCCTATCGAGGTGTACCGGGATCCTGCGGCCGAGTTTGTGGCCAGCTTTATCGGCAATCCGCCAATGAACTTCCTTCCTGCCGAAGCAGCGGGTTCCGGGCGCTGGAATGTGGCCGGGCAAAACTTTGACGGGCCGGCAAACGGCAAAGAGCTGAAATGGGCGATTCGACCGGAAGATCTGCGCATTGCAGATCAGGGTTTCGGAGCGCGGGCCAAAGTTGTGGAGCCTCTGGGCGCGCACTTGCTGGTGACTTGCGAAGTGGACGGGCACCAATTCCGCGCTGTGCTGGATAGTGAGCTCGACGTGAAACCCGGTGACGTACTCACCTTGGCCCCGCAAGAGGGTCGCGGACGCTGGTTTGACCCCAAAACAACTCTGGCCGTTGCGTAAAGGAGAACCACGATGAGCCAAGCGCTGATCGATCAGGCCTGCAAAGTAATGGAAGGCAACGACCGTGGCAGTTATACCGTGCCTACCCACGGTCTCTATCCCTTTCAGTGGAACTGGGATAGCGCATTGTCTGCGCTAGGCTTTTCGCATTTTGACATGGACAGGGCTTGGGTCGAGGTCGAGACCCTAATGGCCCATCAATGGGAAGACGGTATGGTGCCCCATATCGTATTTCACGAACCCGATGACGGCTATTTCCCCGGTCCTGACGTCTGGCAAACCGGCCAATCTGTACCGACGACCGGTATCACCCAGCCGGCGGTTGCGGGACTTGCCCTGCGCAAACTCTATAATCGCGCCGAAGACAAAGCCGCCGCCCGGACGCGGCTTGCTGAACTTCTGCCCAAGGTCCACGCATGGCATCAGTGGTTCTACCGCAACCGCGACCCAGAAAACACCGGGCTGGTGGCCATCATTCACCCGTGGGAATCCGGGCGAGACAACTCGGTGGACTGGGACGAAGGGCTGGATGCTGTACCGACTGAGGGCATAGCACCGTTCACGCGACGCGATACAACTCATGCCAATCCCGATCATCGCCCGACAGATGATCAGTACCAAAGGTATATCTGGTTGGTGGAACACTTCCGCGGATTGCGATGGGATAACACAAAACTACATGACGCCTCGCCTTTCCGATTGGTTGACCCGGGGTTCAATGCCATCCTTATTCGGTCTTGTGACGATGTTGCGGAATTAGCGGAGATTTTGGGTGTTCCTGCCATGGCCTCTGAAGCGCGCGAAATGGCCACCAAGGGCCGTGAAGCGTTGGAAAGCTTATGGAATGCAAATCTTGGACAATACACGTGTTACAACCGCGCCGCCGGAGTTCTGCAAGACACGCCAACGGTCGGCGGGTTACTTGCGGCAATTGCTGAGGTGCCTCCCGAGCGCGCCGAAGCCCTGGTGCGAAGGATCGCCTTGCTGTCCGAGCGATGCGATTATCTGGTGCCAAGCCACGACCCGGCAGATGACGCCTTTGACAGTAAACGCTATTGGCGTGGACCGACATGGCTGGTCGTGAACTATATGATTGCCGAAGGTCTTATCCAATCAGGACAGGAAGCAATGGCACAACGTATCCTTGCTGGCAGCTTACGCCTCATTGAGAAAAGCGGCTTTGCGGAATACTATGATCCCATTAGCGGTGAACCGTGTGGGGGTGGAGATTTCACTTGGACAGCTGCAATGGTGATTGAAATTCTCAAGATTCAAAAAGTGCCCGCATGAAACGTTCGCGCATCAACGAGATTATGGCTCAAGCAGATGAGTTAATACGCTCTCACGGTTTCACATTGCCGCCGTTTGCCTATTGGACGCCGGAAGAATTTAAGGCTCGTGAAAGCGATGCCCGTCACGTGATTGACGCGCGTTGCGGTTGGGATATCACTGATTACGGCGACGGTGATTTTGATCGGATGGGCCTGTTTCTTTTCACTCTGCGCAACGGTCTGCAGAGCGACTTGGCGAAAGGCGGCGGCATGTGTTACGCTGAGAAGCTGTTGATTTCACGGCAGGATCAGCTTTCGCCGATGCACACGCATGTTCTGAAGGCAGAAGATATCATCAACCGTGGTGGCGCGACCCTAGTGGTCGAGCTTTTCGGCTCGGATGATGCCGGAGGTTTTGCAGAGGATCGCGGCGGCGTAGTCTGGCTGGATGGTATCCGCCGCGACTACGGCCCGGGCGAGAAACTGCGCCTGGCCCCCGGTGAAAGCGTCACCCTTCGCCCTGGTGATTGGCACGCGTTTTGGGGCGAAGGTGGCGATGTGCTGATCGGCGAGGTCTCGACCGTCAATGACGACGAGACCGACAATGTTTTTCGCGACCCAATTGGCCGATTTGCCGAGGTTCAGGAGGACGTCGCGCCGACACATCTTCTGGTCAGCGACTACTCAAAATGGCTAGGCTGATTGATGAAGCCATTGGAGGAGTTCGTGGCGTCTTGGCGCGAACTTAACGCTCTCTATCCGAGTTTGGCCGGTCATCCTTCACAGAAAATTGGCAATATCTATAGGCTTCATTTGCCCGTTCGCAGCGTGGTACTTCAACAGCTGGAAACGCGAATAACGCCACGTTGTTAGGATCACCACGATATTCAATTCGCCTGAAAATTAGACGTTACTTACGACGACAGTATCAAATCGAGCCTGAACGACTTGAAAATTCTGATTTGAGCGTGAAACTTAACACATGAGTGAGTATTTTGATGAAATGTTCAACGGCGATGGATCACTCAGAGGTCCATATGAAGAGATCGGCCGCTGGTTCAATGCTGAAGACGTATCACGGCTGAGGGCGAAACAGCGTGAAGCCGAAGAAGTTTTTAGGCTGACGGGCATCACCTTTAATGTTTACGGCAAAGCAGAGGCAGAAGAACGACTGATACCGTTTGATATCGTACCGCGTGTCATTTCGGCACGAGAGTGGCAGCGGCTGGAACGAGGTATCGAACAGCGAGTTCGGGCAATCAACGCGTTTCTTCATGACATATACCACCGTCAGGAAATTGTTCGCGCTGGCCGTGTGCCGGCTGAGATGATCGCCGCAAACGAAGCGTTCCTGCCGCAGATGTTGGGCATCACGCCACCTGGTAAGGTCTATACGCACATAGTCGGTGTTGATTTGGTGCGAACCGGGCCGGACGAGTTTTTTGTGCTGGAAGACAATGCGCGTACGCCGTCCGGTGTGAGCTATATGCTCGAGAACCGGGAAACGATGCTCAAAATGTTCCCGGAACTGTTTAGCGCCACAAATGTCCGGAATGTTTCCGATTACCCGCGTAGTTTAAGACGGTCCTTGGCTGCATGCGCGCCAGCTTGCGCCGAAGGAGAACCCACTGTCGCCGTGTTGACGCCTGGCATCTACAATTCAGCCTACTACGAGCACGCCTTCTTGGCAGATCAGATGGCCGTGGAATTGGTTGAAGGTCACGACTTGCGGGTTGTAAACGGGCGTGTCTGCATGCGCACCACCAGAGGTTATAAACCCATCGACGTTCTCTATCGCAGAGTGGATGACGACTTTCTGGACCCGTTGAATTTCAACCCCGACAGCGCATTGGGCGTGCCGGGTATTCTGGACGTTTATCGCGCTGGCGGTATCACGATTGCGAACGCCCCGGGAACAGGCATAGCCGATGACAAGGCGATCTATTCATACATGCCTGAAATCGTTGAATTCTACACGGGTGAGAAGCCCCTGCTTCAAAATGTTCCCACGTGGCGTTGCAGCGATCCCGAATCTCTGTCCTACGTACTGGACAATCTTTCCGACCTTGTTGTGAAAGAAGTGCACGGGTCTGGCGGCTACGGGATGTTGATCGGCCCGACCGCCAGCAAGAAAGAGATTTCAGCTTTCCGCGACAAGCTCAAAGCGCGGCCAGCGAACTATATTGCTCAGCCGACACTGTCGCTTTCAACCGTTCCGATCTTCGCGCGCTCGGGGCTGGCCCCCAGACATGTCGATCTGCGGCCTTTCGTATTAGTGTCGCCTGAGGGGATCAAGATCACTCCCGGCGGCCTGACCCGCGTGGCACTTAAAAAGGGGTCATTGGTCGTAAACTCGAGTCAGGGCGGTGGAACCAAAGACACCTGGGTTCTGGAGGACTGACCATGCTGGGAAAAACTGCTGGTGGGTTGTTTTGGATGTCCCGCTACCTGGAACGAGCGGAAAACACGGCCAGGCTGCTTGAAACAGGTCAGCGGATGGCGTTGACCCGCACCAAGAATTCGACCGAAGAATGGGGTTCTGTTCTGAAAACGGCCGGCGTTCTGGATGGGTACCACGCCAAATACGATGATGTTTCGAAAGACAACGCGGTGGATTGGATGATGCGTGATGCGGATAATCCATCCTCGATCAAATCAGTCATCAAGCAGGCAAGAGACAATGCGCGTCTTGTTCGAACCGCACTGACACACGATGTTTGGAGCGCAGTAAACTCTACCTGGATGCAGATTGATGATGTCATGAAGCGCCGCGTGAATGAGCGGGACCTGCCTGCGACGCTGGAGCTTATTCGCCAACAGGCAGCTCTGGTTCGTGGCGCTACATTGGGCACGATGCTACGCAATGACATTTTCGACTTCACCCGCATTGGTACGTTCGTCGAACGAGCCGACAATACCGGACGCATTCTGGACGTGAAATACTACGTTCTTCTGCCCACAGCTTTCTCAGTTGGCTCATCACTGGACAACATCCAATGGGAAAGCATTCTCCGTTCCGTCGGCGCTGGCGGAGGATATCGAATGACCCACGGTGAGAAAACCCAGCCGTCTGATATCGCACAGTTTTTGATCTTGGATCAGCGAATGCCGCGCAGCCTTCACTTTTGCTGCAGAAAAATTCAAGAAAACCTTTCTTACCTAAAGAAAGACTATGGCTTTGCCGGGCCTTCCTGCGAGGCCTCGAATGGCCTCTACGAGAAATACCTGGATCAAAAAATCTCTGAAATCTTCGAAATCGGTCTGCATGAGTACATTCAGGATTTTCTGACAGATCTCGGCAGCTTAAGTCGACAGATCGAGGTTGATTACAGGTTCTACGAGTAGCCAATGAAACTGCACATTCGACACGAGACACGATACGATTTCGATGCACCCGTTCCCTTCGGGCTGCAACAGCTGAGAAAGACACCAAAGTCATTTCGCAACCAGAACATTGTAAGTTGGAGCACCCAAATCACTGGCGGGCGCAAAGAACTGACTTTTGAAGACTACCACCGCAACACCGTGGAATTGATCAGTTTCGACGTAAACACCCAAAGCATCTTGTTGATTTCAGAAGGCGTTGTAGAAGTGGAAGACACACATGGCGTCCTCGGGCGTCACGAAGGGTCGACTCCATTATGGTTATTCAAAAGGAGCACCCCGCAGACAACGCCGGGGAAAGGGGTTGCCGAAGTGATAGGCGCGTTGCCCAAAGGCGAACCGCTGGAAAAGATGCATGCCCTTTCCGAAAGCATTCGCACTCAGGTCGTGTACGAGATTGGAAGTTCGCACCCGGGCTGGAGCGCAGAAGACGCACTCGAATCCGGGTGCGGCGTGTGTCAGGACCACGCGCATATTTTCATTGCCTGCGCACGACAGATCGGAGTTCCGGCACGCTATGTATCGGGTTACCTGATGATGAACGAAACGGAACTACAGGACGCGACCCATGCCTGGGCCGAAGTGTACTTGGACGGGCTTGGGTGGGTCGGGTTCGACGTTTCAAACGGGATTTCTCCTGACGATCGATACGTACGCGTCGCGACCGGTCTGGACTATTCCCAAGCTGCCCCAGTAATAGGGAACAGAATTGGGGCAGCGGGTGAGCAATTGACAGTGCAGTTGCAGGTCGCACAGCAATAACGGAGAACTTGATGACCTATGCTGTGGGTATGCGGCTGAATCGCGGGTTGGTGTTCATGTCCGACACGCGCACGAATGCAGGCGTCGATAATGTTTCGACCTTCAACAAGATGTTCAATTGGACAGTTGATGGCGATCGGTCGATCACTATCCTAACGGCCGGAAACCTTGCGACTACTCAGGCCACCATAAGCCTTCTGGAAGAGCGGACCAAAGCGCCAGAAGATCGCTCGCCGTCCATACTGGAAGCACCGACAATGTTCCAAGTCGCGCAACTGGTCGCAGCTACGTTGAACGACGTCATACAGCAGCATTCCCAATCCGGTCAGCAAGCCGACAGCGCCTTTCATGCGACACTCATTTTAGGTGGCCAGATCAAAGGCGGCCCGTCTCGCCTGTTTCTGATCTACCCCGAAGGCAACTTTATCGAGGCTGGCGCTGACACTCCATTCTTTCAGATTGGAGAGACGAAATACGGTCGTCCAATTCTGGTGCGCGCCTATGATCCGGAGATGAGCTTTGCGGAAACTGTGAAACTCCTGCTTGTCAGCTTCGACTCCACGATAAAGGCCAATCTTTCTGTAGGAGCTCCGCTTGACCTTCTTCTTTACGATGAAGACAGTCTTGAAGGCGGCACACGGTCCAGATTCGAACCCGACGATCAGTATTTTCGCACCATTTCCGAGGTGTGGGGCGACGCGTTGAAATCGGCCTTGTCCAAGCTTCCAGAATACAAACCAGAGCGAAAGCCAAACGATTGAGCGTCCGCTTTGTCCGCATTGCCGACTTTCGCTGAGCTTTGCTTGAACGTCTACTTTGCGGATTAGGCAGTCGATGTTTTATGCGATCGCCCCCTTGTTTCCGCCGGCACTAAAAGCGCACCGTGTTTGCCAAATTCGGAAGAACAGTGTTGAATCTGAAAGGGATTAACCTGAGTTGTCGACGCGCGCTTGGGTAGTAACACTGATTTCGAAGCACATTCTTCTTGTTGCTGGAGTGGACGCCTGAAAGCTTTACTTTGGGCAACTCATGAAACTTGCATTTCCCTCTCCGGCCAGAACTCGTCCACTATGACATAAGCGACAATCACGAAGAAAGCGGCCCCTGCAACTTGCAAAACGCGCGTGATACTTTTGACGTCAGCTTCATCCGAAAACGGTGCAACCGACCCACCGTAAACGATCAGAACCGTTGTCAACGCCGAACCGGCTGCTGCCGCGAGTGCGGCCTGAGACTTCCCAAGCGCTCCCAGGGTGAAGCAGAAAAACAGACATAATAAAATGGGCGTCAGAATAACCGGTGCGATCACGTTTATCTCGTAACAGATGATCGACACCGCTGCCCCAAGCAGGTTTGCCGTAAGCATAGCTTTGGCGACGGCTTTTCCCATCGACGGCATGGCGGCCAACTGCTGGCTCAAAAGAGCGACAAAGAACAGAACCAACAAAGCAGAAGCGCCGGACACAAAAAACACCATGGCAAATGGAAGCGTCACAAGCGACATTCTGACGATCCGCCGGTACCGGTCAAAATCTGGTGGCGCGTCGGCTTTCTTTTGGGCGACTGTTTGAGGTTCCGCTGGGATCATCACAAACATCAGCGTGGATACGAAACCTGCAAATAGCAGGTTAATCGGTATCCAAAATACAAGCACAAGCGCCAGATCCTGCGATTGCAAAACGAGGTTCGGGATCATCAACGCCCCCATGAGTGCTATGACACCGGGTAGAACACCGGCCCCTGAAACTGACCACATGAAGGACAGGATGATCCCGATGGCAACCAGAATAAGGAATACCACGGGATAGGGTGCGAAAACGGACGACAACAGGAATGAGATGAACATCAATCCTATAGAGAAAACAAACAGCTTTGCGAATGCCGCCAACGGCAGCGCGGTGGGCGCTTGTAGGAACAGCGCGGTGAAAACTGCCCCCACAACCGCCAACGGCCACCCCAGAAACAAGCCTAAGGCGAAAACGCCGGTCACACCCAGCGCAAGCCGGATAACGGATTTTCGATCCTCAATAGGCATAGGATAGTATTGAGACTAAACGGATATAGGTCCGGCCGACCACATTCAGCAGGGAATTGTCGCTCAAATACATGATCACGTCGGCCTGCCCGTTGAGTTGGAAGCGCAGTTCGTCTTCGGCGTTTCCGGCCTCATATCCCGGCAGCACGATCCGAACGGGAAACCGTTCTGGTTCGCGCAGAAACCCCTTGGTACTTGGCGGGCTGGCCAACTGGCCAGGTTCATCGCCACCGCTCAAGGATACAGCCGCGCTGAAGCTCTCAATGACACCCGGGATAATTTGACCGGGGTGCATATCCAACACGACATCAACAGGAGAACCCACCCCTGCCCGGCCTAGGTTGTTTTCCGTAAAATACGCCTCTATCCATATGTCGGTTGCATCCAGGAACGTCAAAAGGTCCTGACCGGACCGTGCATACGTACCAGGTGCGATCAACAGATTGGATATGACACCCGTCGCCGGAGCACGCAGTTCAGTCCATTCCAGGTTTAGCTCTGCATCCGCCAAGGCAGCTAACGCGCGCTGAATTTTTGGATTTTCGATCCCGTCGTCACCCAGCCTCTGCTTTGCTTTTTCAAGATCCGCTTTGGCGTTCTCATAATTTGCCTCGGACTCTGCCAGTTGACCTCGGGCATCGTCGGCTTTTGAGACGGCGATCAATCCCTTTCTTTCCAGCGCAAAAACACGCTCTGTTTGAATGCGTATTGTGTCCAGATCGCTCTGGGCCCGCGCCAGTTTGGCTTGCGCGGCTCTTACCTCTGCCGAGGATGCACCCACCTCCTGCGTGGCCGCTTCTAGATCAGCTTCCGCCTTGTTGCGTTGAATTTCGTAGGGCCTGGGGTCGATCCGAACCAGAATATCACCTGCCGAGACGATCTGTCCGTTTTCGACAAGAACTTCGGTCACTGTACCGGTGACCTGTGGAACGATCTGGGTCGCAATGGCCTTTACTCTGGCATTCCCGGTAAACGGCGTTTTTCGGTCAGCGACAAGATACCAGATAAGAAAAGCAAGAATGACGGCCAAAGTGGTCCAAATCGTCTTTCTCATTTCGTGGCTCCTTCAGCCGCGCTTTCAGCTTCTGCAGGGGCGTCGATCCAGACCTTGAACAGCTCATAAAACACGGCAAACAGAACAGGTCCCATAAAAATGCCGATCAAGCCATAGGCCATCATGCCGCCAAGAACACCAATGAGTATGACCAGCATTGGTGTTTCGAGGCCTTTTGAGATGAATACAGGCCTTAGGAAGCTGTCCATTATCGCAACGGGAATAGCCAGGATTGTGAAGATCAACGCGGCACCGCCGGACATGGTGCTCCAGGCGTAAATAATCACTGGCAAAAGAACCAAGCCGGGCCCGATCTGGATAATCGAGAGGATCAAACAGATAAACGCCAGCGTGGCGGCCGAGCCAATTCCGAACAGCGCCAACAATATCCAAACCACGACCGCCTGAATCGCAGCCACGCCAATCACACCTTTTGTCACATTGCGGATCGTAGCGCCGGCAAGTGTAACGAACTCACCGCCACGGGGCGCAAAGACACGGTTGGCAAAGCGCTGCAGGCCTTGCACCAGACTTGGACCAGGGCTGAACAAAGCCCCCATGATCAAGACGGACAGGGCCAACGCCAAGAGCCCAAGCCCGATGCTTAGCACCTTTCCGAACAGTGATTTGGTGATCTCAAGAATCTGCGCGCCGTATTTGGCAAGCGCGCCGTCAAGGTTTCGTTCAAACAAGCCCCAGACTTCAGCAATTTTGTTTCCGACCAGCGGCAGCTCCTTTAAGCCATCGGGTGCCGGTGGGACTTTTAGCTCGCCGTTGTCAGCTTGTTCTGCAAATCCAGACCCAAGTTCGGCTGCTCCGGATACCGCTGTCGCGACCGGCCCCAAGGTCAGAACGAGGCCCAACAACACCAGTATCGTCGTCGCAAGCTTCTTTCTTCCGCCCAACCTGGACTGCAGCCAATCGAAAACCGGATAGAGTGCGACGCACAGGATCGTCGCCCAGATGACCACGCTTGCCAGCGGGGCGACCATTACCAAAGCGCTGTAAAGGAATAGCCCGAGAAACAGCAATCTAATCGCGAGATCGACAATCTTCGCGTCCTGAGTCTTTTCCATACCATCCCTCCAACATTTGTTTGTTCAAACTTTACACTCAAAAAAATTAATATGTATATTTAAAATACCGAAAAACCTGCAATTATTTGAAATATATCGCAAATCTGGATTTCAGAGGGGCTGTTCGGTCGACGTATTGCCTGGGTATGAAATCGCAGTGGCTCGGCGGGGCAAAACTAGTTGTCCTCTTGCTTGTCGTCCTGGGACAGGATTGTATCTGCCACCGTAGTCGCTGCAGTCACGAAGATACCGAGCCCAACGATGATGTAGAAAATTGTAAATATTTTCCCTGCCGCTGTTTCAGGAGAAAAGTCACCGAACCCAACGGTCGAAATTGTCACAACAGAAAAATAGATAGAGTCAAGCCAGCTCCAACCTTCGACATAACGGTAAAACACCGACGCCCACAGGATCATGCCAGCTGTGAATGCTAGAAGGCCCTTCACCCTGCCGTCTTTAAAGGCGACGCCTATACCTCGCGTAATTCTCGTTAGTGAATTCATAACGTAAGAATACCAAGGGATTTATACATACATAGAATTTTTTGAATTTTCTTGCATTTTTCCAAAACTCTGTTGCGCTCCCACCGTGTGTGTCCGGCAGGAATGTTAACCAATTTCTCGCTCAATCGCTTCGGGATTACTCAAGTCAATTCTGTTTTTAGTCACCCGGCAAAGTCGGCAATGGGCTCGGCAGAGTCATTCGGTGCACTCGGCGTGAACGACTGCTTCGCGGACAAAGCCGCCGTTCATTCTCTCCCTTGGACTGCGCCAATGGACTGCGCCAATTTTCAGTCCAAGGGGATGATTCGCGCGTTGAAATTCGACAGAGTGTTGTCTTTGAATTCAAGCTCACTGGCTTCCGTCAGAGCTATTGGTTGCCGGCACGGCTGGTGAGTTCCTCCATAACGTTGTCGAGGTTGAAGCTGCCGGGTTTCTGCCTTGGCGGAAACTCCTCGAAGCTTTGCAACCACTGCCCAACGTAGGCGGCAGCAGGAGCTATCGCGAACATATGTTCAAGGAACCAGCGCTGGTAACCCATAGCGTTCTCTTCCTCGGCTCTCTCGAACGGATCGCTGCGTAAGTTTGAAAGCATCGGTGCGCGCAACACCTCGAAAGGTGAGAGCCAAACATCAAGTCCATGTGCGTTCTGTTTTAGGAATGTCACCTTGTACTGTTCATAGCGCAAGGCGGCTACGCTGCCATCGTCAGTCCAATAAATGAATTCACTGCGTGGCCAATCATCAGTTTCACCTGAAAGCGACGGAAGTAGATTGTAGCCGTCCAGATGTGCCTTGTATTGGCGACCGATCGCTTCAACGCCACCATCAAGTAGCCTTTCTTTGATGTCTGGCTCGCCGACAGAAGCCATAATGGTTGGCAACATGTCCGCATGTGAAGCTACGCCATTGATCTTCGATCCCGGTTCGATGACGCCCGGCCACTTGATGACAGTCGGGACACGATAGCCACCTTCCCATTGCGTATTTTTCTCGCCGCGGAAAGGTGTAGTACCTCCGTCCGGCCACGTGAAGGTCTCGGCTCCGTTGTCCGTTGAATACATTACGACAGTGTTTTCGGCGATCCCAAGCTCCTCAAGTTTATCAAGTAGTACACCGACGTGCCCATCATGCTCGACCATGCCGTCAGGATAAACACCAAGTCCCGTCACTCCGTCGGAGTCTTCCTTAAGATGCGTAAAAATGTGCATGCGAGTGGAATTCCACCAAAGGAAGAAAGGCTTGTCCTGTTCAACAGCTCTATCCATGAAATCCAACGCGCTTGCCGTGACTTCTTCGTCAACGGTTTCCATGCGTTTTTTTGTAAGCGGCCCGGTATCCTCGATCGAGCCATCTGCGGTTGACTTGATCACCCCGCGCGGGCCGAAATTCTCCCTAAAGGTTTCATCCTTGGGATAATCTGGATTTTCAGGCTCTTCTTCTGCGTTGAGGTGGTAGAGATTCCCGAAAAATTCATCGAAACCGTGATTGGTGGGGAGGTGCTCGTCACGGTCACCTAGATGGTTTTTGCCAAACTGGCCTGTCATATACCCGTGGTTTTTGAGTAGTCCAGCGATGGTGGGGTCTTCCACGGGCATACCCTCAGGTGCGCCAGGAAGGCCGACCTTCGTCAAACCCGTACGAATGGGAGATTGTCCAGTTATGAATGCCGCTCGTCCTGCAGTACAGGACTGCTCTCCGTACCAGTCAGTAAATAGCGCGCCTTCTTTGGCTATACGGTCGATGTTGGGTGTCTGATAACCCATCATGCCATGGTTGTAGGCACTAATATTCCAAAACCCAATGTCATCTCCCCAAATAATCAGGAAGTTCATAGGAGGTTCATCTTGTGCGTAAACGGCCGTAGCGGTTGCGGCAAATAGTGCCGCCACTATGGTGGATTTTGTTCTGTATTTCATATTCGTCCTCCCAAAATTTCTTGTTAACTCCGAATAACCTACCACAAATTCGAAGTTTTTTGTTGGGACCTTTGTGGTTTCCAGGATTTCAGGCGGAAACGCGCAAGTGAATTTTAAAACCCTGTCGACTTAAATGGCTTTACTAAACGAACTGGCCGATACCTTTTTCCAGCGCTTCAAACACGTAATTGGTCAAGACTGAATTCGCCGCATTTCGGAACCACGCCAAAGCGTTTGTTGGACCACTTTTTTTTCTGCTTGAGAACCGATGCTGACATTCGCCTGAATATCGCGAACGATCGCTATGCGGACAATGCTGCCACTCGCAGTCGCTTAATTAAATTTGAAACAGACCTTTGTAACATCCGATCACTTGAGAATGGTTTATATAAAACACTGTGATGCAAAGATCATTTCAAAGGACGGAGCTGCACGAACTGGAGCTTCATGATTTTTGCGCGACAATATAACGACTCTGGAGCATCGAGGCTTGATCAGAAGTATAAAGAACATCGAAGCCTGCGGACGCAATTTTCCTCGTAAGTACCGATCCAGACACGAAGTTCACAAATGGGGCTTTCCCAAAAGCCTGCATGATTGGGATTGCAATCCGACTGATCATCGCAAACTTGAAACCACCGCTCTCAGGCGCGCAGACGGTTTTGGATATGAAAAGCCCACCCGGTTTTGTCAGCGCAGCAATGTGCTCGAGCGCTTGGTCCAAATCGGGCAGAAGATGAAGCAAGTTATGCGCCAAGACGGCATCGTAAGAGCCTTCGTCAAGACTGTGCTCAAGAACGTCGGCCACCTTGAAAGTGACATTCTCCAGCCCTTCTTTATCAAGCTTCTCATCGGCAATCTCGATCATGCCCGGAGCGAGATCCGTGGCAGTGACATGGGCGACATTCGGTGCAAGCAGCAGCGCAGTTGAACCTGTCCCGCACCCGATTTCCAGTACGTTGTCCTCCGCTTTCAGGTGCGACTTGGTACGTTCCAGTGTTTTCAGGTACCCTTCCATGTTGCGGATTGGGTCTGCCGCATACTTTCGCGAGATTTTGCTCCAGAATGCGGCATCCTTAGACAAAGCAGCCATTTCAATACTCTCTAACAAGGTTGTCGCTTCATCCTGTAATACCAAACATTCATTTATGGAATTGCCCCAATCCGCAGAAGTGTTATGCATAAATGCATGAATTGGAAAGCCATCAATTTCGACTGGAATCAGGTACGGTCCTTTCTTGCGACCGCCGAAGAAGGCTCGTTTTCCGCAGCGGCGCGCGTTCTTGAGCAAACTCAACCCACTGTGGGCCGGCAAGTTGCCGCGCTGGAAATGGCACTTGGCATCACCCTGTTCGAAAGAGTCGGCAAGTCGCTCAATTTGACGACTGCTGGCGCCGAGCTTTTGTTGCACGTCAGAGAAATGGCGGATGTGGCAAACAGGATTTCACTTACTGCGACAAGCCAGTCGCAAGCTGTTGAAGGGCAAGTCAGGATAACTGCGTCCGATGTGATGTCTGCCTATCAGCTGCCGCCAATACTGAAAAAGATCCGACTTGCAGCACCGCGACTGGAGATAGACATCGTTGCTGCAAATGACATACGAGACATACAGCGACGTGAGGCTGATATCGCCATCCGACATGTACGTCCGACGCAGCAGGATCTGACGGCAAAGCTTGTCGCCGAGGCCACAGCACATTTCTACGCGGCACCTTCGTACCTTGATCAGGTTGGACGGCCAAAAAATGAAGACGAACTCGCTAAGTTGGACTTTGTCGGATTTGGTGACATTGACACGATGATCGGTTTTCTTGATCCGGCGGGCATTAAGGTCACTCGAAAAAGCTTCCGGGTCGGCTCACAAAGCGGGATTGTATCCTGGGAGCTGGTGCGCCAAGGGTTTGGCATATGTGTAATGTCGGATGACGTGGCTGCCCTAACACCAGGAGTGGAGCGCGTGCTTCCCGACCGCGAGCCGTTTAAGTTCCCGATTTGGCTGGCGACGCACTCCGAGCTACATACCGCACGAAGGATCAGGTTGGTGTTTGATCAACTGGCAGACCAACTTAGCGCAGGGACCACTAGGTAATCCGGGAGTTCGCTCTATGTCACAGGCTATTCCAACGTTCCACTTGCTATGCGGCAAAGTTGCTTCTGGAAAATCAACTCTGGCAGCGAGACTTGCGAAAAGTCACGGGGCCGTGCTCATTTCAGAAGATGAATGGCTTAGCGCGCTGTTTGGGGATCAAATGAAGTCCTTGCAGGATTATGTGGACTGCGCTTTGAAACTGCGACTGGTCATGGGTCCTCACGTGGCTGCTCTGCTGAAGGCTGGCGTTTCGGTCGTTCTCGATTTTCCAGCGAACACAATTGACAACAGGGCTTGGATGCGCGACCTGCTGGAAGACACTGCTGCGCAGCACCACCTTCACTTTTTGGATGTGTCAGATGAGGTTTGTCTGCACCGGCTCCACAAGCGCAACAAAGAAGGCGCGCACGCATTTGCAGCGACGGAAGATCAATATCGGCGTATTGCGCGGCATTTTGTGCCACCATCACCCGAAGAGGGTTTTAGCATCATAACTCACCGTCAGTAGCACCAGACTTTCGAAATGTCGCGGCGGAGCTAAATGTTTTTCGCCCGCCTGCTCCGAGTCGACGATTGGCCAGATGTTTACAGTCAGCTTTCACTGGGCCTCAGGTACGGAGATTGCGTGACAACAAAAGATGTATCCCGTTGCGTCCTTCTTTAGTCATGGCGACGGTAGTGTCGGCGGTGTCGTTCACGTCGATTATCGGTAGTGTACGTCGCTGGCAGGCATGGGCAACACATCGGCAAATGCCCGCTCCAACAACAACCTCCAGAATAGTTTTGCGCCGACAATACAGCACGTGTGATGGGAAAAGGCACTGATTATTCTTCACATACGTTGTCAAACCAGTCCCGGCTTGGTTTCACCTGATCCAATCATTCAGCGACTTCACGGATCTGGCGCATGGCCTCGTCCATACCCCCTGAAATAAGTCTGTAAAATGTGTTAGAAGACACTGTCATAAGATCGTTATGCAATACCGGCAACTATTCTTATTGCCAGCCAACTCGAAAGGTGACCCATGTCTTTTTCCAACCGCTCGTCAATTTCGCGTCGCCAATTTCTTGCAACAACAGCCGGTGCAGCGGCCATCACCTTGCATCCTTTTTCAGTTTTGGCATCCAACAATCAAGCGCATCTGCGCATCATGGAAACAACGGACATCCATGTTCATGTGTTCCCCTATGACTACTATGCTGACAAACCCCGTGACACAGTGGGCTTGTCCCGTACGGCCTCAATCATCAACGAAATTCGCGCTGAGGCGACAAATTCGATCTTGGTCGACAACGGTGACTTTCTTCAAGGGAATCCAATGGGCGACTACATCGCCTATGAGCGTGGCATGAAAGAAGGGGACGCTCACCCCATCATCACCGCGTTCAACACGGTTGGCTATGATGCTGCAACTCTGGGCAATCACGAATTCAACTACGGGCTGGATTTCCTGGAAAAATCACTCGCGGGCGCAGAGTTCCCGGTCGTTTTGGCCAATGTTGCAAAGTCACAAGGCGCAACTCCGCGTGACGACAAAACGCTGATCAAACCATATACAATCATCGACCGTGAAATCGAAATGGGTGATGGGACCAAGCACTCAATCAAAATCGGTGTCATAGGCTTTACGCCGCCGCAGATCATGAACTGGGACCGAAAGCATCTGGAAGGAAATGTTCAGGCCCGCGATATCGTCGAAACCGCGCGGGCATACGTGCCAGAGATGAAGGAACAAGGATGTGACCTAATCATCGCCCTTTCACATTCTGGGATCGGCGACGCCAATCATGTGGACGGTATGGAAAACGCCTCAGTCGTTTTGGCGGGTGTTGACGGAATCGACGCTCTGGTCACGGGGCACAATCACCTTGTCTTTCCCTCGCCGACATTTGCGGACCGACCCGGCATCGACGTCGAAAAGGGCACCCTGATGGGTAAACCTGCTGTTATGGGCGGCTTCTGGGGCTCACATCTTGGGTTGTTGGACCTGCTGCTGGAACGGGAAGGAAATGAGTGGCGCGTGATTACCACCACGTCCGAGGCCCGCGCGATTTCCAAACGCAATGAAGACCGCTCAATCACCGCTTTGGTCGGAGACGATCAGAAGGTTCTCGACTCGGTTGCGAAGGATCACGACGAAACGCTCGCCTATGTCCGCCGAGCCGTTGGCAAAACATCTGCTCCGTTGCACAGCTATTTTGCATTGGTTGCTGATGATCCGTCTGTACAGATCGTTTCGATCGCACAGAAATGGTATGTCGAAGAGATGCTGAAAGGCACCGAGCACGAAGGATTGCCGATCCTGTCAGCGGCGGCGCCGTTCAAGGCGGGTGGTCGCGGGGGCCCGGACTATTACACCGACGTCCCGGTTGGGGATGTTGCTATCAAAAATGTGGCTGATCTGTATCTCTATCCCAACACAGTGCGCGCGGTGCGAGTGAACGGTGTTCAACTGCGTGGTTGGCTGGAACGTTCGGCCGGTATGTTCAACCAGATCGAGCGAGGCTCAGAGGATGCGGTTCTTCTGAATCCAGAGTTTCCATCCTACAATTTCGATGTGATGGATGGCGTGACATACCAGATCGACCTGTCGCAGCCGTCGCGCTTTGGGCCAAAGGGGGAAGAGGTGAATCCCGATGCCGCCCGAATTGTGAACTTGTCCTTCCAAGGCGAATCGGTCACTAATGACATGGAGTTTATCATCGCCACAAACAATTATCGTGCATCGGGTGGCGGTTCATTCCCCGGCGCATTGGGTGATACAATCGTGTTCGAAGCCCCGGACACTAATCGCGACGTTATCGTGCGCTATATTGTCGAACAGGGAACGATCAACCCAAAAGCGGACGGCAACTGGTCATTTGCTCCTTTGAAGAACACAACCGTGCTATTCGAGACCGGCCCAAAGGCCCGAGACTACATCGCCGATGTCAAAGGCGTTTTAATCGAAGATGCCGGAGATGGTGCAGATGGCTTCGCGGCATTCCGCATCAAGCTCTAGTGCAATCGCATGTGCATACTTTGAGGAAGTCGGAAGTCAACCAAAGCTGCTACCATCAGGCTTTCGCTGAACGCCCGCATGCGACTTTCAAAGGCTATAAGCGGTTAGAAATGAACGTTTGATCTGGGCTCGGAACAGTCCTCGTTGCGCAGTGCATCAGTGAATGCTCTGCGGACAAAGCCGCTGTTTGGTTCCGCCGTAAACGAGACTAAGACGCGGCCAGGGATTTGGGTAGTTACACACCGATTCAACCAAGTACAGACGCTCTTCGCGGAAACAAAAACGAGGTTGACAGCAAGCATATGAGAATGGTCGCATGAGCTATAATCTGATTTGCAGGGAATACAGCCATGAAAGTTCCTTTCAGTGCGACCTTATTCTTTTATCTCTGTATGTCCTCGACCTCTGCTTGGGCACAGGAAACCGCCGAGGGCGGACAAGTTGGTGAGATGACCATCTCAGGGGCCGACATGCATGCCCCTGCATCAGATGCGTTTTCGCCTTATGCAGGACGTGACTTTCCAACTAGACCTCTTTGGGGCGACACCCACTTGCATACATCGCTCTCACTCGACGCGCGTGCGTTTGGTGTACTTCTTTCGCCTTCAGACGCGTTTCGGTTTGCGCGTGGAGAAGAAGTAACTACTTCTCACGGCCTACGGGCGAAGCTGTCTCGCCCGCTGGATTGGCTCGTTGTTTCAGACCATTCAGACGCGATGGGCGCGATGAACGAGATCGTCGCGG
Organism: Ruegeria sp. HKCCA4008; assembly: GCF_013033125.1. Lineage (NCBI taxonomy): Bacteria > Pseudomonadati > Pseudomonadota > Alphaproteobacteria > Rhodobacterales > Roseobacteraceae > Ruegeria > Ruegeria sp. HKCCA4008. The sequence goes on from NZ_WQDM01000007.1 coordinate 180,787, forward strand.
GGAACGCAACTTTGATGGGCGACCCAACGTTACGTGACTGGAACGACAGGTTGAACCAAGGAGGGAATGTTGCCCTTGGAGCGACAATGGAGGTTATCGAGACTTTCGCTGGAATTACCGGTGAAGCTTTGCCAGAGGCGATTGCTGACCGTCGTTTCGTACAGTCAGTTTGGGATGACTTTACGGAAACTGCAGATGCTTATGATCAACCGGGATCGTTTACCGCGTTTATCGGCTACGAATGGACCTCGACGGAAGGTGGCAACAACTTGCACCGCAATGTCATCTATAGGGACGACAGAATTCGGGCGCGGCAAATGTTGCCGTTTACGACTGCCGAGACATTCAATCCGGAAGATCTGTGGGATTGGATGGAAAGATACGAAGAAACGACAGGCGGGCGCGTCCTTGCATTGGCGCACAACGGAAATGTTTCTAATGGTTTGATGTTTCCTGTCGAGACAAACCCCGATACCGGCGAACCGCTCACAGGAGATTACGCGGAAAGACGCGCCAAATGGGAGCCACTGTATGAGATCACTCAGATCAAAGGCGACGGCGAGGCCCACCCGTTCCTGAGCCCAAATGACGAGTTTGCAGATTACGAAACGTGGGACGTCGCAAACCTCGGCCCTGTCCCCAAAGAAGACTGGATGTTGCAGTACGAGTATGCTCGCGAGGCTTTAAAAAATGGCCTGAAGCTCGAGGCGCAGCTTGGGACCAACCCTTACAAGTTCGGTGTCGTGGGATCCACAGACAGTCACACGGCTTTGGCGACAGCCCAAGAAGATAACTTTTTTGGTAAGCACTCGGGCGTGGAACCTGAGCCTGGGCGCTGGCAGCATGTTGTCGGCGAGTTTGAAGCAACCAGAATTCTGGGCTGGCAGATGGCTGCCTCTGGTTATGCGGCCGTTTGGGCCGAGGAAAATACGCGAGCATCTATTTTCGACGCGATGGAACGCAAGGAAGTATATGGTACAACAGGTAGTCGGATCACGGTACGTTTCTTCGGGGGATGGGATTTCGAAGAAAACGACGCTCAATCGCGGCTTCCTGCGAAGATTGGTTATGACAAAGGCGTACCCATGGGGGCAGATCTACCGGAAGCGCCCGGTGATGCCTCTGCGCCAAGTTTTCTTGTCGCTGCACTCAAGGATCCGTACTCGGGTAATCTGGATCGTATTCAGATAGTCAAGGGCTGGGTAACAGAAGACGGTGAGACACAAGAAAAGGTTTTTGATGTCGTCTGGTCCGGCGATCGGGATCTCGGTGCGGAAGGCAAGCTGCCGCCTGTCGGCAACACCGTGGACGTCGAAACCGGTACGTTCACGAACTCAATCGGATCGCCAGAATTGATAACCGTCTGGTCTGATCCCGAATTTGATCCGGAACAAAAGGCTTTTTACTACGCGCGCGTGCTGGAAATCCCCACGCCACGATGGACGGTTTACGAAGCTATTCGGTTCGGCGACGAACTACCCGAAGAAGTACCGACATCCACACAAGAACGGGCTTATACTTCGCCCATTTGGTACACTCCGGAGGGATAACACTTCACCGTAAACGCGCTCATGTTTCATGGCTAAAATGGGTTCGTTTTAGTCGTTCGCCCGAATATCGCGAGCGATCGCTATGCGGACAAAGCGCCCCTTCGCTGCGGCTACGCCAATGGTTGCTTTAACGATTGCCGCATTATCAAAAACGGTCGAATTGGGTTTGAAGTGCGTGCACCGCCCTGAGTTGATCGATGTAAATCTTAGAATTCCCGGTCACGCATCCTTCATTGATTAGCGGGGTATACCGTGCTCACTCATTCCCAGGACTTTTACGGAGATAGTATCTCCTTCTGAAACTATCTCACTAGGGTGCTCTAAACGCGAGTTCGAGAGTTGTGAGACGTGGACAAGACCATCAAAAATCATCCCATCATAGGAGATTTGCGCATAAGCGCCAAAATCGACGATATGGATCACTTTGGCGGGTAAAACTCGACCCTGAAACTCGCTCAGAAGCCTCTCTTTGTCATATCGCCGCTGTGCCGTTCCCGGTTCTGGTTCTCCGGATTGTGGGCAGGATCGAGCCCTTCGACTGACTTCATTGCCGCATGATGGACAGGCAATTAGGTTAGGCAAACGGCGAACCTAAAGGAGATAAAATGGTTTGCATAGTCTCGGAATGGGAGCCGCCAGTGTCAACACATTCCTTGGGAAGATAAGTGCCCCGAACCCATCACAGTCTCTACTCAAAGTGGCAGAACTCAGGTCGGTTTGTTGCAAAAAACGGTCGATTCTGTCACTTTTCGCACCATCACCGAAACCGTTGATAAGTCTTGTGTCACGAACCATTGACAAAATTGCTTTTGATTTTGTGACATTTTGGCCCGTTTTTTTGAGACCAGACGCTCGTGATCAGTGCAGCATCGGTCAATACGGGCTCGAAGCGATCATCCGCTATAGAGCGTGCGGACGTCCGTTTTAACTGCGTTATATAAATCCCGGCATAAGAACATAGTGGGAACATTTTTTCTTAGCAGAAGTTTTTCCATACGAATTCGATGAAATCTGGTGCCGCTGAAGGGACTCGAACCCCCGACCCCATCATTACGAATGACGTGCTCTACCAGCTGAGCTACAGCGGCACCGTAGGTCATACCGAACACATTATGACCGGATGCGAAGCTTCGTTTAAACTGTCAGTCTGGCGCCTGCAAGCCCGGTTGTAACCGTTTTGGCGTTGCTCAGTACGGCCGGGCCTCGAGTTGTGAACCGAAAGCCTGCGGCCAATCTTTCAAATTGGCGCTCTGATCCGTGAATTTTTTGTGACGGCGCGGAATGAAATTGACTCGCATTCCATATTTCAATAATTCATGAAATATGATAGAACAGATAACCGATCAATTGACCATCCTTGGCCACCCGCAGCGCATCACCGTGTTTCGCATGTTGATGCGACGGTTTCCTGACAGGGTTCCCGCGGGCGAGCTGGCGGCGGAGCTGGATGTCAAACCCAGCACCATGTCGAACTATCTGAATGCTTTGCAGCGGTCGGGGCTGGTGAAACAGGAACGATCCGGGACGTCTCTGCTCTATTCGATTGAAATGAAAACTGTGCAGCAAATGCTCGATTTCCTGATCGTGGATTGCTGCCGTGGCCGACCGGATATCTGCATGCCCATTCCCAAAGACACCGCGACGAACCGAAAGTTCAATGTGCTGTTCATTTGCTCCGGCAACTCGGCCCGTTCGATTTTTGCCGAATCCTTGCTGCGACAGATCGGCGACGACCGGTTCAACGTCTATTCGGCCGGGACGCGGCCCAGTTCAGAACTCAATCCCTTTGCTGTGCAGGTTCTGCGCGACAAGGGGCACGATATCTCGGTCCTGCGGCCGAAGAATCTGTCCGAGTTTTCGGCGCCGGACGCGCCTGTCATGGATTTTGTCTTTACTGTCTGCAATCAGGCCGCCAACGAGGAATGCCCGGCTTGGGAGGGTCAACCGATAAGTGGCCACTGGGGCGTGGAAGATCCGGTCAAGGCCGAAGGTACCGACGCCGAGAAAAGCCTGGCCTTTCAAACCGCCTACGGCGCACTGAAGCGCCGGATTCAGGCCTTTTCATCATTGCCGGTCGAAAGCCTTGACCGGATCGCATTGCAATCCGCCGTCGATGAAATCGGGCGCACGCCTACCGAGGAAACGAAATGACCACCTACGCACTGAACGGCCTTGGCCGTATGGGAAAACTGGCCCTGAAGCCTTTGCTTGAAAAAGGCGCTAAGATAGCCTGGATCAACGATGCCGTCGGTGATCCCGAGATGCATGCGCATCTGCTGGAGTTCGACACCGTCCATGGGCGCTGGGACGCGGAATTCGACTATGATGCAGACAGCATCACGGTCGACGGAACCCGCCTTCCGTTCATTGGCACAAAAGACCTGAGCGCGTTGCCGTTGGACGGTGTTGACGTGGCGATCGACTGCACCGGCGTGTTCAAGACTGAAGCGAAGCTGGCACCGTATTTTGACGCTGGGGTGAAGAAGGTTGTTGTCTCTGCTCCGGTCAAGGACGGGCCGACGGCCAATATCGTCATGGGTGTGAATGACGGAACCTACGACCCCGCGGCGCATAAGATCGTGACGGCGGCCTCGTGCACGACAAACTGTCTTGCGCCTGTCGTGAAGGTCATTCACGAAAACCTTGGCATCCGCCATGGATCGATGACGACGATTCACGACGTAACCAATACGCAGACAATCGTGGATCGGCCTGCCAAGGATCTCAGGCGCGCACGCTCGGCCCTGAACTCTTTGATCCCGACCACGACCGGCTCGGCCACGGCCATCACTCTGATCTATCCGGAACTCAAAGGTCGTCTGAACGGCCATGCGGTTCGGGTGCCGTTGCTGAACGCCTCGCTGACCGATTGCGTGTTTGAGGTTGAGCGTGAAACCACGGTTGAAGAGGTCAACGCCTTCTTCAAAGCCGCTGCCGAGGGCGAACTGAAGGGCATTCTGGGCTATGAGACGCGCCCGCTGGTGTCCACCGATTATACCAATGACGAACGCTCTTCGATCGTCGATGCGCCCTCGACCATGGTTGTGAACGGGACGCAGGTGAAAATCTATGCGTGGTATGACAACGAGATGGGCTATGCGCATCGGCTGGTGGATGTTGCGCTGATGGTCGGGGCATCATTGTGACGCAACGCCCCGAAGGACTGTCGGCCTATATCGCGGTCACGGCTGCCTATTGGGCCTTCATGCTGACCGACGGGGCGCTCAGGATGTTGGTGCTGTTGCACTTTCACACCCTGGGCTTCTCGCCGGTGCAGCTTGCCTATCTGTTTGTGCTCTATGAAATCGCCGGGATCGTCACCAACCTGTCCGCCGGTTGGATCGCCGCACGGTTCGGGCTGACCTCGACCCTCTATGCAGGGTTGGGGGTGCAGATCGTCGCGTTGCTCGCCATGACGCAGCTTGATCCAAACTGGACCGTCGCCGCTTCGGTCACTTTTGTCATGGTCGTGCAAGGGGCCAGCGGCGTGGCCAAGGATCTGGCCAAGATGTCTTCGAAATCGGCGGTCAAATTGCTGGCTCCCTCCGAAGGAGGCGCGTTGTTTCGATGGGTTGCGGTACTGACGGGTTCGAAAAACGCGGTCAAAGGGCTGGGATTCCTGTTGGGTGCCGCCATGCTTGCGACGCTGGGCTTCATTCCGGCAGTGCTTGCCATGGCCGTCGTTCTGGCGGTGATCCTGGTCGCAGTGATGCTGTTCATGCCAGCGGGCCTGCCGAAGGGGCGCAAGGGCGCAAAGTTCTCTGAGGTTTTTTCAAAATCCGCGAATGTGAACTGGTTGTCCGCGGCGCGTGTCTTCCTGTTCGGCGCGCGGGACGTCTGGTTCGTGGTCGGCATCCCGATCTATTTCTATGCTGTTCTTTCAGATGGCACCGAAGAGGGCAATCGGGCCGCGTTCTTCATGATCGGAACATTTATGGCGGTGTGGATCATCCTCTATGGCGCCGTGCAGGCCAACGCGCCAAGGATTCTTCGTGCGTCGGATCGCACCGAAGGTGATCTGATCCGTGCCGCACGCAGCTGGGCGGCGATCCTGTTCTGCGTTCCTGCGGCTCTGACACTGGCTGTTTTGCTGGCAAATGGGCCCGAGGCTTGGCTGACCCTGACGCTGGTCGTCGGGCTTTTGGTCTTTGGTGCGATCTTCGCGGTCAACTCATCGCTGCATTCCTATCTGATTCTTGCCTTCACCCGGTCCGAGCGTGTGACGATGGATGTCGGCTTTTACTACATGGCAAATGCGACGGGGCGGTTGGCCGGCACCGTCTTGTCTGGCCTGACCTATCAGGTCGGGGGGCTGCCCCTGGTGCTGGGCACGGCGGCCGTGATGGTCGGGCCGGCCGCGCTGACCTCTGGCAAACTTACGGATCAAACGACTGAGGCGTTATCATGAGCATTTTTGAACGATATCTCACGATCTGGGTTGCACTTGCGATGATCGGTGGCGTCCTGATCGGGCTGGCCGCGCCAGGGCTGGTGCAGTTGGTGGCAAGCGCCGAAATTGCCAGCGTCAACCTGGTGGTGGCAGTGCTGATCTGGGCAATGGTCTACCCGATGATGGTCAACGTCGATTTCGGTGCAGTCGCCGGAGTCGCCCGCCAGCCACGTGGTCTGATTGTGACGCTGGTGGTGAACTGGCTGATAAAGCCTTTCACCATGGCACTGCTTGCCGTCCTGTTTTTCGACTATGTCTTCGCACCCTGGATCGCGCCCGAAGATGCCGCGCAATACACTGCCGGTCTGATCCTGCTGGGGGCCGCCCCTTGCACCGCCATGGTGTTTGTATGGTCGCAGCTAACCAGAGGCGACGCGACGTACACGCTGGTTCAGGTTTCTGTCAATGATCTGATCATGGTCGTGGCATTTGCGCCGATCGTGGCCTTTTTGCTGGGTGTTGCCGACATCGAAGTGCCGTGGCAAACTTTGGTTTTGGCCACGGTCCTTTATGTGGTGCTGCCGCTTGTCGCCGGGTTGATCACCCGCCGCAAATTAGGCTCTAAACAAGCGATAGAAGCCTTTTCTTCGCGGGTAAAACCGTGGTCTGTCATGGGATTGATTGCAACCGTGGTCATCCTGTTCGGCCTGCAAGGTGAGACCATTCTGGCGAAACCTACGGTCATCGTTCTGATCGCCGTTCCCATTCTGATCCAAAGCTATGGTATTTTTGCCATTGCCTATGGTGCCGCTTATGCGCTGAAGGTACCCCACCGGATCGCAGCGCCCTGTGCCATGATCGGGACATCGAATTTCTTCGAATTGGCCGTTGCCGTCGCAATCAGCTTGTTCGGTCTTCATTCCGGCGCGGCACTGGCGACGGTCGTGGGGGTCCTGGTCGAAGTGCCGGTGATGCTGTCGCTTGTGGCTTTCGCCAACCGAACACGCCAGCGTTTCCCGGAACCTGCAACATGACAGAACCGGTCAACGCGGTAGGGCGATGACCGGAACTGGCGGCTATGCACCGCCAGCCTTGCAGCAACGTTGCTTCAGAAATCCACGCCGCGCTGTGCTTTGATGCCCGCTTGGAACGGGTGTTTCTCCTCGGTCATTTCGGTGACCAGATCAGCATAGTCACGCAGCGCGTTCGGCGCATCGCGGCCAGTCAAGAAAACACTGGTCTTTTCCGAACGCGCGTTCAAACCTTCGATGACCTGTTCGACCGACAGGTATTCGTAACGCAGGGCGATGTTGATCTCGTCCAGCACAACCAGATCGTATTCGCCGCTGGACATCAGGGCGCGGGCCTTGTCAAAGGCGGCATTGGCAGCTGCAATATCGCGTTCCCGGTCCTGTGTGTCCCAGGTAAAACCTTCGCCCATCGTATGCCATGTCACCAGATCACGCTCTTCGAAGAAACGGCGCTCGCCGGTTTTCCATTTGCCCTTGATGAACTGCACCACAGCAACCTTCTGGCCCCAGCCCAGGGCGCGAATGACCACGCCGAACGCGGCCGAGGACTTGCCTTTGCCCTTGCCGGTATTGATCAGGACCAGACCGCGGCCTGGATCCACGGCCTCGGACACTTTCTTGCGGTGCTGGGCCTGCACCTTCTGCATCTTTTCCTTGTGATCCGGCGCGTCGCTCATTTGGGAACCTCTTTGACTGTTCGGCCCAACCTAGGGGAAGATTGCAAAAGGTAAAGTCATGCTTTGGGGTCTGTAACCGATCGGACTTTGCCCCGCTCCAGCCCCAACTGGTGTTCGCGCCAGATGACGACAACATTGCCTGCAATCACCAGCGCGGCCCCGATCAGGATTGCAAGCGTTGGCAGTTCGTCGAACCAGACATAGCCGATCACGATCGCAAAAAGCATCGTTGCATAGTCATAAGGTGCCAGCATCGAGGCCTGACCAAACCGATAGGAAGATGTGACCAAAATCTGCGCGACGCCGCCGATCAGGCCCATCATGACCATGATCAGAGCCTGATTCCAGGTGGGCATCGTCCATCCCCAGAATGCTGTCAGAGCGGACAGGAGCGTCGCGGTCATCGAGAAATAGAACACGATGGCCGCAGGGTGATCGACCTTGACCAATTGCCGGATATGGATCTGAACAAAGGCGCGCGCGACGGTCGCGCCCAAAACGCAAAGTGCACCAATGGTGGCTGCAACCTCCATTTCAGTGGTGCCCAGGCGCGGCCAAATCATGATCAAAACGCCCAACAGACCAAGAGCCACCGCGCCGATACGAATAAGCCGAATCCGTTCGCCCAGCATGACGGCGGCCAGAATCAGGGTGAAGATCGGTGTCGCGTAGCCGATGGCGGTGACTTCCGGCAGGGGCAACAGGCTGAGGCCGGTAAAGGTAAGACCCATGGCGCTTGTTCCCAAAACACCGCGCCAGAAATGGCCCATGGGTTTCTTGACCACGAAGCCTTTCGACGACTCCCCCCGCGCGATGAGCCAAAGAATGATCACGGGGATTGCGAACAGGGACCGAAAAAACACCAATTGGCCCGGCGGGAATTCATCAGAAAGTGCTTTGACCAGCGCGGACATCGACGTGAACAGGAACAAGGCGCACAGCTTCAGCGTTACGGCAAGCAGAGGTCGATGCGAAGTTAAGGGTTTTGTCATCGGCGCGAACCTGCGTCTTTGACGGGCAAAGATCAACGGGTGGATTCAGCAATTCACCCAGGATTGCGGCAAGGAACAGCCGATTTCTTCGGCGAATTCTTCAAGAAAGCGGATCATGCGCGCGGTGCGTTGTTCTGCAATCCGCCTTCCGGTCTCGGTCAACATGTCACTTGGCAGGCGCAGAAGTTTCACCTTCCAGTGGTCGAGCGAGAAATGAAGGTCGTCCAGTGGCCGGGCTTGGGCAAAAGGGTCAGCCGGATCGTAAAGAGTACGCCCCAAGGCTCCGGAAACGGAAAAGTTGCGGGCGATACCGATGGCGCCCAGGGCGTCAAGGCGGTCCGCATCGCGCAGAATGCGCGCCTCGATCGTTTCAGGGGGGATATCCGCAGAAAAGCTATGGGCTTCGATCGCGTGCTGGATCGCACGGACCTGATCGACCGAAAACCCGATTTCCTCAAGAATAGGCTCTGATTCCCTTGCGGACCTGCGCGAGGCAAGATGCCGGTCGGGATCGTCTTTGGGCAGATTCACAAGATCGTGCAGGTAACTTGCGGCCAGCAGCACAGACATATCGGTTTGATCATCTGCGATGGCTCGGGCGTTGGTCCAAACACGATCCAGATGGGCCAGATCATGGGCTGGATCCGTTTCCATGCGATGTGCGACCACGGCCCGCAGGCGGGTGCGCAGATCAGCCGATCCGTCCACGGTTCTCTCCGATCTGGCCGCGATGCAACAGCAGGTGGTCGAGGATCACGCAGGCCATCATCGCCTCTCCTACCGGGACCGCGCGAATACCAACACAAGGGTCGTGACGGCCCTTGGTGATGATCTCGGTCTCTTCGCCTGATTTGGTGATGGTTTTGCGTGTGGTCAGAATCGACGAGGTCGGCTTGACCGCAAAGCGCACGACGATGTCCTGCCCGGTAGAAATGCCGCCCAGAATCCCGCCCGCATGGTTCGAGCTGTATTGCGGGCCGTTCTGTCCCATGAATATTTCGTCGGCATTGGCCTCGCCCGTCAGTTCAGCCGCGGCCATGCCTTCGCCGATTTCGACGCCTTTGACCGCGTTGATCGACATCATCGCAGCAGCAAGATCAGTGTCTAACTTGGCGTAAACCGGCGCGCCAAGCCCTGCGGGCACGCCGCGCGCCACAACTTCGACAATTGCGCCAACCGAGTTGCCGGACTTGCGCAGATCGTCCAGATAGGTGGCCCACGTCTCGGCGGCTTGCGCATCCGGTGTCCAGAACGGGTTCTGTTCGATCTGGGACCAATCGAAATTGTCGCGCTCGATCTTATGCGGCCCAATCTGGGTCATGTACCCGGTGATCTGCACGTTGGGTGCGATCTGTTTGATCGCCTCACGCGCCAATCCACCTGCTGCAACACGTGATGCTGTTTCGCGTGCAGAACTGCGCCCGCCGCCGCGATAATCCCGGATTCCGTATTTCTGCCAATATGTGATATCGGCGTGCCCCGGACGGAACTTGTCGATGATATCGCCATAGTCTTTCGAGCGCTGATCGGTGTTCTCGATCATCAGCTGCACAGGCGTTCCGGTGGTTTGCCCTTCGAACACGCCGGACAGGATTTTCACCTGATCGGGTTCGCGCCGCTGGGTGGTAAACTTGTTCTGCCCCGGTTTGCGCTTGTCCAGCCAGTGCTGGATCATGGTCTCGTCGATGGTGACACCCGGCGGACAGCCGTCAACGGTGGCACCCAAGGCGGGTCCATGGCTTTCACCCCAGGTGGTGACGCGGAATAGATGGCCAAAACTGTTCATCGACATGGGGCGTGCTCCTTTGAGCGTCGTGATTAGCGGGCAAGGCCCTTGGCCTCAAGCGGATTTGCGAATTGGTGGGCGCCACCTTGCGGTGGCGCGAATGAGTATTTTTGAAAAGATGAAGATCAGGCGGCCTGCGTCAGCACCGCTCGGGTCGCTGTGATTTTCAGCGCGGCTTGTGCTGCTTCGCGGCCTTTCTCAACAAAATGCGCACGGTAGATGGCGTTGTGGTGATCCGTCTCCTGGTACTGGTGCGGCGTCAGGGAAACGGACAGGACCGGCACGCCTGTATCCATGCCGGCGCGCATCAAACCGTCCACGACGGCCTGGGCCACGAAGTCGTGACGGTAAATGCCGCCATCCACGACAAATGCGGCGCAGGCGACAGCGGCGTAGCGGCCGGTTTGGGCCAGATCGCGGGCCAGCAGCGGCATCTCGAACGCGCCGGGAACGTCGAAAACATCGACCTGATCGGCCGGGATCAGTTCCAGAAAACCGTCAAGCGCGCGGTCGACGATGTCGGAATGCCAGTTGGCTTTGACAAAAGCATAGCGGGTGTGTGTCATCGTGATCTCCTTTCAGTTCGGTGGCCTGCTGGCGGTTGCGAAAACCTTCGCTGCCAGCCCGGCATGACACGTCACCCAAGGCGATCACGAGCAGGCGCGCCGGTTCACCGGCACGGCTTGCACGTTCTCTTCCATCCGGACTTTGACCGTCGGCTCTAGCCTCTCACCAGATCTGCTGACACTCTTTCGTGGTTCCACACTTTGTCCGAATACCGGCCCCTGCCGTTCGGATCGTGGACACGGCAGAGCCGCTCGCGGGCTTGCGGGTCATGGCCCGCATACCGCCGGTGGGGAATTCCACCCCGCCCTGAGAACGAGGCAGACCTTGCCAAGAACCAACCCCATCTGCAAGAGATTTGGCAGGAGGTCGCCCATGCACCCAAATCCAGCCTTCCGCGCCGAGGATCGTGCGCGTCATATTGAATTTGCCCGTGACCGGGCTTTTGGCGTTCTGGCGATTTCCGGCGACGGCGCGCCATTGATCAGTCACGTGCCCTTTCTGCTGTCAGAGGACGGTGCGGTGGTCGATCTTCATCTTGTGCGATCAAACCCGATTGTCCGTATGCTGCACGGGCCGAAAGAGGTCAGGATCGCGGTGCAGGGGCCTGATGGCTATGTCTCGCCCGACTGGTACGGTGTCGCCGATCAGGTTCCGACGTGGAACTATGTCGCCGTGCACCTGACCGGACGGCTTGAACTGCGCCCGCAGGACGAGCTGCGTGATTTGCTGGACCGACAAACCGCATTCTTTGAAGATCGACTGCTGCCCAAGGCGCCATGGGTCACCGGGAAAATGTCTGATGACGCGTTGGCCAGTATGATGCGGATGATCGTACCATGCCGGATGCAGGTAGAGGATATCCAGGGCACCTGGAAACTGGGCCAGAACAAGCCGGAGGAGGCAAGAATCGCTGCCGCCGACAAAGTGCCCGGCGGATTTGGCAGTGAAACCGGTCAGCTGGCCGCCTTGATGCACAAGGCGTAACCAGCACCGGGAAAAAGGATTACTCGGAACTGAACGTTGCCAGATAGGCGGCGATATCTTCCGCGCCTTTCCTGAGCTTGACGCTCATGTTCGGGCGGGCGGTTTCGTCATCCAGATACTCTTTGATGAAACCGATGGGGTCTTTGGAATAGGCGGCGATGTTTTCTTCGGTCCAGATCAGACCCTCTTCGCCGGCGCGGATCATGTCATCGGTGAACATACCGACCGGCAGGCGCTCGCTGCCATAGCGATAGTCTTTTTCGGAGCCGGCGACACGTCCGACGACGCCATAGAGATTCGGGCCGGTGATTCCGCCTTTGACCAGTATTTCACCGTCCTTGATGATCGCATGACACGATGAACAGCGGTTGTACATCGCCTCGCCTTTCGCAGGATCACCTGCCGCAAGTGTTTGCGAGGACAGGGCCAATGTGAATATCGCAGTGGCCAGGGTGATTTTTGACATTGGGGTCTCCTTGCAGGAGTTCGCGCGTTTTTGCGCTGTCCGGTATTCACGGAAAAAGTGCAACTGTGTAATTGCGCTCAATTTTCGATTTAAATCATCTATTTGGCGAATATGATTTACTCAGCAGACAATCGTTGCTTCGTGATGCTGATTGTCAAGAATACGCTCTCAAATGACTGGCCGACTGGTGGTCAGAATCGGGCTGGATTTCGCCTGCAAAACGGAGTTCGAGGTTCGAATCAACCCCCCCTTGATTCGAAGTCGCAGGCAAAGTTGCGGACGAGAATCACCAAAAAAATCACCAAAAAAAGCCCCTCCTCACGTGCACGAAGGGACACATGCGGCGTATTGCGCGTTTATGAACGCTGGACGAACACTATTCTCCCCGATAGTAAGCGCGGTTAAGACACCGCATTCGTGCGGTGCGCGAGCTATTTGCCCGTCCGCGGGCGCCAGATAATCGGAGATAACCTCGTGTCCCACGCAGAAGACCACGAAGGCACCCGCAGAGATTTCCTGTACTACGTCGCTGGCGGCGCAGGTGTCGTTGCAACGGGTGCAGCCGTATGGCCACTGATCAACCAAATGAACCCGTCGGCAGACGTTCAGGCGCTGTCCTCGATCCGTGTGGATGTGAGCGGCGTCGAGCCGGGCACGCAACTGACGGTAAAATGGCTGGGAAAACCCGTTTTTGTCCGTCACCGCACTGGTGCCGAGATTCAGGAAGCCCAGGAACAGGACGCCGAAGGTGTTGATGCGCTGCCAGATCCGCTTGCACGCAACTTCAACCTGAGCGCAGATGCGCCTGCGACTGACGCAAACCGCGTCATGCCGTCACCGGAAGGCGAAGCGCCGGGTGCCTGGATCGTTCAGATGGGCGTTTGTACGCACCTCGGCTGTGTGCCTTTGGGGGATGCCGGCGACTTCGGTGGCTGGTTCTGCCCGTGCCACGGTTCGCACTACGACCTCGCCGGTCGTATCCGTAAAGGCCCCGCGCCTGAGAACCTGCCTGTCCCGCCCGCAGAATGGGTGGACAACAGCACAATCAAACTCGGCTAAGGGAGACCCAAACTTATGTCCGGAATTCCCCACGATCATTACGAGCCGAAGACAAACGGCGAGAAGTGGCTGAACAGCCGCCTGCCGATTGTCGGCCTGCTGTACGATACCCTTATGATCCCGACCCCCAAGAACCTGAACTGGTGGTGGATCTGGGGCATCGTTCTGGCATTCTGCCTGGCGCTGCAAATCATCACCGGTATCGTTTTAGTGATGCACTATACCCCGCATGTTGATCTGGCCTTTGCCAGCATCGAGCACATCATGCGCAACGTGAATGGCGGTCACTTTATCCGCTATCTGCACATGAATGGCGCATCGCTGTTCTTTGTGGCGGTTTACATCCATATGTTCCGCGGCCTGTATTATGGCTCGTACAAAGCCCCGCGTGAGATCACGTGGATCATTGGTATGCTGATCTACCTGATGATGATGGGCACCGCCTTCATGGGCTATGTTCTGCCCTGGGGTCAGATGTCCTTCTGGGGTGCGACCGTGATCACCGGCCTGTTTGGTGCGATCCCGTTTGTTGGTGACGCGCTTCAGACCTGGTTGCTGGGCGGGCCCGCCGTGGACAACGCCACGCTGAACCGCTTCTTCTCGTTGCACTATCTGCTGCCGTTTATCATTGCGGCATTGGTTGTGGTGCATATCTGGGCCTTCCACACCACCGGCAACAACAACCCGACAGGTGTTGAAGTGCGCCGGGGCTCGAAAGCTGAGGCCGAGAAAGACACGCTGCCGTTCTGGCCGTATTTCGTGATCAAGGATCTCTTCGCGCTGGCCGTGATCCTGGTCGTGTTCTGGGCCGTCGTGGGCTTTATGCCGAACTATCTGGGCCACCCGGACAACTACATCGAAGCCAACCCTCTGGTGACACCTGCACACATCGTTCCCGAATGGTACTTCCTGCCGTTCTACGCGATCCTGCGTGCGTTCACCGGTGAGGTCTGGGTCGTTCAATTCGCAAGCTTCATCACCGGCGGTATCATCGATGCCAAGTTCTTCGGTGTTCTTGCGATGTTCGGCGCGATCCTGGCCATGGCGCTGGCGCCCTGGCTGGACACGTCTAACGTGCGTTCGGGTAAGTACCGTCCGATGTTCAAATGGTGGTTCTACCTGCTGGTCATCGACTTCTTTGCCCTGATGTGGCTGGGTGCGATGCCCGCGGAAGAGCCCTATGCGACCTTCTCGCTGATCGCGTCCGCCTACTGGTTCGCCTATTTCTTCGTGATCCTGCCGATCCTCGGAGTGATCGAGAAGCCTCTGGCACAGCCCGAGACCATCGAAGAAGACTTCAACGCGCATTATGGCAAGGCTGACGCCAAAGCCACGCCGGCCGAGTAAGAAGAGGGACCGGAAACATGTTCAAGAAACTTGCAATCGGCGCCGCGTTTGCCTTGGCCCTGACCCCTGTTGCATCCATTGCAGCAGGTGGGGGTGAGCAGCATATCGAAGACTTCGACTTCTCGTTCGAAGGACCCTTCGGTACCTGGGACCAGCATCAGCTGCAGCGCGGCCTTCAGATCTATACCGAGGTCTGTGCAGCCTGCCACGGTCTGCAATATGTGCCTTTGCGCGATCTGGAAGCGCTGGGCTATTCGGAAGAAGAAGTCATCGCCTATGCGGCTGACAACTTCGAAGTGTTCGATCCCGAGCTGGACGATTTCCGCCCGGCGATTCCGACAGACCACTTCCCGGCCAACAACGGTGTCGGCGCACCGGACCTGAGCCTGATGGCCAAGGCCCGCGCGGGCTTCCACGGACCTTACGGTTTGGGCATCAATCAGCTGGTCAAAGGCATGGGCGGAGCCGAGTACATCGCCTCACTGCTGGACGGCTATACTGGTGAAGAGAAGGAAGAGGCAGGAACTGTCCTCTACGAAAACAAGGCCTTCCCCGGCGGCTGGATTTCGATGGCACCGCCGCTGGCGGATGAACAGGTCGAGTTCGCTGACGGGCACTCGAACTCTGTCGAACACATGTCAGAGGACGTCTCGGCGTTCCTGATGTGGGCGGCCGAGCCGAAGATGATGGAGCGCAAGAACGCTGGCTTTGTTGGCGTGATTTTCCTGACCGTTCTGTCGGTGCTTCTCTATCTGGTCAACAAGCGCCTGTGGGCTCCGCATAAGGGCAAGAAATCGGTCTGACCCGTCTAGGGTAAGTTTAAGAAAGTTTGAAAGGCCCCGTGCATCGCGCGGGGCTTTTTCTTTGAAACCGCTCGACAACTTCTTCCTTGACGCCAACCCCGTGCGGCACGACGCTGGTTGCATTGTAGAAGTCATTTTGGAGTGAATTGTCATGAACGCTTTGTCGAATGCCGCGAAACTGCGCGAGGCCTTTGCCAGATGGAACGAATGCAAGGGTTCGGATCTGAGGATGTGGGACGACTACACGACCGACGATATCTGCATCCGCTCTCTTGGCGACGGGAAAAACGGGCTGGACTTCAGTTGCGCCCGCAAAGGGCAGAATCAGATGCACCAATATCTGAAGGAATTGACGGATGCCTTCGAAATGATCCACTGGACGTTGAAGGACACCATAGCCCAGGACGACCGGGTCGTCGGGGTGGGCGTCACGGCCTGGAGACACAAAGCCACCGGCCAGAAGGTCGAAACGCCGGTCGTTGTAATTTGCAAGTTCTGCGGCGACCGGGTCTGCGAATATCAGGAATTCTACGACACGGCCGCCCTCGCTGCCGTGACCCGGCAATGAATGCCGCCGGCAGCCGACGCCATCACGCGATCAGCTGGGTTTGAGTATGACCGGTGATTGCCGCCGTCACGATCTCGCCCTCGGTCCGGGGGGCCGAAAAGGACACCTCGGTGAACTGCTCGGTCCGGCCCATATGCGGGTTTTCCATCAGGATGTGATGGGTCTTGCCGATTTGCTGCGACAGGTGCTTTGTGACCTGACCGTCGCCTGCCGCGCGCAAGCGGGCGGCGCGTTCCTTGATGACCGTTCCATTCACCTGCTGCGGTATGCGGGCTGCCGGTGTGCCTTCACGCTTGGAGTAGGGGAAGACATGCAGCCAGGTCAGGTCGCAGTCGGTGATCAGCTTCAGCGAGTTTTCGAAATGCGCTTCGGACTCGGTCGGGAAGCCTGCGATGATATCCGCGCCAAAAGTGATCTCAGGGCGCAGCTTGCGTGCCTCTTCGGTAAAGCGGATGGCGTCGTCGCGCAGATGGCGGCGTTTCATGCGCTTTAGAATCAGATCGTCGCCGTGCTGAAGCGACAGGTGCAGGTGCGGCATCAGGCGCGGTTCGGTTGCGATGGCCTGCATCAGATTCTCATCAACCTCGATCGAATCGATCGAACTGATGCGCAGGCGTGGCAAATCCGGCACCAGCTTGAGGATGCGCATCACAAGATCGCCCAGCTTGGGGCTTGCGGGCAGGTCGGCACCCCAGGATGTCAGATCGACCCCGGTCAGCACGACCTCGTTATAGCCCTTGTAGACAAGCCGCTTGATCTGATCCACCACAACACCGGCCGGCACGCTGCGCGAGTTGCCCCGGCCATAGGGAATGATGCAGAAGGTACAGCGGTGGTCACAGCCGTTCTGAACCTGCACATAGGCGCGCGAGCGGGTGCCGAACCCGTCGATCAGGTGGCCTGCGGTTTCGGTGACCGACATGATGTCATCGACCTGCACCGCCTCGGTCTCGCCGATGAAATCGGCGGCCATGCCGTTCCAGGTCTCGGGGCGCATCTTTTCGGTGTTGCCGATGACCGCATCGACCTCGTCCATCCGTGCAAAGGTTTCGGGCTCGGTCTGGGCGGCACAGCCTGTGACGATCAGACGGGCATTTGGATTCTCGCGCCGTAGCTTGCGGATCTCTTGCCGGGCCTTGCGCACGGCCTCAGCCGTCACTGCGCATGTGTTCACCACCACAGCGTCTGTCAGACCGGCCTGTTGCGACAGCTCTTTCATCGCCTCGGTTTCATAGGCGTTCAGGCGGCAGCCCAACGTGGTGAACTTGGGCGGGTTCATCCCAGCGACCTCAGAAATTCAGGCGTCAGAGTGCCAGAGAAAACGTGACATGTCGGGCCGGTCATCCAGACACCATCGTCGCGCCAGTCGACCCAAAGCGTGCCACCATCCAAATCAATCCGCACCTTGCGACCGGTCAGCCCCCGTCGCGCGGCAGCCACGGCTGTTGCACAGGATGAAGACCCAGATGCCAAAGTGATGCCTACTCCGCGCTCCCAGACGCGCATACGGATGTGATCCGGGCCAATGACCTGGGCCACCTGGACATTAGTGCGTTCGGGATAAAGCGGGTGGTATTCGTAACGCGCGCCAAATTCTGCCAACGGGATCGCTTCGGCGTTTTCAACGAAGAATGTGCAATGCGGGTTTCCCATTCCCGTTGCCGTCGGGGTGCCTTCGATTGGCAATTCCAGCGTGTCCATCTCTTCTGCCAGAGGAACTTCGCGCCAGTCCAGCTGCGGGTGCCCCATGTTGACTGAGGTAAGCCCATCGCCGGCATCCCGCGCATGAAGGGTTCCACGTTCCGTGGTGAGCTTCAGGGCAGAGCGACCCGTCTCATCCATAAGCAATCGTGCAATACAGCGGGTGGCGTTGCCGCAGGCGGCCGAGGTTGATCCATCGGAATTGTAGAACACCAGATGCGCGTCGGCTTCACCTTTTTCGATAACGGCCAACTGATCGAATCCCACACCAAATTGCCGATGCCCGATTCCCCGGGCCAGCGCCGGCGTGATCGGGGCATCCTGCGCGCGTGCGTCAACAATGACAAAGTCATTGCCCAGCCCGTGCATCTTTATGAACGGCAGTCCGGTGTCGAGTCTCTGTTGCATGGCGGGCATATAACGTCGGTCCGAACATGAATCCACCCTGTCGCGAAGATTCCTCAAAAAAGGGGTTGACCCTCCAGCGCCACCTGCCTAATTAGGCCGCCTATCGGGTTGCCGGAAACACGCGTTGTTACGGCGAAACGAGGCGCGAAATAAGGGCTTGAACTCGGTCGGGGAATTGCCGTAAAGAGCGCCACGGATCGACAGATCCAACAAAAGAGTGGGCCGTTAGCTCAGTTGGTAGAGCAACTGACTTTTAATCAGTGGGTCGCAGGTTCGAATCCTGCACGGCTCACCACTTTTTTCTAAGTTAAAATAATGTGTTATGCGCTGTAGCGATTGTGTTACTACTTGCTCAGCAAGAACAGCTGCTTTGAATGGGGGACATATGGGGGACAAAAGCCGCTGATTTCTAACCCTAGTTCAAACCCGTAGCGAGCCTAGCTGATGTCAGGTTTTTTAGCATTCCTTCAAAGGAAGTGCGTCTGCATCATCTTTCGTCAAAATGCTGACCAGCTTTCATCGGCGAGTGTGTATTGATTTGCGCGGGCGGGCTATGTGCAATGATGGCCTCGTTCCGGGCCTCGACACACAAGTCAACGTTGGAATGACAGCTCAGAGCCCTGTACGACGCCTAGTCCGCGATCGCCACGAGATTCAGGAGTCCGGTCTTGACTGGCACGAAGGCGATGTCGGCGCAAGCCCGCTTAGACAAGCCACAACACAAGGCAACATGCGATTGATCCGAGGGACAGGCTTCCAACAACCAATTGCAAGTGGAAGCGAGATGCCGGTTGGGCGCTGTGCGCTTCCAATCGGGAATACACGCGTCGGGCGTTCATCCAGGCTCCCCAATAGATCAGCAGCGAGATCAACACAAAAAGGGTGGCTGCAGCCTTCGCCAGCCACTCGGGTTCGACAGCGGAAAATACGGCCTTAAGGCCAAGGGCGATGGCCACGCATGCCATTCCGGTTCTCATCCATCCCGCAAATGTGCGCTCATTTGCCAAAATGGTGCGGTCTTCGGCCCAGTCGGTCCGCTCCTCGGCCAAGTTTTGGCTTTTCGTGTTTTTTTCAGACATTGCCGCCCTTTGGACTAGTCACCAGATTGGAATGTGCAGGCTTGCCGGTTTTTCGGCAAGTCTGCACAAGACCTAAGACGCGCAAAGTTGGGTCGCAAAACGACACACGCGCCCGGTCACCCCGTCAGCTTGATTTCGAGATCGCCCGCAGCATCCAAGCTGCCTGCTCATGAAATGCCGAACGTTCGGTCGCCAGATCTTCGGTCACGACGTCTTTGCGGCTGCCTGCAAGCTCGGTCAGGGCGTGCAGGCGGTGCGCCACCCGCTCGTGATCGGCGGCCAGATCTTCGATCATGTCGGCGGCGGACAGGTCCCCTTCGCGATCTTTGATGGCCGAGAAATCGAGGATGTCGGACATACGCGAGGGTGCCAGATGACCCAGCGCGCGGATGCGTTCCGCGATCTCATCAGCGGCGGCGAACATGTTTTCGTACTGTTCTTCGGTCAGCTTGTGAATCGAATAGAACAGCGGGCCTTCCACGTTCCAGTGATACGCATGTGTCTTGAAGGTCAGCCGGTAGGTGTCGGCCAGAACATCAGCCAGACCCTTGGCCAAGGGCGCGGTGTCGCGCACGCCAGTGGAAACGGGGTTTTCGTTCGGGACAACGTTCAATGCGTCGGTCATGACAACTCCTTTTTTCTACTGGGGAAGAAACGCCCAAAGGCGGATTTGGTTCCACTTTCGGCGGAAAAATCAGGTGACGGTGGGCATCCCGCCATCAGCCGAATAGTCGACTGACACCCGCAGCAAGGTCGGAACGGCGACGCCGGCTGCCGCCTGCAGCGCAGGAGCAAGTTTGCTGTGACTTTCGATATCGTGGTAGACCCAGCCAAAGGATCGGGCCAGTGACTCCCAATCGGGGTTGCCGAAGGAAAACTCGCGCGCACCTGGCTGTTTTTCGTCGATCAGACCATAGCCGTTGTCTTCCCAGATCAGAACGGTAATGGGCACGCACAACCGGGCCGCCGTCTCCATCTCCTGAACGTTCATCAGGAAGTCCCCATCACCGCAAACGGCGATCACCCGACCCTCGTCCAACAGACGGGCCGCCTCGATCGCTCCGGGCAGCGCAACGCCCATACCGGCGAGGCCGTTCGGAATAATGATTTGACCCGCCCGGCGTGCTTGAACCTTGCTGGCGACCCAAAGCTTGTGCAGGCCCACGCCAGACAACAGAACGTCGCTTTCGCGAAGCGTTTCGGAAATCGCCTGACATATGTCCGACGGCGCGGCACAAGCGGCATCGGTAGCTGTTGATCCACCTTCCAGCGAGGCGTCAATCCTCCGCTGAAGATCTTTGAACCAGCTTTGCGGGGGACGTTCGGCCGTGGCCTTCGCCAGAACGTCGATGCAGTGCGGGAGGTCGCCAGTCAGAGCGGCCTTTACCGGCCAGTCTACATCAACAGTCGAGGCCACGTCCGAGATCTCGAGAACCGGCTTCTTACCGCCCATCGAAATGTTCGAGGGTGGATATTCAACCGGGTCAAACCCGATGGCGATGATCAGGTCGCACAGGTCGAAGGCTTCAGACGCCAATTCTTTGCCCGGTTGACCGATCGAATGCAACGAGAGCGGGTGCCCCGGAGGCAAAACGCCTTTGGCCATGAATGTCGTGACGACCGGGGCAAAAAGGCTTTCTGCAAGTGCCCGAACGTCGCTTGCGGTGCCAGATCGGATGACCCCGTGCCCTGCAAGGATCAAGGGCTTTTTCGCCTCGGCCAGCAGGCGCGCGGAACGGATGACCGCATCGGCCGCCGGTCGCACCTCGGCTGGGGGCGGCGCCACGAAAGGTTCGGCCAGAATCGGGACCTCGGCCAGATCTTCGGGCACGGAAAGATGGACGGCTCCGGGTTTGTCGAGCTTGCTCAATCGCACGGCCTCGGCCACGACTTGGGGGATTTCATCCGCAACCATCAGCGTTCGGCTCAACTTGGTGACTGGCGCGAAGAGTGCTTCGAGATCGATGATCTGATGGCTTTCGCGACCCAGACTGGACCGCGCACCCTGTCCCGTGAGGGCGATCAGCGGCACATGGTCAAGCGTGGCGTCCGCCACACCGGTGACAAGGTTGGTCGCCCCAGGTCCAAGTGTCGAGAGGCATACCGCGGGGTTCCCTGTCAATCGACCGTGAACCGATGCCATGAACGCCGCCGACTGCTCGTGCCGGCACAGGACGAAGTCGATGCTCGACTTGTCGAATGCGGCGATCAGATCGGTTGTTTCCTCACCCGGAACACCGAATGCACAGGTCACGCCGTTGGCTTCCAGGCAGGCAATCAGCAATTCGGCGGCGGTTTGGGTATGGATGGTATCTTTCATAGGGCTTTGAACCTCGGGGTACTGTTTCAGGGAGTGCGGATGCGCGGGGGCTTACCCACGGATCAGCCGCAAGATCAGCGAACCGATGAACAGGACCAGAAAGATCACGAAAAGGATCTGCGCGATACCGGCCGAGGCCGACGCGATGCCGCCAAACCCGAAGATGCCAGCAACGATAGCAAGTGCGAAAAAGATCAGCGCCCAGGACAACATGGGATTTCCTTTCATTTCTGTGGCTACTGACGGGTCAACGCTTGGAACCCCAGATTGGTTCCGGGTCATTTCGGTGGAACCTTTGGCGAGCGCCCGCGTTGGGTCGATGAAAGGAGATCTGACATGACACAGAAAACGGCGAAAAAGGCCCCTCAGGACACTCCGCATGCGGAAATGGCGGCGCGGATCGACGAAGTGGCCAAGGAGGCCAAATCAGCCTTGGAAGATGGCGTAACCGCAACGCGCGACACGTTGAAAACGGCGCGCGACGAGGCGCAAAAGCAGCTGACGCACACATCCGAGAAGGGCGCCGCATTCGTGCGCGAGAACCCGGGTTTGGCTATGGTCGGAGCGTTGGGCGCGGGTGTCCTGCTGGGCCTCGCGTTGCGCAAAGCGGACCGCGGTTAGAACACGCGATACTTTGCGACCGATATGGGCATCGAGTACGTATTGCCGGCCATGCTCGGCTTGGGTTTGGCCGGTCTACTGATCTGGTTCTTCATCAGGAATCGTTGACAGCGCTATTCTTCACTGCCATGCCAACCAACCCGCCATCCCAACGACCCAAAGCGCCTCAGTCGCGCTTTGGGTCTTCTTCTATTTCGGGTTTGATCTGGGCATAGGCCAGCATCGTGAAGACAGCGGTTCCTCCGATGATGTTGCCGGCCAGAACGGGCAGGAAAAAGCTGAAAACGGCTGCGCCTGGTGGCAACTGCCCCTGAAGCATCAGAACCGCCATTTCCACCGATCCGGCAACGACGTGGGTAAAGTCACCGGCCGCAATCATCCAGGTGAAGATTACGATGACCAGCACCTCGTTGTTCTGTGCCGAAGGCAGCATCCAAACGATCGCCGCAATCAGGATCCCCGCCGGTATTCCGCGCAGAAAGCCAACCCAGGCGCCCATGCCGGTGGCGTGGTGGCTCAGGTCGTTGATGACCGCGACGAGTTGGGGCGACAACACTGGCGTATAGATCAGGAAGGCAGATATCGCAAACGCCCCCAGCACATTGGCACCCAGAACGATTGCCCACAGCCTCGCGGTTTTGGTGAAGCACGCGACGGACGGATTTATCATGGCTGGAACGACGGTCGTAATCGTGTTCTCGGTGAATAGCTGCATCCGCCCCAGGATGACTAAGACAAAGCCGAGGGAATAACCCAGGTTCTCGATCAGAAAGCGCCCGTTGGTTTCGGGCAGATGTGCCCGCAAGATCGCTTCGCCCAGCACCGAAAAGCTGATCAGCACTCCAGCGGCAATCCCGGACCAGAACAACGCTTTGGTCGGGCGGTCCAGTTCCTCCTCACCGTTTTGGCGGATGGTCTCGAATATCAGGCGCGGAGACAGGCCGGACGCTTCTTCGACCGCTTCGCGCTCGCTCTCTTTCTCGACAAGATCTTTTCGCGGCGCTTCGTTTTTATCGGACATTTTGACCCCATGTATCGACCTTCAAACCCAACGTTCTGCCGGTCGTTTTGGTTCCGTCAGCCACAAAGTTCCGCAAACCTTCTGAAAGAACTGGGATCACGCCCAGATCTTTGTCGGGAACTTTCGGCCACCTATCGCGTTGTTTCCTCGTAGGAACAACGACACGTAATTCGAAAGGAACTTCGGTATGGTGGAAGTATATGGCATTGGCGGTCTGATCGTCCTGGTTTTGTCGATCTGGGCCATAATCTCGATCATCGGTTCGTCTGCGACGACCGGTGCGAAAATCCTGTGGGTCCTTTTCGTTCTGTTGCTTCCGGTCATCGGATTCATCTGCTGGCTGATCTTTGGCCCGAAGGCCGCGCGCAGCGCGATCTGATCAGTTCGGAAATTGTCAGTACAAAAAGAAAGCGCGGCATCGGCCGCGCTTTTTTGGTTCAATGGTCTTGGGCCACAATGCGCCCTGCGCCGGCTCACCCAGGATCTGAACCGACCTTCAAGCCGTTCCCACTGAAATCAATGGCTGCGATCTTGCGGGCAAGATCTGCGGCCGTGAAAGGCCGTATCAGAGCCGCGCATTCAAATTGCGCTTGCACCTCGGGGGACGGGTCCAGCAGCAACAGTGCACTGCCGCGGTCAACCAACAGCCGCGCGACGGCGTCGAATGACGTCTCACTTCTGCGATAGCTCAGAACGCTCAGGGCCGGGGCGAATTCGGGATCCTGCCAGAAATGCCCGCCAGCGTGCAGCTCGCGGATATGGACAATTCGATCGGGCGAAACTCCGGGGATGGCGTCACTGATGTCCGCTGCTTCGATAAAGTTTTCCGTAACAATCAAAACATCTGCTACGCTGCGGGAAGAGGCTTTCATCAATACCATCCTGAAATCTGTTCGATGCCACCGTAGGGCAATCCCGCAGCGCCGCAATAAACTATGACACAGCAACGAAAAATTTCTCTGATCGCATGTGCGGACTGTCCGCTGAGGCAGATGGATGTCTTCCTGCCGTTCTCGGGAGACGACCTGCGGTTCATGCAGGGGTTCAAAACCGGCGAGATGCAGGCCGAACCCGGAACGCAACTGTTCATTGAGGGCGCGAAATCCGCGCATCTGTTCACGGTTCTGAGCGGGATGGGCGTTCGTTACAAAACGTTGGAAAACGGTCGTAGGCAGGTCATCGGTTTTGTGCTTCCCGGCGATCTGGTCGGGTTGCAAGCTGGGGTCATGGGCGAGATGCGGCACTCGGTCGAAGCGACAACCGCGATGCGGCTGTGCGTTTTCAATCGCTCGCGGCTGTTCGAGTTATATCAGAACCAGCCTGATCGCGCCTTTGACCTGACATTCCTGGCCGCCGTCGAAGAGCATTTTCTGGGCGACGCCCTGACAACAGTCGGCCAGCGCGGCGCGATCGAGAAGATCGCGTGGAGCCTGCACCGCTTCTACACAAGGTCGCAGGCTGTCGGATTGGCCAAAGGCTTGCAGTGTCCGCTGCCCTACCGGCAGCAGGATCTTGCGGATGCGTTGGGCTTGTCGCTGGTTCACACGAACAAGACCCTGCGCCGGCTGAAGGATCTCGGTCTGGCCGAATGGTCCAACAATGTGCTGCAGATTAACGATCTTGAGGGTCTAGCCGAGCTTGGCTTGGTCGAAATCACCGAAGCCGTTCCGCGCCCGCTGATCTAAACGTGGCGGATGGACAGGAATTAAAGAACCGCCGACCGAAAAATCGGCCGACGGCTTGATCACATGCTTTGCGACTGAGGAGCCGTTTTACGACCCTTCGTAGGCCGGCATATCCTTCAGCATCTCCTTGTCAGCGTGAACGAAGGCATAGGTGTTGTCACCATTGACTTCACGCATCAGCGACACGCGCGAGAAATCGATCAGAACATCCTTTTCCCCCAAGCCGAGGAACCCGCCAACGCCGATCACGGCCCCATCTACCGATCCGTCCATGTCGACGACGACCTCTTCGATCTCGCCGATCCACTCTTGCGAGACGTCATAGACGCGCATGCCGGTCAGATCTTCGGCCGGGATGGTGCCTTGGGCAACGGGGACATAACCCTTGATGTCGATGGTGGTTGGGTCAACCGCATCGGCCATCTGACCGGCTTTTTCGCTGATGTACTCACCGGTTGCTTCGGCTGCTTGGTCGACGTCTTTCGCCGTGTTCTGCGCAGCGTTCTTGATATCCTGCGCGGTATTGGACAGCGCATCACCGGCTGCCTCGGCTGCCTCTTCCAGGTTCTTGCCGACTTCTTCGACATTCGAGCTTTCTGCATAGGCCGATGCCGACATCACCAGAACGATCGAAGTTGTGGTCAGAAAACGTTTCATAGCTCACTCCTTTGGTCTGTTCTGACCGCGTTTCCCGCGGTCTTGTTGAACAAACGAATGACGCCGCGACTTGTTCCCAGAAAAATGCAAAAATATTTGTTTTAAAAAGAAAAAACCGCGCATCTGCGCGGTATGACAAGCCGTGGCCAGACCCTCAGACCGGGTGCAGAGGATCGGAAGATCTGGACAGAACCATGTAGTGTTCATCGTCGGGAATATTGCGTAACTCAGCGAACGGAAAACTCAGGATATCTGGTCGCCCGTCGATCAAGAGAAACCGCAGAGCCTTGGTGTTTGGGTCGAGCTCAATATCCATAAACCTTCCCAACTCACCAGTCGCGTCAAACACGGGGTTGCCCTGCAACTTCGCAAACCATCGGAAGTTGCTTCCGGGTGGCGTGGGCTGGGGGCGTTGGCGGAGAGCGTGATTCAGGATCGCCCCCATCACAACCGGCGCAATCGCGTTGCCGAACGGCCCTACGACCAGGGGCGGCAGGCCTTTAATGTCCACTGCGAGGGGATCTTCTCCTCCTTCCCGTTGTCGAAGATGATTCACTTGGTGTTGGGATAACGCGCACACTACCTCGCTTGCACCAAGTTCGAGCGTATCGGCGGTGAACGCCACCGGGTCATTCCCTCCGGCCACGCTCAGATTGACTAAGACGTACTCCAACTCGGTCTGCCCAGCGCGAATGGCGATATCGGAAACGCGACCAATTGCGTGGTCGGTTCCAGCTGGGACAACGGGCGTGTTGATGAGGTCAGACAGTTTCATGGCGCTCGTGATTACCTGTTGGGGTCGATCTTGGGAGTCTGTGGGGCGCCATTGACTTGATGCCACCCCACGCGATGTGCGAATCCACCTTTGGGCTACATGTCCTTCATCAGGCGATCCACGATTTCCCGAACGTCTTCTTTCGAATCTCCGTATTTCTTTTGGATGATGCCTTCCAGTTGCTCGCGATCGCCGCGGGCTTGCTCGATCTCATCATCGGTCAAATCGCCGAAACGCTCGATCAGCTTGCCTTTGAATTCGGTCCAGCGTCCAAGAATTTGGTTCCTGTTCATCGTAAATTCCTTTCGATTTCTTCGTCGCTGTCAGTGAAACGCGCCAAACGCGAGCTGGTTCCGGGCGGCGGCGTTTTTTCTGCAACTGACACCGTGCAAGGGTGATCTGACGGTATCCGAACTGGGTCCACCGTGGCGTTCGAACCGGTCTTGGGAACAATCTCGCCGGCCATGCGTTGGGTGACCGAGACCTCAACACAGGAGATCGAAGCATGCCACGTCGAACTGAGACCACGGAGAAAGCAAAAGCCCATGCCCAGGATCTGGCCGGCAAGGTCAAGGACACCGTGACCGCCGAGGCCTCGGCCCGGGCCGAATCCCTGAAGGACAGCGCAGCGCAGGAGGTTGAGAGCGCCGCTCATGCAGCCGACGCAGCTGCCGATGCATTTCCCGACCAATCGGTGCAGCATCAGGTCTTGTCGAGGATTGCGGACAACATGGAAGCTGTGGCTGGGCAAGTCCGTTCTGCCGACTTGGCCATTATGAGCCGAAAGGTGTCTGATTTCGCCCGCGAAAACCCGCTGTTGTTCGTCGGATCGGCTGCCTTGGCCGGGTTTGCTGCGGCCCGTTTCCTGAGCGCGCGCAATACGGGCGCGGCCCAATCCGCATCTTTTGGTGCAGATCCTTGGGATATTGATCCGTCGCTGCTGCATGGTACCTCGGTCGATATCTCGGGCCACACCAGCGCGTTGACGCGAATGAATGGTGGCCGCGATGCATAACCCCAACGATCTGCGATCTGCACCGGGGCTTTTGGCAAACGCGCTCAAACATCTGTCGGGTTTGCTTCAGGCTGAGGTAAAGCTTGCCAAGGAGGAGTTGTCCCGAAACCTGACGCGAGCGGGCTTAGGGCTGGCTTGCCTTGGCGTTGCTCTGATCCTTTTGATGATCGCACTGAACCTCATGGCGACATCCCTGGTCGCGTATTTCGCCGCCAATGGTTTTTCGGTGGGTATGGCCTCGTTGCTCGTTGGCGCGGGCTTAGCACTGGTTGCTGGGTGCCTGGCGCTTTTTGGCCGGTCCCGCTTGTCCGCCACCGCGCTGGTCCCCGAGCAAGCCATGAAAAACCTGCAGCGCGACATCGAAGCGATGAAGGAGTCGACCCATGTCTGACCTGACACCTCTTGAAACGCAGATCGCATACGAACGCAGCGCTCTTGCACGCTCGCTGAATGCTCTGTCGGATACGCTGGCACCGCCGCGCCTGGCAGACGAGGCGAAATCGACGCTCGAAGCCTATGGCGGGCAGATCGGTGCGCAACTCTGGTCCTCGGCTCAAAAAAACCCGGCCGCCTTTGCTCTGCTCGGTGCAGGAGCAGCCCTTTTGGTTGCGGGTCCAGGGTCTGGCTCAAAAAGCACCCAATCCCCGCGCCAGGCCGTACCTCCGCAGCAGGCCTTCGACGGCTTTGATCGGCGTGTCGCCGACGCCGACAGCCGCATGAAACAGGAGATGACCGGAATGACTGAACACAGCCAATCTGCCAGCGTGCTGTCCGCCGCCTTGGATCGTGGTCTGGACAAGCTCTCACCCCAGGCCCGTGCCCGTGTGATCGAAGCGCGCAAGGCCGCAATCGGTGCGCAGCAAGCGGTCGAGAAGCGTGCGCGGAAGGCGACGAAGGCCTCGCAGACCTTCGTCCATGATCAGCCGCTGGCGGCCGGCGCATTGGCGCTGGGCGTAGGTATTCTGGCTGGTGCTCTGCTGCCCAACACTCGCAAGGAGGACGAGCTGCTGGGCCATCGGCGCGATCAGCTGATGCGACAGGCCCAAAGGGTTTTGAACGAAGAACTGGACAAGCTGCATGCTGCGGCAAGTGTACGGCTGGATGAGGCGGCTGATCGGGCCTCTCACGCTTTGCGCAGTCAGTGAAGCGCGCCCATGCCCACTGCTTTCAGCTCTCCATCGGCCTTGCGTGCGATGATGGCGATCCTGACCGGGATCGCCGTCATCACCGCTTTGTACCTGGCCCGGTCGATCGTCGCGCCGATCACCTTTGCGTTGGTTTTGGGGGTCGTGGTCGCCCCGCTTGCCGACAAGCTTGAGAAGGTCGGTTGCCCACGAGTGATATCTGCCTCGGCACTGCTATTCGTGACCAGCACCGTCATCGTCGCGGCGTTCCTTCTGCTTGAACCATTGCTGTCCACGCTGGTCGAACAGTTGCCCGCAATCAAACGCGAGTTGCGCTCTTGGGTCGCCGCGATGTCCGAGTTCATTCGGGGTATCGAAACGCTTGGACGCGAGATCGAAGAAACCGTCGGCGCCGATGGGGCAGCGGAAACGGAGTCCGCCCTTCCGTCGGTGATGGATGCTTTGTGGCTGGCGCCCAATTTTGGATCAAAGATCCTGATTTTCATCGGCACGCTGTTCTTTTTCGTTTTGACCCGACCCGAGCTCTATGCCGCAGCCGGCCCGTTGACAGAGCGGCTGTATCTGGCTGACCGCGCGGTCTATCGCTATTTCGCTGCCGTGACGTTAGTCAATATCGGCCTTGGGACTGTTACGGCTGTGGCCTTGGGGCTGATCGGCATCAATGACGCCGTAATCTGGGGGGTGGCCGCCGGCCTTCTGAATTTTGTGCTGTATCTCGGCCCGCTGATGATCCTGACCGGCCTTCTGATCGCCGGTTTAACCCAGTTCGGTGGAGCCGCGGCCCTGTTGCCCCCCCTGATTTTCCTGGCGATCAATCTTTCTGAAGCACAATTCGTAACACCCGCCTTCGTCGGCCAACGTCTGCAGGTGAACCCGTTGGTCGTGTTCATTGCCATCATCTTTGGGCTTTGGCTGTGGGGGCCGGTCGGCGCCATCGTCGCACTGCCGATCCTGCTGTGGTTCGGCGTATTGATGCACCCCAAGGTCATGAGCCCGGTCGCGACCACCTAAACGATGTTTTCAGTTACCCCCGGAAGCGGTTGCCGCATGTCGCGCGCAACGTCGGCGTCATGCGGAACCAGGAAGCCGCTGCGCGCTTCGGGGCGCCGCACGCCGTTGGCCTGTACCTCTCGCCCCCACCACGCGAACATGGCATCTGTCTCGATCGGTTTGCTCAGATCATCCGAGAACCACCAATGGTCCACTAGGGCCTGCCGCAGAACCGCGATCCGCTGCCGGTCGGTGACCCGAAGGGCGACTTCTGTGTCCCACCGCAAAGACCGTCCGTTCAGGTTGGCGGACCCGACCAAAGCATGATGGTCATCCACCACCAGAACTTTGTTGTGAACGTGAATGATCGGAGACCCGCTCAAAACCTCGACGCTGGCATCGGCCCCGCTGGCGGCAATCGGCTGGACCGGGGTCGAAAGCGATACACGGTCTTGGAACCCCTGCTGGATGATCTCCAGGCATTTGGCTTGAAGGTCCAACCCGAATTGCGCGTCCAATCCGTCATGCCCGCCAAAGGCCACTTCCTCGGGCAAGGCTGGTAAAACAAGTACCAGTTTCAGATCCTGCTTGGAATGGCCCGCCTCAGCCAAGGCCTCGGCTAGCCGGGTTGATCTGAAATACTGGGTCTCGATGTGCAGAAGTTGCCGCGCGGCTTGAAAGGCGGCGATGTGCTCATCCTCGATCTCATGCGCGATGGTCTTTGGCGACAGCCGCCAGAATGCAAACCGGCGCGGGCTGGACAGGGTGCGGCGCAGGTGGGTTGCCTGTGGGGCCGGTTGTCCGGTTGCGATTTCATGTTCGAACCGGTCGATATGGCGTGCGGCCTCGGCGGCCTCGGGTCCGCGGACCAGCAATTGAACGTCTGACCAGGTGTTTTTGGCCAGACGATCGTGATCCGGTGTGTCAAAGCGCCTTTCGTTCAAGTCCAATCCGCCGAGGTAGCAGACCTCATTGTCGATCACGGCGACTTTCTGATGGTGCGACACGGTGTGAAGCCGGGGCAGCGTGTCCGACCCCAGCCGTACCGCCTGCCGTTTGCGTCGTTCGCGGGACAGCTCCTGCATTCGCTGCGCCTTTTTACGCAGAACCGCGGGCAACAGCGTGGCCCAAGGCAATGCGCCGGCCTGCGCGGGGTGCATGGACACGCGAACGGTCAAGCGCGAGGCGATTTCTGGACCCAGGATTTCCGCCAGCGCAACCGCCTGCCGTTTCGTGCGCCAGCTCAGCTCGTGCAACTCGGTCGCGAAGATCGGATCGAAATCGCTGATGACCAAATGAAACGTTACACCCTTGCGAATGACATGCTCGATCAGGTCAAACCAGGTTTCCCCAATCTGGCGCGCCTGATCGCTGCGCAGCCGTGTCATGAAATCGAATATCCGAAAACTTGCCTTGATCTGGTGCCGGGCCTCAAGAACCGCTTTTTCCAAGGCGGGCCAGGCATGCGCGGCCGTAATCAGGACCTCAAAGTCATTCTGCTGCGGCACGGGCATCACCGCCTCTCTCATCCGCAATGGTCTGAGGTTCGCTATCGCCTTCTACTTCGGCGATATCGAACGTTACCTCATACACATAATGCGATGACGTCTCGGTTATGGTTTCGGAACCGTCCAATTGGCGGAGGAAGGCCTGCATCAGCCGTTGACCGATCCCGCCGCTGTGGAACAGATCCGCACCGTCGTCCGACTGCCCGCGCGTGTTGGAGATTTTCAGGTGCAGGGTGCTCTCCTCGGGTCGGGTCAATTCCACCGAAATTGTCGGCGGTCCGTCCTGCGGAACGCCTACGTATTTGACCGCGTTCGTCAGCGCCTCGGCCACCAGCATCGACAGCGTGACGGCCTGATCCTGCCCCAGTTCGACCGGCGCGATCCGGCAGTCAACCTCGACCACCTGACCCAGAATTGGCGGTCGATGCGCCAGTTCGGCGACCAAATGCCCGATCAGAGCCTCGGTGTTGATCGTCGTCATCTGCGAGTTTTGGTTCAAGGTCTGGTGCACCATGGCCAGACCGCGAACCCGCCGCTGCAACTGTTCCAGCAAGCGCCGGGCCTCGGGGGTTTCGGCCTTGCGCAAATGCATGTTCATGATCGAAGCGATCAGTTGCAGGTTGTTTTTGACGCGATGGTGCACCTCGCGCAACAACAGCGTTTTTTCGACAAGATCGCGTTCGTGCTGCGCCTCAGCCTCGCGGATCAACAAGACCATGCGGTTGAATGCAGTCTGGATTTGCTGGAACTCCTGCGGCGCGCCTGCAAGGCTTTCAATCGGGTCGCGCTCGCCCAACGCGAAACGACGCACGGCCGAACGCAAGCTGTCGAGATGCCGGATCACCAATCGATGCAGGCCCCACAAGGCAACTCCCAGACCGGTCACCCACATCAGGATCGGAAAAGCAATGGTCAGGGCAGTGCTGCCTGCACCGACAGAGGCCAGCGCCGCCTCGCGTGGCCAACTGCCAATCACGGCGACTTCGCCCGGAATGATGCTGGCAACTGCAAAAACCCGATCCTCTCCGTCGGCCGTTTTAGCCGAAAATGTTTTGCCGGAACTGGACAGAACCAACAGGTTTTCTTTCGCGGGCGGTAGGAATGGTTTGACCTCATCCAAGCCCACATTTGATGACAGCACTTCTCCAGTCGCGTCGAACAGGGCGATGACCACGTCACTACCAATGTTGCCAACATCCAAGGGCGTGCGCGCCAGCGCATGAGGTATCGAGATGGAGACGAACCCCATAAGCTCGGTCCTGTTCATGACCGGCTGGGTTACGATGATCACTGATTGCCCTGTCGCCGCCCCGGCACGACTGACAGAAAAAGTAAGCTGCGGATTTTCCGAGATCTGCCCGAAACCGGGTGCGTCCGACAAATCGATGTCTTTCTCGACGGTTGAGCAAGCCATGACACCGTTCGGCTGGATAAACCCGGCAAATACAAACTCGGGCTGCCGTTCGACGAACCGGCGCATAAGGTCCGAGCAAGCGGCTTTGTCCATACCTACAGCCGAAAGCGCGGCGGTAAGTCCCGAACTGGCACCAACAGCTTTTTGCAGAAGCTCCCGTTCCCGGGTGGCAGCTTCGATCGTGCGCGCCAAAACCGAGGCCTGAGATCTTTCGTCGGCTTCGGTAATCACAGCGCGTGTCTGCAATACCGCAATCAGCCCCAAAGGCAAAAGCGCCAAGGTGACCAGCGCGGCAAGATAGACGGTTAGGCTGCGCGGTTTCGCATCCATCGATCGTCAGGCCGCCGGTTGCGTCTGAACGATCGCCGCCGTCACCGTATCGGTCAATTCGATGGGTTCGTCATCTTCCAAATCCATCAGTTCGGCCAGTTGCGCGCGGGCACGGTTCACCCGGCTTTTGATCGTTCCAAGAGCGACGCCGCACATCTCGGCTGCTTCCTCATAGGAAAACCCTTGTGCACCGACCAGCACCAAGGCTTCGCGCTGTTCATCCGTCAGTTGGTCAAATGCAACAGCAAAATCCTTTAACGCCAACCGTCCGTCATGGTCGGGCTTTTGCGACAGGCTTTCGGCCATCGCGCCATCCACATCCTCGACCTCACGTTTGCGCTTGCGGCGCAGCGAAAAATAGGTGTTCCGGACGATGGTGAACAACCACGCCCGCATGTTGGTGCCTTCCTGAAACGAGTCGATATTGCTCCATGCCTTGATCAATGCGTCCTGCACGATGTCATCGGCCGTGGCCCCGTTTCGGCATAGGCTGATCGCAAAGGCACGCATCGCACCAATATGTTCGACAAGCTCTTCTCGCGGATCAACCATCCGAGCCTCCCGTGTCACCGCTTTTGGGAACACTGGTCTGATTGCGCAGTTTTTCAAGAAGATCGACGAACCGATCCGGAACCGGTTCGTTGGCTACCTCATCGAAAGCCCGCTTGAGGTTTTCGTCGATCCTTTGCTCTATTTCTTGCCGATGGCTTCGGCTTGGCTGTGGTTTTGTCATGGCATCATCAAAAATTTTTTACTTTTGCTGGAACCATAACGCCCCAGTATGCGTTTGGTTCCCGAGTTTAGAGAAAAAAATGAGGAAAACATAGATGACCGAGCTGACCGGAGTTTCCGTCGCAGATCAAATTGGCCCGCTCTTGCCGTTTCTGCGCCGTTATGCCCGTGCCCTCACCGGCTCACAGGACAGTGGCGACGCCTACGCCGCAGCATCGCTTGAGGCGATCCTTGCAGATCCCGCCCAGTTCGATGCCGATCTCGCGCCGCGGGTCGCGCTGTTTCGTGTGTTTCACAGCATCTGGTCAACATCGGGAATGCCCGTTGACGCAGATGGCCACAGCTCTGACATCCAAACGCGCGCCCACGCCCAGTTGGCACGCCTGACGCCCAATACGCGCGAGGCCTTGCTGCTGCGCACGGTCGAAGAGTTCTCGGTCAGCGATATCGCCGCAATCATGCAGATAGAACCTGCCGAGGCTCAGAAGCTGATCGATATCGCCTACGAGGAAATGGCCCGCCACACTTCTGGGCGCATTTTGATCATCGAAGACGAGGCAATCATCGCGATGGATCTTGAAACTATGGTGACCGACCTGGGCCACCGGGTCACAGGGGTCGCACGCACCGAGACGGCCGCCATCGAACTGGCCGAGCGCGAGCCGTTCGACCTGATCCTGTCGGACATCCAACTGGCGGACAAATCCAGTGGAATCGATGCAGTGAACCGCATCATTGCCCAGCACGGCGATTGTCCCGTCATTTTCATTACCGCATTCCCCGAGCGCCTTCTGACGGGCAAAGGGCCCGAACCGGCCTTTTTGATTTCCAAACCCTACACCGAAGAACAGGTCAAATCGGCCGTCAGCCAGGCCATGTTCTTTGCCTCTAGCGCCGTGATCGAGGTCTGACGCGGCAGGGGCCGCGCTGCAAGACACGAAAACTCAGGCGATGAGACACGACGAGGAACACCATGGAAAACGAGATTGCACAGACCGCAGAGACCGTGACGAACACCGTTTGGGCCGAACTGTCGCAAGTTCTGAATACCGAGCTTTATGACGGGAAATCGCTGAGCGACCTGTTGACGCTCGAGGCCCTTCTTGGCCTCGTCGCGAACACGATCGCCGCGCTGATCCTTCTGGTTCTCGGGCTTGTGATTTCAAGATATGTCAGCCGGAAGATCCGGGGCGTCGGTGAAAAATCGGAACGCCTGGACGACACGCTGTTCAACTTTCTGGGCAATCTGGCGCGCTATACGATCCTGGCGTTTACCGCGCTGTTCATTCTGAACACGTTCGGGGTGCAGACGACGTCGATCATCGCGTTGATAGGTGCCGCGGGTTTGGCCATTGGTCTTGCCCTGCAAGGTACATTGTCCAACGTTGCAGCCGGCGTGATGATCATCCTGTTCCGGCCGCTCAAGATCGGCGATTTCGTTGACGTGAATGGCGTGCTCGGAACCGTAAAAGATATCACCCTGAATTACACCGAAATTGCGGATATGGGGAACGTCAAGGTTATCGTTCCCAACGCCGAGGTGTGGGGAAACACCATCAAGAACTATTCCGTCTACGAGACCCGTCGTGCCGAGTGGACGTTCGGCGTTGGATACGGCGTCAACTTGGCGGAGGCCGAGCGCGTCATTCGCGAGACGATCATGTCGGACGCCCGTTCGCAGGCAGATCCCGAACCGTTCATCCAGGTGAACAACCTTGGCAGCAGCAGCGTCGATTTTCTTGTCCGCGTTTGGTGCAAGACTTCGGACTACTTCCAGTACCAGGCAGACATGAAGCGCAAAGTCAAAGAGGCGCTGGACGACGCCGATATCAATATTCCGTTTCCAACCCGCACGCTGCTGATCGAAGACGTCGAGAGACGGCAAGAGAAGGCGATCGCGGCAGAGTAACCTTGACTGTTGACCCCAGGTGCCTGAAGCCAGCACTCTTCAGGCAAAATTAGGGGTTTGAGCAACGGAGGTGCGGTCATCGGGCTGAGTCGCCAAAATGATTGCCGCGACTGAAACGCCAAAATGAGTTGGCCTGATCCTCCCCCAATGAACTGGTCCGCCATTATGCTTGGGAAAACCGAAGATCAGCATGGCAACGAAGAGACACAAGCCAGAGGAGATTGTCACGAATAGTAATCCTTGGGCTAGAACCCGAGCGGCAGTACCTGTCTTGGTAGGCCCAGAGCTGGTCAATATGATCCTAATCAGTCTTTTCACGCTCAGACTCCGGCTGGCTCGAAGCTCAAACATGCAATTAAGTCCACTTGGCATCCCAGGGCAGGCAAACGGTCGTGCCAACCTTCTTACCTATCTCGATGCCTGTCTGGTCGAAGCGACGCATGAACTCAGCGCCCGACTCGTCTTGTCTCCGTTGCAAAGTGACAGTTTCCTCTGAATCCGAAACGCTCACTATGGCACGATGAACGTCCTCTTTTAGATTGGGGGGCCAGCCGTTTTCGGTCGAAATTGGGTTCCCGTGCTTGTCAAAGAACTCGCCCTGAGTGACGACGACATTGAACTGGTTTCCTGCGTCCTTTTCCAGTTTTTCCACCCTGCTACGAACACTCATTTTGAAGCCTCCAAAGCTGCTATTCGTTTCTCTAGTTCCGTCGTTTCCAGAACCCGCCTGTATTGCTCAATAAGCCCCATGACCGTCGCTCCCTCCAAAGGTGTCACGTCACCCTGAGAAACGGCTTGTAGCACCGCCTGTGCGGCCTCTGAGGCGTCGGCAGCGGATCTGATGGGGGGAAGGTCAAAACTGACCGGTGCGTCCTTTCTGGTGGGCGCAATCCGCTCCAGACAAAGACGGAGGGCCGTGCTGTCACCCTCAAGCGCCAACTCAACCGCTTTTTGCGTGATTGCCTCCGATTGCCCCTCAAGCAGTTCCTCTACTGCCCGAGTGACCCGGTTTCGGGTTCCTCTGGGCTTGCCGGGATTACCAGTCGCAAAGGTTCCATCCGGGTTTCGTTCGTCCGTATTAGTTCCGTTTTTTCGGCTGGGTTCATCCGTCATTGCTCATGCCTCGATGTGGTTGGTTTTTTGGTGATTTCTGGGGCAAAGCCCCTTTTGACCGGAAGCGGTCAACATAAGTAATAGATAAACCCCTCCCCCCTGCATCAGGACACCTCCTTGGCAACTAGAAGCGAACGGACGTTGGGCGCATCTGGGCGAGAGCACACCAGTTGATACGACCGAGGATGGTTACCGGCGGAGTATTCCTTTGCGATGCCCAAAAGGCCCGCAGAGCGCAGTGTTTGAATGGCAGCCCTGAAGCGGCGGCGGCCAAGGTTGGTGTGCCCCGACTTGGTCATGGCAGCATGATCGAGTGGGAATATCTGGCCGGGAATATGCCCGTGGTTGGATTGAAGAACTACAAATAGGCCGATTGCGTCATAAGAATTGTCAAAAGTGGACAACCTGTCCAACGCTGTTCGGTTGACACGAAATTCACTGTCGCGGCCTTGGTACACTTTGCCCTCCAATCGCTTGGTCCAGGCCCAATCGGCAATTTTGCGAAGTTCAGAATCTGGCATTGTGGCCGGATCCTCGCACTCGTCGTCCCGAATGAATGCAAGGTTGCAGAACAACTCGTCGAGCGTTTCAACGGCCTCCACCATTTTAATGGCGGCTAGGCTTAGCTCACGGTTGCGGTTGCCTTTAGTAATGGCTCCGGCGCGGAATTGTACCTCGCTGGTTTCTAGTGAAATCGTAGGCAAATCATTCTTGCCCAAAGCACCGGCTAGTGGTTGGTATTCGCCGCCATCTGGTCGGACAGAGTACGGCCCGACGACATAGCTGCTGGCACCGCGCTTCACATCTACAGGATAACCTTGAGCGCGCAGGTTAGGCACTTTACCGCCAGCACCCTTAAAATACAGATGCACGCCACGCGGGGTCGAAACTTGGACCGGAGACATCCCAAAGCGCGCCTCCATGTCTGTTAGCAAAGATGGGTTGTTTTCGTCGCAATCGACTACTGCCAGCCCATCAAGGCGAACCCCATAGCAGGAACTGCCCTTGCCGTACATCGGTCCAAGCACGCGCTTGAGGGACAGGCGTGTTGGGTCGGTTAAACCGAGAAGGGGCGACTTCCCATCGATGCCACCTCCGAGCGGCAACAAGCTGTGGCCAAGCGATTGAAGGCGGGCCATCTCCTCAACCGGCACACAGCCCGATTGGGCGTTGAGCGCTTTATGATATCCCATCTAAGCAGCCTCCGCCTTGTTGAGCGCGGCTATGAACTCTGGCAGCAACTCAGCCCGGAACGACACGCCCTGTTTGCTAGGGCGCATCTCACCATCTTCAGAGACGAAATAGACACGGATATTGATGAGGTCATGCCCCTGAAAGTCATTCCGGCTGACACGGTATTCCTCGTGGTTGTTCTTGGGGATCTGGGTGATGAGGGCCATTAGCGGCCCTCCCCGTAGTACAGCGTTGCGACGATGCGTGCAGCAGAGTCCGAGAGGCCATGCTTGCGGCGAAATGTGTGGATCTGAAGGTCGCGGGTTTTCATGCCGCTAACTCCTGACCGCCAATACGGGTCACGCTGTCCAAAAGGTTGTAAACGCCAAACCGGCTGCGTCCGGCCTTTGGGTCATTGTAGAACCATATCGTCTTAATGTTTGGGCCCTGTTCATCTCGTAGACCCATGACGAAGTGGCTCAAACTGCAGGGCGATGCGCAGTGAACCGGGCCGTCAATCAACGAATCCAGCATGCGGCGCTTTTTCTTACTTACCCAGATGTTGCGGGTTTCACTTGACTCACCGGTTACCCGGTACTCAGCCGGTTCGGTGTCTGGCGAAAGGTCACGCCATGCGGTAACCCACAATGCGTTTCTTACGAGTAGTTCGGGGGTTTTGGTATTCATGCTCAATTCCTCAAGCTTGCGCTTTAGGTCAGAACACGTTGCATTTCTTGCAGTCATAGCCACCGACTTACAAACGAAATGCCGCGTGCCAATGTTTGACCCATGGCGCGGGTTTCGATTTAAGCAGCGACCTCTTTTGATTTCTCGTCAAACCAGCGGTCTAACTCGTTGTATTCCAAACGAGTTGCGCCACCGATTTTGACAAACTTAAGAGCCCCCGTCTTCATCTCTGCATACAGTGTTGCGCGGGACATGCCGGTGTAGGCAACTGCGCCAATGATATCCGTGGCGCGCGGCCTAACGGTGATTTGAGTTGAGCCTCCCCCACTGAACTGGTCCACCGTTATGTTTAGGAAACGGAGGACCACG
>NZ_WQDM01000008.1:0-219630 GCF_013033125.1 Ruegeria sp. HKCCA4008
TACCGCCCGCCAGCGCCCGAAACCATCATCCCGATGGATCACAGGCCGATGATGCACTAACAATCAACTTGGACCAGTCAGTTGAGGCTGCTCAAGAGCGCTTTGCGGACCTCCGCAAGCAAGATTGATTTTGCCAGCGCAGCACGTCGAGATCCGCAGAAACCGGACGCTGGATTTTCTAGGCAGGTAAGACCAAACCCCTCAGAGGAGTTCAGCGGCAGCTTCTCGTAGGGTGGCGTGCGCGGCTTCGCAAAGTCTGTTGCATGTGGAAGCGGCTGTGCTGAGCAACGCTCCAACGCGCACAGCATGGCTATTCCGCTATATTGTGTATGTTGGCGGCACTGACGCGTGGACTACGCGTCAGTGCTGTACTCTTCTTGCGCTAGGTACGATTTGTTAGCAGCGGATCAACGAGAGTGACTTGGGTAACGTTCCGCACTTAACAACGTCTAAGTTGCGTAAAGGAGCGATCAATCATTCGACGTAATTGTGTGCGGCAATCATGTAGAGAAAAGCTAATAATGCTCAGCCAGCTCAGGCTTGAAAGTGGGGTTGCTGCTCATTGAATCCTAGCTCAGAAACCCCTTTTCTATAAAGATCAGGTGTCACAGAAGTTTGCACAAATCCGTAGTGGTCAAACAGGCGTTGGAACAGCAACAGCTTTTTTTCGCTCACCGTCAACAAAGGTCTATCCACTTGCAACCAATTCAAAAGGTGATCAAAGACTCTCACACCTAAGCCGCGACCAAAGTATTCCGGGTGGACGCGAACGGTGCATATCTTTTTTTCACCATCTTCATCTTTGGCGATGCCCAGCGCTGCAAGGCGGCCGTCACGTTCAAATCGCACAATATGTCTAGTTCCCAAGAATTCACCTAGTACCACTTTGTCGGTGAACCAGCGTTCAATGTTTGGATAATCTTCTGACAAAGGCAGAAGGAAAGCGAGCGTCTTATGATGCTCCGCCGAGAAGTTCGAAGCCTCACCAAACATCGTCCTTGACGTTAGGGCTGACGATACATTGTCAAAAAAATCCTGAGAAATCATGGTCATTTTCTATGCTCCGCCTAATTTTCTTCCGCTTGGGGCGTTATTTCTTCTAACTCAGTGTCTTCGTCTTGGGAACTTAAATGAACCGAGCGTTGCGTTTCGATCCAACTAGCTGTCAGGTTCCCGAGTATACCAAACGCAAACGCGATTATCAGGTAAATTGTGACAGTACCGAGACCAGCGCGCCGTTGTTTTAGCTTCACAAATGCTGAAAAGTCGTTGATCGGCTTTTCACTTTCTTCAAGTTTTTTGGACTTTTTCCAATGATAGACAGCTACATCATCTGGAAGACCATTTTTGACATATTTATCCCAGATTTCACGTTCAAGAGTACGGCTCTTGTGCGAAGGTGTGCTCGATGAGGTCATGTCCGAAATTGCCGGCACGGCCGCGAGAAAGGCGATAAGACGAACTTTAGCGTTTGCCGGATTGCCAGTGCTTCTCAAAAAATTCTGCACAGCACTCGGCAATGTCCGCATTTCATTCAGTCTAAAGTTTATCAGCTCGATTCCCTCAAACCCACTTTGCAGCGCCCAGTCTGATGGTCTTATGCGTTGAACGAAAGGACTCTCAGATCTTTCTGGTAACCTCACACGTAGTCGGAAGTAGGTCTTTCCCTTATCTGAGATACCGTTCGCTGGCGCATCCACCGCGATTTGATTAATCTTCAGAAGTGTGCCGTGCTCTATATCCTTCAAGTCCAGATGATTTTCTGAGATAATCTCGCGAGACTTTTCAAACTCGTGTACTCGACAAAACGTGCTACCGTTTGTTTTCAGTTCAACATAAGCGCCGTTTTGCGCCGAAGGAATTTCAACAGAAATCTGTTCGTTAAAAATACCCTCGGCGATACTATCGTTCCTAAAGAGCGCCCCGCAATCTTCAATGTCCCGTCTTTCGATGGGAAAGGGAAGAAACATGCAGATCTCCCTCACCTGATGGGGGTGATCGAGAAGAATCCCGACCTCAATAAAATCTCTCTCATCTTTCCAACGACGGTCTTGGAACTTTCGCCGCCATCTTCGTTTTGGTAAGCGCCACAAGTTAAAATGAAGCTCGACCGACACTTCTTGTTGACCTGCCTTTGTGGGGCACCAGACGGCCACGCTGCGATTTTGGTGCAAGTACTGTCCTTCCAATCTTTTTTGGAGTTTGCGACAAGGTTGGGCGAGCGCCCTAAATGTATGATCCGTATAAGATAACTGCGCCCCGGAGAGGTCGCTTGCACAAGTCTTTAGATTTGTTCCGACCGTCAGGTTGTTGCACGAGCTTTAGCTTAATTCAAGATGCTCGAAACTCCTTAAAGTTGCACTATTTTAAAAAATGCTCTCGTTTGGTCGTGGGTCACCAGATGCATCGGAATGGCCAAGCTGAGCGCTATATCTGCCGCGGTCAAAATCGCTACCTGCTGGTGGTTTGCGATTTCTTGAATCGTTCTTTCGGGGCGAATCCGCGAAGTGTCATTGGCCCGTCGAGAAAGGATCGATCCGGGATCGTCCTGAAGGAAAAATATCGACTTCACTTCCATTTCATCAAAAACTGACGCAGGCAGTCTCTGTAGCCCTGATCCAGTGTCTACAACCGTGTGGCCATCCAGCACGACTAATTCTTCCTGTCCGGCGACATTTCGGTGGAAGGCCCTGAGGAGGAGTTCTTGGTTGTCCAAAACTGCGCCAGTTCGCAAATCTTCAGAAGATTGATTCTGAAATAGTCTCAATTTGAGCTCTTCCTTGATGAGCTTACTGGCTTCAAGATGCAGGAATGACGTTTTGCCCATTGCCGCCTTCAAAAAGGTTGATTTACCGACGCCGGAAAGTCCTACAAATGCTATAGTCTTCATAGTAGCTCAAACCCAAGATTCAGCTGCCGAAGGAGAGCCTCCATGGCGGCTCGGTTGATTTGAAATATCGCCTGACTTGGGTGCTTTTGCATCACGCCAAATCTCTGAAGGTCAACAAGTTTGACCGGTTCGTCGAAATATCCAGTAAGTAGGAAGTTGATGACCTTGACAGGTCTGTCATCTGTCGCTTCCCATTTTTGAATTTGCGCCTCACTGTAAACAGACCGCCTTTGGGCAAGCTGCATCAATTCTGTAGTGGAATGCGCAATTTCCATGTGCTCGAAAACTCCGACCGCTGTGATGGCTTGGGTTGGAGGGTTCTTGGACTTACCTTTGTAGAAGAAAAGCAGTGCTCCGGGCTGTTTCAAATTAAGTGCAGAACGACTGAGGTAAACTTTTCTGATTGTGTTTCCCGGTCGGCTGGGACCACCAGAGAGACCGACTTGCTCGAACATGTCTGCCTGCCTGACGTCCTTCAAGTCTGGAAATAATTCGTCATGATAATCTTCTTTTATTGGAACGCCGTACCCTCTCACAAACGGCTCCGCGGAAAACCTCGGATAGTTCGCTCTTTGAAACTCAAAAATTGCTTCGCCATTAGGGATGACCAGCTTGTCTGGCGAAAAGGCTTTCTCGTAGACCAGTTCGCCATCGGTGCGCTCGACCGTTTGCTTAAATCCATAGTATTCGAGTAGTTCGATTAGTGCGCCCTGTTTCGGATAGGTCGTCAAATATGCGACGTCGTAACTGTTGCTCTGAGCAAACCAGAGCACCTGCCTTAGCAGCAATTCACCAAGTTTGATGCCTCGATGTTCCGGTCGAACTTTAAAAGTGCAGATCTTGAGAACCTTGTCGCCACGCAGGGTCGCATCTGTATCTGGGCGGGTTTCATTTTTTCTTACCAGGATACCTGCGATGCTATCGCCTCCAGGTTTGGTTACGATCCAGCACCTCCGCAATTGCTCTACGCATTTTTTCCACCATGTATCAAATAATGGATAGTCCAGGCGCAGACTCTCGAATATCGGATCTTCTAATGGGATGGTGTGTGCCTCAACCTCCTCGATATATCGAATCGGCACATCGACCGGTTCGAAAGTTGATTTCAAAAGCGAGGTCGCGTCGGCTACAAATAGCAAGCGGTCAGACAGCTCAGAGGCATGTTTTCGCGCCCGTTCGTGAAGCTTTCGGTCTTCTGTCACCAAAAAATCTGTAACATTCAGACTGAGGGCATGTAGTAGCGTTGCGTCGACGACATCATTGGGCTTGCGCAATTCGCCAAATTTCGCTGAAAGATCAGCCGCTGTTAACCCACGTACTTTCGAAAGGGCTGTAAATTTCTCAAATTTGCTGAGGGAAACACGTCTGCGGGTCTCATCTGTGTCTCGGCTAATGTCATCTTTTGCAGCTTCGTGCACGAAGACTTTGGCACCGTGTTTCGAAGCAAGTTTTAGGAATTGCGAGAAATTCGGGTCAATTTCGCGATCATCTTCGAGGCCAATGAATACGTTGGTGTCAATTAGGTAGCGAGGATGACTCATGCTTTAAGGCTTCTCGCAACAATGGGTTTGCATATACAAATGACTGCGGAGGAGTGAATTCAAATCGGTTGCGTAACTCGTCTAGCCCGATAGCACGCGGCAGCTGGCGGACATGTTCGAGTTGAATAGCAATACCTTGATCTAAGCCCGAAAAATAGTCGTCGAAATCGCTACGTTTAATGCAAGCGACTGAAGAATATTTAGTCCACATTTCCTCTAGTGAAATTTTTTCGACCCCTGAAATATACGCTGTTCCAGTCAACGCGCGTGTCGGGCTGGTCGAGTAAATGTAAGCAAGCGTCCCTTTAGGTACTTTGACAGGAAAGCGGCGCCGCAATTCTACGGTTTTCACACCTTCCAATATTGGGGTCGAATACTGAGGTTTGATGCTTAAGACGACGTCGCGTCTAGTCCTAAAAGGCTCTTCTTCAAAAATTGGGAACAGTAGTTGATCGTCATCGGTTTGCTCAACGTCGAAGGCTTCACGAATTCTGAGCATTACGGGTGACGAGGCATCGAAACTTGCGTCGATCCGTAGCTTAGCGCCCATCCCACCGACTAACGCTTTGAGCATCGC
This sequence comes from Ruegeria sp. HKCCA4008, assembly GCF_013033125.1. NCBI lineage: Bacteria > Pseudomonadati > Pseudomonadota > Alphaproteobacteria > Rhodobacterales > Roseobacteraceae > Ruegeria > Ruegeria sp. HKCCA4008. The sequence continues at coordinate 5,009 of NZ_WQDM01000008.1, forward strand.
AACACTAACGTCATCATGATTTTCTACACGTGATATCGCAGAACGACTGGTGCCGATCTGTCCCGCCAATTCGCTTTGCGTCATTCCCGCAAGCTCTCTCAGTTGCCGCAGTCTGCGCCCAAGCGAAACTTCAATTTCTCCCTCAGAAAAGGCTTTAGTTTCAATAATTTTCCCGGAAAGTTTTTTCACCACTCGCCTCTTTTCGTCAAGGGTAGCACCCCCAAGATGCAGCGAGCAAGCTTTATTCGATGCAGTCTGCTACACCGTTTCCGATAGCGTTTGCAGCTGCGAGTGCAGGCTGGTTGTCAACGTGCGCATACCGCGCAGTAGTTTGTGTTTGTGTATGGCCAAGAAGGCGTCCGATGACTGGGAGGGCGACACCCTTGCCCACTGCGATACTGGCTGCGGTGTGGCGTAGATCGTGTATCCTAACGTCGTTTAGTTCCGCGAACTCGCAGATCCTTTTCCAAGGCTTAGACAAGTTGACCAGTGGGTAGTTCTGCTTCTTGCCAGGGAACACATAAGTTGAAGCCGGGTCCCGCGTAGTCACCTTTTGTCTTTGCAAGACCTCGATCGCACTGTCTCCCAAGAATAGAGGTTTCGCTCCGGTTTTGCTGTCGGGCAGCATGATGACTTGCCGTTCCCAATCGATCCAACCCCATTCACAAGTGGCGATTTCATTTCTTCGGGCGCCCGTCAGCAACAGGAGCTTGATTAGGTTGGCAACGTCTGGCCAAATTGCGCCCTCGTCTACCAAATCGCGTAACGCTTTCCCGAGCCGTTCCAGTTCCGGGCTAGACAAGTACCGTTCTCGGGGTTGCTCTTCAAATTTCTTAACAAAGCGGCACGGATTGGTTCCTTGCTCTCGCCATTCCCATGCTTCGCATCTGTTCATCAACGATGACAGCAAGGCTAGCATTCGATTTGCCAGATATGGTGTATTACTCAGCGACTGATGTAAGCGGCTAACGTCTGATCGCGAAACATCTACAGCTTTGGTGCTGCCCAACCTTGGGGCAATGTGCCGCTCCCAACACGAGGTATAATCGCGGATGGTCGCGGGCTTCTTGTTGGCCAGCTCCTCGCGCTCGAATTTCTCCCATGCATCCACAAGTTTTGGCGCGTCTCGTATGGCCAGTTTTTCACCTTGGGGATCTTCACCGCGTTTCACGGCCGCCAAAATCTGCCGCGCATCCTCCTTTGCTTGCTCAAACGGGATTTGCCCATGTGTGCCAATCGTGAACCAACGTTGTTTCGCGCGGCGACCTCCGCCATAAGAGCGGTATTTGACGAAGTATCGTTTCGCACCTGAAGGCAACAGCTTGACGCCGAACCCAGTTAAATTGTCATCCCAAAGACAACGCGCTTTGTTCTCATCACATGCGGCATTGTCGATTTGTCGTTTGGTCAGTTTCATTAGTTCTGTTTCCTCAAAAACAGCCACGGCAACCACCTAGCGACCACCGGGCGTAGCACTTTGTGACAAACAGTATGAGGAGAGCGTGGGTGAATCTCAATAAAAACGCAGGTATTTCAAATGGTTATGAACCAATGTAGCGCAGCGTAGAAGCCCGTAGAAAAGCCGTTTGAACTAACTTTTAATCAGTGGGTCGCAGGTTCGAATCCTGCACGGCTCACCACTGAACCTCCAGAAAATAAAGAGAAAAATTTTGGAGACTCAATCGTAGAGTTGAGTTTTTGCAACGATTTTGCAACGCAGTTTTGGCCAGCTTGCCAGAGGCGAATAATTCTGCGATTCTGGAACAAAAAACGAACAAGAATACAGACGGGTGGCCAAGCAAATGACAGCGGGTTCATATGACGCCAGAGCGATTGCGAACCTCATGCTGGACGAGGCAGATCGAGAAGGTATCAAGGTAACAAATCTTGCGCTTCAGAAGTTGCTATATTTTGCACACGGCATTCGTTTAAGGCAGACAAAAACTCCCCTAGTCTCAGGTTATTTTGAAGCTTGGCAATATGGGCCGGTTCATCCGGCAGCGTACCGCGCGTTTAAATCCTGTGGTGCTACTCCGATTTCATTTCGGGCCGCTGGTAAGGACCCGTTGACTGGTCGGCCTCGCGAGTTGAAAACACCCGACGATGGATTGGTCGTGCAATTAGTTCGAGATGTAGTCCGATCATATGGGCGGCTCTCCCCGGGACGGCTTGTGGACCTATCGCACGCCAAAAACTCACCTTGGCACTACATAGTGGACAAAGCGAGAACAGATGTTGCTTTGGGTATGCGGATACCAGATAATGTAATCCAAGAACGATTCCATCATCATAAGGTGTCCGCGGGAGAGGCACCACGAGCAGGAGAACCTGAAGATGACACGCCTTTTGCCTGATATTGATCTGGCACGCATCGCACCGCTGCCCGATGCTGAAAAGCGCCATGAGCTTGAAAAGTTCAAATTGGGGAACCCAAGCATCAACTATAAGCCGCTGCGTTCCAATTTCTCAGATATCCTTAACGTTCGCCCCGAAATGTTCGACCGTATCGATCCGACAGAGCTTTCGGTGATCGAACGTAAAGTCAAACGTCAAGCCCGCTGGGACAAAGAAGAATTGGCGAATTTGCGTGTTGTACGCGGATTGCACGCATTGGCTCAGGAAAAGAAAGTCATCGGGCGTAGACAAGAATTCTACCCGTTTCAGATGCGTATGGGTTGGAAGGTGAGCTTGTGGTTGCCCACAATTCTGGCGATTGATGAAGCACCTTACGCCACGTTCATTGATCCCCGTGGAAACCGTGGACTGAACGACATCGCGCGACAATTTGCTTTCTCAATGATGCACGAGCGCATTCGTGTGGAAGATCCTGACTTCGAAGAGGTTCGTCTGAGCATTGTCAAGTTTGGACAACCGACTGAACGCCACGCAGGCGACAAGAAAAAGGGCTTTCGGCCCGCCCGGTTTTTTACTGACGAGGGTGTTGATCTGATCCCGCTAGATGAGCTTGAACGAATGGTCGCAACGACTTACGAAATTTGGCGAGAAGTCTCTGAAGGGCGGGAACAAGAGGCGCGTCGTCGCGCTGCCGGCGCAGGCCCGTTGTTCGGAGACTAATTGGCACTCGTCGCTCATTTTAGCTGTTGGTGTTACCCTGTTCGGTCGATGGGAGCGATTGCGGACTGATCTATTCAAGTTTAAGTGGAGTCAAATTACATAGGCTCCCGCTAAGGATTTCAAAAGGCACATGACAGGCAGCGCAGATAAAGAAACCAAAGGGGCATGGATTGTACACCACGCCCGAAAAATCTCGATGGATGTTGCGGCTCCCGCCGAGTATTCCATTTTGGACGAGTCGGGAAAAGCTGCCGAATTGCTTATGCGGCTTGGCGCAGCAGATGAAGACAATCTGACTAAAGCCGAGGTTGATGCAATCGCTAGGTCGGCAAACTTAAACGTCAGAACCGAGTTGCCTCACTACTTGAACTTGCTAAAGGGTCGCAGGTTAATCGACACTTCCGCGAATGAAGTGCAGGTCTTGGGTATCAATACCAGGAGCGTCCTCGGTCACGCGTCCGACATTTTCGATGATGCATCTCCGACGTCACGTGAAGTTGCGGCTGTGGAGATAGGTGAATTAGCATCTCAGTCTCCATTATTGCTCACCGAAGCTCAGGAGTACGTTGGCGACAAGTTCAAAATGAAATCAGCGGATGCTGCAGATTTCCTTACTAGAGCAAGTGAAATTGGCTTCGTGGATATCGAAGGAGACGATCCAACCAACACCCTGCTCTTCAACGGAAACCTTTTTAAACGCGATAGCGTCGCAAAATCAGCGACCGTACTTGGTTCTTTGAGCAGTGCTGAACAAGCAAAATTGGCGGAAGTTACGGAATCGCTAACATCATCCGGTTGCCTCCTAGCGTCCACGATTGAAGTTCGCCTCGGAACACCTCTTTTTGAGAAACTAAAGGCGGCCGGGGTTCTAGAAGTAAACACCGTTTCTAATGAAAACGGGGAACATGCTTTCGTAACGCTACCGGGAGCTTTTCATAAATTCGTAAACCCCCTCATCGACGATAGTTTTGACATGGCAAAGGCATTGGTCTCTGCGCTTTCCTACGGAATGAACCTTCGCCCATCGTCTCAGGGTCGAATTCTGAGTGTTGATTGGATACTTGGTGCCTTGATTTCCGGAAGAACAATCGGTCCCGCCACAGCTATTGGAAACGACTACAGAGTACTTGAACAAAACCGAGTGGTGAAATTGACACCTAGCGGTGGTGGGATGTACCGAATGAAATTGTTGAAGACCGAGATTGGGCAACTTGCCTTGGAGGTGCTGCAACGGGGCGATGCAAATGCAGAGACAATAAATGTTCCGCCAAGCGCGCCGATGTCTGGGTACGCGGCTCCAGAAAAAGCGCGGGAAGCGCTGCGTAGGCGTCAGTCTAAACCGAGTAAGCGGCAGACACAGGATATCCTCAGTGCGCTGCGCGGCGGGAGGGGTCTTTGATGAATGCAAAGAAAGGGCAAAAGGGCTACGAACTCGAAGAGCTGCTTAGGGCCTATTTCATTCGGGCGGGGGTATATGCAGTTCGAGGTGTGCCCCTAAGACTAGATGGCGACGACCTGACTGACGTCGACATTTGGCTTTATGAACGACCTACCGGATCATCTCGACGTCGGCAGATTGTCGACGCCAAGTCCAAGACTAAGCCAAAGGCAGTAGAGCGCCTTTTCTGGACAAAGGGTCTCTATGAACTGCTTGCGGTTGATGGGGCTTACATTGCCACTACTGACACGCGCCCGCTGTTAAAGGAAATGTCAAGACGCCTTGGGCTATCAGTCTTGGACGGTGCCGATATAAAAAGGATGGCCGATAGTGACAAAGTACTCCTGCCAAATAGAATATCTGAGGAGGACTTGCAGACCAAGATCAAAGCTCTCGACAGATCTAGGCGAAACAAAGAAGTGCAGAATTCATATGCTGATTTGAAAGCTGCATTAATCGATAACTTCGGTGGCGGAACTGTAAATCGCGCCCTTGAACATGTCGCAGATTTCTCTGATGCCCTGGTTTCATGCCACCCGCAGTCAAGCAGCGCGGAAATCAACTTGCGCCTGCTTTATATCGCCGCTTCATTTTCTGCAATTGCCCTTGATTACGCGCTGACAAAGGTCTCATTCAAGTCGTATGACGAGCGTAGAAAGACCATTTTAAACGTAATTCGGTATGGAGAGGAAGACGAAGACCGAGGCCTCGAAAAGGTGCGGATCGCCACCGCACTTATAGAACGTTATGCAACAAACGGACGAGCCGTTGCGCAGTCAGTCGCTCAGTCTATCAAGTCCGACTACTCTAAAATACCAGCTGAAATTGTCGCAGACCACATCCTCAAAAACCTAAAGTCCGACGGCTTGTTCCGTCTGGCTCGGTCGCTAGAGTTGCGTGCGTTCAGCCAAGAGCTTTTGGGCTTCGATGATCTTCCCAACGAGGAAAAATCCTTTATGGGTGTGCTCTTGGATTTCTCAGCAATTGATCGTTCAAGTGTCGCTGAGAGCTGGATCTCTTCGACGGCGGCGAAGCGCGCCACGGAAAAGATGGAAGATTCCGTCATAGAAGATATTGGCCCCTTGTTTGATCAACCAAAACCGGATGAGGATAAGGCGACAGAATAATTTCTTAAATTGCCCTGAACCAAACAGCAAAAAGTTCGCGCAGTATCTTCCCTCTTTAGTAGAGGTCTACCTAGCTAACCAATATGAATGATTGGCGAAAAGAACTAACCCCCGACGAGCAACGCGAGATTGAGCTTGAGGATCAGCAACTTTCCAAGCTGAGCAGCGCCCAAAGAAAACGGGCACAGGATGCGATGCGAATGGCGAGCAAGCGGGCAGGGAAAGCCATGCCCGAATGGCTGACGAAAGAGCAAAAAGCAGAAATGCTGTCCTTCTATCTGGCCGCTCAGAAGCTCAGCGAAGTTCGTGGCGAGAGATTTCAGGTTGATCACATTGTCCCACTACATTGTTGCCATTTGGACGAGGAGACCGGGGCAAACGTCCATTACCGTTGTGGCCTACATGTGCCCAAAAACCTTAGGGTGATTGCAGCGCGTCACAATCGCAGGCGCAGTGACGAACTGTTCACTGCTGACCCTCTCATTGTGCCCGACGACATTGATGAAATCCCCTTCTGACTTAAAACCAACCTTGCAGCGTCGAGACGACGATATGCTGACGATGCAGGTAGTGCGAAGCAAACGCGCCGACGATCAGCGAAATGCCTAGGTCACCGTGCCCCGCAGTCGACCTTGATTGCGTGATGATCTGATTGCCCGCAGCCGTTGTCGCGGTAGTGAATGATCCAAGGTCTTCTTCAATCTCCTGACGAAGCGGCAAGTCTTGGGCAAACTTGATGTCGCCCGAGGCGAACAGCACAGCGGTTGTCTCGACCATCAGAGTTTTGCCTGCATTGACATAGCGACCTTTCCGAGACCAATCCTGCCCTCCCGTCATCTGGATCGCATGGTGGTTCACATTCTGCTCCCAAAGCATGTCCGAGACCACTCGGCCAATGGACGTGCCGTCGATGCACAAGGCTGTCTTGCCGCCAAACGGCGGTGCGTTTTTCAATTGGATCAAGTGATCAACAACATCGACATAGGACACGCCGCGAAAGCGATCAGCGTAGACAACCGTTCTTTCGCGCGGACCCACAATGCAGTTGCCGTTGTCGATGATCGGCAATGCCTCGTCCTTGAGGACAACAACCGCCGAATAGTCGTTCGCCTGCCCAAGATCGGCGGCGAGCCAGTATCGCGAAAAACCAGTAACGCGTGGAATGGCGGGATCATTGCCCGTCTCGTTCATGACGCGCCCGTCTGGGTGGTAAACGAGGTTTAGTTTGGGTTCGGTTACAGTCGTGGACATATCGCCCTCTCCGTCTTGCTTGTAGCTTGTTCAATGATTGAAAGGTCGAAATACGCCTGCCCGTCAGCCAGCATTTCGACCAAGATTTCCTGTCGAAACTTCGTCGCGGATAGCGTGCGGCGCATCCGTTCGACCTTCTCGGCCAGCCTTGGAATGTCCGTCCCGCGCACGACGATGCGGTGGATGCCGTCGCCGGGTTTTGCGTCGAGGAACAGCCGCGCGAAGTAGTTGTTCTTACCTGCGGGTGTGCTGCTGAAATACACCTGCCCATCCTGCGTCAGCATCGGCAGCACAGACGAGATCAGGTCTTCGCCGCCGCCTTCACCTTGCAGGAAGGCGCATTCGTCAATGATCAGCAGCGACACCGACGGATACCCACGGATCGTATCTGACGTGGACGGCAGCGCGACAACGCGCGCGCCGTTCGACATCTCGAGTTCAGTCAGGGTCGATCTCGTGATGACCAAATCCGTGCGCCGAAGCTGCTGCCCTATTTCACGGGCGATGATCTTTGCCTGCCGCTCAGCCGGGGCAACGCAGATGGTTAGTGACTCAGGGACGTGCAATTCCTCGACGGCGCGCGCGGCCAGTACGGACGTCTTGCCCGCCTGCCGACCAACGCGCAGCGCAATCTCGGACGACTGCGTTGTGAATGCCTCGATCTGCCACGGGTCGGGGTCATGCCCGATCCAATGGGCGAGGCGCGCCGACGGGTTCAGATCGCGTTCGAGGCCAACGCACCAGTCATGTAGCGCGTCAAATGGCATCGCCGCTCTCCTGACTGACAGACAGAACATGGTGCCGCATTCGGCGTAGAAACGGTTCGCGTGCCTCGGGCACCTCGTCGCAGACATCTCGGATGATTTGCTTGAGCGTGACCCACTCAGGCGACTCCGAAAGCGTGACCGACACAGAAAGATCAGTTGCCATCTTGCCGTGCATGGTGGCGATGTCCCGCAGCACCTTGCGCAAACCTTCCATCGCGGCGAGCGCAAACCCGTCATCCTCGTTGTCTTCGGCCTTAGTGATGAGCCGTTCGACCCGCCGCGCCAGTGACTCGTAGGTTCGGGCAACGTCCATCCGTTCGTCATTCAGGATTTCGGTGTCGGCTTCGACCTTCTCGATCCGCGCATCGGCCAAGATCGCCCTCACCATTTCTTCGGTGATATGATCCTTTCGGTATCGGGTGATCGTTTCAGGCGACAAACCGATCCGACGCGCAACTGCCGCCTTCGACATGCCTCCGGGCATACCGTGTTCCCCGAGAACGATCTGCTTGATGATCGTCTTCTTCTCGGGGTGGATATTGATTGTGTTGGGGCGACCGCTGCCCTTGTTGCCAGCCATTTCAGGACTCACCTTGAACTTCGGTTGAGGCGGGCAACGGTTCGCCCGTATCGTCGCCATACCAACGGATGCGGGCGCGGAGCGCCGCCCATTCTTCAACGGAGACATCGACCAGATGATCATGAACGCGATTTGCGAACTGTTCCCGAACGCCCGACCGCAGGAGGTCGTTGCGCAACTCTCCAAACCCGACGCCCTCAAGGTGGAGTTTCATCATCTGGGCAAGCGTCGTGATAACGGCATCAAGCGGGTTGCTTGACGGGTCGAACCGGTCAATGGAATCCACCATGACGCACGCGCCATCCGGTGTGACGTAGGCATGATCCAAGCCGAGCGCGACATGGACCGCGTATTGCAGGCAGGCGCGATCAGTTGGCGTCATGAGATTTCTCCATCAGCGCAAACTTCGTCTGCATGTGCTGGGGCAATTCGTCCGGCTGATCCCATGAGACAGGCGTAAAACCGTCTTCACGCAGTTTCCGATACTGCGCCCCAAACTCGGATGACCCCATCACATCGCGGCGCACATAAGCGCGGCGCGTATCCTCGTCTTTGATAACCGTGGTGCGTGATGTTGCGGTGTCGGGGCGGCCACGGCGATGCGCATCTTCGGGCGTATCCGGGTCGATGATTTGCAGGGTCGCTCCCGCTTTCTCGGCAGCGGCCTTTGCCTCGCGGTACTTGTGCGGATCACGCGCCTCTGCGCGCGTCAGACTGTGGGTCGGGCGTGTTCCCTTGGGATACCAATTGCCGTCCGAACCCCGCTCTAAACCGAGCTTTTCCATCTCAGCGTCGGTCTTGCCATCAGGTCTGGTCGCGAGCTTGCGCTGAAGGTCTTTCTTTTCGTCTAAGATGCGGGTGTTGAAGTCGCGCAGGCCGTCGAGGCGTTTCGCCTGATCCGTCACCGTGGTGGTGAGAGTTTCGACCTGCTTGATGAGGGCTTGCAATGCAGCCGTGGTTTCGTCCGTCACGATCCCGTCCTTTCCAATAAATGAACGCGACGCTTTGGTGGGCGTCGCGCTCATCCGAATTGGATTAGACAGGAACGTCGCACACCGTTGCGTTCACGTTCGAATTTAATGGGGCTGCCTCAGATCGCCGACCGGCAGAATTAGGTGGAGCGGGTTGTTTGGGCGGGTTTTTTAGGTACCGCCAACGCGCGCGAATGTTCTCGACGGCCTGTGCGCCACGCTTGTGGGCAGCGGGCGTCCTATCAGTCGGCATTGGGAAGTCATCGCCCTCCATCATTGCACGAATCCGCTCCGCCAGTACGTCGCCATCCCAGCCAATGAGGCTGCATAGGTGGTTGCGATGCCGCGCGAGTGTACCTGTCCGATCCGTTAGGAATGACATGGCCTGATCTTGGTCGGCGCGTGCTGTAAAGGATGCGGTGGCACCTGTCCGAACGGTCATGAACAGGTCACGGTATGCCTGCATGATGATTGCCGTCACAAGGGCCGCTTCGGGCGTCTGTGGGCGGTCGCCAAGTATCATGCCCGGAGTTGTGCAACCACGTCGGTGATGCGCTGCCAGGGGATCATAAATGTCCCGTCTCCGACCTTCACGACGCAGCCGCGATCATTGGTCAGCACGGCGTAGGTGTCGCGGTAAACGTTGCCCTGTCCGACGTTCAGTGTCGCGGCGATGTCGTCAGCCAGATCGATGCCTTTGGGTACCTTGAGATCGAAGGTCGATGCGTTGTTGGTGCCTTCAATTGTAACGGTGTCGTATTTGTCGATTGTCGCGCGCAGTGTCAGGTAATGGGCAGGCATTCGGAACCTCTCTGTGTTGAGCGCGCACCCGGCAGGCAAGGCCGAAAGGAGGCAGCCCACTGGGTCACCGAGTGCGCGCGAGTGCGGCGCATTTTCATCGGCACGCCGCAAACCCAGCGATGATTGAATAACATCCGCTGTCGGGGCGATGTTCCGAAGAAAAAGGTGGAGGGCTGGGAGATTTAGGTGATGCTGGTTTCGGAGGTAAAAAGCCTCAATGCCATTTATTTGTCAAAACTGAATTTTTCTTGCTTTTCCGAAAATTTTTAAGCTTCCTATCTGGTATTACGCTTTGGAGAGAGTGATTTGTCATCTAAGCCTATTAAGGTCCCAGTGCGGCACACGGAGATAGTTGACCTTGACAAGGCTATGTATCACGTCTCCGATGCCGACTTCGATCGACTAATAAAGAACTTGTCGAAGGACCCCTATTTGGGTTCGAGCACCGATGGTACCAACCATGAGTACCTTTTCAGTTCACTAAGTGTTCACTACATTGTCTATCATGACCATGATGGAGTTAGCGTGTTGATCTCTGGCATACGGCCGCATGAAGCAGTATCTTGGAAGGGAAAAGCGCTAAAGGTTGGTCGAAAAACGATCGATTTAGTAAAGGAAATCAAAGGGCTATTCGACATTTTCGGTGGCGGGAAATGAGATGAAACGAAACTCCTTGACCTTAGAAAAGTACAAGCAACTGACCGATGAGGAACGTGAAGTACTACGGCAAGAAAAAGCAAATGCCTTTTTGCAACAACGCCTAGACGCTCTGAAAGAAAAAAAGAGCAAGCCTAAGTTGGTGCAGTCTGCTTCTACGCCAGCACGACGCTTCGTTAAAGGTCGTGTTCGCTCGTCTGCGAAACCAATGACCAAGACACAGCTTATTGCTGCCCTCGCTGAGGAAATGGGTACTGACACAAAATCCGCAGTTGTCGCACTGAATGCGATCACTGGTCTTATTACTAGGGAAGTCTCCGGTGGCGGCGCAGTAACTTTGCCCGGCGTTGGAAAAATTTATTGCCGCGAGCGTCCTGAACGCCAGGTTCGCAACCCTGCAACCGGGGAGCAATTTAAAAAAGAGGCCGAAAAGGTGGTCAAAATGACCATCGCAAAAGCATTGAAAGACGCTGTTGAAGGGTAATCCATTTTGCAACTTTGGACGGCTTAGTAAGTTGAACTATATGCATGACGCTTGTCTTTGCCCCGTAAAATTGGGCCACTACTTTGGCCGAGAGGGGGGAACAAGGGATGGCTCGGAAGCGATACTCGGACGAAGACATTCTGAAGCTGCTGCGTGAGATTGAACTGAAGCTGGCAGATGGCGATGATGTTCGGACAGCCTGTCGTGGTGTCGGTGTCAGCGATGCGACCTACTACAATTGGCGGCGTCGGTTCGGTGGCATGGGCAAGTCGCAACTGTCGGAGTTGCGCAGCCTGGAGAAAGAAAATGCTCGGCTGAAGAAGATCGTGGCCGAACTGGAACTGGACAAGCTGATCCTCAAAGAAAGTCTGAACTACCTAAAACCGAGGGCCTGACGACGAGCCAACTTCGTCAGGCCGTCATTCATGCTCGCCAGAAGCTCGGCACATCAGAGCGTCGCACCTGCAAGGTGGTCGGCCTTGCACGCAGCTCCATGCAATACCAGGCCGTAGAGAAGAACGATGATGCTCTTCGACTGGCCATGATCCGTCTGGCCAAGAGCTATGGCCGGTATGGCTACCGTAAGGTGGCGCAGCTACTTCGGGTCGAGGGCTGGCGTGTCAATCACAAGAAGGTAGAACGGCTGTGGCGGGAGGAAGGTCTGCAACTCCCGCAGCGGCACAAGAAGAAGCGTCGCCTGTACCACAAGGACAGCTCGATCATTCGACTCCGACCGACGCATCCCAACCATGTCTGGAGCGTCGATTTCGTTCACGACAAGCTGAGCAATGGGCGGAGCTACAAGATGCTCACGGTTTTGGATGAATACACCCGCCAGGCGCTTGCAGTGGAAGTTCGGACCCGCATGGGTTCTAAAGATGTGCTGGAGGTTCTCTACGGGCTGTTCCTGCGCCACGGAAAGCCTGATTTCGTTCGAAGCGATAACGGCCCAGAGTTCTCTTCACGAGCGACCCAGAGTTGGCTCGAGAAGGTCGGTGTGAACCCGATCCGGATCTACCCGGGCTCTCCCTGGGAGAACGGATACAACGAGAGGTTCAATGGAACGCTCCGCCGCGAGGTTCTCAATTCCGAATGGTTCACAACGACCAAGCAGGCACAGATCGTGATCAACTGCTGGCTCAGGCAATACAACCACACCCGACCGCATCAGGCCCTCAACATGCGCCCACCAGTCCCCGAAACTCTAGTCCGAAATGGCCCAGAACACGGGGGCTAGACACTGCGCTCCGCACAAACGACGGCAACGCGCAAAAAGTTGATTTTGCAAAGAACAGCGTGCGGCGACTGCCGGCGTTACCGGCGAGCAGGCGCGGTGGCATCAGAACGGGTTTAATTTGTACTGCAACAGAGCCAGAAGGCGTCCTCACGCTTTGGAGATTTTCGAGCCATTGGAACTGGTTGCCAACGTGTTCCGTGGGAATCGAAATTGATCAAGACCAGCTTTGTCGAAATACTAGCCTCACTATTCAGCGCTGAACCAGATCGGCGATGTGTAAGCACGGTCTTGGACTTCTGCGGGAACCGCCTCGGGCAGCGGTATATCGTAGAAAGCTGCGTCTATGGTCGTCCATCGCGGCTTTGGAATTTCGATCACTCTCACATAGTAAAACGCGTTGTTGTTCGGGTCAAAATCTGGGTCTTGCCAATAACCGGCGAGTTCCACGGAACCGATTGAGTTGCTGTATGTCGCGTTTTCAATGTCTACCGTCGAGCCTACTGGTTCGCGTGCACGACCATCCTCTCCAATCTCTCGGCCATCGGAGACGGCCACGTCGAAGATCCGCTCATGGGTTTCGCCACTCTCGTCGATCCAGCCTTTGATAATTTGGACTCGGTCGAGGTTCGCGCCATCTGGGTCGCGCAGCGCCCGGATCAGGAAGCTGGGAGAAACCCCATCCGGCGCGTTCCTAAGGTCTCCGCCCATCGGCACGCCGTTCTTATACCCGTTGGAAACAAAATCCGAGGCGTACAGATCATCGGCATCAAAATTCCAACCGCCAAAGACCCGGACTCGCATTCGCGGCCCGGTCGTAGCGTAGGCCTCTTTGCGCTTGATTGCTCCGTGGACTTCCTCGCGGGTGTTTTTGCGCGCCCAAACAGCGGTGAGGCCTGCAGCCGATTCTTGCGCCGTAATGATGCGCAATGCCGGGTCTTCGGCCGGGATTACATCAAAGTTGTGACGGTTCGCTGAAGGCTCTGTGTGTTGGTACTTACCAAAGTAGTTGTCTTCCCGCGTGGTCGGGAGCGCGGTGTGCGTGTCCGTCGTGCCGTAGAAGCCGAACTTGAATGGGTTAACGCCTGTCTCCCGCTGAACTTCGAGCCCGACCTTCAAGGCAGAGCGCCCATACTCGTAGCGCAACATTTCAGGGGTCTTTGCGACGGTGCCCGAGATATTCGCAACGTCCCAGGTTTCGAAATCCGCAAACTCATCATCAGGTGACAGGAATGGGTGCGTTTCCTCGTCCCCCTTGATCTGAGTTACCTCATGCATCGGCTCCCAACGAATGCGTTTGGCGGCGTATTCCGCGTCCATAGGTGTGCCGTCGAATTTCGTAGGCGCGAACATTATTCCATTGGATATATTTCCGTTATGGGGAACAGATACTGCGCTTCCACCCGTCTCTTCTTCGTACGCAGCCAGATAGTCCCACAACGGCTCAGGGTCTTCGCTTTCAAAATAGGTAAATGGGCGGGTTCGACCGGTCTTATCGGCGCCGTCTCCGAAGATCACCACCCGGTGGAGATTGTTACCTCTCGGAGTTGATGTCCACTCGTACCCAGCCAATGATGTGAAGACGCCGGGTTCGTAGTATTCGTCGACCGTTTCCACGATTTGTTGCCAAAGGTCACCGTCCAAATCCAATCCAGCGGTCGGGTCTCGCCCTTCGATTGATGCGATTTCGATGATATCAGCGAACGCCTCCATCCGACCTTCTTGCCCGGAATTGAACCTTTCGTAGGTCAAACGACCCCACTCGTCAGCCAAAAGCCGAGGGTCAGCTGCTCGAACGGCGGTCGCAAGTCCCAACATTTCCGCGTGTTCAGTAATCGCGAGGAAATCGAGGGGCCTAATGAGTTGAACAGGTTGTCCGGTGTTTGAGGTTATCCTCTCACCGCGGGCCACGCGGAAGGCGTCGTGGATGTTCAGAGAAGTCCCAACAAGCCCTGCGTCGAATGAGATTTCAGTATGGAAGTGAAGATCACCGAATAGAACCTGATCAGGATAAGATCGGTCAACAAACGGAGAGTAGGTCTGTGCAGGAACCACCTTATCTGGAGGTACTTCGCCTTCAAAGCCAACTGCTTGCGTTCCTAATGAAAGCGCCAAGGCGGTTGCAGCATGCAACATAATCGTGGGTTCAAAATGAGTTTTCATGACTGCCCCCCAGACAAAAAAACCAAAGCAAAAGTGTACGACAAAGCATGCATAAAATCAAATATTCAAGTTAGTGGGGTCCGCCGGCCCCCATCCGCGCGCGTGGACCTGTCCAAGACTCGATTTTATAGGTTTGCTTTAGGCTGATTGCGGCCCTGAGGAGCAAGAATGCAAATGGATGCAAAGTCCGCATAACAGACTTGAAAGCACTTGAACCGCTGGTCCAGGAGTGGCACCCCGAAAGGGAACCAGCGTCACTTAGGAAACGTCATATGAAAAACCTTATTCTAACGTGCTGCTTTGGAACTATTTCCCTATGTTTCACAGCGTTTCCGTTGACTGCACAGCCGCGGCTAGGTTGGGCGTATCAAGTTGATGGGCTTGCCGCTTTTCAAGGGGATGCGGATTTGAGCGGCGGTGGCGAATTCTCTGCAAGTCGAACATTTCTTCGTGCGACCGCACTATACAATCTGGACGGAGGAAATTCAGTTGGGCTTTCCACCAGCTTTGGCAAGCTGGATTATCGCTTCAGCCAATCGAACAACCAGCCATGGGAAAACATCCGTGACCTCCGCGTCGCTGTTCCTGTGCGGCTTCGAGTGAGTGATACAGCAACAGTTTTTGTGTCGCCACAGATCAGATGGGACTATCAAAGCGGGGCCTCCTCATCTGAAGGAAGAACCCATGGTATTTTTGCAGGAATTGCTTGGCAACTGAGCGAGCGCTTGACGATAGGTCCGGCCTTTGGCGCGTTTTCTCAATTTGACGAAAGCGGTACAGATTTTTTTCCAGCCCTGCTGATCGACTGGGACATAAACGATCGCTGGAACTTGAATACTGGCTCTGGTGTAGGAGCGACGCAAGGTCCTGGACTGACACTGAGTTACGCGTTGAATGACACCTTGGACATTTCGTTGACCGCGCGATCGGAAAGGATTCGATTCAGGTTGGATGGGGACGGCCTTGCCCCGAATGGTGTGGGTGAGGATAAAAGTATCCCTGTAGTCCTATCTGTTGGGTACAACCCGAACCCTGGGGTTTCATTAAGTGTCTTTGCTGGCGCAGAATTTGACGGCCGCCTGACGCTAGATGATGCGAATGGATTGGAAATTAATCGTCAGAGCTATGAAACAGCGCCATTGGTTGGGCTGGCGTTCAGAGTCAGGTTCTGACCACAGCATTGAGCCAGTTTGCCAGTTGTGTGCGGAGTTTTTCTCGCGGCTGAGTTCACGCGTCTAATTTGTCCACATAGGGGGCGTTCATCCCAAGTGCAGCGAACGACTGCAACGAGCCTAATCTGTCTTATGCTTCGGAACAGCCGAAGTCCGCATGTCTTAGGAGACCATCACGGCACGCGCCTTCGCAATGACCCTAAGCCAACGTGGAATAAACCTCGGCAACTCGCTGAACGGTCCAAAAGCAGGCGATAGCCGCACACCCACCGGCTAAGCCCACTCGTACGGACATCCACAAACTGGAGTTCACGCGCCGACACATTATCAAGGCGGGCCAGAGTGCAAGAATAATGGCAACTTGGCCAAGCTCGACGCCAAGATTGAAAGCAAGCAGGCTTTGCCAGATGTTTGGAGATGTGACCTGCAAGATCTTGTGCAACACAAAGCTAAACCCAAGCCCGTGCAAGAGGCCAATCAGCGTTGTCAGAAGCACCATCGTGACCTCAGAGCGCGCGCTGTCCTTAAAACTCATAAACGCTGCGACGGCTGCAAATATGATGGAAAGCGCGATCCCGGTTTCGACGGCAGGAACAAACCACGCGCCCGATGGCACAAACCCGAAGAACCCCAGCGACAAAGTTACGCTATGTCCAACGGTAAAACCGGTTGCACGCAGCAATAGTGCCCTGAGTGTCTGCGCTCCGATGACCAAACACACAACAAATAAGACATGATCCAACCCTTCGAGGATATGTCGTATGCCTTCCCAGACGAAACTGAGGAATCCTCCATACCCCTTCTTCTGAACCACCAATGGTTCAGTCATCAGGCCCCGAGATCGGAATATCTGAGGCGTGTCAGACGCGTAGTCGAGAATGAGGTTGGCCGTTTGGTGCTGATCCGGCAAGCCGGGGTCTAGCACGTTAGAAATGCTGTACGATTGGATCGGGCCGTCAGTCTCATAATACAGGACGAGATCGACAATCGTATCACCAACAAAAAGCGGTGGCGTTAAGGCCGTTTCGGTGTCCACCGCCTGTTGAGCTTCGGCCAAAGTTGCAAATCCGGGCTCATTTCCAACGCGATGCAAGCGAACGGACTTAACTGTTCCTCTCAAGCGCTGATTGTCGCCCAACAGATGCAACCCACCTTCCGCGAATTGCCCCAGCCCATTGGGATCGCTCATGACAGCCGGCAAGTCGACGAAGTGGACCACCTGACCATCGCTCATGGCATTGGTAGTGAATGGTGCAGCTTCCGGCAAGGCATCTCCATTCTGATCACCGACCTTGTCTGCAACCAGATAAGGCATGGGCGTACGCATGTAGACACGCAGACCGCCCTCGGAATGCTCGACATGCGAAATTCGAACGTTGAGGTTAAGCAAAAAATGCGCAGAGGCTGACAGCGTCAGTGATAAAAGCACACCGACAAACAGAGCGCCGAAAGTAAAAACCTTTGATCTTAAATACTTATGCATTTGGATCGCGAGCCTCGATTACAGTTAATCCATCCAGCTTCCATTGCCCTGACTCAGCTACGACCTCGGCTAGCACCCGAAACGTAACCGCGCGTATATGGGCGTGTCCCCAATGACCGCCTTGGGCTTTCACTGTCCATTTTGCCAGAGTGCTAAATCCACCCGGTTTGAGGGTCGGGTCAACGCGCTCTAATTTCAGGTCTCTAATATCAGTAACCGTGGCAAGACTGCCTCCTGGCGTTCGGATCACGAGACCACGCTCTACCTCTGTTGCGATGTCGCCCAGAGATGCCGCCGTTACAATGTGGGCCAGCTCTGCCTTTCTTGCTGCCGGCGAAGTTTCCAGGGTCACCGTGTTCAAGTTTTTGACCATCGAGCGCAGTATGTCTTCCGCAACCTGCTGCTCAGGGGGCTCGGGCTTGTTCCAAAGTAATTCCGGCAAATATCCCGAAAATACAAACGTTGCCGAAGCAGCGGCAATCATAGTCACGCAACTGGCACGCTTTGCGACTTTGTCCCTGGTTAGCAGGAGAAAACCGAGTGAAACGGCGCTGATAATCCCGGCGATCAACGCCATAGCCGGGTTCTGCCGTTTCTGCTGCTCAAATGGAATCTGAGTAACAGATGCTCTTTGGTATTGGAGCAGGTGGTTCTGCCAGTGAAACTGAGGGTCCGCAGGTGTCACAGCTCCAAAGAATGGCCCAGCGATATCGTTTGAAATGGTCGCAACGCGGGAAATTTCCTCGTTAAACATATCCCATGTGACTGTCACCTGATCGGGAAGTTCTACCGATGAGAAGGACAGGATAGCTCCGATAAACGCATTGTTCACGGACACATCCTTTCCAGGCTCGACAACCTGATAACCCTGCGATGTCAGTTCCAAGAGCTTTGCTGTAGCGTTCGACGGTTGCACTAATTTGCCATCAATTGTCACCGGGTTACGAGAAGCAAGGAAGGACGCCGCTTGGTTTACGATCATGGCGCTACGCTGTGGCGAAAGTGTTTGACCGACTTCGGTAGTTTCACCAATCCAAGGCGCCAGTTCACGCAAGCGGATCAGCGTCTCATGCCGAACTTCACGAGGTTCGATGTAGAGAAAGGTGGATGTCCCGTCCTGCGCTTTTCGATTTAGGCTTTCAGCAGAAAAACGGCTATCCCACGGATCAGGCCAGTGAATCTTTAACTCTGCCGGCTTTGACAAGAAGCTAAAATCGGTGACCGGAACCTCACGGTCAAAAACCTGCATCCCGATAGTCGCCAGTGGTTCACCATCCCGCGATGGAGGCATTATAGTCAGCTCGTTGGGAACTGTGTTTTGAAACGGAAAGAACACTCTGATGAACAGAACACGCGGATCTTTTGGCGGGCTGGGAACAATTTGACCCGAGAATGGATTCCGCTGACCTGCAAGTGGCGAGGCCCGGTCGATGCGTGTTCGGTATTCTAAATTTCTGATTTCAGCGTTTAGGGGCTGATTGTCTCTTCCAACAATCGATAGCGCCCGACTTTCGGCTTGGGCAAAACCTTGATTGGTCTCTTGTTTAGCCTCCGGCTTACTCTCGACGAAATCCGATGACCAACCGATTGGCAACATATCAGTAAACAACGGAATATCTTCGATATAGATCTCAAGGTCGACGTAGACCCCATCGTCTTTGATATGAAGGACAGCGATGTTGGGGGCGACTTCTGATCCGTTAGTCAGAACGACATCCGCCGAAACGGCGCGTGCACCTGAGGCCATCAGGCTCAGCATCAGACATAGTCGGCACAGATACTGCCAAATCGGAATTTTGTTCACCCCTGAACTTTAATTTTCCGGCATTGGCGGTGGCGTGTAACCATCCCATTTGCCCGCTTTGACTTTGTCGGACGGCTCTTTTTCTTTTGAACGCGGGGCATTGATATACTCGTCGCTCACAGCTGGTGGCAGTGCATAGTCATCAACACTCGCTTCCCGAACAACGATCTGGTCCTTGGTTACGTTGATCACCTGAAGATCTCGTGCGAGTGTGAGTGGACCATCGTAAGTCGAACGTACACCTTCCAAAATCGCCTGAAAATTCTCGGGTGAAAGAACAGAATGATACCCCAGCGCCATACGCGGTTCGACCGCAGACATCACTTTGCCAAACGCCGCAGGTTCGGTATGAACGCGCGTGGCTACATAGGTTGCCTGTTTCATGTCCCAGCCAAAGTATGGGGCCAAAGCGTCAGGTGGCAGAAAAGCCTCGTGAGAAGCGATATCCGCCCCTTTGGCATATTCTACGTACCATTTGTTTGGGTAAGTATCTCCGCCAAAGACGTATTTCAGCCCATTCCATTCCAGAGAATAACTCACCGAGCCATCTAAGCTGTGGATAGCAGGCCAGGACCGGATAGTTACGTCGTTCTCCTGATAAACGATCTCGTTTTCCTGCATGTAATCGAATTCGGTAACTTCAAGCTTGGCACCATCATCCGGCAGCGCCCCCGTACGTGTGGCCAGATCCCAAGCATAGGCTTTTGACATGCCTTCTACATAGGCTTTGGTGCCCAGTTCATCCTCTGATCCGGACGGGCCGAAGACGCGGAGCGGAGTATATCTGCCCGAAAGCCAACCCCCAACATGAAGACCCATGAAGTCTCCAACGTGGTCGACATGCAAATGACTGAAAAAGACCTTATCGACCTTCGCAAAATCCGGTCTCAATGAAAACAAGTTTCCAGTTGCACCCGTGCCCACGTCAAACAGGAAAACGTCTCCATTTCCTAGTTCAACATAAAATGAAATCGAAACGGCAGCTTTGGTTTGGTTTGGCATCCCTGTCCCCAATGCCGTGATACGCATCTCATCCGCGCCAAGGATTTCAGTGTTGGGAAAGTATGACGCGGGATAAACACCGTTTTCAATTGCAGAAGCAGTTCGACCAGTCGGCAGCGCGTTTTGCGCTGAAGCGGTGCCAGCCAACGACAAACCCAATGCCAATAGTGCGCCAGTCGTGGAATTCATAATGCTATTCATTGATCCCCCCTTTTCTGCATGGCGTTTGGGAGAGCACGATGTCGTGAACTCCCAGTCAACCATAGACTTCTCTACGGTAAGTCCATAGACTACTCTATGTCAAACAAAGAATGCTGTAATCTGAATGTCAGAAACTATCACCCGAGCCTCACCCAAAAACGCCGCGACCAAAGAAGACTGGATATTGCTGGCCTACAAAGTCCTGAACGAGGGCGGCGTTTCCGCGATAAAAGTCGTACCAATGGCAAAGCGACTGAACCTGACAAGCGGTAGCTTTTATTGGCATTTCAAAAACGTCCGTGAGCTTTTGGATGAGGTTCTCAGATATTGGGAGCAGGAACTGACTGACAAAGTGATCGCACAGGCAAAGACATTTGGCGGCCCCCCGGAAGACCGAATTCTTCTTCTTATGAAAAAGGTCATTGAAGAGGACGCCGCATTGCCAGATCACGCTGTCTCAGTCTGGGCGAATACCGATGAGAAGGTGAAAGAATCGTATCAAAGAACCATCGGCAAACGCTTCCAATTTGCCGCCTGGATGTTTGAACAGGCCGGTTTCTCGAATGAGGAAGCGAAAGCGCGTGGAAGACTCATGGTCACGTCGCTAATGGGAGACTCTTCGACTGGTCTGAAGGCGCAAGGCGATTGGGAAAAGGTCATCGAACGGGAACACGCAATTCTTGTCGGAAAGTAGAAAAAAGTCAGGATAATAGCCAGATTAGGATGCTTGCTGGAAACGGAACACTAGTTTTACCAGCCTCATGACCCATTGGGTTAAGTTATGCGGCGTGATTCACGGTTCGAAAACGAGCGATTAACATGTCTGATCACTTCTGACTAACGGACACGCAGATGGCGCGTCTTGAGCCTTTCTTCTCGCAGTCCCACGGGAAACCTCGCGTCGATGACAAGCGTGTTTTGAGTGGGATTATATTCATTAATCGTAACGGGTTAAGATGGCGTGATGCACCCAAGGAATACGAGCCACACAAGACCTTGTACAACTGTTGGAAGCGGTGGAGTGATAAGGGCATCTTCGCGGAAATGATGATGGGCCTGTCCGCCGATCACGGCGAAGAAAAGACCGTGGTGATTGATGCGACCTATCTGAAGGCGCACCGCATGGCATCCAGCCTCGGGGTCAAAAAAGGGGGCGATGACGACTGATACACTGCCTGGCAGGCGCATCTAAAGGATGCTGCCGAGAGGGGACGCACCAAAGGCGGCATGAACACGAAGCTAGATGCCATCTGTGACAGCCAGGGGCACCCGTTGAACTTCTTTATGACCGCCGGTCAGGTCAGTGATGATACCGGTGCAAAGGCCCTGCTAAACGGTCTGCCGGACGTGGATTGGCTGCCTGGAGATCGTGGATATGATGCCGATTGGTTCAGAGAAGCGTTACAAGACAAAGGGATAAAGGCCTGCACACCTGGTCGAAGACAGCGAAAGAAGCCCATCCGATACGACAAGCGACGCTACAAACGTCGCAACCGTATTGAGATCATGTTCGGCTGGTTGAGAGATTGGCGGTGAGTTGCAACACGATACGACCGCTTCCCGAAGGCTTTCCCGTTAGCAATCGCACTCGCGGCTATCGTCATATACTGCTTATGAGCCCTGAGCCTAGCGCTTGTAATTCCAACTCTCGAACCTTGCTAAGTTCCACGTCGCGCAACTTACGTGCCGTTGCTTTGTGCTAAACACCTCCAAGGCTTCTTGTGATGCTTCGACCAAAAAGTTTGCCCATCTCTGGATCAGTGGTGCCCATTAAAAATTTGGGCGTAGACATCC
This sequence comes from Ruegeria sp. HKCCA4008, assembly GCF_013033125.1. Classification (NCBI taxonomy): domain Bacteria; kingdom Pseudomonadati; phylum Pseudomonadota; class Alphaproteobacteria; order Rhodobacterales; family Roseobacteraceae; genus Ruegeria; species Ruegeria sp. HKCCA4008. Next base: position 27,013 of record NZ_WQDM01000008.1, read on the forward strand.
TAACCCGCCAAGCCGTACCGGGTCCGCTTGGTTGCTCAAGGTTCCTATCATTACTCATGGCCTGCTTTTCGTGTTTTAAATTCGTCGTTTAAGTCCACCACCCCCGTGACACCAGGCACGCCAAATGATCACTAAAATAAAGACTTACAAAAACTGGCGACCCCGGCAGGATTCGAACCTGCAACCTGCCCCTTAGGAGGGGGCTGCTCTATCCAGTTGAGCCACGGGGCCGCGCCCTGCCTTCTGTAACCGGGAATTTCCGTGTTGTCATCGCCTTTGCACAATTGTTGTACACACCGACCTGTTCGCGCTAGCATCGGACAAAACAACTACGCAGGTGCCTCCCGTGAACAGTGAAACTAAACGCCCGCTTACCCTTCGTGATGTGTCCGAGGCTTCCGGTGTCTCAGAGATGACGGTGAGCCGGGTTCTGCGTAACAGGGGGGATGTGTCCGACGCCACCCGCACCCGCGTTCTGGCGGCCGCGAAAGAGCTGGGATATGTCCCCAACAAGATCGCGGGCGCGCTGGCATCCAGCCGGGTCAACCTGGTCGCGGTAATCATCCCCTCGCTTTCGAACATGGTATTTCCCGAGGTGATGACCGGCATCAATCAGGTGCTGGAAGATACCGAACTGCAACCCGTGGTTGGCGTGACGGATTATCTGCCCGAGAAAGAGGAAAAAGTGCTGTACGAGATGCTCTCGTGGCGACCCTCGGGCGTGATCATTGCCGGGCTGGAACACACCGACGCGGCCCGCGCCATGCTGGATTCGGCGGGCATTCCGGTGGTCGAGATCATGGATACCGACGGCAAACCTGTCGACGCGATGGTGGGCATCTCGCATCGCCGCGCCGGGCGCGAGATGGCGCAGGCGATTCTGAAGGCCGGGTATCAACATATCGGCTTCATGGGCACCAAGATGCCATTGGATCACCGTGCCCGAAAACGCTTTGAAGGGTTTACCGAAGTGCTGGGCAAACACGGGATCGAGATCGAAGATCGCGAGTTCTATTCCGGTGGCTCTGCCCTGGCCAAGGGGCGCGAGATGACACAGGCCATGCTTGACCGGTCGCCCGATCTGGATTTCCTGTATTATTCCAACGACATGATCGGCGCCGGTGGTCTGTTGTACCTGCTGGAACAAGGCGTAGATATTCCGGGGCAGATCGGTCTGGCCGGGTTCAACAACGTGGAACTTTTGCAGGGTCTTCCGCGCAAATTGGCGACGATGGATGCCTGTCGTCTGGACATAGGACGTCAGGCCGCGCAGATCATCGCTGAACGCCTGAAGGACCCGGATTCCGAAATCGAGACACGGGTCACGCTGACCCCCAAGATCAGCTATGGCGATACCCTGAAACGACGATGAACGCCCCCCTGAAGCGGCTCGACAACCGGACGGCCCGCGCCATTTTTCTGGATCGCCATGCTTTGGCCGAACAGCCCGCGGGTGCGGCCAAGGGCGCCGGGCTTCTGGACCTTGTCCAGCGGTTGGGGTTCGTGCAGCTCGACAGCATCAACACGGTTGCCCGCGCTCATGACATGATCCTGTTTTCCCGACGGCCTGCCTATCGCAGCGCCAACCTGAAAAGGCTCTATGAAAGGGAAAAAGCGCTGTTCGAACACTGGACACATGATGCGGCCGTGATCCCGATGTCGTTCTATCGGCACTGGCATCTGCGCTTTCAGCGTGATGCGGATCTGTTGAAGGCCCGTTGGAAGAACTGGCGGCGGGATGGGTTCGAGCAACAATTCGAGACTGTCTTGCAACACATCCGCGACCACGGGCCCGTGTGTTCGTCAGACGTTGGCAAGGATGAAAAGAAAGGCTCGGGCGGTTGGTGGGACTGGCACCCGTCAAAAACCGCATTGGAGTTTCTGTGGCGCTCCGGGGCCCTGACCGTTGTGGGCCGCGACGGGTTTCAGAAACGGTATGATCTGACCGAACGTGTGATCGAAACCCACCTGTGCCCCGGGAACATGGCCTGTGATGCGACGGCGACCGTGGATTGGCTGTGCAACGCCGCGCTGGACCGGTTGGGGTTTGCCACTTCCGGAGAGCTGGCCGCGTTCTGGGGCACGGTCAGCGCCGCCGAAGCCAAAGACTGGTGTGCCACGGCGTTGGCTCAAGGAAATATCGAAGAAATAGAAATCACCTGCGCCGATGGACGCCTGCGCAAAACCTTTGCCCGCCCCGAGTTGAAGGATCGGGCAACCGACTTGCCGCAACCGCCCGGTCGGATCCGTGTGCTCAGCCCGTTTGATCCCATGCTTCGGGACAGAAACCGGGCCGAGCGGCTGTTTGGCTTTCACTATCGCATCGAAGTTTTCGTGCCCGAAGCCAGGCGCATATATGGGTATTACGTCTTCCCCTTGCTTGAAGGCGATCGATTGATCGGCCGGATCGACATGAAGGCGCATCGCGATCGCGACCTGCTGCATGTCAAAGCGCTCTGGCCCGAACGCTGGGTGCGCTGGTCTGACGCCCGCAGCCGACGCCTGAACGCCGAGCTGGACCGGGTGCGCCGACTGGCAGGCGTCACCCAAGTGGAATTTGCAAGGGGCTGGCTGAAAGACCCTAAATAGGGCCTATTCCCCGTCCGTCAGGGTCAGTTTGATCGGTTCCAGCCCGTCAATCTCTCCTGTTATGATGTCGCCGGCCACAACCGGGCCTACGCCGGCCGGGGTACCTGTCAGGATCAGATCGCATGGGCGCAGATGGTAGAAACCGGACAGATGGCTGACGATTTCATCGATCTTCCAGATGAGCTCTTCCAGGGTAGCGTCCTGCCGCAATTCGCCGTTCACGCTCAGCCGGATATGTTTGCCATCGTCCGGCGACCAGTCCGCGGCAGGGGTCAGCGGCGCGAAGACTGCTCCGTTTTCGACGTCCTTACCCAGATCCCAAGGCCGCTGTTTGTCCCGCTCGCGGAGTTGCAGATCGCGGCGTGTCATGTCGAGCGCACAGCCATAGGCATAAACCGCATCCCAGGCCTGCGCGCCGGAGGCACGAAACACCGGTTTTCCGATTGCCAGCGCCAGCTCCATCTCGTGATGGTAATTATTCGTCCCCGTCGGGTACGGAACCGTCGCGCCGGACAGGATCGCGTTTGGCGCGGATTTTGTGAAATAGAAGGGCGCTTCGCGATCCACCTCATTCCCCATCTCTGCTGCGTGCGCGGCATAGTTTCGCCCGACGCAGAAAATGCGTCCGACGGGATACCCGGCCGTCTCGCCAACAACAGGAATGGTTATGGGATCGGGAAGGGAAAACCGGTTGTCTGACATCGTGGTTCCTGAATTTTTCATCGCTGCCATCTTACGCCTGCCAGAGCCGCCAGCAAGCCGGGAATGCACGCTGGATTTCGCCAATATCCAAGAGTTGTTTCAGCGCGAACCTGCTCAATTCTGACCTGAACGCCCAGTGCCGTTCCAATGCTGTTTCACATCCGTCTTTATTGATGCACCGGAACTTGGGCAGATCGGAATTTAACTTGGCTCTGGCGCAAGTCGGGCTAGGTCTTAAATAGGAATTGCGGGGCGCATCTATCTTGAGGTGTGCGATGGCAGCAAATCACCGCACATGCGGGAACATTCGGCCAGAATGACGCCAAGTCATGCCTTGCGGACCAGGTTTTACTTCGGCAATTGCCCAAGACTGTTTCGGAGAGCAAAGGAGCACGGCCTTTCCCCCAAAAAGGCCAAAAGGCCCTAATCAGAGCCACATTTCCGGCTCGCCATATACTCCGATGCGCAGGCCGGACCGTCAGGCAAGGCGTGACGCAACCGGCCTCAGGCCAGGCCAAACCCAAATCCAAGTCTGGCCACCCCGTCGGAGATCGCCCCTAAAATCTCCGGCGGGGTCCTTGCAGATGACACCCATGTTCTGCCCCCGGCATCAGGTATCCAGGTCGTTCAACTCGTTAAGAAGATCCAGCAACAATTCGTGTTTTTCCGGCCCCAGGCGGGAACGAATGCGTTCCGCCTGCGCCATGCTGGCGGGCTGATTGGCGTGAATGATCTGAACGCCACGCTCGCCGATCTCGACAATCTGGCGACGCCGGTCAGCCGGGTGGCATCGTCGGGAGATCAGGCCGCGATGCTCCAGTTTTTGCAGTATCCGTGTCAGGCTTGGCAACAACAGACAGGCGCGTTCGGCAATATGCGTCGGTTCCTGCGGGCCTTCTTCGTTCAACACGCGCAACACGCGCCACTGCTGTTCGGTGACACCGGCGTCGGCCAGCATTGCTCGGATGGGTCCCATAACCTTTTCCCGCGCCCGCAAAAGCGCAATGGGCAAAGATCGCGACGTCAGTGGGAGGTCGTCGGTCATGCCAAAATTATCGCCGAAATCCGCGATTTACGCAAGGGAACCCTCGGTCTTCGGTTTGAAGCACAAGAACCGCCGGGACGCCGCCGCCCTTGCGTGACGCGCCTTTGCCGCCGTCAATCCGATGACGCCAAATTGCATTAAAACTGGACAATTTCGCGCCACGGAAGAAGATGTGGAAACGGCCGCTTTCGCGACCACGTGGCGCCGAAGGTTTTGCAACAAAGGAAACAGTATGGCTGCGCAGCAGAACGCGTTCAAACAGGCTCTGAAAAGGGGAGATATGCGGATCGGGTGCTGGATGAGCTTTGCGGAGCCCATAGCGGCCGAGATGATGGGAACCGCCGGTTTTGATTGGCTGGTAATCGATGGAGAGCATGCCGCAAACGATATCCGGTCGATCCGGGACCAGCTTCTGGCGCTTGCGGCAAGCGACTCTCATGCGGTTGTGCGGGTTCCCGTGGGTGAGACTTGGCTGATCAAGATGGTTCTGGATGCGGGTGCTCAGACCGTTCTGGTTCCGATCGTGGAAAGCGCCGAGCAGGCGCAAGAGCTGGTTCGGGCCTGCCGTTATCCCCCTGCCGGTGTCCGTGGCGTGGGCGCGATGGCATCGCGGGCGACGATGTACGGATCGGTCGGAGATTATATTCAGACCGCAGATCAGGAGATTTGCCTGTTGTTGCAGGTGGAAACCCGCGCCGGAATTGCTGCTCTGGACGACATTCTGGATGTTGAAGGCGTGGATGGCGTATTCATTGGCCCTGCCGATCTGTCGACCGATATGGGCCATCAGGGCAACAGCGCGGCACCCGAGGTGCGAGCGGTTATCCGGGATGCACTGGCCCGGATCAAGGCCGCAGGCAAAGCGCCGGGCATTCTGGCCACAAATGATGAGGCCCGTCAGGCATATCTGGATATGGGCGCACAGTTCTTGGCGGTTGGCATTGATGTAATGCTGTTGACGCAAACGGCACGTGATCTCGCCGCACGATGGAAAGCCGACTGAACGTTCAACGGGCCATGGCCGCTGCGGCCTGGGCGTATCCGCCCGAGGCACCGTCGACGAAATGCACATGATCGTCCCGTGTGGCCGACGGGACGAAACAGGTCATCATCGCCTCGTCCTGCACGTGCAGACCGTATCGGATTTTGCCGCGCCCGCGCGCTTCTTTAAGCAAGTGTTCGATCTGTCGCAAAGTGGCCGGGTCACAATCCAACGTCATCTTCAGGCCGTCATCGAACTTGCGAAAATCGGCATTGCTGCTGACCATCGTCCTGTAATGTTCGGGTTCGAACTGTCCCAGCTTCTTGCTTGTTTTGAACAATATCGCGATCAGCAGGTTCTGAAACAGAAGAACGAGCTTGTGCAGAAACAAATTTCGCCCGTCGCGCGAAACATGCGCATCAATGTCGAGGCCGGGGGGCGGCCAACTCATGGGCGGACCACTCATCGGCACCGGATGACCTGCGCGCTCCAGCTCTTCTGACGCGGACAGAACCGATTGCGCAAGGTCGGCAAAGTCGCGTTCAGTTGCCGACGCAGTGGGTTCAACGACCAGTGACACGATCTGACCGTGCCGCGCCGGGCTGTTGGACCATCTGCATGACAGGCCTGTCAGGTCTGGTTGCGCACCCGGTTCGGCAGGCGCGATCATATGATGACCCGCTTTCATCTCTGCCTCGGCCCAGGCCAAGCCTCCGCCAGAGAACATGGCATAATCCACCCCGGAAGAAGGCGCAAAACGAGCGACGCGCAAGTCCCTGCCGGCTTTTCGGATATCCGCCACCGACACCAGCGCCGCACGCAACGGCATGGAAAACTCTTCTTCCGCCCAGCGCCGCATGGCTGACAGAGTATCCCGCGCTGCTTCAACTTCGCTGGGGGGGATCGCAAACGCCGCCCCGTCGCCGCCAAAGACATAGGGAAACAACTTGCCGTCCATCGCGTTTATCATCGCCGAGATAACGGCAGCCCCCACGGTGTTGACGGTTTTGTATCGTCCCCGCGCGATCTCGCCGGTTGAATCGACAATGTCGGCGACCCCCAGAAACCAGTCGTCGGGCATCGGCGAAAACTGTGCCGGGTCCGCCAGACGGGTGAAATCCCTCAACAGGGGCAGGTTTTCGTAAAATGCGGAATGGAGGTCTTTCATTTTCCCCCTCGAAATCAAACTTCTGGCAATGATAGCCGGAATGCGGCCCGAGTCCTCGTTTTGAAACATAGTACACATGCTTGTGCGTTGCATCATTGCGTGCCAAGCATTCCTTTCGGATGAGCGGAAAAGAGGCGGGATATGCAGGCGGGTTTGGTGGTTTTGTGCCTGGGCTATGTGCTCAGCCAGTTTTTCCGTGCATTTCTGGCTGTGCTCAGCCTGGATCTTGAACGCGATATCGGTGCTACACCCGAAGATCTGGCTTTTGCATCCGGCCTTTGGTTTCTGGTGTTCGCTGCAATGCAAATCCCGGTCGGCTGGGCGCTGGACAAGGTTGGGCCCAGGCTGACCGCAGCCGCGCTTCTTCTGGTTGGCGGTGCAGGAGGATCCGCAATTTTTGCGGTCGCGACCTCACCGTTGCATGTCAGTGTTGCCATGGGCCTGATCGGGGTTGGGTGCTCTCCGGTTCTGATGGCTTCCTATTTCATCTTTGCCCGCGAATACCCGCCTGCGAAATTCGCGACGCTGGCCGCCGTCATGCTGGGTGTTGGGTCAGTGGGCAATCTCGTCGCCTCTTATCCGACTGCGCTTGCGGTCGAATGGATGGGATGGCGCGCCACCATGGTTGGGCTGGCCGTGATATCTGCTGCGATTGCTTTGGGTATTTGGCTGAGCCTGCGCGATCCAGCGAAGGTTGATACGGAACACAAGGGTTCACTTCTGGACCTGCTGAAAGAGCCTGCACTGTGGCTGATCATGCCTTTGATGCTGGTGGCCTATGCGCCTTCTGCCGCGCTGCGCGGGCTATGGGCCGGGCCGTATCTGAACGATGTCTTCGGGCTCAACACCACCCAGATCGGCACCGCGACTCTGGTCATGGGGTCTGCGATGATCGTCGGCACCTTTGTCTACGGACCGCTGGATCGCGTCTTCGGCACTCGGAAATGGGTTATCTTCACGGGCAACGCGCTGGGTGTCGTGGCACTGACCCTGCTTTGCGTTTGGATCGACCATGCCACATGGCTGTCCGTTCTGCTGTTGGCCATCATAGGGTTCACCGGGGCCAGTTTTCCGGTCATCATGGCCCATGGTCGGGCCTTCGTTCCCGCCCATCTGGTGGGCCGAGGCGTAACCCTGTTGAACCTTTTCGGAATCGGAGGGGTCGGCATCGCCCAATTCGTCACCGGGCGCATTCATGCCGCCACTACCCAGGCCGGAACGACCGCGCCCTACACCGCGATTTTCGGGTTTTTTGCCGTAACCCTTGCCTTCGGTTGCGTGATATATCTATTCAGCCGGGATAATGTGGATTGAAGCAATTGCGGAGCAAGCCGTGCAGGATATCGAGGTTATAGCGCCGAACCTGAAACACAGCCTCTCCGGCGTCACCACAACCGTCATCCGCCTGTTGCCGATTCAAAAGCATATGATCAGGATCGTCGCCACAGGACCCGGCTTGCCGGGCGATCTGCCCCATATCCGGTTGATCAAAATTCCGTTCCTTTCGAACAGAACGCTCCGGGTGTGGCATGCGCGGCGCAACACCGAAATGCTGATGGGTTTGTTTCTGAAACATGTGCTGCGACGCAATCTGAAACTTCTGTTCACCTCGGCTGCGCAACGAAATCATTCGGGGTTCACCAAATGGCTGATTTCCAAGATGGATGCGCTGATCGCCACAACGCCGCAAGCGGCGTCGTTTCTGGACCATCCCGCAACCGTCATCATGCACGGTGTGAACACCGAACTGTTTCACCCGGCAGAAAACAAAACCGCCCTGCGGCAGAAACTGGGGCTGCCAGAAGGGACCTTGATCGGGTGTTTCGGGCGCATTCGACCTCAGAAAGGTGTCGATCTTCTGGTGGATGCGGCGATCGAGGTTCTGCCGAACCATCCCGACGCCAGCATCGTGTTCACCGGGCGCGCCACCAAAGAATTTGAAGCGTTCCAACAGGAACAGGAGGCCAAGCTCAAAGCTGCCGGGCTGTCGGAACGGGTGCACTTCCTGGGCGAGCGTCCCTGGGAGGAAATCGTTGAAACCTACCGCGCTCTGGACCTGTTCGTGGCCCCGGCCCGTCACGAAGGGTTCGGCCTTACACCGCTTGAGGCGATGGCCTCCGGCGTGCCTGCAATCGCCTGCCACGGGGTCGGAGCCTTCAGCGCCCAGATCGAGGACGGGAAAACCGGCCGCTTGATCGAAAAGGACAACGCCGGGGCGCTGGCCGAAGCACTGGAACAGATGTTGAGCGATCCGGACAAGCTGGTGCAATCCGGTCAGGCCGCAAGACAGCGTGTCGAGCAGCATTTTCGAATCGAAGGTGAGGCCGAGGCCATCGTGCAGGTCTATCGGTCTTTGCTGAACACGGGTGAAAACGCGCATTCGGGTTAAAATCGACGTCAATTCGGCCAAATCACCCGTGATAGCCCTTTTTTCTTTGCTGCAACGCGGCTATGAACGCGCGTCCTTAACTTTGGAGACATGAAATGGGCTATCGCGTCGTTGTCGCCGGCGCCACGGGTAACGTGGGCCGCGAAATGCTGAACATTCTGGCGGAACGCCAGTTCCCCGTCGACGAACTTGCCGTGCTGGCAAGCCGTCGTTCGCTGGGTACGGAAGTAAGCTTTGGCGACAAGACACTGACCACCCAGGACATCGACACCTTCGATTTCACCGGCTGGGACATGGCCCTGTTTGCCATCGGCTCGGACGCAACCAAGACCTATGCCCCCAAAGCGGCTGCGGCTGGCTGTGTGGTGATCGACAACTCGTCGCTGTATCGCTATGACCCCGACATCCCTCTAATCGTGCCGGAATGTAATCCGCAGGCGATCCACGACTACAAGAACAAGAACATCATCGCCAACCCGAACTGTTCGACCGCGCAGATGGTGGTGGCACTTAAGCCGCTGCATGATCGCGCCAAGATCAAGCGCGTCGTGGTGTCGACCTATCAGTCGGTGTCGGGCGCGGGCAAGGAAGGCATGGATGAACTTTGGGATCAGACCAAGGCGGTTTACAACCCCACCACGGACGTGCCGCCGAAGAAATTCCAGAAGCAGATCGCCTTCAACGTCATCCCTCAGATCGACGTCTTCATGGATGACGGCTCGACCAAGGAAGAATGGAAGATGGTTGTCGAGACCAAGAAGATCGTCGACCCGTCGATCAAGGTCACCGCGACCTGTGTCCGCGTGCCGGTTTTCGTCGGCCATTCCGAGGCTGTGAACATCGAGTTCGAGGAATTCCTGGACGAAGACGAAGCCCGCGACATCCTGCGCGAAGCACCTGGCATCATGGTGATCGACAAGCGCGAAGCGGGTGGCTACGTCTCGCCGGTCGAATGCGCGGGTGATTTCGCCACGTTCATCAGCCGTATCCGCCAGGATTCGACCATTGAGAACGGTCTGAACCTGTGGTGCGTCAGCGACAACCTGCGCAAGGGCGCCGCCCTGAACGCGGTGCAGATCGCGGAACTTCTGGGCCGCGAGGTTCTGAAAAAGGGCTGACATCCCGATTTTCGTCAAAGCTTGAAAACCAGGAAACCCGCTGATTGTTCAGCGGGTTTTTTTGTTTTCCAATAGCCGGTTTACAGACGACGTGACGGTCGGTCAGGTTGCTGATGCCAACGGAAATACTGCATGGTAGGTGTCAAAGATGGGCCGGCCATCATCAAGCAAGCACGATCCAATACCCTACGCCCTTGCCGGGGCGGGAGTGTTCTTTGCATCCATCTGTTTTGGCTTTGTACCCTATTTCAGCCGAGGTCTCACTGACCAGGGACTCGCGCCCTACGCAGTTGCGTTTTATCGGTACATTTTGACGGCGATCCTATTGTTGCCCACCCTTTTTAAGCATCGTTCAAACCGGCGGGAATTAGTCTGGGGTATGGCTGCGGGGGCAGTCATGGGGCTTGGGTGGGTCGGATATGTTACCGCACTTGAAACAGTGCCGGCATCAACGGTGGGTGTTCTTTACATGACCTACCCGGTGTTTACGATCATCATCGCTTGGGCGATATTCGCCGATCCGCCGACGCGGCGCAGCCTTGTTGCGGCCGGTTTGATTGTTCTTGCGGCAGGCATTGCAGGGTCTCCGGCATCCGTACCGATTGACCAAATTCCAACGTTGCTTGTCTCTTTGGCTGCACCTTTCGGATTTGGCTTCGGCATATGCGTGCTTGTACACCGTCTTTCGCGAATTGCTCCTTTGGCCAGGATAGCGTCGGTTTCGTTGGGATCGGTCGTCGGGCTAACCCCTTTGATTATCTCTTCGGAAATTGACGAAGTCCTGCCAGCAGGCGGCAGTGACTGGTTTCTGATCGTCGGGATCGGTCTTATGACGGCACTGGTTCCCCAGCTGATTTACACCGTCTGTTCCCCTGTCATCGGGGCATCGCGCACGGCCGTTATCGGCAGCATTGAACTGCCGACAATGTTTGCCGTGGGCGTTTTTGCTTTCGGTGAAACAATCACAGGTGCGCAAGCAGTGGCCTGTGCCTTGGTTTTGAGCGCCATCGCACTTGCACAAAGTCGCGCAACACGAACCGTTACCACCGTGATCAGCAGTCAACGTCACAGGTGAGTCCGCGCCCGAGGTGGCCCGTCAATGCGCTCAGCAGAACCGGCTCGGATTACCTCTCCCACCAAACCGGCACCTTCCGGTCCATCACCTGCATCCATCATGGCTGCGCTATGAACCTCGGCTAGGGTACAGTCTTGCGCGCGGTGAAAATCGCCAACCTGTTGACAAAACCAGAGCCGCTTGCCACCTAAAACTGAACCTTGTTCGTGGCGGATGCCGGAAGTCCGAATAATAGTGTCTCGTGCAGGGAAAAAGAGGCAGGGCATGCACATTTCGACCAGACGCAGTATTGCCAGAACCCTGACCATCGGATGCACATGCATTCTGATGATACTGGTCGTCATTGGCTTTACGGGGCAGGTTTTTGCCGTAGGAGATTCAATCGCTCTGCTCCGGCCTCAGGCTGGTGTTTTGCTTCTCCTCTGCGCGGTAATTCTGCTTTTTATGCGCGCCAGATATCTTGCATTGGCCACCTTGGTCTTTTCCGGGGTGGCCATCGGATCCATCGCGGCCAGCGTTGCCGCGCCCTCGGACGATTGCGACGACTCCTGCCTGACGCTGTACCAGAAGAACCTCATGAGCAAAGCCTGGCCCCGGTATTCGCTGGCCGATGATATCCTTGAATCAGGCGCGCAGATCGTGACCTTGCAGGAAGTCTCCAGCCACAACCGCAAGTACATGAGCAATCTGTTCGAGCATTACCCCGAACAGGCGATCTGTGAATTCCGTCCTGAACAAAACGTCGCCATCCTGACGACCTTGCCGATCGTCGAGAATTCCGAGTTCTGTCTGCAAGGTTATGGGCTTGTGGGGTTACAGGTCAAAGCGCCCGGCGGTGACTTGGTCTGGGTTGTTTCAGTTCATCTGAACTGGCCATTTCCTTACGACCAGTCCAGACAAAGCCAGGTGATTGCCGACCGCATCAGCCAACTTGAAGGACCGGTTCTGATTGCCGGGGATTTCAATATGGTGCCCTGGGGCGAAAGCGTCAGACGGATCGGAGCGGCCGCAAACAACCAGAGCTTCGGAACCGTCCTGAACACCCACAACCTCGGCAGTTGGAAAATCCCATTGCCGATAGACAACCTGTTGTTCCCCAAAGGCACAACCGGAACGGTTGAGCTGCGCCCCTTCATGGGATCCGATCACCTGGGAAAGCTTGCCCGGTTTCGACTGGGCTAGGACTTCGGTCAAGCACGCCGACGCATGCTTCCATACAAACAAGCGGACTAGCTTTGGGTTTCAACCAGTGCTTTCAGATTGGTCAGACCACGGTCATAATCCTCGCCCACCCATCTATCCATCATCAAACCCATCCAGCGGGACATGGGGTTGAGACCCAGATCCGAGTCAAACCCCCAGGTCACTCTGGTTCCCGCCCCGTCAGGCTCAAGGATGAAGGACGCCGTGGCAGTACCCATCGGGCCGAAATCCAGCGCCGTTTTGACCCGTTGGTTTTCCACGCTTTCGACGATTTCCTGTGATCCCGTGCCGACCTGCGGGTGATCCGACGCCCAGTTCAGAGTGTTCCCGACCCCGGCGGCAGGGCCGGAATAAGTCAATTTGGTTTCGGGGTCCCGGTGGAGCCACGGAGACCACTTTTCGGTTTCCTGCATCGAATTCACGTAAGGAAAGATGGCGCTTGGCGGCGCGTCGATCGCGATGCTACGCGAAACTTCCGCTTTTCCCGGCAACAGATAGGAAACCGCGACCAAAACCAGAATACAAACGACCAATCCTGCGCAGATGCGCTTGATGACTTTCATGGCAGGCTCCGATCTTCAGGTGTAATGGGTGGAGTATACCAAAAACGGCCCTGAATCAGAGCCGCCATTGTTGTTTCGGATCTCCAGCTCTGCCGCTGTCAGACCGGGACGAACTTTTTTTGGTAAGGATCATAGCTTTCAAGCCCGCCTGCGCCGATATCCGTCCACAAGCCGTGCAAGCTCAGCGCGCCTTGATCAACGGCTGACGAGACGAAGGGGAAGGTCATCAGGTTTTCCAGCGAAGCGACAACCGATTGACGTTCGAACTGCCGGGCCTGTTCGACACCGTCCTCGATATCCGCGACCAGTTCGAATTTCGGCTTCAGAATATCCATCCAGCGGCCAACAAAGCTGTCCTTGGCATCCAGCTGCGGCGCCTGCCCCTTGCACATGTCGATACAGCCCTGCACGCCGCCGCATTGCGAATGCCCCAGCACGATCAAATGAGCGACCTTGAGCGCCGTAACAGCATATTCGATGGCGGCGCTGGTGCCGTGGTGGTCCCCGTCCGGCGCATAGGGCGGCACCAGGTTGGCGATATTGCGGTGAATAAAGAAGTCGCCCTGGTCAGCGCCGAACATGGACGTGACGTGAACCCGGCTGTCGCAGCAGGATATGACCATGGCGCGGGGGCGTTGCCCTTCATCGGCGAGACGGCGATACCAAACCTGGTTTTCCGAATATGTTGTGGCCTTCCATCCGTGATACCGTTTTACAAGGTAGCTCGGCAGAGGTTTGGCAAATTCCATTTCAATGTCCCCGTTCTTGTCGCTGACGGATGATCTAAACCGAATTCAAAGAAAATTCGAGCCATTATCCAGTTTCCCTGCAAGGTTTTGCAAAGGAATGTTCTGCCAGGATCAACACCGCGCCGTGGGGGCGTTTGAACCAGGGTGAATGTGGTGGAAAAGATTATCACGCTTGAACACAAGGAATCCGTCCGTCTGGACTCGGATCAATTAAGCGGGCTGTACCGGCAACTTGGCGACAAGAATGCGCTGGATGTTCTGTGTCGCACGGTCGAAGAGCTTGCCGTGCGCCTGTCAAACTGCGAACGCTACTGGCGTCAGCGCGAATGGGCGGACCTGCGCAAATGCGCCAGGTCACTGGTCGCTATATCCGAACAGATCGGGATGACGGCCCTGGCCCAGGTGGCGGGTGACGTGGCCCACACCGTCGATGCCGGTGACGCCGTTGCGGCGGGCGCGACGCTTGGGCGTTTGATCCGCGTGGGCGAACGATCGCTGACCGCCGTCTGGGACCAGCAGGACCTTTCCGTCTGACAGGGGTTGCGGGCAGATCATGCGCGGCTAGTCTGTGCGCAGAAACCATCAGCCGAGACGCCCATGACCCTGTCCTTCGCCCCATCCTCTGACCCGTCCATACCGCTTCATGTGATTGCGCAGCCGGATTTGGACAGTTGGTTGCAGGACCAGCCGGGTACCGTCCGGGCCTGGGTTGCCGCAAACGGGTTTACAGGTGCGATGGGGCAGACCCTGCTGGCGCCAGGCGCGCATGGTGCGGTTGATTTTGTGCTGGCCGGGTATGGAACAGAAGACAAGCGCGCGCGAAAAAGGTTCCCATTGGCCGCCGCAGCCATAGCATTGCCCGAAGGAACCTATCATATCGCGTCCGGCATTCCCGCTGATCGTCTGGAGATGGAGTGTTTGGGCTGGTTGATGACAGGCTACGCCTTCGACCGCTACGCGTCTCAATCCGCTGGAACTGCGGCGCTGGTTGCGCCCGAAGGTGTCGACGCCAACCGTATCGAAGCGATGGCCAATGCCGAAGTTCTGACCCGCGATCTGGTGAATACGCCAGCCTCGGATATGGGTCCTGAGCAGTTGCAGCAGGCGGCCGAGGCTCTGGCCGGCGAATTCGGTGCCGCGTGCAGCGTGATCAGCGGCGCGGCCTTGCTGGAACAGAATTTTCCCATGATCCACACCGTAGGGCGCGCCGCCGAACAGGCCCCCCGGCTGATCGAGCTGAATTGGGGCAGCAGCGGCCCCAAGCTGACTCTGGTCGGCAAGGGGGTGTGTTTCGATACGGGCGGACTGAACCTGAAACCGGGCGCATCCATGGGTCTCATGAAGAAAGACATGGGTGGCGCGGCCAATGTGTTGGGGTTGGCACGGATGATCATGCAGCTGGGTTTTCCCCTGCAATTGAGGGTCCTGATACCGGCGGTCGAAAACGCGCTTGCGGGAAATGCCTTCCGCCCAGGTGACATCCTGACCTCTCGCAAGGGGCTGACGGTCGAGATCAACAATACGGATGCCGAAGGGCGTCTGGTGCTTGCTGATGCGTTGGCGCTTGCTGAAGAAGGTGAACCCGATCTGGTGATCTCGATGGCGACGCTGACCGGGGCCGCCCGTGTGGCTGTGGGCCCCGATCTGGCACCGTTCTACACCGATGATCAGCGCTGCGCGTCTGCCCTGTCGCATGCCGCAGAGGCTTCGGCTGATCCGGTCTGGCGCATGCCGTTCCACACGCCCTATGAAGCGATGATTGAACCCGGCATCGCCGATCTGGACAACGCGCCGTCGGGCGGGTTTGCAGGGTCGATCACAGCCGCCCTGTTTCTGCGCAGGTTCGTGGGCGCATGCCGCTACATCCATTTCGACATCTATTCCTGGCAGCCCAGCAAAGAGCCGGGGCGCACCAAGGGCGGTTTGGGTCAGGGGCCTCGTGCCGTGCTGACGGCGTTGCCGGAGATATTGGGACTGTGACACGCCATCGAATTTCCGCACCCGTTGTCGATTTGCTGCGCAGCCCAGACGGACCGCGCGACCGGCAATTGTTGTTCGGTGATACGGTTCGGATCGAGGAAACAAAGAGCGGGTGGAACAGGGTCATCGCAGACAAAGACGGGTATACCGGCTGGTTGCGATCAGAGCAGCTGACGGCGGATGCGCCTGCGACGCATTGGATCACGGCGCCTGCAACGCATGCCTACCAGGAAGCGGATTTCAAAAGCCGCGATCTGGTGTCGCTGAGTTTCGGAAGCAAAATCCAAGCCAGGACCGAGACGGACCGGTTTGTTGAAACCGAACTGGGATATATCCCAATGGTACACACGGCGCCGATGACCGAAAAGCCTGACGACCCGGTCGAAGTGGCCAAGCTGTTTCTGGGCACACCCTATTTGTGGGGCGGCAACAGCCGGTTCGGCATCGATTGTTCCGGGTTGGTGCAGGCGGCGCTTTTGGCTTGTGGCCTGCCGTGCCCCGGCGACAGCGGCGATCAGGAACGCGCTTTGGGCAAAACCGTGATCGAAGGGACCCCTGCGCAACGGGGTGATCTGTTGTTCTGGAAAGGGCACGTGGCCTGGGTTTCGGGCCAAAACATGCTTTTGCATGCGAACGCCAGCCATATGGCCGTGGTTTTCGAACCAATGGATCAGGCGATCCACCGCATATTGGATCAGGGTGACGGGCCCGTCACGGCCCACAAAAGGCTCTAATCCGGGTTTACGGCCCGGATCAGCTTGCGTTCCAGCACCCGCAGGACTGCCCGCAGATCGTGGCCGCGTTTCAGGATGCGGCCATCCATACCTATGACGGAATACATTCCCTGCCGGGACCTCAGGCGCGGGTGTTTTTCGACGCGGTAGATCGGATGTTCTGCGGTGCGCCGAAAAATTGAGAACACCGCCATGTCGCGCAGGTTGGAAATACCGTAGTCGCGCCATTCTCCGGCGGCGACCATCCGACCATAAACGGATAGGATTTGAGACATCTCATGCCGGTCGAAAGCCACGGGCATCTGCGCTGCGCTTGCCGAGAACCGGCTGGGAGGCTGCATATTCATACCTCCAGCCTTGCCGGAAATCGTGTTTGAATCAAGCCTGATGCGCAGTTGTCCTACAATTGCGACACAAGTGTTACCGTCGGCCGACCTGACGGCAGATCAGGATTACAGGCAACAGACCTACCGCCAGAATGACCAGCGAAGGCACGGCGGCGCCCTCCAGCCTCTCGTCCGAGGCCAGCCGATACGCCTGCACCGCCAATGTGTCGAAATTGAATGGGCGCATGATCAGCGTGGCGGGAAGCTCTTTCATCACGTCTACGAACACGATCAGCAGGGCCGTCAGCAGAGAGGGGGTCAGAATCGGCAGGTGAACCCGTCGCAATGTTCCCAAAGGCGTCTGACCCAGTGAACGGGCTGCGGCATCCATATTCGCATGTACAGTGCTTTGCCCCCCCTCATAGGCGCTAAGCGCGGCAGCCAGGAAACGCACCATGTAAGCAGCGACCAGCAGCCAGATCGAACCTGTCACCAACAGCCCCGTGGACACGTCGAAGGTCTGTCGCATCCAGACGTCCAGCGCGTTGTCAAAACTCGCAAAGGGGACGATCAAACCAACTGCAATGACGCCACCGGGAACGGCATATCCCAGACGCGCCATATATGCGGTCGCAGACGAAGCGCGCCCGGGCCTCAGACGTTGAAAGAAACCGACACTGATCGCCGCAAAGACGGTGATGACCGCCGCCGTACCAGCAAGAATCAACGAGTTCTGGATGAAGCCGATATAACGCTGCGACAGCAGGTTCTGTTCGGAGTCCAGGCCCATCTCGACCAGAATGATAACAGGCAGCAAAAAACCGAAAAGAACGGGTATTGCACACAGCAGAAATGCCCCGCAGGCGCGCAGACCCGTCAGATTTGCCGCCGGTTGCGCCACATGCTGTTTCCCCGCCTGATAGTATTTTGCCTTGCCACGCTGGGTGCGCTCGGCCACGGCCATGATCAGGGCAAAGACCAGCAAGCACAGGGCCAGTTGCGCCGCTGCCGCACGATCGGCCATGGAAAACCAGCTTGTGTAGATCCCGGTGGCAAAGGTCTGCACACCGAAATACGACACGGTTCCGAAATCAGCGATGGTCTCCATGACGGCCAGCAGAACGCCGCCTGCAATGGCGGGTCGCGCCATCGGCAGTGACACGCGCCGAAAAGCCAGCCATGGATTGTTGCCCAGCGCCCGCGCCGCAAGAAACGCGGTTGCGCTTTGTTGCAGGAACGCAGCCCGCGCAAGCAGATAGACATAAGGATAAAGCACCAAGATCAACATGACCGCCGCACCCTCGGTCGAGCGGATTTCCGGGAACCAATAATCGCGCGGGCCCCACCCCGTTACATCACGCAGCGTGCTTTGAACGATGCCCGGGTGATCCAGAATGAAAGTGTAGGCATAGGCCAGAACATACGCCGGAAAGGCCAGCGGAAGGACCAGTGCGATCTCTAGAAACCGCACGCCGGGAAAACGGGTCATCGTTACCAGCCAGGCCGCCCCGGTGCCGATGCTGAACGTGCCGGCCGCGACCAGGACCACAAGAATCAGGGTCGTCGCGATATAGCCTGGCAGCACCGTCTCCATCAGGTGCGAGATCGTGTCCGTTCCCCCGGTTACAGCCGCCAGGACCACGGCGATCATCGGCAAAAGGCATGCGGCAGCCACGACATAGGCGATGCCCGCCAGCAGTCGGGTACCGCGTACACCGCGATTGCGCGATCCATTCTGTGAAAACTCGATTTCGGCCATCATCCCGGCTTGTGATTGGCAAAGGCGAAGGGTTCGCCTTTAATCGACCAAAAAGCTCGGAAACACCAGTGCATCGGTCAACAAATCTGCGGCACAAACTGCCGCAGATCTGAAAAACACCGCTATTCGTAGACGCGCTGATCCTCGATCACCACCCCGTCCTTGGGAAGGGATCCGGGTGCCACGACCTCGATCGCACCTTTCAGTTTCAACACTTCGGCCACTGACTTGGCGTATGCCGGGTCGTCACCGCGTGGGCTTTCGATCCGGACCGTCATCGTGTCCATCTCACCCTGGCGGGCTGCGATGACGCGGGCTTTGACAATTTCCTCATGCTTGTCGACCAGGGCCGCAACCTGTTCCGGGCGTACGAACATTCCCTTGATCTTAGTGGTCTGATCGGCGCGACCCATCCAGCCTTTGATCCGGGTGTTGGTCCGGCCACAGGGCGAGACACCCGGCATGACGGCAGAAAGATCCCCGGTCGCAAAGCGGATCAGCGGGTAATCCGGGTTGAGAGAGGTCACGACAACCTCGCCCACCTCGCCCGGCTCGACCGGGGTTCCGGTTCCGGGCGTCACGATTTCGACGATCACGTGTTCGTCGATGATCATCCCTTCCATCGCGGCGCTTTCATAGGCGATGTTACCCAGATCCGCCGTCGCATAGCATTGCAGGCACGAAATACCGCGATCCGCATATTCCTGACGCAGGGACGGGAACAGCGCGCCACCACCAACAGCGGCCTTGGAGAAATTCAGCGAAACGCCCATCTCGTCGGCCTTGTCCAGGATGACCTTTAGATAATCAGGAGTGCCCGCATAGGCGGTGCAGCCAACGTCACGCGCGGCTGTCACCTGCAGTTCGGTCTGCCCGGTTCCCGCCGGCAAAACGGCAGCACCAACTGCGCGGGCACCGTTTTCAAAGATCATGCCAGCCGGTGTCAGGTGATAGCCAAAGCAGTTCTGAACAATATCACCAGCTGCAACACCAGCGGCATGCAGGAACCGGCCCATACGCCACCAGTCGTGATCGGTACTGCCCGGTTCATAGATCGGCCCGGGGGACTGGAACACATGATGAAAGTGGCGCGCGGGCTTCACGGTGAACCCGCCAAATGGGGGGCGTTCCGCCTGCGCGCGGATCAGGTCCGACTTGCGCAGCACCGGCAACATCGGCAAATCATCTGCCGAAATCACTTTGTTAGTGTCTGAATCAGAAAAATGTGCAGCAAACCCGGGGGCCGATGCAGCACGCTTGATCTGCTCTACCAGAGCTGCAGCCTGATCCGAAGTTCGTTCGTCCGCCGAGCGTGTTTCGAGTGCGTCGAAATAGGTCATCGCGATATCCTCCATCCGCTCACAGCCACCTCTTGCGGCGACGATAGGACCGCACATCGCGAAAACTCTTGCGGCCTTCGTCAGACATGCCGAGGTAGAATTCTTTGACATCCGGATTCTCGCGCAGTTCTGCGGCCGGGCCATCCATCACAACGCGCCCGGATTCCAGAATGTATCCGTAATGCGCGAACCGAAGGGCGACATTTGTGTTCTGCTCGGCCAACAGGAACGATACGCCCTCTTTCTCGTTGAGATCTTTCACGATGCCGAAAATTTCTTCGACCAACTGCGGCGCCAGTCCCATCGAAGGTTCGTCCAGCAGGATTGTCTCGGGGCGCGACATCAGTGCCCGGCCCATGGCTACCATCTGCTGTTCACCACCCGACGTATAACCTGCCTGCGAGCGGCGGCGCTCTTTCAGGCGGGGAAAGTAATTGTAGACCAGCTCCAGATCCTGCTGGATCGCTGCGCTGCCGTCCTTGCGGGTATACGCGCCCGTCAGCAGGTTTTCTTCAACCGTCAGGTGTTCGAAACAGTGACGGCCTTCCATCACCTGAATCACGCCTTTTTCAACCAATACGGCGGGGTCGCTTTCGTGTACGCTTTGGCCACGATACTTGATCGTGCCTTTCGTGACCTCGCCGCGTTCTGAATGCAGCAGGTTAGAGACTGCTTTGAGCGTGGTCGTCTTGCCCGCGCCATTGCCCCCCAGCAAGGCCGTGATACCGCCCTTGGGCACAGTCAGGCTTACGCCCTTCAGCACGAGGATCACGTGGTTGTAGATCACCTCGATATTGTTGACCTCAAGCAGGGTTTCCGCCTGCACGTCAGTGGTTTGTGCCGCATCAAGCATCAGCGCGTGTCCTCATGCCTGTCCCCTTCGGGACTGTTCGTGAGGAGCGGCGGCAAACCGCCGCTCCGGTTGTCTGCACCGCCCCGGAATGTCCGGGGCGATCAGTTTATCATTCACAACGCGGAGAGATGTTGTTTTCAGCCGCATATGCGCCCGAGTCTTCTTCGATCAGCGCGCTGATCACCTCGACATCGGTCGGTTTGAAATCCTGAACCGGGTTCCAGGTTCCTGCTGCCGCGTCCCACTGAACGACGCCCACAAGACCGGGTCCGCCATGGTTTTCACAGCTTACCGCGAATTCGGGTCCAAAACCTGCCATGCCCAGACCTTCCATCTTGGCATTGGTGATTTCCAGCGCTTCCATTCCGTCACGCATCATCGATGCATCGATATCGGCGGTTCCGTGCATCTCCTGCGCGGTCTTCACGGCTTCGGCCGCCAGCATCGCGGCATAGAGACCACGGTTGTACTGAACCGTTCCCAGCTGATCACCCGCGCCAGCGGCTTTGCCCGCATCCACAACGTATTTCTTCAGATCGTCGTAGACCGGATAGTCCATACCCAGGCCGGTGAAGGTCAACGCTTTGTAGCCATTGGCTTTTTCGCCTGCCGGCTCAACGTCGAATTCCGCGCCCGACCACCAGACACCGATGAAATTTTCCATCGGGAAGCGGATGTTGGCGGCTTCCTGAACCGCAACCTGGTTCATGACGCCCCAGCCCCACATGATGACATAGTCCGGCTTTTCACGGCGGATCTGCAACCACTGCGATTTTTGCTCCTGACCGGGGTGGTCAACGGGCAGCAGGGTCAGTTCATAGCCATGCTTTTCGGCCAGGGTTTCAAGTGTGCGGATCGGTTCTTTGCCGTAGGCAGAATTGTGATAGACCAGCGCAATCTTCTTGCCGCTCAGATCTCCGCCATTTTCGTGCAGCAGATAATTGATCGCGCCGGACGCACCGTTCCAGTAGTTAGCCGGATAGTTGAACACATGGCTGAACACCTTGCCGTTGGCAGCCGAGGTCCGGCCATAGCCCATCGTGTGAAGCGGGATGCCGTCTGCCGTTACTTTCGGGATCAGCTGATAGGTGATGCCGGTCGACAGAGGTTGATAGACCAGAGCGCCTTCACCCTTGGTCGATTCATAGCATTCCACACCTTTTTCGGTGTTATAGCCGGTTTCGCACTCGATAACCTTGGCCGGAACGCCACCGATACCGCCATCGCGTTCGTTCAGCAGGGTGAAATAGTCCGCATAGCCATCCGCGAACGGAATGCCGCCCGCTGCGTATGGGCCAGTCCGGTAGCTGAGCGATGGGAACACCAGGTCGGCCATGACCGGACCTGCGGCCATCACGGCGCCCAGCGCCAGGGTTGCCAGTTTCTTGTTCATCGGGTGTGTCCTCCCTTGATTGATCCGATGTTGAGTTTCGGGCTTCGCACCCGTCTTTTCCTTGGGCCTGCCCCTTAGTGCGGGAACGGCCAGAGTCTGAGTTTCTCTTTCGCCACGCGCCACAGCTGCGCCAGCCCGTGTGGTTCGAGGATCAGGAACATGATGATCAGCGCACCCACGATCACCAGGTTAAGATGCGCGACGATGTCAGTGGGCCAGCCCAGCAAATCGACGCCAACAAGTTTAAGAACCACCGGCAGCAAAACCAGGAAAGCGGCCCCGGCAAAGGACCCGAAAATAGACCCTAGTCCGCCGATAATGACCATGAACAGAACCAGGAACGATTTCTGGATTCCGAACACCTCGCCGACCTCGACCGCGCCCAGATAGACCGCGAAAAACAGCGCGCCCGCGATGCCCACGAAGAACGAGCTTACGGCAAAGGCGGTCAGTTTCGCCTTGAGCGGGTTCACCCCGATGATCTCGGCGGCGATGTCCATGTCGCGGATCGCCATCCATGTCCGCCCTGTCGTACCACGTGTCAGGTTGCGCGCAACGATGGCGCAGACGGTCAGGAAAATCAGACAGAACAGATAGGTGGCCCAGGCCGATGCATTCGGACCGGTGATGATGATGCCGAACACATCCCGTTCCGGCGCGTTGATCTGCCCCGAAGCCGAGTAGTTGTAGAACCACGGCACCCGGTTGAATAGCCAGACCAGAAAGAACTGCGCCGCCAGCGTCGCCACTGCAAGATAAAACCCTTTGATCCGCAGTGACGGCAAGCCGAACAGCACGCCCACGATGGCAGTGATGCCACCGGCCAGGATCACGTGGATGAACATCGACACGTCTGGAAAGGCGGTCATCAGCTTGTAGCAGGCATAGGCCCCAACGGCCATGAACCCCCCGGTACCCAAGGAAACCTGCCCGCAATACCCCACAAGAATGTTCAGCCCAATGGCTGCGATCGCATAGATCAGGAAGGGCAGCAGAAGTGCATTGGCCCAGTAGTCGTTGATGATGAACGGAATGATCCCGAAGGCCACCGCCAGCACCACATAGTATCGATACCGATCGAACTTGATCGGGAAAGTCTGGCTGTCATCCACGTAGGAGGTTTTGAAATCTCCGGCCTCACGATAGAACATGTCTTACTTTCCCCATTGTTCCTGCGCCCGATTCCGGGCTGCGGCGTCCAATTGATTGGACCCTTTGGCATATCCGCTCGCCTCCGAGGCGCGCACCAGCTTCAAGTAGGCCAGAACCCCCATGATCAGCCCTGCAAAGGCCAGGATCGCTGCAATCGTCAGTTGGCCTTCGGTCAGATCGTCTGATGTGAGGGCGATGTAGCCAAAGGCCCAGAACCCCGCCCATGCGATCACGTTGATGATGGCGATCAGCTTGGTCATGCCCTACACCCTCTCGATGATCTTTTCTCCGAACAGGCCTTGCGGCCTGAACACAAGGAAGATCAGCGCCAGCACATAGGCAAACCAGTTCTCGGTTGCGCCACCGACCATCGGTCCGATTGCGAATTCGAACAGCTTTTCCCCCACGCCGATGATCAGACCGCCCACGATGGCACCGGGGATCGAGGTGAACCCGCCCAGCATCAGCACCGGCAGCGCCTTGAGTGCGATCAGCGACAGTGAAAACTGGACCCCCGATTTGGTGCCCCACATGATGCCCGCGACCAGAGCGACGAACCCGGCCACCGACCAGACCATGACCCAGATGAAGTTGAGCGATATGCCCACCGACAGCGCCGCCTGATGGTCATCCGCCACCGCGCGCATGGCCCGGCCCTGCTTGGTGTACTGGCTGAACGCCACCAGAGCGGCCACCAACAGCGCCGCAATGATCGTTGCCACGATGTCCAGATTGTCGATGAAGAAGCCGTAGTCGAAGATGTTATAGGTCGTCTCATCAATCCATAGGTTGATCCCTTGTGGCAGGCCCACATCCAGCGTCTTGATTTCAGACCCCCACATCAGGTCGGCCACGCCTTCAAGGAAATACGCCAGACCAATGGTCGCCATGAACAGAATGATCGGTTCCTGCCCCACCAGATGGCGCATGACGAACCGCTGCACGGCCCAGGCCAGCAATACCATCACACCCATCGTCAGAATGATCGCGAACAGCGCGGGCACATTCCACCCGAAATAATGGATATGGGTGCCGAAAGTCGCGTTGATCAGATGGGCAAACGGCACTTGCCCATTCATGATCCCGACCAATGTCATCGCCGCAAACAGGGCCATAACCCCTTGCGCATAATTGAAAATACCGGACGCCTTGTAGATCAGCACAAAGCCCAGCGCGACCAGCGCATAGAGCACCCCGGCCATCAGACCATTGAGGATGACCTCCATCGCGAAGATAAGTTGTTCAGGCATCCCAGCCCCTCCCCAATTCTGCCCAGAGCTTAATCATGGCTGACCCCCAGATAGGCGTCGATGACTTCCTGGTTGTTGCGCACCTCGTCGGGTGTGCCGTCGCCGATCTTTTTGCCGTAATCCATCACGACCACCCGGTCGCTCAGATCCATCACCACACCCATATCGTGCTCGATCAAAGCAATCGTGGTGCCGAATTCGTCATTCACGTCGAGGATAAAGCGGCTCATGTCCTCTTTCTCTTCGACATTCATCCCGGCCATCGGCTCATCCAGCAGCAACAGCTTGGGCTCCGCCGCTAGCGCTCGCGCCAGTTCGACACGTTTCTTCAACCCGTATGGCAGACGTGACACGGGCGTCTTGCGGATGTGCTGGATTTCAAGAAAGTCGATGATCTTCTCGACCGCCTCGCGGTTTTGCACCTCTTCCGCTTCGGCCTTGCCGCGCCAGATCGCCTGCTGGAGGATGTTGGTCTTCATGAAGTTCAGACGACCCGTCATCACGTTGTCCAGAACGCTCATACCCTCGAACAGGGCGATGTTCTGGAACGTCCGCGCGATTCCCTGCTGCGCCACCTCAAAGGGGCGCATGGGCGGGCGCCTGGACCCATGGAACCAGACCTCGCCTTCCTGCGGAACATAGAAGCCCGAGATCACGTTCAGCATCGAGGATTTCCCGGCGCCGTTCGGCCCGATGATGGCGCGGATCTCGCCCTCGCGGATATCGAACGAGATATCCTTGATCGCCACCACGCCGCCAAAACGCAGGGTGATGTTCTTCATTTCCATCACCACACCGCCGATCTTGCGACCGTCTTCGGTGACATATCCTTCGGAATTATCCAGCATCGGTCACTCCCTGACTTGCGCGAAAACGGGACGGCGGGCGGGGCGATGACCGCAGGTCGAGCGGCGCGCGTGCGGCCCTCATTCTGCGGCAACCTTGTGTTGGGCGACGGGAACAACCGGCGCATCGACAATTTCCAGCGTCGCCGAAATCGATCCCTTGCGACCATCCTCATAGGTCACCTCGGTCGTGGTCGAAACCGTCTTGGACCCGTCATAAAGCGCGGCAATGATGTCGCTGAACTTGTCCTCGACAAACCCACGCCGCACCTTGCGGGTCCGGGTCATCTCGCCATCATCGGCATCCAGTTCCTTGTGCAGCACCACAAAGCGGTGCACCTGACAGCCCGATAGCATCTCGTCAGCGGCGACCGACTTGTTCACCTCTTCCACATGGGCCTTGATCGTCTCTAGCACGCGCGGATGTCCCGCCAGTTCCTGATACGAGGCATAGGCCACGTTGTTGCGTTCGGCCCAGTTGCCGACCGCGGTCAGATCGATATTGATGAAGGCCACACAGCGATCCTTGCCATTGCCGAACAGCACCGCCTCCAGAATATCGGGATAGAACTTCAGCTTGTTCTCGACATATTTCGGCGCGAACATCGACCCGTCGGCCATCTTGCCCACGTCCTTGGCGCGGTCGATGATCCGCAGATGACCCGAGCTTTCCTCGATGAACCCCGCGTCGCCCGTGGCCACCCAGCCTTCAGGGTCCTTGGTCGATGCGGTCGAGTCCGGGTTCTTGAAATATTCGACGAACACGCCGGGCGAGCGGTAGTGTATCTCGCCCTTGTCGTCGATCCTGATCTCGACATCGGGGGCCGGGACGCCAACGGTGTCGGCGCGCACCTCGCCGTCGGGCTGGACGGTGATGAACACGGTCGCCTCGGTTTGGCCGTACAACTGTTTCAGGTTGATGCCTAAAGAGCGATAGAAATCAAAGATCTCCGGCCCGATCGCCTCACCCGCCGTATAGCCCACCCGAAAGCGCCCATATCCCAGCGTGTCTTTGAGCGGCCCGTAAACCAACAGATTGCCCAGCGCATATTTCAACCTGTCACCCAAGCTCACCGGCTTGCCATCCAGCAACCGGCCGCCGACCTTCTTGGCATGCGCCATGAAGTAGTGGAACATGCGCTGCTTGAGCTTGCTGGCATCCTCCATTCGGATCATCACATTGGTCAACTGGGTCTCGAAGACCCGCGGCGGCGCGAAGAAATAGGTCGGCCCGATCTCGCGCAGGTCAGTCATCATCGTGTCGGCGCTTTCAGGGCAGTTCACGCAGAAGCCGCACCAGTAGGCCTGACCGATGGAAAAGATGAAATCCCCGACCCAGGCCATCGGCAGATAGGACAGGATGTCCTCGTTGCGGGTCAGGTGGTCGAATTCGGCTGAGTTCTTTGCACTTTCGATCACGTTGCGGTTTGACAGCACCACGCCCTTGGGCTTGCCCGTGGTACCCGAGGTATAAAGCATCACGCAGGTGTCGTCATAGGTGATCTCGCCGATGCGCCTGTCCAGTTCGGCGTCGAAACGCGCATGACCGGCGCTGCCCTCGGCCTTGATGTCGTCAAGGGCATTCATCTGGCTGTGGTCGTATTTCCGCATACCGCGCTTGTCGGTATAGAGGATGTGTTTGACCTGATGCAGGTTTTCCTGAATCTCGATGACCTTGTCGACCTGCTCCTGATCGCCGCAGACGACATATTTCGCCCCGCAATGCTCCAGCACATAGGCCATCTCTTCGGCAACCGCGTCTTGATAGAGAGGGACCGGAATGGCACCGACCATCTGCGCCGCAACCATTGACCAATAATGTGCCGGACGGTTGCGCCCGATTACGGCGATGTGGTCACCTTTTTCAACGCCAAGTTCAAGAAATCCAAGCGCCAGCGCGCGGATTTCGGCGGCCGTTTCCGCCCAGGTCCAGCATTGCCAGATCCCGAATTCCTTTTCGCGGTAAGCCGGGGCATCCCCGAACTGCGTCGCATTGCGATGTAGCAGCGCCGGAAGGGAGTGCATCCCTTCGGCGCCCGACTGCGTCTGAGCCAATTCTATCTCTCCTCCCCATCCGGCCCCGGGTCGGGCCGGAACGGCGTCGCCGGGTCAGACCGGAACGCTGTTGCCCCGATTAAGGACAAGGAGGACGATCAGCGTCAACTTTTTCGTGATGTTTTCTCAATTCTTACGAATTGTAACAATGGAGGGGTGATCGTCTGATCCTGTTTCAAACCGCATATTCTAGTCGTGTTTTGTACTTTAACTGTCTGCTTTCAAACAGTCTTGGGCCAATGGGCGTGCCAATACAAATTGGCAAGTGAACAAGGAGCTTGACATGACAACGCGAGGCAATTGCCTGTGCAAAAATACGAAATGGGAGTTTATCGGGGATGTGACATGGGCGTGCTACTGCCATTGCGATGATTGCCGTCGAAACTGTGCCGCACCCATAGTTGCATGGTTGGGTGTTCCACTTCGGAACTTCAAATGGACTGCCCAAGCACCCAAAACACTGGAAAGCTCAAAAGGTGTATTCCGGCATTTCTGCCGCGATTGTGGTTCTCCAGTTGGTTTTGAAGCAGACCATTACCCTGGTGGGATGCATTTATATGCCGCTTCAATGGAACACCCAGAGGACTTTGTTCCGACCTTCCACGTCAACTACCAAAGCAAACTTCCATGGCTGCGTATCGAAGACGATCTGACGAAGTACGAGGGCACACTCCTTCACGCCCCAGAGGATTTGAGTGCTTATGACGATTAGGCCGATTCAGGGTCTAAGTAACGCTCAAAGCCAATCCCGCAAAATCGGAATCAGCGGCACATCGGCAGCCGGCATCGGATAGTTCCGCAGGTCATTCGCGCGCACCCATTTCAGCGCCTGACCCTCTTTCGACTGCGGGATGCCGTCCCATTTGCGGCAGGCAAACAGGGGCATCAGCAGGTGGAAATCATCATAGCTGTGGCTGGCAAAGGTCAGCGGTGCAAGACACGAGGCCCAGGTGTCGATGCCCAGTTCCTCGTGCAACTCGCGGATCAGGGCGGCCTCGGGGGTTTCGCCCGTCTCGATCTTGCCGCCGGGGAATTCCCACAGTCCGGCCATGGATTTGCCTTCGGGGCGTTGGGCCAGCAGCACGCGGCCCTCGATGTCGATCAGGGCGACAGCAGAGACTAACACGGTTTTCACGAGCGATAATCCGCGTTGATCTCGATATAGCCGTGGGTCAGATCACAGGTCCAGACGGTGGATTTCCCCTCGCCCAGCGCCAGATCGACCGCAATCACGAGGTCCTGACCTTTCATGTATTCGGCGGCGTCCTCTTCGCGGTAGTTGGGGCTGACCCAGCCGTTCTCGGCCACAAGAATATCACCGAAGGAAATGCTGAGCTTGTCGCGATCCGCCGCCGCGCCCGACTTGCCGATGGCCATGACGATACGGCCCCAGTTCGGATCCTCACCGGCAATGGCGGTTTTTACCAGAGGGGAGTTGGCGATGGCCAGACCGTGGATCTTGGCGTCAGCGTCCGAGGCGGCTCCGGTCACGCGGATTTCCACGAATTTGGTGGCGCCTTCCCCGTCACGCACCACTTGTTGCGCCAGATCCAGCATCACGCCTTCCAGCGCCTCGGCAAATGCAGCGTTGGTGGTGGCATCGACGCCCGAGGCCCCGGTGGCGCACAAAAGCAGCGTATCCGAGGTCGAGGTGTCGCTGTCCACAGTGATGCAGTTGAAGGTGCGATCTGTGTGGGCGCTCAGCATTTCCTGCAACGCCGATTGCTCAACCTGTGCGTCGGTGAAGATATAGACCAGCATCGTCGCCATGTCTGGCGCGATCATTCCGGAACCCTTCGCAATCCCTGCAATAGAGACTGTTTTGCCACCGATTTCGACCTGTGCGCTCGCCCCTTTCGGGAACGTGTCCGTCGTCATGATCGCCCGCGCGGCGTTTTCGATGGCATGGCGGCTGAGGCCGGATTTCAACGCCTCAAGCTGCGATATGATGCGATCATGCGGCAGCGGTTCACCGATGACACCGGTGGACGAGGTAAAGACCCGTTCGACCGGGACACCGGTCGATTTGGAAACGGCCTGCGTCACCTCGGCAACCGATGTCTGGCCATAATGCCCGGTAAAGGCGTTGGCGTTGCCCGAGTTCACAAGGATCGCCGCAGGTCCATCGCTGGGGCCGCCGATTTTCTTCTGACAATCCAGAACCGGTGCCGCGCGGGTGGCCGAGCGGGTGAAGACACCCGCCACCGACGTGCCCGGATCAAGAACAGCCAGCATGACATCCGTGCGACCCTTATAGCGCACACCCGCTTCGACGGTGGCAAAACGCACACCGTCAATCGCAGGCAGTTCAGGGAAAGACGCCGGCGCCAGCGGCGAAACCTTCGGGATCGTGGCCACTGGTCTTTACTCCTGAATCAGGTCCAGCTGGCGCATGATCTCGGGGCCTGCGCCTTCCAGCGCGGGGCGTTCGATCTGTGCCTGCTGCGTCAACTCGTCGATCCGCGTCTGAATTGCATCTTGCTGGATCGTTTGGGCCAGCTCATCGCGCACCGCGTCCAGTTCGGGGGCTTCGGTTTTGCGCTTGTCGTTCAGCTTAACCAGATGCCAGCCAAACTGAGTTTGCACCGGATCCGACACCTGCCCTTTTTCCAGCGCGATCACTGCTGCCTCAAATTCAGGAACCATCTGGCCTTTTCCGAACCATCCCAGCGCGCCACCATTCGGGCCGGACGGACCGGTCGAGTTCTCGCGGGCAAGTTCCGCAAAGTCGGCGCCATCATCAAGCTGTGCCTTGAGCGCTTTGGCTTCTTCTTCCGATTCCACCAGAATATGGCTGGCGTCGAATTCGTCTTCACCTGCAAAATCGTTGAAACGCGCATCGTAAGCGGCCTGAATGGCTTCCTCTGTGACGAGATCGTTGGTCAGAGCCGCGACCGTCTGAACCGCCTGAAGCGACCGCTTTTCATTGTCGAGTGTCAGCGCGTTTTGCTTGTTCAGGCCATCCTGTTGCTGTCCCAGCAATTGCTGCTGGATCAGCTGTTCCAGAACGAAATCGAACAGCACGTCGTCTTCCGCCTGCTGATATTGCGGTGGCAAAGAAGCGACGGTGGCGATCACGTGACCCAATGTGATCTCATCCCCGTTTACCCGAGCGACAACGGTCGATGCATCCGGCTGGGTTTCGGCGGCCAGCGGCAGGGCCATCACGGCGGCCAGGGCCAGCGATGGCAGAAAAGTGAGACCTTTGGGCATTGAATCATCCTATTTTCTTGCCGCGACAGGGCGCGGCGTTGACACTCTGGAACCTGCCGCTTACATCGCTTTGAAGCCTTGGACAGGGCCGCCTTTCACCCCCCGTATCTATGGGTTGCGCGCAAGGTGGGCAAGCCTGTCGCAACCACGAAAAGAACAGATCCTCTGGAGTGAACATGCTGGGACTCGGAACGCTCGCCAAAAAGGTGTTCGGAACACCGAACGACCGCAAGATCAAGGCGACCCGCCCTCTGGTCGAAAAGATCAATGCGCTGGAGCCAGAGTTTGAAAAACTTTCAGATCAAGGTCTGATCGACAAGACCGAAGACCTGCGCAAGCGGGCACTGGATGGCGAAAGCCTGGACGACCTGCTGCCCGAGGCCTTTGCCAACGTACGCGAGGGCGCCAAGCGCGCACTTGGCCTGCGGGCCTTTGACGTGCAGCTGATGGGCGGCATTTTTCTGCATCAGGGCAACATCTCGGAAATGAAGACGGGCGAAGGCAAGACTCTGGTCGCCACCTTCCCGGCCTATTTGAACGCGCTGACCGGCAAGGGCGTGCATGTCGTCACGGTGAACGAATACCTAGCCAAACGTGACGCGGAATGGATGGGCAAGGTGTTTGCGGCCGTAGGCATGACCACTGGTGTGATCTGGTCCGGCCAGCCCGACGCGGAAAAACTGGCCGCGTATTCCTGTGACATCACGTATGCCACCAACAATGAGCTGGGCTTTGACTATCTGCGCGACAACATGAAGGCGGATCTGGAGCAGGTTTACCAGAAACATCACAACTTTGCGATTGTGGACGAGGTCGACTCGATCCTGATCGATGAAGCGCGGACGCCGCTGATCATCTCGGGTCCCGCGCAGGATCGGTCGGATCTGTACACCGCCATTGATGCCCTGATCCCGACGCTGAGCGATGATCATTACACCCTGGACGAAAAATCGCGCAATGTGACCTTTACCGATGAAGGCAACGAATTCCTTGAGGCACAGTTGCTTCAGGCCGGCCTGATTCCCGAAGGCCATTCCCTGTATGACCCGGAAAGCACCACCGTCGTGCATCACGTCAACCAGGCGCTGCGTGCACACAAGCTGTTCCAGCGCGACAAGGATTACATCGTGCGCGACGGCAATGTCGTTCTGATCGATGAATTCACCGGCCGCATGATGCCGGGCCGTCGCCTGTCCGAAGGTCTGCATCAGGCGATCGAAGCCAAGGAAAAGGTTCAGATCCAGCCGGAAAACGTCACATTGGCCAGCGTGACTTTCCAGAACTATTTCCGCCTGTACGACAAACTGAGCGGCATGACCGGCACCGCGTTGACCGAGGCCGAAGAATTTGCCGAGATCTACGGTCTGGGCGTGGTCGAAGTTCCGACCAACCTGCCGATTGCCCGTATCGACGAAGATGATCAGGTCTATCGTACGGCCGCCGAAAAATACAATGCGATGATCGCCGAGACGAAAAAGGCGCAGGAAAAGGGCCAGCCGGTTCTGCTGGGGACCACGTCGATCGAAAAATCCGAACTGCTCAGCCAGATGCTGACCAAGGAAGGTATCAAGCACAACGTTCTGAACGCCCGCCAGCACGAACAAGAGGCGCAGATCGTTGCTGATGCCGGTCGTCTGGGTGCGGTGACCATCGCCACCAACATGGCCGGTCGCGGCACCGACATTCAGCTTGGCGGCAATGTCGAGATGAAGGTGCTGAAAGCGATTGCCGAGAATCCAGACGCGGATCCGTCCGAGCTGCGGGCCGCCGAAGAAGCACGCCACGCCGAAGAAAAAGAAAAGGTTCTGGCTGCTGGCGGCCTTTACGTCATGGCGTCGGAACGCCACGAAAGCCGCCGCATCGACAACCAGCTGCGCGGCCGTTCCGGCCGTCAGGGCGACCCGGGCCGAACGGTATTTTACCTGAGCCTCGAGGATGACCTGATGCGCATCTTCGGCTCGGAGCGGCTGGACAAAGTATTGACCACGCTGGGCATGAAAGAAGGCGAGGCGATCATTCACCCCTGGGTGAACAAGTCGCTGGAACGCGCGCAGTCCAAGGTAGAAGGCCGCAACTTTGACATGCGCAAGAACGTTCTGAAGTTCGACGACGTGATGAACGACCAGCGGAAGGTGATCTTCAGCCAGCGCCGCGAAATCATGTCTGCGAACGACCTGTCCGAGATCGTCTCGGATATGCGCGAACAGGTGATTGACGACCTGATTGACGAATACATGCCGCCGAAATCCTATGCTGATCAGTGGGATACTGAGGGTCTGCACGAGGCGATAAAGGACAAGCTGAATATGGACGTCCCGGTTCAGGACTGGGCCGCCGAAGAAGGCGTGGATGACGAGCAGGTGCGCGAACGTCTGATCAAGGCCGCGGATGAGATGATGGCCCAGAAGGCCGTCGCCTTTGGCCCTGAAAACATGCGCAACATCGAAAAACAGGTTCTGCTTCAGACCATCGACAGCAAATGGCGCGAGCACCTGCTGACCCTGGAACATCTGCGCTCGGTCGTGGGTTTCCGCGGTTATGCCCAGCGCGATCCTCTGAACGAATACAAGACCGAAAGCTTTCAGCTGTTCGAAACTATGCTGGATTCCCTGCGCGAGACCGTGACACAGCAATTGTCGCGCGTACGCCCGCTGACCGAAGAAGAACAGAAAGAAATGCTGGCTCAGATGGCCGGGCAGCAGGCTCAGGCGCAGGAGGCCGTGGACAAGGCCGCGAAACAGGCCGAAGCCAAGGCCGAGGCTGCGGCCTCGGGTGATGCGCTTCCGGGGTTCAACGAAAGCGACCCATCGACCTGGGGCAACCCGTCGCGAAATGATCCGTGCCCGTGTGGCTCGGGCAAGAAGTTCAAACACTGCCATGGCCGACTGACCTAACGTCACCCGCCGAATCCACAATGTGTTCGTCTCGCGGCCACAAATTGGCCGCGATTCGTGGCGAATGTGCGATTTGCTCCTTCAACTGGGGAGGGTGTCTTGTTTGTAGTTCGAAACTACGTGACCATGTGCGGCACGGTCGCTTGTGCTTTGGGCATAGGCTACCTGATGCAGAACGGACCAACCGCGCAGCCGGCGAACGCGGGGGATAGTGTTGATGTTGCCTCGGCATCTCAACAATCCTCGGTTCTGTCGGGGTTGGATGCTATCGTACTGACTTCGGCTTCGGCGTCTGACGCAGATTCCGGGGCGGCAGCGCCCGAACCTCGCGTAGTTCCGTCAGCCCCGAAAACGACGGATTGCAACATCAGCGCGCGCGCCGTCGCCGTCCCCGGCGCCATGGCACAGCTGTCGCTGCGGGCACCCTGCCACCGAAACGAACGCGTTGAAATTCATCACAGCGGCCTGACGGTCAGCCAGAACACCGACGATTCCGGCGCCTTGGACATGACCATCCCGGCACTGTCGGAATACGCGATTTTCCTGATTTCGTTCGAAGATGAAACGGGTACGGTCGCCACCACTCACGTGACCGACATTGCCGAATATGACCGCGTCGTCCTGCAATGGCAGGGTGAAACCGAGTTGCAGATTCACGCGCTGGAATTCGGGGCAAGCTATGGCAGCAGCGGCCACGTGTGGGATGATTCCTCGGCAAATGGCGCAGGAGAGGTTCTGCACCTGGGCCAGACGGGTCTGGGCCGTGCCAAGAATATCGAAGTATATTCCTTTCCGACGGGCGCGTCGGATCGGTCCGGCAGCATCGACCTGACGGTCGAAGCCGAAGTGACCGAATCCAACTGCGGGCAAACGCTGAATGTGCAGGCGCTGGAACTTGTGTCAGATAGCCGCCTGCGGTCGCGCGACATGTCCCTGACCCTGCCGGATTGTTCACAGGCCGGTGAGTTTCTGGTGTTGAATAATCTGCTCTCAGACCTGACAATTGCGGCAAAGTAATCCGCAGGCAGGCTCGACTCTCTTATGACTTTCTTTCGTGCGGCTGTGACCGCGCTGTTAACCGTTGCAGGTGCGACCTGTGCAGTGGCGCAGGACATCACGCTGACGTCTCATGACGGCAAGGTCGAAGTAACAGGCAACCTGCTGGGCTTTGACGGCGAATTCTACCGCGTCGATACGCAGTTCGGTGAGTTGACCGTTGATGGCTCGGGCGTCACCTGCGACGGACCTGCATGCCCCAGCCTGACGGATTTCGTAGCCGAGTTGCGGTTTTCCGGATCGTCTGTCATGGCCGAAACGGTCCTGCCCGCCCTGATCATCGGGTTTGCGCGGCAGGAAGGCCTGACTGCAACGCCTGCCCGCTTGGATGCGGACACCTTCGTCTATGAGCTTTTTCAGTCAGGCCGTGACGCCTCGTTGGCGCGGTTCTACTTTGACGTAGGGACCACGGATCGCGGCTTCGCCAAGTTGATCGGGGATCAGACAGATATCGTGATGGCCCTGCGCGAAGTACGCGAGGCAGAGCGGGATGCAGCCGATGCCGCGGGGCTGGGTGATTTGAAACGGGCCCGGCGATCCAGGGTTGTTGCATTGGACGCCATGGTTCCGGTGGTGGCACCCGATAGTGTGATGCGTCAGATTTCGCTGGCCGATTTGGCGCGCATTCTGTCAGGTGAAGTGAAGAACTGGGTGGACCTGGGCGGGCCGGATGCTCCGATCGCGTTGCATGTGCCGGATCCGGGATCGGGGCTGGCGCAGGCTGTCGAGGATCAGGTATTGAAGACCGCTGGTGTGGAACTGACCGATACCGCAATCCGTCACATTCGAACGAGCGATCTGACCAAGGCCGTGGCCAAGGACCCGTTTTCCATCGGAATCGCCAGCAAAGCGACAGCTGGCGATGCCCGAGCCCTGCCATTGACCGGAGGGTGTGGGCATCCGCTGGCCGCCACCCGTCAATCGATCAAGACCGAAGATTATCCACTGAATCTGCCGATGTTCCTGTATCTGCCCGAACGCCGCCTGCCGCTGATCGCACGACAGTTTCTGGCCTTTAGCCTAAGCCCCGAAGCCCAGATGGCCATTCGTGGCGCAGGTTACGTGGATCAATCGCCCGAAACCTTGCCGGTTGGCGTACAGGGCGACCGGCTTGCCAACGCCATCGCGACCGGAGGGCCCGAGGTTGGGCTGGACGAGCTTCAGCGCATGATCGACACCCTGCGCCCGCTGTCGCGCCTGTCCCTGTCGGTTCGGTTCGAGCCCGGATCATCCCGTCCGGATGCGCAGTCACGTTCCAATATTCAGCAACTGGCGCATATGCTTGACGCCGGCACATTGAAGGCGCGCAAGCTGGTGTTCGCCGGTTTCAGCGACGGGGATGGCGGGGCCGCTGCCAACGCCCGCATTGCCCTGCGACGTGCACAGACTGTACGAAACGCGGTTCTGGCCGCGGCCGAGACATCGATATCAGACAGTATCGAGGTGGTCGCGGAAGGGTTCGGCGAAGCAATGCCGATGGCCTGTGACGACACCGAATGGGGCCGCAAGGTCAACCGCCGGGTTGAAATCTGGGTGCAGTGAAGCTCACAGATACCCTTCGGACCGAAAGCTCAACTCGGTCGATTTTCCAATGATCAGGTGGTCGTGCAGGGTCAGGCCCAGGGCCGAACAGGCATCCTGAATACGGTTGGTCATGTCGATATCCGACTGCGAAGGCGTCGGATCGCCCGACGGGTGGTTGTGCACCAGAATCAGGGCCGAGGCGTTCAGTTCCAGCGCTCGTTTGGCGACCTCGCGCGGGTAAACCGGCACGTGATCCACGGTGCCTTTGGCCTGTTCCTCATCCGCGATCATTACGTTCTTGCGATCCAGATAGAACACGCGAAACTGTTCGATCTCACGATGCGCCATGGTGGTGTGGCAATAATCCAGCAGCGCATCCCAGCCCGAGATCACATGCCGCTGCATCACCCGGGCGCGGGCCATCCTGTGGGCGCAGGCCTCAAGAATTTTCAGGTCGGTAACCACGGTATCGCCAACGCCCTTGATCTGGCGCAGCCGTTCCTCGGGCGCGGTCAGGACACGATTGAAATCACCAAAAGTATCCATCAGCGCCCGCGCCAGTGGCTTCACATCCTGCCGGGGAATGGACCGGAACAGGACCAGTTCAAGC
This sequence comes from Ruegeria sp. HKCCA4008, assembly GCF_013033125.1. Taxonomy (NCBI): domain Bacteria; kingdom Pseudomonadati; phylum Pseudomonadota; class Alphaproteobacteria; order Rhodobacterales; family Roseobacteraceae; genus Ruegeria; species Ruegeria sp. HKCCA4008. Next base: position 63,580 of record NZ_WQDM01000008.1, read on the forward strand.
AGTTCATAATCCGGCATCGCCGCCGATCCGCCGGTCATGAACCGTTCGCGCAGCCGCTTGCGGTGGTCTTTTATGTAGGAGGGTAGCCGACCAGAGGGCAGCGGCTGCGCCGGGGCTTCGTCCGTATCAAACAGCATCGGGGCTTCGGCAAAGGCGTCCTGTGTCATGAGCGCACCCTGACTCAGAATCGGTTTCTGATTGGTTAACGCACCTCACCCGCCATGCGTGCCGTGGCCCGGCGGACAATCATGTGCAGAAGGATCGAGAATAAGCCCAGGGTCAGCATCGCGGCAAACATGAGATCGGTCTTGGCACGTCCATTGGCCAGCAGCATCAGATAACCCAGCCCCTGCGACGAGCCGACCCATTCGCCGATCACCGCTCCGATCGGGGCATAGACCGCCGCCAGCCGCATCCCCGACGCCAGCGACGGCAGAGCGGCCGGAATTCGGATATGCCACAGCACGGCACGCTTGCTGGCCTGCATCGTTCGGGCCAGATCCAGATACCCCGACGGGGTGCGCATAAGCCCGTCAAAAAAGGATGAGGTGATCGGGAAATAGATGATCAAAACCGCCATGGCGACCTTGGACCACAGCCCATAGCCCAGCCATAGCGTCAGCAACGGCGCCAATGCGAATACCGGCAGAGCTTGCGTGAACACGAGCATCGGCTGCACCAGCACCCGCGCCGCCCGCGAATTCGCCAGTTGCAACGCAGTAACGACACCCAGCAGCGTTCCGCATGCCAGACCGATCACCACTTCTACCGCGGTGATCCAGGTATGCTCAGCGATCACCCAGCGGTTCTGCCACCAGGTTTCGGCCACGACGGCGGGTCCAGGCAGGATGAACTTCGGCAACCCGGTCAGGGTCACGATGCCCTGCCAGATCAGCAAGGCAAACAAAGTTGCGGCCAATGCAGAAAAATACTTCATGCCGCGCCCTCGCGGAGAAGACGCAGCAAGGCACCCTGGGTTTCCAATGTCTTCAGATCATCCACGCGGCGCGGGGCCGGGGCCCGGGGCGGTTCGCACGGCGTCAATCCGTGTTCCGTCATCACCACGATGGATTGCCCCAGACGCGCGGCCTCTGCGGGATCATGGGTCACAAGAAGGACGGTTCGACCGTGCAATGCTTCGGCAGCCAAATCCTGCATGTCAGCGCGTGTGCGGGCATCAAGGGCCGAAAAGGGCTCGTCCAGCAAAACAACGGGGCGATCTTCCATCAGTGTCCGGGCCAGGGCGACACGCTGACGTTGCCCGCCGGACAACGCGCTGGGCTTCTTGTTCATGTGATCCTGCAACCGCATACGCTTGATCAGGCGGTCGCGTCGATCAAGATCCACGGTTTCCCCGCGCAGACGCGCGCCCAGCGAGACATTCTGCGCGACGGTTGCCCAAGGCAAAAGAAGATCGTCCTGCGCCATGTATGCGACACGCTCAGCCACAGGCAAGCCATCACTGGCCGTGATCCGCCCAGCGAAGACAGCCCCGGTCTCGAGCCCCGCAATCAACCTCAGAACCGTGGTTTTTCCCACGCCCGAACCACCCAGCAGGCATGTCCACGCCCCGGCCCCTAGGGTCAGGGACAACGGCGCAAACAGGGTCGCGCCGTCGATCGTGGCAGTGCCGTTGATGGTCAGTTCGGGCGCAGGTGTCATGGCGTCAAACCCATCTGCCAGAAGTCGACTTCAAGCTCTGTCGCCTTGCGGAAGGTCTTGCACAGTCGATCCCAGCGTGGTGACCCCTGAAAATCAGCCCCAATACGTCTTGTTAGAGCCTGATCCAGCAACTCGCCAACCGCCACACATGCGCCTTGGTAATCTTCGCCGGCATAAGTGTCGATCCAGCCGCGATATGTCTCGGACGTTGCCTCGGCGGACAGGCGCGTACCGATCTCACCATACCCCATGACGCAAGGAACGAGGGCCGCCAGCAGGTCCAGAAAATCGCCGCTGTAGCCTGCTTCCAGGACAAACCGGGTATAGGCCAGATTCTCGTGCCGCTCTGGCGTGGCAAACAACTCTGCCTGCGAGATACCTTCTGCCGCGCAGATACCGATATGCAGTTTCATCTCTTCGCTGATCAAACCGTTCACGGTTCGCGATGCGGCAAGCATTTCTTCATGCGTTTCTGATTTCACCACGGCCAGCGCCCAGGCACGTGAGAAGTGGATCAGAAACACATAATCCTGCCGCAGATAGTGCAGAAACGCCTCGCGTGGCAGCGTTCCGTCTTTCATGCCCTCTACGAACGCGTGGCGGGTATAATCCCGCCACGGCCCCGCCGCGGCATCGCGCATCAGCGCAAAGGCTTTGCCATAGTTGCTCATTGCGCGGTCACGTCGATGGTGATGTCACTGACCGGAAGGACGCTGTCGATCATCCCGCTTTCGTTTAGGAAGGTTTCGAACCTGGCATAACGACCGGCATCAAAACCTGCCGGACGCAGCGCAAAGCGCGGCAGTGTATCGACCCAGGCGCGGGCATTCAGCTCGTCCTGAAGTTCGGGCGAGGTCGCCGCGAAGATTTCCCAGCTTTTTTCCGGGTTGTTGACGATATATTGGGTCGCTTTTTCAGTCGCGGCGAGGAACCGGGCGATCTTGTCCTTGTCCATCGTTTCCGGATTGGCGACATAGATCAGTTCATCATAAGACGGAACGCCCTCTTCCTCGATATAGAAGCAGGTGCCGGGACGGCCTTCGATATCCATCTGATTCAGTTCGAAGTTGCGATATGCGCCAATCACCGCGTCCACCTGACCGGTCATCAGCGACGGCGAGAGGGAAAAGTTGACATTGATCAGCTCAACATCGCCCAGCGCAACATCGTATTTGCCCAGAACGGTGCCAAGGATGGCTTCTTCGACCCCAGCGACCGAGAAGCCGATTTTTTTATCCTTGAGGTCAGCAGGCGACTTGATCGGCCCGTCTTCCAGCACCAGAAGACAGTTTAGCGGCGTCGCAACCAATGTGCCGACACGCTTCAGCGGCAGGCCCTCGTGAATTTGCAAGTGCAGTTGCGGCTGGTAAGACACCGCCAGATCGGCTTGGCCAGCAGCCACCAAACGGGGCGGGGCGGACGGGTCGGCGGGTGGAACGATCTCGACCTCAAGCCCTTGTTCGGCAAAATAGCCGTTTTCCTGCGCCACGATGATGGGACCATGGTCAGGGTTGATGAACCAGTCCAGCAGGACGGTCATTTTGTCTTCGGCCCATGCCGGCGCGGCGGCCAGAAGGGCGATGGCTGTCATCAGCTTTTTCATGTCTCGCGTTTCCCTTTTCTTCACGAGGTTGAGGCCGCGACGAGGACAATCTCACCCGGCCAATCTGGTTGAATCTGTTCGGCGGCACGCCATGCCCGCAAACCGGTGGCACAGCAAAGAGCCAGCCTTTTTCCTTTGTTAGGGTCTATCCTGCGTAAATTATCCGGTGAAATGCGCGTCGCGTTAGAATGGATGGGAACAGGGGCTTCCTGCGAACTGCGCAGCTCGATGATCTGATCCGTGTCCATCAGCTGGCTTGCGGACAGAAAGCGAAAGCAGTTGCCGGGCTCGGGTGCGTCATCAAAGCGAAACCCGGTGCTGCGCAGGGTTCTTGCATCATATTGAACCAACTGCCCAAGGGGCGAGGGATCAAGTCCAAGGATCAAGCTGAGCGCCATCTGCGCCTGCATCGCCCCGATCACGCCAACCACGGGCCCCAAAACCCCCGCAGTGGCGCAGCTGGCGCCACTGTCCGGTGCATCGGGAAATACAGCGCGCAGCGATGGGCCCCCGCCGCAGAACCCGCCCACATAACCCGAAAGCCCCAGCACCGAGGCGCTGATCAAAGGCTTGCCCTGCGCCAGACACGTGTCCGACAGGATGTAGCTGGCTGCGTAGCTGTCGGCACAATCCAGAATGATATCGGCTTGCGACACCGAGCCAGGCGCATTTTCGCTGGTCAGAGCCTGATTCAGACCGATGACATCGGTTTCATCATTCAGCGCGCGGCAACGGGCGGCGGCGGTTTCCGCCTTGGGTTGCCCGCAATCGGCCTCGGAGAAAAACGTTTGACGGTGCAGGTTCGACAGATCGACGGTATCCCCGTCCATGACCGTGATCCGCCCCACCCCGGCCCCTGTCAAAAGCGGCAGAACCGGTGCAGCCAGACCGCCCGCACCGACGACCAGAACATGGGCCGCTGACAGGCGTGCCTGCCCCTGTGCCCCGACTTCGGGCAAAAGCGTCTGGCGGGCATATCGGCTCATCGTGTGACCTCGATCCACGCGCGCACCCGTGCTTCGGGGTCGGGGTTCAGTGTGATATCCGTGACCGCCGAGACGATGTCCGCCCCGGCCTTCAGCACACCGGCCGCGCGCTCGACACTCATGCCGCCAATACCGACCAAGGGAATATCACCAACCCGCGCCTTCCATTCTGTTACGCGAGGCAGGCCCTGCTGATACCATTTCATCTTTTTCAGAATGGTGGGGTAGACCGGGCCCAATGCCACGTAATCGGGATCCATGGCCAGCACACGCTCAAGCTCATCATCGTCATGGGTGGAAACGCCCAGTTTCAGACCCGCTTTTCGGATGGCTTTCAGGTCGGCGTCGTCCAGATCTTCCTGCCCCAGATGGATCCAGTCGCAGCCCAGATCGATCGCGTGTTGCCAATAGTCATTGATCACAAGAACCGCCCCATGGTCGCGGCACAATTCGCGTGAAACGGCAATCTGGTCGCGCACCGCATCGTCTGGCTGATCCTTGATGCGCAGCTGCACCAGTTCGACACCCAGCGGCAACATCCGCCGCAGCCAGTCCGAGTGATCAATGATCGGATAGAAACGGTCCAGCGTCATGACAGGAAGGCCTTTCCAACAACAGGGGTAGAGGGTTCCGCCATGTCGCGCGGCTCGATCGGGTCGGCCTGATGGGCCAATTGCCCGGCAAGAGTTGCCTGCGCCATCGCCTTGGCCATCAGAACCGGATCTCCGGCACGGGCCACAGCTGTGTTGAGCAGAACCGCGTCAAAGCCCAGCTCCATCGCGCGGGCCGCGTGGCTGGGCAAGCCGATACCGGCGTCCACCACCAGGGGAATGTCAGGAAATTCGGCCCGCATCGCACGCAGAGCGTATTCGTTGTTCAGCCCGCGCCCTGACCCGATCGGTGCGCCCCAGGGCATGAGCACCTCGCATCCCGCTTCCAACAGGCGTTCTCCCACGATCAGGTCATCGGTGGTGTAGGGAAACACCTCGAACCCATCCTCGGTCAGAATGCGGGCGGCTTCGACCAGTTGGAAAACGTCCGGTTGCAGACTGTCCGTGTGTCCGATGAGTTCCAGCTTGATCCATCGGGTCTCGAACACTTCGCGGGCCATATGGGCGGTCGTCACGGCCTCTTTCACCGTATGGCAACCAGCCGTATTGGGCAGGATCAGAACTCCCAGGTCGCGGATCATGTTCCAAAAGGTCTGGCCCGCACCCGCTTCACGCCGCAAGGATACGGTGGCAACGCCTGCACCGCTTTCGCGAAACGCCTGTTCCAGAATGGCCGGGCTTGGATATTGCGCCGTGCCCAGCATCAGCGGGTTGGGCAGTTCAGTGCCGTAAAACGTCTTCATCTTCAGCCCCCCTGCATCGGCGCGACGACCTCGACCCGGTCGCCTTCGGCCAGCTTGTGAGCGATGCGCAGGCTTGAGGGCACGAAATCTTCGTTCACGGCGGTGGCCACACGGCCCGAGAAACCGCATTCGTCCAACAATTCCGACAGGGTTTCGGCGCGCACCTCACGCGTCTCGCCGTTAAGCACGATCTTCATCGACCATCTCCGAATGTGTGTTGTTCAGCGCCAGATCCGCAACACCCCGTGCCAGCGCCGGTGCCAGCAGATATCCGTGGCGATAAAGCCCGTTGGCATAGATCGTCCGGCCCAAACGCCGGATGCGCGGCAAGTTGTCGGGAAAGGCGGGGCGCAGATCGACACCTATCTCCAAAACTTCGGCTTCGCCAAAAGCCGGGTTCACGGCATAGGCCGCGCTGAGCAATTCCAGCATCGAACGGGCGGTAATGCGGCTGCTGTCCTCGGATTCGATCATGGTCGCACCCAACATATAGACGCCGCCGCCGCGCGGAACGATATAAAGCGGCATCCGCGGGTGCAGCAAACGAACCGGGCGCGTCAGTTCCACGTCAGGGCATCGTATGACCAGCATCTCACCCTTCACGCCGCGCAGATCATGCAGGTATTCGCGGGCGTGAAGTCCACGGCAGTCAATTGCATTCTTCAACTGGGCGGGCGCCAGCTTCCGGTGAAACGCGACGCCTTGGCTTTGCAGTTGACGATACAGATCTTGCAGCGCCTGACGCGGATCGACATGGGCTTCGCGTTCGAAGAACAGGCCCTGGCCAAACCCCATCAGATCAGGCTCTAATTCGGATATTTCTGCCCGTTCGACTTTGGTGAACTCTTTTGTTCGACGCGCAAATCGGCGCAGGTCCGGCACATCACGGGCACTTGCGACAACAAGCGTTCCCCGACGGGTCACGTTGGTGCGTTGAGCCCACCATTCGATCGCCGCCTGACCCAGGCGCAGCACCGGTTCTTCTGCGTTTTCATATTCGCACCACGGCGCCAGCATTCCCCCGGCCCACCATGAACACCCATGCGGGCCCGGTGGCCCGCCGGGGTCGTATATCTGCACCTTCGCACCGCGCGACACCAGTTCGCTGGCAACGGCAAGACCGGCAACCCCTGCCCCTATGACAGACCAAAGCGTCACGAGGGCCAAACCCGGTGGAAATGATGCACCGGGCCGTGCCCAGCGCCGACATTCAGCTCATCCGCGCGCGCGATGGCCCCTTGCAGATAGTCATGCGCCTGCGCAACCGCGTCAATCAGGGTCAGCCCATTGGCCAAACCGGCGGTGATGGATGACGACAGGGTGCATCCTGTTCCATGGGTGTTTTTCGTATCCTGACGCGGGGCCTGAAACTCGGCCATGACACCCGACGGATCGATCAGCAAATCGTGGCAGATGTCACCTGACCCGTGTCCGCCCTTCATCACGACTGCTCCCGCACCCAAAGCGCACAATGCCCGGCCCTGTTCAGCCATCTGCTCACGCGTTTCTGCCGCTGGCATGTTCAGCAGGCACGCCGCCTCAGGCAGATTCGGCGTAAGAACCGTCGCCGTTGGCAACAACACATCGTGCAGCGTCCGGACCGCCTCTTGCGCCAACAAAGCGTCGCCGGATTTGGCGATCATGACCGGATCAAGAACCACGGGACCCTCGAAAGCCGCCAGCCCCTTGGCGACCGTATGAATGATCTCAGGTGTGCCAAGCATGCCGATTTTGACGGCCCTGACGTCAAGATCGTTCAGAACCGCGTCGATTTGGGCGGAAATCACATCCAGCGGAATCCCATGCACCGCGGTGACAGCTTGCGTGTTCTGCGCAGTAACGGCGGTGATGACACTTGCGCCAAAAACACCCAGCGCCGACATTGCCTTCAGGTCAGCCTGAATGCCCGCGCCGCCGCCACTGTCGGATCCTGCTATCGTCAGGGCAATTGCCGCCATGTCGTTGCTCCATCTTCTATGGGCAACGGAGTAGAGAAAACGTCTGTGTTCAAGAGACCGTTCCCTACGCCGGAATTGCCCGGATCAGGTTCGATGGGTTAACGCGGTTGCGTCTCTCAGCCCTGTCAAAGGGCACCCCAACGGTTGAGGCGGACAATCTCAGGGTCGAGGGCCGGAATCAAGACTCAATTTTCCAGATATATTGCCACTTTCAGCTTTCTGCTAAGGCCAAAACAGCATGTAAATGACAGAGGCATGCGAGGCTCTGCCTCGCGCTCCGGGATATTATGGGCCCGATGAAGAAAGGGTCCCATACTTCATCTGGCTGCAAATATCCCGGGGGAGTCGCCCGAAGGACGGCGGGGGCAGAGCCCCCGTTCCTAGTCGTTCAGCCTTTCATACCGTCCCAGAAAGACTTGACGGATGAGAAAAAGCTTTTTGATTCCGGATGATTGTCTTCACCCAGATCATCAAACTCACGCAGCAGTTCTTTCTGGCGGCTGGTCAGGTTGACCGGGGTTTCCACAGCCAGTTCAATGAACATGTCACCCACACCACCGCCGCGCAACGCAGGCATGCCTTTGCCGCGCAGGCGCATTTGCCGACCCGACTGACTTCCGGCCGGAATCTGAACGCGGCCGCGACCGCCATCAATGGTCGGAACCTCGATCGATCCGCCCAGCGCCGCCTTGGCCATGCTGACCGGCACGCGGCAGAAGAGGTTCACGCTGTCGCGTTCGAACAGTTTGTGCTCGGCCACTTCGACGAAAATATACAGATCGCCCGGAGGTCCGCCGCGCATTCCCGCCTCACCTTCGCCTGCCAGGCGAATTCGCGTACCGGTTTCGACACCGGCAGGAATGTTCACCGACAAAGCGCGGTCCTTTTCGACCCTGCCGGCCCCCTGACAGGATTTACAGGGGTTCTTGATGATCTGCCCCAATCCCGAACAGGTCGGGCAAGTCCGTTCCACCGTAAAGAAGCCCTGTTGTGCCCGCACTTTCCCCATGCCCGAACAGGTGGGGCAGGATGTGGGTTCAACGCCACCTTCAGCCCCGGTACCTTCGCAGGACGAACACGCCACGGCCGTTGGCACGTTGATGGTTTTTTGCAGGCCCGAGTAGGCTTCTTCCAGCGTCACACGCAGGTTGTAGCGCAGGTCCGAGCCGCGCGCGGCGCGACGCCCGCCGCCGCCCCTTTGACCACCCATGAAATCGCCGAACAGGTCGTCGAATACATCCGAAAATGCGCTGGAGAAGTCGCCTTGACCGCCAAAGCCGCTACCGGGGCGGCCACCGCCGCCCATGCCGTTTTCAAATGCGGCATGGCCAAAGCGATCGTAAGCTGCCTTCTTTTCGGCATCGCGCAGCACGTCGTAAGCCTCATTGGCTTCCTTGAACTGCGCCTCGGCATCCGGGTTGTCCTTGTTGCGGTCAGGGTGCAGCTCTTTGGCTTTCCTGCGAAAGCCCTTCTTGATCTCATCCGCCGAAGCGCCCTTGGACACGCCGAGCACTTCGTAATAGTCGCGCTTTGACATTTGTTATTCCTTCGTGCCGCCGGACGCGGTGCTTTCATTGAGCCTGTACACGCCGTTGGTGTTGTTTGCAAAACTGGCCACGTAACCTGCCTTATTCAAGACCTCGTCCAGCCCGTCGTCCGAATGCTTGATTTCTATCAGCAGCACTTCGGGCCAAATCTCTCGCGGTGCGTCTTCGAAAAAAGCGCGCAATACGCGGGTTTCCTGACCTTCGATATCTATTTTTCATTGCATCAACCTTGGTCAGCCCGGCATCGCGTATCGCGTCCAACAACGGAATCGCCTGAACGCACAGATCGCCCGACTCGGCAACTTTGGCATGACCCCGATCGCCAAGGTTCGCGGATTCGAACCACACCTCACCCGGTTTGTCAGACAAGGCCTTGTCGCAATGGATGACTTCACTGGCTTGATTGGCAACCAGATTGGTACCAAGGCGAGCCTTGTTGACCGGATCCGGTTCAACAACCAGGGCTTTGAGGTTGCGCCCCAACTTCTGCGCAACTGATCTGACCCACAGGGTGTACAGCCCGACATTTGCACCGGCGTCGACAAAGGCATAATCGCCAGAGCCCTGCGACATATGGTTGGCCAGCGATTGACGCTCATCCAGATCAAAGAACTGCGAGCCGGTTATGACGCGACGTTCGGCCCAGTTGTCAGATGGGTACAATCGGCATTTCTGGCCGCCAAACACCTCAACATCGTAAGGCTCTCGCTGAGAGGCCATTACTATCCTGCGAATTCCGGACGACATCCATTGACGCGGCATGCCCTCAGACCACCGGCGCAATATTTCCATCCGATGTGAGAGAGCGTAGGTGCCAAATGAAGGTTTCGGAGACGCGTGCTGCATGGTCAAGACCGTTCCGGCAGGCCCGAACCAGGCCTGCCGGAACCGAGTAACACGTTAGGCGCGCTTGTCGTCGTCGAGGTCTTCGAACTCGGCGTCAACGATGTCATCGTCGCCTGGTGCAGCGTCTGCGGCAGCAGGTTCCTCTTCGCCTTCTTCGGCTTGCGCCTTATAGATGGCTTCGCCCAACTTCATCGCGGCTTCGGTGACGTTCTGGATGCCCGACTTGATCTTGTCGGCATTCTCGGTTTCCAGCTCGTCCTTCAGCGCGGCAATGGCCAGCTCGATGGCTTCGATGGTGGTCGGGTCGACCTTGTCGGAATGCTCTTCCATCGACTTCTCGGTCGAGTGGATGAGGCTCTCCGCCTGGTTCTTGGCGTCGACCAGCTCGCGGCGTTCCTTGTCGGCTTCCGCGTTCTCTTCGGCGTCCTTGACCATCTTTTCGATATCCTCGTCGGACAGTCCGCCCGATGCCTGGATGGTGATCTTCTGTTCTTTGCCAGTGCCTTTGTCTTTGGCCGAAACCGAGACGATGCCGTTGGCGTCGATGTCAAAAGTCACCTCGATCTGAGGCATGCCGCGCGGTGCCGGCGGGATGTCTTCAAGGTTGAACTGACCCAGGATCTTGTTGTCCGCCGCCATTTCACGCTCACCCTGGAACACGCGGATGGTCACGGCGTTCTGGTTGTCCTCGGCGGTCGAGAAGACCTGGGACTTCTTGGTCGGGATCGTGGTGTTGCGGTCGATCAGGCGGGTGAACACGCCACCCAGCGTTTCGATACCCAGCGACAGCGGGGTCACGTCCAGCAGAACCACGTCTTTGACGTCGCCTTGAAGAACACCGGCCTGGATGGCGGCGCCCATGGCAACCACTTCGTCCGGGTTCACGCCCTTGTGCGGCTCTTTGCCGAAGAACTTGGTGACCTCTTCGATCACTTTCGGCATCCGGGTCATACCACCGACCAGAACAACCTCGTCCACGTCAGCAGCCGACAGACCCGCGTCTTTCAGAGCGGCTTGGCAGGGCTTCAGCGACTTCTTGATCAGGTCCGACACCAGCGATTCCAGCTTGGCACGGGTCAGTTTCATGACCATGTGCAGCGGCTGACCGTTGGCGCCCATCGAGATGAAGGGTTGGTTGATCTCGGTCTGCGAGGTCGAAGACAGTTCGATCTTGGCTTTTTCCGCGGCTTCTTTCAGACGCTGCAGGGCCATCTTGTCCTGAGACAGATCGACACCGTGTTCCTTTTTGAACTCATCCGCCAGGTAGTTGACGATGCGCATGTCAAAGTCTTCACCACCCAGGAAGGTGTCACCATTGGTCGATTTGACCTCGAACAGGCCATCGTCGATTTCCAGGATGGTCACGTCGAAGGTACCACCACCAAGGTCATAGACCGCGATGGTTTGGGTTTCTTCCTTGTCCAGACCATAGGCCAGCGCAGCAGCCGTCGGTTCGTTGATGATCCGCAGCACTTCCAGACCGGCGATTTTGCCGGCGTCTTTGGTGGCCTGACGCTGGGCGTCGTTGAAATATGCCGGAACGGTGATGACCGCCTGGGTGACGTCTTCGCCCAGATAGCTCTCGGCGGTTTCCTTCATCTTGCCCAGAATGAAAGCGGAAATCTGGCTGGGGGAGTATTTTTCACCGCGGGCTTCAACCCACGCGTCACCATTGCCGCCATTCACGATGGAATACGGCACCATTTTCTTGTCTTTTTCTACTTCGGCATCATCCACGCGACGACCGATCAGACGTTTGACGCCAAAGATCGTGTTGTCGGGGTTGGTGACCGCCTGACGTTTTGCAGGCTGACCGACCAGTCGCTCATCTTCGGTGAAGGCGACGATCGAAGGCGTGGTCCGCGCCCCTTCGGCGTTTTCGATGACCTTCGGCTGCGAGCCTTCCATGATGGCTACGCAGGAGTTCGTGGTTCCGAGGTCAATCCCGATTACTTTTCCCATTTTTGCAATCCCTTTCTCTTCAAGGCGATGTCCCGAGGGTCGGACCCTTTATGGCATCCCACCCCCGATCTGATGTGCGCGACAGCACTACCATCGCGCGTCCCGGCGTATATAAGGGCGAGGCAAGAGGCCTGCAAGCACCGTAGAGTGCAGGTTTTCGGGAATTTGAGGTCTTTTTTGGCAAGAAATTGGAAAGGTTTGGGGTTTCCGGAATGACGCGGGTGGTCTTGCGAGGGTTCGAAATCAGAAAAGGCTATGTTGACCCTGCTGCCCAGGCACGGCTGATCGCGGCCCTTCGACCGATTCTGAAAGCGGCACCCTTGTTTCGACCCGTCACGCCTTCGGGCAAAGAGATGTCGGTAAGAATGACCTCGGCCGGGGATCTGGGATGGGTGACCGACAAGGCAGGCTATCGCTATCAGGATAAGCACCCGAAAGGCGGGGTCTGGCCTGAAATCCCCCCGGTCATTCTTGATATCTGGAATGATCTGGTCAGCACCGAGCGCGCGCCGGATTGCTGTTTGATCAACTACTACGGGGAAGGCGCCAAAATGGGCCTGCACCAGGACAAGGACGAGGCAGATTTTTCCTGGCCCGTTCTGTCGGTTTCCCTGGGCGATGACGCCCTGTTCCGAATTGGCAACACGACCCGTGGCGGCAAGACCGAGTCGATCTGGCTGGGCTCGGGCGACGTGGTGATCATGGGCGGCCCGGCCCGGCTGGCCTATCACGGGATCGACCGGATCAGATATGGATCATCCCGGCTGTTGCCAAAAGGCGGACGGATCAACTTGACGCTGCGGGTCGCATGTTAGCGGCGCGCGTTCCAGCTTTGCGAAACATGCTGGCGCGTGAAAAACTCAGCCATCAAACCGATCATCAACAAGGCTATCCCGACCCATAGCGCGTATTCCCAACTTGTGTTTCGCGGAAAGTAGTTTCGGAAGATGAAGCCCCGGCACTGGTCGATAATATGAAACAGCGGGTTCCAGGCGAACATCATCAGCAACCCGCCGCCCAGTGTGTTTGCAACGAACATCTTTCCCGAAAACACCATGTTCAGGCGACGGTAGATATTGGTGAGCATTCCCACAGTCGTCGGAAACCATGGTTTCATCGCCATGAACACCAAACCCACCGCGCATCCGGTAAACCAGGCCATTATCAGCATCGCGAAAGCACCGCCGGGATCCTGCACCTCGATCGGGGCGACCGCGACACTGTAGATGAACAGGATCACGAACATGGCCAGCAGTTGCTTGTAAAGAATACCGAGCGCCGCAGACAGGATCGTCACCATCACATTCATCGGCGAATGGAGCATCATCGGATTGTTCGCGGACCCAACCCCTGAAATCGCGCCTATCGACTGGATGTGCAGCATGAAGGGGAACACGCCAGACAGAACATACAACAGAAACTCGCCCCTGATTTTCGGTATTCCACCCCGGCCCATCAGTGACATGAGCAGGTAGAAAGTGGTTCCCATCACCACAAGCTGCAAAACATTTATCAGGATGGCGACTATTGCATTGGGATGTTGCGAGCGCACCTTTCGCACGGTGGCATGGAATACCAGCTCAGCCGTCGTGAAAGCGCCGCCCAGCAGCGTTTGGTTGCGCTTGAAATAGAACATTCAAAGGGTCTTTTCTGCTTCGTCGCCTCTAAACTGGCATGAATATCTTGCCGTTCCGTAACCGCCGCATCATAAGTCGATCGCGAATTTGGATCAACAAACCACAGGAACGGAGCTTTTTTGTGACCTACGATGCGCTTATTCCCGTCATCCGGCGACTGGCTCTGGAGGCGGGCGAAAAGATCATGGAAATCTACGAGGCGGATGATTTCGATGTCAAAGTCAAATCCGACTCCAGCCCTGTGACCGAAGCAGACGAAGCCGCTGATGCATTGATTTCGGCAGGCTTGCGTGCGGCATTCCCGGATATCCTTCTGGTCACCGAAGAACAGGCCGCTTCGCACTCTGAAAAAGGCGATACTTTCCTCATTGTTGATCCGCTGGACGGCACCAAGGAATTCATCAACCGTCGCGGCGACTTTACCGTCAACATCGCGCTTGTCGAAAACGGAGTGCCAACCCGGGGAGTGGTCTATGCCCCGGCGCGGGGTCGTATGTTCTTCACGCTGGCTGATGGCCGCGCGGTCGAGGAAACAGGCGCTTTCGACAAAAACGAGACCGGTCCTTTGACACCCATATCAGTCTCTGAACCGGATAATTCCGGGCTTTTTGTCGTGGCGTCGAAGTCCCACAGGGATCAGGCCACCGAGGACTACATCAACAAATATCATGTGAAGGACAGCAAAAGCGCGGGGTCGTCGCTCAAGTTCTGTCTGGTTGCCACGGGCGAAGCGGATATCTATCCGCGCGTCGGGCGCACGATGGAATGGGATACGGCGGCAGGCCATGCTGTACTGGCCGGGGCCGGTGGTCGGGTTGTGCGTTTTGACGACCATACTCCGTTGGTTTATGGCAAGGATGGCTATGCAAATCCGTTCTTTATTGCTTACGCTCCGGGTGTTGAGTTGAAGGAAGCCTGATGTCTGTTCTGATTGCCATTCCCGCCCGTTACGCTTCGACCCGCTATCCCGGCAAGCCGCTGGTTCCCCTGACCGGCGCAAAAGGCGCATCCATGACACTGATCGAACGGTCCTGGCGTGCAGCCAGGTCAGTCTCGGGTGTCGACCGTGTTGTTGTTGCGACGGATGATGAGCGCATTCGCGACGTGTCCGAGGGCTTTGGGGCCGAGGTCGTGATGACCTCGGAAACCTGTCAGAACGGCACCGAACGATGCGCTGAGGCGCATGAGGTTCTGGGTGGCGGGTATGACATCATCGTCAACCTGCAAGGCGACGCTCCGCTGACCCCGCATTGGTTTGTCGAAGATCTGGTTTCCGGCCTGCGCGCGGCCCCGGATGCCGGTGTTGCGACCCCTGTTTTGCGCTGTGACGGCAGTGCGTTGAACAGTCTTCTGAACGACCGCAAGCATGGCCGTGTTGGGGGCACGACGGCAGTGTTCGGACGCGATCACAGTGCGATGTACTTCTCGAAAGAGGTCGTCCCCTTCACGTCCCAGACATACGCCGGCAATGAAGCGACACCCGTGTTTCATCATGTCGGCGTTTACGCCTATCGGCCCGACGCCCTTGCGGCGTATCCGGGCTGGCCAGCCGGGCCTCTGGAACAGCTGGAAGGCCTGGAACAGCTCCGGTTCATGGAAAACGGGCGCAAGGTTCTGTGCGTCGAGGTCGAGGCAAGGGGCCGTCAGTTCTGGGAACTGAACAACCCGCAGGACGTGCCCAAGATTGAAGAGATGATGGTAGCCATGGGGCTGGAGTGACGTCTTTTCCCCATGACTCTGACGGCGCCTTTGGCGAAACTGTTCCTCAACCAGCCCCAATGGATATGCCATGAAGACAATTCTTGTCACCGGTGGTGCCGGGTATATCGGCTCACATGCCTGCAAGGCGCTTGCGCAGGCAGGTTACCTTCCCGTGACCTACGACAACCTGATCACGGGTTGGCAAGATGCAGTGCAATTTGGCCCTTTTGAACAGGGCGACCTTTTGGACCGGGACCGCCTGGATGAGGTGTTCGCGAAACACAAACCAGATGCGGTTATGCATTTCGCGGCGCTCAGCCAGGTTGGCGATGCCATGCGTCAGCCCGGCGTGTATTGGTCGAACAATGTCACAGGCTCGCTGACTCTGATTGAAGCAGCCGTTGCGGCCGGCTGTCTGGATTTCGTGTTTTCGTCCACATGCGCCACATATGGCGAGCACGACAATGTGGTTCTTGATGAATCCACGGCGCAGCATCCCCTGAACGCCTACGGGGCATCAAAACGCGCGATCGAAGATATCCTCAAGGATTTCGAGGCGGCTCATGGGCTGCGCCATGTCATCTTCCGGTATTTCAACGTTGCAGGTGCAGACCCCGAAGGCGAGGTGGGCGAGTTTCATCGCCCTGAAACCCATCTGATCCCGCTGATGTTGGACGCGATTGACGGCAAGCGGGACGGTCTGACCGTCTTTGGCACGGATTATGATACGCCCGACGGCACCTGTATCCGCGATTATGTACATGTTTGCGATCTGGTTGATGCGCATATTCTGGGGCTGGGCTGGCTGGAACAGGGCAAAGGCAGCCGTGTCTTCAATCTGGGCACCGGGTCCGGGTTTTCCGTTCTTGAGGTGATCGAGCAATCCAGATCCGTCACCAACCGTCCCGTGCCGTATACAGTGGGCCCTCGTCGGGCAGGAGATTGCACCAAGCTGGTATCTGGTTCTGTGCGGGCTGAAAACGAGCTGGGATGGAAGCCAAAAAGATCTACGTTAGAGACGATGATCGCAGATGCCTGGCGCTGGCACCAGAACGGTCACTACGAAAAATGAGGACCCGGTGACATCCAGCACTGCTTTGACACTTCCCCGGATCGGATGGGCACGGAAGTACAGGTTGCGCTGGAAACGTCGGCGGCTGCTCTGGAGGTCGCTGCGCAGTCGACATCAGTTGACCTGCCAGAAGGATCAGACATCCCGAATCCAGCGGGGTGACATATTGGCCTTTGTCACCTTGCGCAATGAAATCATCCGCCTGCCCTGGTTCTTTCGTCACTATCGCGCCTTGGGCGTCGATCATTTTCTGATCGTCGACAACGGCAGCGACGATGGATCATCCGAGTATCTGCAAGATCAACCGGATGTCTCGGTGTGGAGAACCCATTCCAGCTATCGTGGATCGCGGTTTGGCCTGGACTGGTTGACCTGGTTGCAGATGCGCTTTGGCCACCGCCACTGGTGCCTGATGGTGGATGCGGATGAACTGCTGGTCTATACCCACTGCGACACCCGGTCCCTGCATGACCTGACAACCTGGCTGGACCGGCGCGGGAAGATCGGGTTCGGGACGCTGATGCTGGACCTCTATCCCAAGGGCCCCTTGGGTGATGCGGCTTATGACCCGAACACCGACCCCACAAATCTGCTGTGCTGGTTTGATGCAAGACCGTATCGCGCGCAGCGGCAAAGCCCGATGGGCAATCTTTGGGTGCAGGGTGGCGCGCGGGAACGGATGTTCTTTACGCAAACGCGGCAAAGATCACCCACGCTGAACAAGACACCGCTGATGCGCTGGTCGCGGCGCTATGCCTACGTGAACTCATGCCATTCCGCACTGCCGCGCCGTCTGAACGAAACCTATGATGGACCGGGCGGCGATACCCCGTCGGGCGTGTTGCTGCACACGAAGTTCCTGCCGGACGTTATCGAGAAATCCAACACCGAAAAGCAGCGACGCCAACATTTTCATGATCCGGACCAATTCGGGCCATACTACGATGGGATAATCAACCAGCCGGACATGTGGACCCCACAATCGGTGCGCTACACCGGGTGGAGCCAGCTGGAACAGTTGGGTCTGATGAACGGCGGAGGCTGGGATTGAAAACGAAAACAAGGGCATCAACCGCACGTTTACAGTTTGCGGGTTTTAAAGACGTTGCTTCAGAAGATGCAAAGATGGCATAAACCGGTAATGCCATGTCGTGCCAACGGTCACGGCTGGTTCGGGGAAAGCTCGCGTTATAAAAAGGTTGGGCAGTCACGTGAGCCTGTTTGAATCCTACAAAATGAGATTGCGGCGCAAGCGCCGTATTCTGCGCTGCCTCAGACGACGCCGCGAGCTCAAGCCAGTCAGCAACAACACACAGGCCATACGGCGTGATGATATCCTGCTGATGAGCGTTGTGCGGAACGAGAAAATTCGCCTGCCCTTCTTTCTTGAATATTATCGCAAACTGGGCATCAACCATTTTCTGTTTGTCGACAACAACAGCGATGATGGCAGTTTTGAATTCTTGAAAGAACAGGCTGACGTTTCGGTCTGGCGGACGACGACCAGCTACAAACGGGCAAGTTATGGTCTGGACTGGTCGAACTATCTGTTGCGCAAATACGCGCACGATCACTGGGTGCTGAGCGTCGATCCGGACGAATTCTTCATCTATCCGTTCTGCGACACCCGTCCAATCCGAGCCTTGACGGATTGGCTGGATGGCAGTGCCGTGCGCAGTTTTGGCACGATGCTGATCGACATGTACCCTGAAGGTCCGGTGGACGCCGAACCCTATGCCGAAGGTCAGAACCCGTTCGAAATCGCGCGCTGGTTCGATCCCGGGAATTACATGATCACCAAGAATCCCGAGTACAAGAACCTTTGGATTCAAGGGGGTCCACGGGCGCGCGTGTTCTTTCAGGACAACCCCTCCAAAGCACCGGCGCTGAACAAGATTCCGCTGGTAAAATGGAACCGGCGCTATGTCTATGTCAGCTCGACCCATTCGCTTTTGCCACGCGGGCTCAACCAGGTTTACGACGAATGGGGCGGCGAAAAGGCCAGCGGGTCACTGCTTCATGCCAAGTTGATCAATACTCTTGGGGAAAAAGCCCGCGAGGAATTGCTGCGTGGCCAGCATTACCGGGGCTCGGGCGAATACAAGGCCTATGCCACTCAGCTTGAGGACAAGCCTGTTTTCTGGTGCGAGTGGTCCGAGGCCTATATCAACTGGCGACAGCTTGAAATCCTGGGCCTCATGTCGAAAGGAAACTGGGCATGAGCGGTCTAGGTATTGTCATGTTGGTTCATACCTCACTGGACCGTGCCGAGCAGGTCGCGCGCCACTGGACAGCAGCGGGATGCCCGGTGGTCATCCATGTGGATCGCAAGGTGCCAGACACTGTTTATTCCCGGTTTGTTGCGTCCTGTTCGAACAATCCATCGATCGTGTTTTCTGACCGACATCGGTGCGATTGGGGTGGTTGGGGTATCGTTGCTGCCTCGCAAAGCGCGTCCGAGTTGATGCTGGAGCGTTTCCCCGAAGTTCGGCATGTGTTTCTTGCATCGGGGGCCTGCCTGCCATTGCGACCGGTTCAGGAACTGATCGATTACCTGTCAGACCGGCCGCGTGTCGATTTCATCGAAAGCGCAACGACATCCGATGTCAGCTGGACCATCGGCGGGCTGGATCATGAACGGTTCACCCTGCGGTTTCCGTTTTCGTGGCGCAAGCATCGCAAACTATTCGACACATATGTAAAACTTCAACGTCTGATGGGGTTTCGCAGGAAAATCCCCGACGGACTGGTTCCGCATATGGGAAGCCAGTGGTGGTGCCTGACCCGCCAAACGCTGTCGGCAATCCTTCAAGACCCCAGGCGCAAGCTGTATGACAAGTATTTCCGTCATGTCTGGATTCCGGATGAAAGCTATTTCCAGACCCTGGCACGCTTGTATTCCACGCATATTGAAAGCAGGTCCCTGACCCTGTCCAAATTCGATTACCAGGGCCGCCCGCACATCTTCTATGACGATCATCTGCAATTGCTGCGCCGATCGGATTGTTTTGTCGCCCGAAAAATCTGGCCCCGCGCAGAGCGATTGTACCAGGCATTCCTGACAGATCAGGCCGGGGCGATGAAACCGGCAGAACCCAATCCGGGCAAGATCGATCGCGTATTTTCCAAAGCGGTGGAACGGCGAACCCGCGGGCGCGACGGGCTGTATATGCAAAGCCGGTTTCCCCGCCATGGCAGTGAAAACGGTCTGACATCATCACAATATTCCGTATTCCAAGGCTTTTCGGAACTGTTCGAGGATTTCGAACCTTGGTTGGCCGCAACCACCGGAGCCAGAGTCCACGGGCATCTATTCGGGCCGGAACGCGCCGAGTTTTCGCAAGGAGAAGCCATAACAAATGGCGCCCTCAGCGACAGTGCGGCGCTGCGGGACTATAACCCGACCGCCTTTCTGTCGAACCTGATCTGGAATACGCGCGGTGAACGCCAGTGTTTCCAGTTCAGCCCGCGGGACACTCAGGAAATCAACTGGTTTCTGGCGCGGGACAAGAACGCTCAGATTTCGGTCATCACCGGCGCTTGGGCGATCCCATTGTTCCGATCCAATATGAACTTCTCGGAAATCCGGAGTGAAGCGGCGCGCCTGCAACAGATTGAAACCAAGCAGCTGGAGGTGCTGACATCGGTCTGGACCAAGGCGCGGATGCGCAGTTGGACGCTGGCCGACTTCATTGAATCTCCGATGGATGCCTTGCAGGGCATTCTAGAAGAAATCGGAATGCAGCAGACCAGCCATCTGACCGAAGTGCCAACCATGGTCGATCTGTCTGGGTTCGGGAAGTTCCTGCAAAACCTCAAGAATCAGGGAATGCACCCATATCTGATGGGTGATTTCCCGGCGGACGATGTGTTCGGTCGCCAGGAAAAGCCATACCGAAAACCGTATCTGGTGCAGTGATTGCCCATGTCAGCCCATTTTGATTACTTCGTGATTCTGGCCGCCATGCGCACAGGTTCGAACCTGCTTGAGGCCAACCTGAACGCGCTGGAAGGGGTCACCTGTCACGGAGAGGCGTTCAATCCGCATTTTGCGGGCAGCCTGAAATCCGATCATCTGCTTGGCCTGTCGCTGGAAGACCGGGATGCGGACCCCATGCGAATGCTCAAGGCCATCAAATCAGCACCGGGTGACATCAATGGCTTTCGATTTTTCGAAGACCATGACCCACGTATCCTGAAACCTATGCTGAACGACCCGCGTTGTGCCAAGATCATTCTGACCCGCAACCCATTGGACAGTTACCTGTCGCTGAAAATAGCACAGAAAACGCAGCAGTGGCTGCTGAAGAATGTGAAACGCCGCGTCGACGCGCAGGTTGACTTCGACGCCGACGAATTTTCGGATTACCTGAACCAGCTGCAAGACCATCAGCTTATGGTGCAACGGCACCTGCAAAAGACAGGCCAAACCGGGTTCTTCATTCACTATGACGACCTGACCGAGCTGGAGGTCATAAACGGGCTGGCTGCATGGTTGGGGGTTGAGGGTCGGCTGACCCGACTGGATGATACCCTGAAACCGCAAAACCCGGCGCCGGCTTTGTCGAAGGTCACCAATCCTGATGAAATGAAACAAGCCCTGTGCGATCAGGATCGGTTCGGATTGCATCGGTCAACAAGCTTTGAGCCCCAGCGCGGCGCGGCTGTACCGCTTTACGTTGCCGCTGCAAGGTCTCCTTTGATGTATTTGCCCATTCGGGGCGGAATAGAGCCTGTTATCGTGCAATGGCTGGCTGATCTGGACGGATGTCAGACCGACAAGCTGATCACGGATCGAAACCGCAAACAGGTCCGCTCATGGAAACAGGGCCATCCCGGACATCGGCAATTCACTGTTCTGCGTCACCCTCTGGCCCGGGCACATACGGCATTTTGCAGTCATATTCTGAATACGGGGCCGGGCAGCTATAAGATGGTGCGGAATTACCTTCGCAACCGGCTTAAGCTGCCGATCCCGGGGCAAGTGCGGAACAACAATTATTCTGTCGAACAACACCGCGAAGCTTTTTCGGGCTTTCTGGACTTTCTGCGCCTCAACCTCAACGGGCAGACACCGGTCCGTGTGGACGGAACGTGGTGCAGCCAGTCCAGGACGTTGGAGGGAATCGCATCCTTCACGATGCCAGATCTGATTCTGAGAGAAGAGGATGTGATGACGGCCTTGCCGGATCTGGCGCGTAGCATGGGGCATCCAAACCCGCCTCAGCCTGGCTCCTGCGCACCAGATGAACCATACGCTTTGGACCAGATCTACGACAAAAACCTCGAAGCGCTGGCGGTTGAAGCCTATCAGCGCGACTATGAAGCATTCGGATTCAGTGACTGGGCGCCAGGATCGGCCTAAGGGCGCAGGGTTATCAGCGTACCTTTGTTGACCATCGCATAAATCTCTTCGATTTCGTCATTCTTGACCGCGATGCATCCAGCTGTCCAATCCCGCTTCTTTTTTGCGCGTCTCCGCTCTGAGCGCAGATTGGGTTCACCGTGGATGAAGATATCCCCACCCGGATCAACGCCCGCAGCCTTGGCTTTGGCGACATCCTGCGAGTTGGGATAAGAAATGCCCAGAGACAGATGATACCGGCTTCTGGGGTTGCGACGGTCAATCAGATAGGTGCCCTCGGGCGTTCTGCCGTCACCGCGCTGGTTCTTTGTTCCATTCGGCGCAAACCCCAAATCGACGTCATATTCCTTGAGGATCTTTTCGTTGTGCAACAAGTAAAGTTTGCGCGTGCCCTTGTTGACCACCAAAGAGGTCACCTCGGGTCCGTTATAAGTCAGAAATCTTGGGCCGCTAGAGGCACAAGCCGAAAGGCTCAGCGTTGCCAACGCGCCTAAACCGAATACTCGACGATCCATGTTTCACTGCCTGCTCTGCTTTTTTTCGATCATTATGCCAAAAATGGGAAAAACTGAAATCACTTTTTGATGTTCGACTGCTCGGCCAGTCGACGTTCGATGCTTTCCAGCCGTTCCAGAACCTCATCGCGATAGGCATCGGTTTTAACCTCATCCTCGGCATGATGGGCATCCTGCATCGAATTGACAATCAGACCCACCAACAGGTTCACCACCGCAAAGGTCGTGACCATGATGAAGGGAACAAAAAAGACCCAGGCATAGGGATAGACCTCCATCACCGGGCGCACGATGCCCATCGACCAGCTTTCCAACGTCATGATCTGGAACAGCGTATAAGCAGACAGGCCCAGATCGCCGAACCAATCCGGGAACGATGCCGAAAACAGCTTGGTCGAGATAACCGCCCCGATATAGAACAGAATTGCCATCAGCAGAAACACGCTGGCCATGCCCGGAAGGGCCGAGATGAACCCTTCGACCACGCGACGCAGACGAGGCGCCACGGAAATCACGCGCAGCACCCGCAGAATTCGCAGGGCGCGCAGCACCGACAGACCTCCGGCGCTGGGAACCAGGGCAATTCCGACGATCAGGAAATCGAATATGTTCCAGCCATTTGTGAAGAACCTGCGCCCGGTGGCAATCAACTTCATGGAAATTTCAGCCACAAAGATCGCCAGGCAAAGCCTGTCGAGCACCACGATCAAGGGGCCGGCCAGTTCCATCAGGGTCGGCGATGTCTCCATCCCTAAAAGAATGGCATTGAAGATGATCACGGCCGTAATGAACCGCCCGAAAACGGGCGCTTCGATAATATTCAGCAAACGCTGTTTGGACCCCATGTGTCAGTTTCCCCGGTAAGATCAAGATGCTGCGTTCAGAACAAACCGCGCAGCAAGTTCCGTGTGTGTTGACCATCGAAATTGGTCAACGACCTGTACCCATTCAAGGGTGTAACCCGCGTTAACCAGCGTTTTCGCATCACGCGCAAAGGTGACGGGATTGCACGAGACATAGGCGATCACCGGGCGTTGCGCCTGTGCAATCTCATCTACCTGAGCTTCGGCACCGGCACGAGGCGGATCCAGAACAATGGCGTCGAAAGATTTCAGCTCGTCCGGCATCAGCGGGCGGCGGAACAGGTCACGGGCCTCGGTCGTTACGCGTTTCAGCCCTTGTGCCCTGCGCCAGCCCTGATCCAGCGCCTCGATCATGGCGGCTTCGCCTTCAACCGCGTGAACTTCGGCGCTTTCCGCCAACGGCAGAGAGAACGTTCCGCTGCCTGCAAACAGGTCTACGATACGTTTCGCACCCCGTGTAGCCTCGGAAACTGCCTTTGACAGAGCCATTTCTCCGTCCTTTGTTGCTTGCAAGAAAGCCCCGGGGGGTGGAGTGACTCCGGCTGCCCCAAAGCGCTGAACCGGCGCATGCCGCATGGCAATAACCTCATCATCCCAGCTGAGCCGGGCCAGCCCATGTTTCTCGGTCGCCTGCGCCAACGCCAGTTCCAAGGGGCCGTCCAGCGGTTTGCCACCTGTTACGGCCACATCCAGACCAGCTTCGGACAGTGTGAGCGTGACAGCCAGAACGCCCTTGCGGCTTGCGCCCAGGTTGGCCAGCGCCTCGGCCACCGGAATGGCCGCGATCAAGGCCGGATCAAGCAACCGGCAATCGGGTATCTCGGTGATCGTGCCGGATGCACGACCGTGAAACCCCGCCAACGTGCCATTTTTTGTACGTCTTACGGCAATCGTAGCCCGCCGACGTGACTGTTCGGGCGATGTGTGTATCGGGCGCAGGGGTGCTTCGAGATCCTGCGCCATCAGCGCCTTGCGGACGACTTGCAATTTCCAGTCGGTCACAAATGCATCGGATGCGTGCTGCAATTGGCAGCCACCGCACGCTTTGTAGTGTCGGCAAGGCGCTTTGACACGGTGTTCGGACGGTGTCTCGACCCGGATATCGGTCAATTGCTGACCGACAAGGGTGCCGCTGACGATTTCGCCGGGAAGGGTACGAAGGGCGTAAACAGGGCCATCGGCAATACCGTCGCCCTGATGTCCAAGCCTTGTGATTGTGAATTGCTGCGTCATGAGAGGCCTGATAGCCGGGCTTTCGCAGCAAAAAAACCCTTATTCCGCAGCTTCTGCCTGAATGAACCCGCCCGACTGGCGGTGCCAGAACCGCGCATACAGGCCGCCCAGGTCCAGCAGCGCCTCATGCGTTCCGGTTTCGGCGATCCTGCCCTCGTCCAAAACAACAATCCGGTCCATTTCGCTGAGTGTCGACAGCCGGTGCGCAATGGCCAGCACCGTTTTGCCCTGCATCACCCGATGCAGCGCGGTCTGAATCGAAGCTTCAACCTCGGAATCCAGCGCCGATGTCGCTTCGTCGAGAACCAGAATTGGAGCATCTTTCAAAATGGCGCGCGCCAGAGCGATCCTTTGTCGCTGCCCGCCGCTGAGTTTCACGCCCCGTTCACCCAGATGAGCATCATAGCCTTTTCGACCATGAGCATCTTCAAGACTCAGGATGAAATCATGCGCTTCGGCCTTTTTTGCGGCCTCGATCATCTCGGCCTCTGAGGCGTCCGGCCGGCCATACAGAATGTTCTCACGAGCAGACCGGTTGAACATCGCCGTTTCCTGCGTGACCATACCTATCTGTCGGCGCAGGCTGTCCTGCGTTACCTGAGACACGTCCTGGCCATCGATACAAATGGCGCCACTTTCCCTGTCATAGAGCCTAAGCAACAGTGAGACGAGCGTGGATTTCCCCGCCCCTGATGCACCGACAATGCCCAGTTTTTCGCTCGGGTTGACGGTTAGGCTCAAATCCGTGACGCCACCGATATCGCGACCGTAAGCAAAGCTGACGCCTTCGAAAGAAATCGACCCTTCGGTCACATCAAGGTCCTTCGCCCCGCGCGTATCTTCGACCCGGTCACGCTTGGTCAGCGTTTTCATCCCGTTTTCGATTTCACCGACATTGGCATACAGCCCCATCAAGGTGAAACTGACCCAACCGGTCATCTGAGCAATACGGATCGAAACCGCCCCGGCAGCCACGATATCCCCGGCGGTCGCCATGCCGCCCTGCCACAGCCACAAGGTCGCGCCCAGCAGCAAGACAGGCAGGACACCGGCCAGCGTCATGAGGATGAACCGGAAACTTGCCGACAACTTGCCGAAATCCAGCGATTTTTCACGCAGATCCACCATCGATTCACGCGCCGCCTGATCTTCGAATTCCGAGTGGGCGAACAGCTTCACGGTTTTGATGTTGGTGATCGTATCGACCACCTGCCCGGAAACCATCGCCCGCGCCCCGGCCCGCGCGGCGGAACGTTTGCGGATGCGCGGCAGATACCAGCGCACCAGCATGAAATACACCGCCAGCCACGCTGCGAAGGGCAGCATCACCAAAGGATGAATAGACCCTAACAAAAGCAAAGACCCCACCAGAGACGCCAGGGCAAACACAATCGCGCTGATCGTTTCCGACACGACCGAAGCCATGGCGTTCGATGTCTGCATCTGCTTTTGCGCGATCCGACCGGCAAAATCATCGTCGAAATAGGTCACCGACTGACCCAGGGTCCAACGGTTCAGCTTGGCCAGAACCAAAGGTGTGATGTTTGGCATGACAATGTAGTTGTTCGACAAGGATGACAGGCCAAACAGGATCGGGCGAAGCAACATGAAGAAGGCGACCGCACCGAGGATCATCCACATATTGGCAGCGGTCAGAAAATTCTCGGGCCCGCTGGCGGTCGCTACATCAATCACGCGGCCCAGTATCCAAGCCGTGACCGCCTCCATCGCGCCAGCAATGGCCGAGAAGAACGCCGCAACAAACAGCATTGGCCACGCCCCGGACAGGCTCCAGCGGATGAACGCCCCCAACGTCTGCGGAGGGGGCGTTTCGATGTTCCTGAACGGATAGATGAGGTCGGCAATCCTCATTCAGCAGCCTCCGGGTTCATGAAACCACCAGATTGCCGCGCCCAGAATTGGGCGTAAAGGCCACCTTGCGCCAGAAGATCGGAATGCGTGCCTTCCTCGACGATACGGCCTGCATCCATCACCAGAATGCGATCCATCTGCGCAATGGTACTGAGCCTGTGGGCAATGGCGATCACGGTTTTTCCTTGCATCATGCCGTAGAGGGTTTCCTGAATTGACGCTTCGACCTCGGAATCTAGGGCGGAAGTCGCCTCATCCAACAACAAGATCGGCGCATCCTTCAGGATCACCCGCGCCAGCGTCACACGCTGCCGCTGGCCACCTGACAGCTTCACCCCCCGTTCACCGACATGCGCGTCGTACCCGGTCCGACCCTGCGGATCCTGCAAATCGAGGATGAACTCATGTGCTTCGGCCTGTTTGGCGGCGGCGATCATCTGTGCCTCGGACGCATCTGGCCGGCCATAAAGGATGTTGTCGCGGACCGAGCGATGCAGCAAGGCGCTGTCTTGTTGAACCATACCGATATGGCTGCGCAGACTGTCTTGGGTGACATGCGCAATGTTCTGACCGTCAATGTAAATCGCACCGCGTTCGACGTCGTAGAACCGCAAAAGCAGCTTTACCAGTGTCGATTTTCCAGCACCGGAACGACCGATCAAACCAATCTTTTCGCCGGGCCGGACGGTCAGGTCGATATGGTCCAAACCGCCCGCCTCGCGACCATAGTGATGCGAGAGGTCGCGGATCTGGATCTCACCCTTGGCAAGCCGCAAGGGTTTCGCGTCAGGCGCATCAAGCAAATCGATGGGCTGGGCAATGGTCTCCATCCCCTCGGACACGATACCAAGTTGGCGGAAAAAGCTGGTCAGGGCCCACATGATCCATCCGGTCATGGCATTCAGGCGCAGGGTCAAGGCCGTAGCCGCCGCAACAACACCTACCGAAGCGCTGCCTTGCATCCACAAGGCAATCGCCCAGCCCACAACACCCACGATCAGCATACCGTTCAAAGTGACCAGAACGGCATCCATAATAGTGAAAATCCGCATTTCGATCTGAAATGTCCGACGGGTTTCCTCGATCGCCTCGCGGGCATAGTCCAGCTCCTGCGGGCCATGGGCAAACATTTTGACCGAATGGATGTTGGTATAGCTGTCCACCACCCGCCCCGTGACCGTCGAACGCGCATCCGAGGCCGCTTTTGACGCCGGACCAACACGCTGAACGGTCCAGCGCACCAGCATGGCATAAAATCCGAACCAGATCAGCAGCGGGATCAACAAACGCGGATCCGCCGCATACAGCAGGATCGCCGCACCGATCAAATAGGCCAACGAAAAGGAAATCGCGTCAAAAACCTGAAAGACCACTTCACCCGCCGCAGGAGGTGTCTGCATGATCCGGTTTGCAATCCGCCCGGCAAAGTCGTTTTCGAACCAGCCAACCGACTGACGCAACACGTGTTTGTGCGCACGCCAACGGATCAGCGAACCAAAATTCGGCAAAATCGTATTGTTCAGCAGAAGTACGTCGACCAAATGCAGAAGCGGACGCAACAGCAACACAAAGGCTGCCATCAACAACAATTCCGTTCCGTGATTTTGCCAGACCTCTGCCGGCGTGCCGCCCAACAGATCCACTACGCGACCCATGTAGTAGATCAGCCCGATTTCAACACCCGCGACGATTATGGAAACCAGCGCCGCCCAGAAAAATACCCGAAAAAAGGGCCGCGAATAATCCAGCATGAAGGGCCACAACCGCGTCGGCGGTGCGTCAGCCTCACGGTAGGCAACAAAAGGGTCAACAAGGTTTTCGAAATAGCGAAACATGGAAAGTGCTCCGATTGAGCAGGAAAATAGACGTGCGAAGAAAGATGGCGCCGGAACACCACCCTTTACGGGGCAGGTGTCCCGGCTTTAGCCGAACCAGATCCCGTAATACATTCGCATTCCTCCATCCATGTGACAGGCGCACCTAAGCACAAAGGATCCGAGATGTCATCCCCTTTTGAGACTTCGCGCTAATGTGCCAGCAACTCTTCGCGTGACAGCGCAAAACCGGATGCGATCCAGCGTTTTTCCAGCTCGGCCAGCTTCTTGCCCAGCGCCGGGCCGGTGAAGTTGGGGATCAGATCTCTGGCCTGGACAGGGAAACGCGCTGCTGCGCCTGCATGCAGATCGCGCCGCAAATCTTCGGACCAGGGTTGTTCCAGAAAGGCGCAGCGCAAAAGCGTCTCGTGCAATCCCCCTTCATCGCCATAGCGGTATCCCAGTTCAGCAATACTGGTTGTGGACTGTGCTTCTTCACGCATCCTGATCAGGCGTTGCAACTGCGAACGGCTCAACCGCAATGTCGCGGCATCATCGGGCGAGGCAATGGCTGCCAGACGACGCACCGGATCGGGATCGGCGCCAGCCGCCTGTTCCAGCGCGATCAAAGGGGCCAATGACCGATCGTCCGCCCGCGGCAGCACCCGGGCCAAGACACCGGTACTGCGCATGGTCGCAACGGCGGGGGCCGGATCAGGTGACGCCAGCAATTTCAGCAGCTCTGCCCCGATCCGCTCGCGCGACAACGACTCCAGCCCGTCAAGATTGGCGCCGATGGCGGCCAGGGCATCGGGGTCGAAACCGCCATCCGGATCCCCGTACCAGGCGTGAAAACGGAAGTAGCGAAGCGAGCGGAGATAGTCTTCGCGAATGCGGTTCTCGGCGGTTCCGATGAACCGCACCAACCGAGCCTCGAGGTCGGGAAGACCACCCAGAGGGTCCAGCACGGTGCCATCGGGTTGGGCATAAAGCGCGTTCATGGTGAAATCCCGTCGCGCCGCGTCTTCTTCGACATGATCGGAAAATGCCACGACCGCGCGGCGGCCATCGGTTTCCACGTCACGGCGGAAGGTGGTGACCTCGTGCGGGATGCCCGCGCTGACCACTGTGATCGTACCATGCTCGACGCCGGTCGGAATGGCCCTGAGCCCGGCAGCCTGCGCCAGCTCGACGATCTGCCCGGGCCTTGCATCCGTGGCAATGTCGATATCTGAAACCGGTGCGCCAAGCAGCGCGTTGCGCACGCATCCACCCACGAAAAGCGCCTGAGCCCCGGATGAGGTCAGGGCCGAACAGACCTTTTGCGTCGCTGGTTCACTGATCCAGGCTTCGTCAATCCGCATCATTCATTCACCCGTGCAGCAAGCCCGCGCAATATGCGGGCGGTCGCGCCCCAAATGTAATAGGGGCCGTACGGAACTGCGTAGTATCTGCGTCTCTGGCCGCGCCATCGGCGTGACTCGACCAGATAATTCTCAGGATTCAAAAGATGGGCAAGGGGGGTCGAGAAAACTTCGTCCACTTCGCCGGGTTCAGGCACGGGTTGGAACCCGTCCCGCAAAACTGCGACAACCGGTGTTACTGTGAACGAGGTCACCGTCTCATGCGTCGGCAGAAATCCCAGGATCTCGGGCATTTCCGGGGGCAGGCCGATCTCTTCCTCAGCTTCCCGCAGCGCCGCAGCCGTAACGTCAGCATCGGTTTCGTCCTGTTTGCCACCGGGAAAGGCGATCTGGCCCGGGTGATGCTTCAGCGCGGATGAGCGTTTGGTCAGGATGACCTGCGGTGTGTCATCAGCCAGTGAAATGGCCACCAGAACACCGGCGGGTCGCAACCGTCGTCCGGGCGGCAGAACGGTATCCGGGTTCAGGTCAAAGTCGCTGGACCCGCGACCGGGGCGGCGCAGGGCCGCCCGGATCTTTTCAACCGGGTCATGCACCTTTGGGGTCTTCGGCATCGAACCCGACAGTTGCCGGGTCCAACACATAATGAGCCCCGCAGAACTGACAATCCGCGGTGACTTCGCCCTCGGGCGTGGTCATCTTTTCGATATCCTTGGCCGAATAGATCGACAGGCTCTGTCGCACACGATCCTCGGAACAGGTGCAGCCAAATTGAACGGACTGCGCATCATAGACACGCGGCTGTTCCTCGTGAAACAGGCGAACCAGAAGGTCGGTCGGCGCAACAGAGGGGCCGATCATCTCCAAATCCTCGACGGTATCCAGCAGGATATTGACGCGACCCCAGTTTTCACCTTCTTCGCCATCGACCAGATCGGCAGCGGTCAGGATGTCACCGGTTCCTTCACCCGACGCGGCAAAGGGCGACGCTTTGGGCATGTGTTGCAGCATGATGCCGCCTGCACGCCAATGCTCGCCCACGCCCGGCTCGGTCGATTTGCCGAAGCTCAGCGAAAACCGCGTCGGCAGCTGTTCGGATTGCGCGAAATATGCCTCGGCGCAGGCGCTCAGCGATCCACCGGCCAGCGGAGTGATGCCCTGATACGGCTGCGTGCCCTCTCCCTGATCGATCATGATGGCAAAATACCCTTCGCCCACCTGATCGAAAGGCGCGGAATTGGAAAGCCGGTCCCGGTCAAAGCTGGCATAAGCCCGAATCTGGGCGGGCTGGCCCTCTTCCTGCGGCGCATAATAGTCGGTTGCGATCATGCGAACCGCCCCTTTGGACTGCACCTGCAACGACAGTTTCCAGCGCAACGCAACCGTTTGGCCGATCAACGCGGTCAGCAAGGCCATCTCGGCCACAAGCGCCTCGACCTGCTCGGGATAGTCATGCTGTTTCAGGATACCATCCAGCACGCCATCCAGACGGGCCACGCGGCCGCGCATGTCGGATGCATCAAGTTGAAAGGGCAGGACGGTATCGTCCCACGCGATTTTTGTTCCAAGAGACATGGGGTTTCCTTACACGCCACGGGTTGGCATACCGGCACCATATAGGTCGTACAGATCGGGTTGAAAGGGGCCATACATGATCAGGCGGTTCGGTGAAACCCCCGAGACGGGGCGGAAATACACCCGAAGGGTTGGCGTATATGCCCTTTTGCCACGTGGCGGCCAATTGCTGTTGACCTGTCAGACCGAACCGGGCCCGGATCTGCAATTGCCGGGTGGAGGCATCGATCCGGGCGAATCACCAATTTCGGCCTTGCATCGCGAAGTCTATGAAGAAACCGGGTGGCATGTTGCCAACCCGCGTCGCATCGGCGCTTTTCGCCGGTTCACCTATATGCCCGAATACGATCTGTGGGCCGAAAAGGTCTGCCTGATCTACCGCGCCCGTCCCGTACGCCGCAAAGGCCCGCCGAGCGAGGCATTCCACGAAGCACTGTGGATGGAAGCCGCCGATGCCGTTGAATTGCTGGGCAATGACGGTGACCGGCACTTTGCGGAAATGCATCTCAGTTTGCTTTAAGACCCGTTATATTCAAAGAAAACGGCGGATACGTCATCCCCAATGCCATCTTTGGGCGAAATCTCCTGGGTCAATCGCCAGAACATGTCGTCCAGAAACTCCGACCCACCCTTTTCAGAAATGCACTGCTGGGCCATCTGTCGCAAACCGTCTTCCTCCAGCAAACCGCCTTCGGCAAGCTGACATTCGGTAAATCCGTCCGAATACACCAACAGTTTGTCGCCGGGTTTCATGTGAATCTCGATTTGCTGAAAACTCGCATCTTCGATCAGCCCGATCGGCAACCCGCCATCACCCAGAAATTCAGTGCTGCCATCCTGCCGCAGCAGAAGCGGATGCGGATGCCCGGCCTGCACCATCTTGAGATGCCCGTTTCGAAGATCCACAATGGCGTAGACCATCGTGAAATATTCCTCGATACCTTCATCCGCCATCAATCGGGAATTTAGCATGCTTGCGACGTCTTCCGGAGGCAGCAGTGCGTAGAATTTGTTGAACCTCTTTTCCATTGCGACGTTTTGATCGAAATGCTTGCTGGAAAGATAACCGCCCAGACGCGCCGTCATCATGGCCGAGGTGATGCCATGCCCGGATACATCTATGCTGTAGAACCCCAGCCGATTGACCCCGGGCGAGAACATGCCAACAAGGTCCCCACCGATATGGCCGCAGGGTTTCAACAACAGGCTGACCCGGGATTTCCCAAAGCTCCGCGTAAACTCCGGAACCAGCGATTCCTGGATTTTTCGGGCCTGTATGAGGTCCTTGTCGATCGCGTCATGCGCCAGCCTGAGTTCTTCCAGCGCGGATTCAATCAGGCGGTTTTTCTGCGAAAGCTCGCGCTGCATGTCCAGAATGCGCGCACCTGCGGATATGCGCGCCCGCAATTCATCCGCCTCAAGGGGTTTGATCAGAAAATCGTCTGCCCCGGCATCCAGTCCGCGCGCAACCTCCTGCTTTTCACTTTTGGAAGTCAGAAGGATGAAATAACAATATTGATCGGTATCCAGGGCGCGAAACGCATTGCAGAACTCAAGCCCGCTCATCCCCGGCATGACCCAATCGCTGAGAACAAGATCGGGCGGATCGTCCAGACAATGCGCCAAGGCGGCATCGCCCGTATCGGCCTCGACCACCTCAAAGCCCCATTTTCTGAGCGATGCGACCAGGATGCGCCGCTGCAGACGGCTGTCATCAACCACCAGCACCTTTCGGATCGCGCCGAAATCCAGATCTGATCTGGTTTCCTCAAGACTCGCCCTTTGCACCATTTACCCTCTGACCTGATGCGCTCATTCACACAGGGCGATCCTAGTGGCGACGGTTTTAACATCCGGTGAAGACCGAAGGCAGCAATCCCGCTTGGCCGTTAACCCGGTTTTTACTGGTGTTGCCTATTCCTGAAAACGCATGTTCAACGGCAGGTGACGCAGTATGATCCACTGGGGCAGAGTCCGACAATTGCGGGACGAGGTTGGCCCGGATGAGTTTGATGAGGTGGTCGACATCTTTCTGGAAGAAGTGCAGGAGGTCATCGCCCGCCTGCATCAGGATACAAGCCGGTCCGAACTGGAACAGAACCTGCATTTCCTGAAGGGCAGCGCGCTCAGTCTTGGATTTGACCAGTTCTCGAAACTCTGTCAGGACGGCGAACGGCAGGCGGCCGCGGGTCAGGGCGAGGATGTCGATCTGCCCGCCATTCTGGCCGTATTTGACAGCTCGAAACAGAAATTCGAGGCTGAGCTGCGCCAGAATCTGGATTAAATCACGAACTGCGCCAGCGTTTCGTCTTCGGTTATATCGGTGTAGGTGAACCCTGCCTCATCCAGATGCGCAAACAGACGCATGAAGTTTTCAGGCTTGCGGGTTTCAATCCCGATCAGGACCGAACCGAAATTGCGCGCCGATTTCTTCATGTATTCAAAGCGGGCGATATCGTCCTCGGGGCCGAGAATACCCAGAAACTCCTTCAGCGCGCCGGGGCGCTGCGGCAGGCGCAGGATGAAATACTTCTTCACCCCGGAATAGCGTTGGGCGCGTTCTTTGACCTCGGGCAGGCGTTCGAAATCGAAATTGCCACCGGATGTCACGCAGACCACGGTCTTGCCCCGCACAAAGCTTTGAATATCGCCCACCGCTTCGATCGCCAGCGCGCCGGCGGGCTCCAGAACGATGCCTTCGACATTCAGCATCTCGATCATGGTGGTGCAGATTCGGTCCTCGGACAGAACCAGAACATCCGACAGGTGGCGTGATTTCAATAGTTCAAACGGTTTCTCGCCAATGCGGCCGACCGCAGCGCCATCGACGAAGGTATCCACATGATCCAGCGATACAGGATGCCCCGCAGCCAGTGCAGCGCGCAAACAGGCACCTCCGGCCGGTTCGACAAACAGACAATGGCTGCGATCCCCGAACCATGTGGCCACGCCCGAGGACATGCCGCCGCCGCCAACCGGCAAAACGACGTGATCCGGTACACCGCCCATTTGCTCTTCGATCTCGACCGCCAATGAGGCCTGGCCTTCAATGACATCAGCGTCATCGAAGGGTGACAGGAAATACCCGCCCTGCTGCGCGCACCATGCTTGCGCGGCGGCCAGAGTATCATCGAAATAGTCGCCAGTCAGGTGGATCTCGATATTGTCGCCGCCGAAAATGCGGGTCTTTTGGATTTTCTGCTGCGGCGTCGTCACCGGCATGAAGATCACGCCGCGCACGTCCAAATGCTTACACATGAACGCCACACCCTGCGCATGGTTGCCAGCACTTGCACAGACAAACAGGTCCTGCCCCTGCTGCTTGCGCATGGCATTGAACGCACCACGGATCTTGTAAGACCGCACTGGGCTGAGGTCTTCGCGCTTGAGCCAGATATCGGCCCCATAACGGTCAGACAGATGCGCATTCCGCTGCAACGGGGTTGCCGGAAACACGGTGCGCATCGCCTGTTCGGCAGCGCGGGCGCGGGTCATGAAATCAGTCATGTCGATTTCCCTGCCCCATCATCGCGATAAGGGCAAGGAATACATATGTGTACGCCGCTCAGGACAGTTCGCGTTTTTCGATGAAGATTCCGTACATCGTGGTCAGGATACTGACGTTGATCATCGGCAGAATGAGCGTGCCAAAGAACACGGTCAGCAATACGCCAAGCACCGGTATTATTGCCAGAAGGGTGAAAGCCAGCTGCACCAGAATCTGGAAAAGGAGGGCGACGAGTAGCAGCAACAAGATTGCACCGCTGACCCCGGATGTGTTGTTCCATGCCTCACCGATCGATATGGGATTTCCTATCGCCGCCGAGGGCAGAATAATTGACAGGCGATAGAAGCACACGACCAGAAAAACGGTGTAAACAATCATCAGAATGATCGAAAGCCCCGCAAGACTTTCGCCTAGTGCAGCAGCGACCAGACCCATGGGGATATACGCGATCACCATCAAAATCCCCAACATCAGAAAGCGACCGAAATAGGCAAGAATCCTGTCGAAGCGGAATGTCGGGAATATTCCCGTGGGATACTCTTCCAACAGGATGAAGCGGTGCCATGATACCGCGATCCAGAACATGGTGACGGACATTACCGCCAGCAAAACGACCACAAAAACAAAGGCTGAACCTGCGGTTGCTCCTGGCGGCAACCCGCCTGCGTTGTCTTCAAGCGCCTCAAGCGGAATACCAAGCGCCAAGAACACGCCCACGATTATGATTGTCGCAATTAGAGCGGGGCCAACCGTAATCTGCAGCACCTGCTTGATGTTTCCAAATACCATCCGCACAGAATGCAAGAAAATCTGCCATCCCAACATTTGAAACCGCCCCTTCAACCAATGCTTGTTATTCTCTGCACCCGTTTCACCCCAATTCAGGTACTGCGTCAATCCTCACAACTTGCCCCCGCGCTCAAAACCCGCTAGGGGCCAATCGTTCTACGCATAAAGGGAAGTCAGATGTCCGCGCCCAAGAAAGTTGTTCTGGCCTATTCCGGTGGCCTTGATACCTCGATCATACTGAAATGGTTGCAGACCGAATATGGCTGTGAGGTCGTTACCTTCACCGCCGATCTGGGTCAGGGTGAAGAGCTGGAGCCCGCTCGCCAAAAAGCTGAACTGCTGGGGATCAAGCCCGAGAACATCTATATCGAGGATATCCGCGAAGAATTCGTGCGCGACTTTGTCTTCCCGATGTTCCGCGCCAATGCTCAGTACGAGGGTCTGTACCTTTTGGGCACGTCCATCGCGCGCCCCCTGATTTCGAAACGTCTGGTCGAAATCGCCGAAGCCACCGGCGCTGACGCCGTGGCACATGGTGCGACCGGCAAGGGCAACGATCAGGTGCGGTTCGAACTGGCGGCCTATGCGCTGAACCCCGACATCAAAGTGATCGCACCCTGGCGCGAGTGGGATCTGACCAGCCGCACCAAGCTGCTGGAATTCGCCGAACAGAACCAGATCCCGATCGCCAAGGACAAGCGCGGCGAGGCCCCCTTCTCGGTCGATGCCAACCTGCTGCACACCTCGTCAGAGGGCAAGGTTCTGGAAGACCCCGCCGATATGGCGCCCGACTATGTCTATCAGCGCACCGTCCACCCCGAGGACGCGCCCGATCAGCCTGAATTCATCGAGATCGGCTTTGAAAAAGGCGACGCGGTCAGCATCAATGGCGAGGCGATGAGCCCCGCGACCATCCTGACCAAGCTGAACGAATATGGCGGCAAGCACGGCATCGGTCGTCTGGACCTTGTTGAAGGTCGCTTTGTCGGTATGAAGTCGCGCGGCATCTACGAAACTCCCGGCGGCACCATCCTGCTTGAGGCGCATCGTGGCATCGAATCCATCACCATGGACCGCGGCGCGATGCATCTGAAGGACCAGTTGATGCCGCAATATGCGGAACTGATCTATAACGGCTTCTGGTACTCGCCTGAACGTGAAATGCTGCAAGCCGCCATCGACAAGAGCCAGGAACACGTCACCGGCACCGTCCGCGTGAAGCTGTACAAGGGTCTGGCCTCGACCGTGGGCCGCTGGTCGGATCACTCGCTGTATTCCGAAGCGCATGTGACCTTCGAAGAAGACGCGGGCGCCTATGATCAGAAAGACGCCGCGGGCTTCATCCAACTGAACGCGCTGCGGCTGAAACTGCTGGCCGCGCGCGACAAGCGGTTGTCCAAGTGACCGAAGATGACGGTCTGAACGACGAACTGGAAATGTTCATCGAAGCGCAGGACACGGTCTGGGCCGATGTCCTGCGCGAACTGGAACAGGGGCAGAAGACCAGCCACTGGATGTGGTTCGTGTTTCCGCAACTGGCCGAGCTGGGCCAGTCCCATATGGCGCAGCTTTACGGCATCGAAGATCTGGACGAAGCCACGCGCTATCTGAACCACCCGGTACTGCGCCATCGTCTGACGCAAGCGGCCTCGTTGATGTTGCTGCATCAGGGGCGCGATGCCAGCGACATTCTGGGTGGGGTTGACGCGAAAAAGCTTCGCTCTTCGATGACATTGTTTTCCTCGGTGGCAGATGCTCCGGCAGAGTTTCAGGCCGTTCTTGATGCTTTCTACGACGGCGAGCCTTGCGCACGAACCGTTCAGAGCCTTGGCGCATCGTGATCGGAAGTTCCAGTCGGGTCAGCCTTGCCTGTTCGATACCTGACGCTTTACGCATTCGGAAACTGCGAAAGGAACCCGGATGCTTCAGCATATCGCCGACGAAATTCAAAAAGGCCTGAACGGCAAAACCTTTGATGGCTCATTGAAATTCGATTGTGGCGAGGACGGCGTTATTGTTCTGGCCGACAGTCAGGCATCGACACAGGACCAGGAAACGGATTGCACGATCCGCATCTCGCAGTACAACCTGACCAAGCTTCTGACCGGAAAACTGAACCCGATGACAGGTGTCGCTTTGGGCAAGCTCAAAATCTCGGGCAATATGGGCGTCGCGATGAAACTGGGGCAGCTGCTGGGTTAAGCCGAAGGCAGGTTGACCGCGGAATTAAACCTCGCCGGGGCGCCCTGTCCCACCGCCAAGACGGCCCGCGCAAAGTGTTCCACTGACATCCGCCGCCGATAAACTTGCCTCACCAGCCCGTGACATCAGATGTCAGGCAATTGAATGTCATTCGGGTTCGGGTCACCTTGATGCCGAAAGGAGACCCGACATGTCACGGACCGTTTATCTGGATGCCTTCAAACCGGCCATTCTGTTCACCCTGATCACTTTGGCTGCGATGTTGCGCGCCCTGCCCGCCCCTGCGGCAGGGACCGAAACGCTGACAGTTGCGGGGGGCTGTTTCTGGTGTGTCGAGTCCGATTTTGAATCGGTACCGGGCGTTGTCGGGGCCGTGTCGGGATATACCGGCGGCAAATCGGCCAACCCCACCTATGATCAGGTCTCCAAAGGTGGAACCGGCCATTATGAAGCGGTTCAGATCACTTTCGATCCGGCCCGGGTGTCACGTGAAACGCTTCTGAACATGTTCTTCCGCTCGGTTGACCCCACGGATGCCGGTGGTCAGTTCTGCGACCGGGGCGACAGCTATCGAACCGCAATTTTCGTCTCTAACACGGGCGAAAAGGCACTGGCGGAACAGGCAAAGAAAGACGCAGAACGGGCATTGGGCCAAAAGGTGGTCACCCCGATCCTGAACGCGGGCACGTTTTACCCTGCCGAGGCCTATCATCAGGATTACTACAAAGGGAACAAGCTGATCTTTACCCGCTTTGGCCCGAAACGTCAGCAAAACGCCTATAAAGCATATCGCAAGGCCTGTGGCCGTGACGCGCGTGTCAAACAGCTTTGGGGTTCAGATGCGCCTTTTGCCGATTCTTAATCGAAGGTCGCGTCGCGCACTTCTCTCAGATCGGGAATGACATCCGCAGTCCCGTGCCGCGTGACCATCAAGGCAGCGGCGCGGTTCGCTTGCAGAATGGCCTGTTCCATCGGCATTCCCCGATCCATTCCAGCCAGCACGTAACCGGTAAAAGTATCACCTGCCCCGGTGGTATCCACGGCCTGCACCTTGTGAGCCGAAAATTCTACCGGGTCATTGCCCTGCTGCAAATACCGTGCCCCTTTTGAGCCCAGCGTGACAATGACATGCCGCACGGGCAGATCAGCCGCACCCATCCCGGTTTCCTGCCGCAATTGTTCGGCCTCGATCTCGTTCAGGATCAGGAAATCCAGATAGGGCAGAACCGCCTGAACCGCCTGTGCCTGAAACGGCGCGGCGGCATAACACACGGTCAATCCAAGTTTGCGCCCGAATTGCGCGGCTTCGACCTGTGCGTTGGTTTCATTCTGCAAGATCAGCAGATCACCGGTGCTTGCCGATGACAGAGCCCGCCCCAGATGGCTGACATCCAAGGCATGGTTGGCCCCCGGATAGAGGATGATCAGGTTCTCACCCTCGGCGTCCACCGCAATGATCGCATGCCCCGTCGGCGGATCCACCTCAGAGATATAGCGTGTGTCCACGCCATATTCCGTCAGTCGATCCTTCGCCCAGCGCCCATCATGCCCAACGGCGCCGATATGGCTGACGCGTGATCCGGCCCGCGCAGCCGCCACTGACATATTGGCACCTTTTCCGCCAAGGAACCGGTCCAGCCCGTGGGCGGCCAGAGTTTCCCCTGGCGCAGGCAGATGCGGCAGGTCATAAACCATATCCGCGTTGATTGAGCCGAGGTTCCAGATTGTCATGGCTTATCCGATGTCGCACGAGGCCAGAATGGCCATGTTCAGAATATCGTTCGCGGTTGAGACGGTCGAGCAAATCTGAATCGGCTTGTCGACGCCCGACAGGATCGGCCCGATCACGGTGGCACCGCCCATTTCCTGCATCAGCTTGGTCGAAATCGACGCTGAGTGTCGTGCGGGGACGATCAGGATGTTCGCAGGCCCAGTCAGGCGTGAAAACGGATAAGCCGCTTGCTGATCCACGTTCAGGGCAACATCCACTGTCATTTCGCCCTCATACTCGAAATCGACACCGCGCTGGTCCAGAACCGCCGGCGCTCGGTGCATCTTCTCGGCACGTTCCGAAACCGGGTATCCAAATGTCGAGAAGCTGACAAAAGCAACCCGGGGCTCCAGACCCATATGTCGGGCCACTGCTGCGGAACGCTCGGCAATGTTGGCCAAATCGTTTTCATCCGGCCATTCATGCACCAGTGTATCACCGATCAGAACGATCCGGCCTTTATGCAGAAGTGCCGTCACACCGGCAGCACCATGGGCGGCATCGGCATCGAACACATGATTGATACGATCAATTACGTGTGCCGATTTTCGTGTTGCACCTGTGACCAACCCGTCTCCGTGGCCATGGGCCAGCATCAGGGATGAGAACACATGGCGGTCCCGCGCGGCCAGTCGGTGAATATCCTTGCGGTCAAAGCCTTTACGCTGCAAACGCTCATAGAGGAAATTCGAATAGGTCTCGAGATGCGCGGTGTTGGCAGCGTTCACAACCTCGATTTCCCGCACAGCATCACCAAGACCGGTGGCTTCCAGTTTGTCTTTAACATCATCTGCCCGACCGACCACGAGCGCCTTACCAAAGCCTGAACGTTGGTACATGACGGCGGCACGCAGCACGCGGGGATCATCGCCCTCGGCAAAAATCATGCGGCTTTGCGCCTGTCGCGCCCGGGCGTTCAGCCCGCGCAGGATGCTTGCGGTCGGGTCCATCCGGGATTTCAGGCTCAGCTCATAGGCATCCATGTCGATGATCGGACGGCGGGCTGCGCCGGTATCCATTCCTGCCTTGGCAACAGCGGGCGGGATACGGTGGATCAGGCGCGGATCAAACGGCGTGGGAATGATGTAGTCGCGCCCGAAGGTCAGCGATTTGCCATAAGCCATCGCGACCTCATCCGGCACGTCTTCGCGCGCCAGATTGGCCAGTGCATGGGCACAGGCGATCTTCATCTCGTCATTGATGGCGCGGGCGTGAATGTCCAGCGCGCCGCGGAACAAATAGGGAAAGCCCAGAACGTTGTTGACCTGGTTCGGATAGTCGCTGCGCCCGGTCGCCACGATGGCGTCCACGCGGACCTCATGCGCCTCTTCCGGGGTGATTTCCGGATCGGGGTTGGCCATGGCGAAGATCACCGGATTGTCGGCCATGCTTGCGACCATCTCCTGCGTGACCGCGCCCTTGACCGACACGCCCAGGAACACGTCCGCGCCCTTCATGGCCTCTTCCAGAGTCCGCAGATCCGTGGTGATCGCATGCGCCGATTTCCACTGGTTCATGCCCTCGGTCCGGCCCTGATAGATCACACCCTTTGTGTCGCAAACGATGCAGTTTTCGTGCCGCGCGCCCATCGCCTTGAGCAATTCGATACAGGCGATCCCCGCCGCCCCGGCCCCGTTCAGAACGATCTTCACATCCTCGATTTTCTTGCCCGAGATATGCAGTGCGTTGATCAGCCCGGCCGCACAGATCACCGCCGTGCCGTGCTGGTCGTCGTGAAAGACGGGGATATCCATCTCTTCTTTCAGGCGCTGTTCGATGATGAAACATTCGGGCGCCTTGATGTCTTCCAGATTGATGCCGCCGAAGGTCGGCCCCATCAGTCGCACCGCGCGGCAGAATTCATCCGGGTCTTCGGTGTCCAGCTCGATATCGATCGAGTTCACGTCGGCGAACCGCTTGAACAGAACGGATTTCCCCTCCATCACCGGTTTCGAGCCCAGCGCGCCAAGGTTGCCAAGACCCAGAACCGCCGTCCCGTTCGAGATCACAGCGACCAGATTGCCCTTGTTGGTATAGTCATACGCGGTTTCCGGCGCCTCGGCGATGGCTTCACATGGGACAGCCACACCCGGGCTGTAGGCCAATGACAGATCCCGCTGCGTGGTCATCGGGACGGTGGCCTGCACCTCCCACTTGCCGGGGGTCGGGTCGAGGTGAAAGGCCAGCGCCTCTTCTTTGGTGATCTTCGCTTTGGGCATCGGATATGTCGTTTCTTTACATCTGTTGGGCTTTTGCCTCATAGCGCAGGCAAAGGCGCGTCTCAACGACAATACGTTTTCACCTTTCGTCGCAGGGGCCGGGTTTGTAAGGTCGCGCCGGAATACGCCAGAGGGGAGCAGCCTTGTCCAACGTCACGCCGATGATGGCGCAATATCTGGAAATCAAAGAGGCCTACGCGGATGCCCTGCTGTTCTATCGCATGGGCGATTTCTACGAGATGTTCTTTGAAGACGCCGTGAACGCCGCCGAGGCACTGGACATCGCCCTGACCAAACGCGGCAAACACAATGGCGAAGATATTCCGATGTGCGGCGTGCCGGTGCATTCGGCCGAAGGCTATCTGCTGACGTTG
This sequence comes from Ruegeria sp. HKCCA4008, assembly GCF_013033125.1. Taxonomy (NCBI): domain Bacteria; kingdom Pseudomonadati; phylum Pseudomonadota; class Alphaproteobacteria; order Rhodobacterales; family Roseobacteraceae; genus Ruegeria; species Ruegeria sp. HKCCA4008. The sequence goes on from NZ_WQDM01000008.1 coordinate 105,372, forward strand.
ATCCGCAAGGGCTTTCGCGTCGCCGTCTGCGAACAGATGGAAAGCCCGGCCGAGGCCAAGAAAAGAGGCTCTAAATCAGTGGTAAAGCGCGATGTGGTGCGCCTTGTCACCCCCGGCACCCTGACCGAGGACGCGCTGTTGGAGGCCCGCCGCCACAACTTTCTGGCCGCCTATGCCGAGGTGCGCGACGAGGCCGCGCTGGCCTGGGCGGACATATCGACCGGAGCGTTTCATGTGATGCCGCTGACCTCGGTCCGGCTGAGCCCCGAGCTGGCCCGGCTGGCCCCGTCGGAACTGATCGTGGCAGACAGCGTGCAGGAAAAACTGAATGAGCCGGTCCGCGATTTGGGTATTTCTCTCACCCCTGTCGGACGGGCGAGTTTTGACAGCACGGCGGCTGAAAAACGCATCTGCGGGTTGTTTCACGTGGGCGCGCTGGACGCGTTCGGAAGCTTTGGACGCGCCGAAGTGTCCGCGATGGGCGCGCTGATCGATTATCTGGAGATCACGCAGAAGGGCAAATTGCCCCTGTTGCAAACGCCGCTGAAAGAATCCGAAGATCGCGTCGTGCAGATCGACGCGGCCACCCGCCGCAACCTGGAACTGACACGGTCTTTGTCCGGCGGGCGGGCCGGATCGCTGCTGTCGGTGGTGGACCGAACCGTAACCCCGGGCGGTGCGCGCCTGCTGGAACAACGCCTGTCCAGCCCCTCGCGCAATCTGGATGTCATCCACGCGCGGCTGGACGCGGTCGATTTTGCCGCCCAGGACAGCCTGATCACCGCCGATCTGCGCGAGGCGCTCCGCAAGACGCCCGATCTGGACCGCGCCTTGTCGCGCCTGTCGCTGGACCGAGGCGGCCCGCGCGACTTGGCCGCCATCCGCAACGGGCTGACCCAAGCCGCAGCGATCGCCGGGATTTGCGAAGGTCAAGACCTGCCGGTGCTGCTGGCAACTGCGGTGCAGAACCTTGTGGGATTCGACGATCTGCTCGACCTGCTGGATCAGGCGCTGGTCGCCGACCCGCCGCTGCTGGCGCGCGATGGCGGCTTCATCGCGCCGGGCTTTGACGCCGAACTGGACGAGGCCCGCACCCTGCGGGACGAAGGCCGCTCGGTCATTGCCGGGTTTCAGCAGAAATACGCCGAACACACCGGCATCGCCTCGCTGAAAATTAAGCACAACAACGTGCTGGGCTATTTCATCGAAACCACGGCCACCCATGCCGAAAAGATGCTGAACCCGCCCTTCAGCGAGACCTATATCCACCGCCAGACCACCGCCAACCAGGTGCGGTTCACCACGGTTGAGCTCAGCGAGATCGAAACCCGCATCCTGAACGCCGGCAACCTGGCGCTCGAGATCGAAAAGCGGCTCTATCAAAGGCTTTCTGACGAGATTTTGGCGCAGGCTGCCCGCATCAATCAGGCCGCGCGCGGGCTGGCCGAGCTGGACCTCACCACCGCGCTGGCCGATCTGGCGCGGGGCGAGAACTGGTGCCGCCCACAGGTCGACGGCTCGCGCGCCTTCGACATCGTCGCAGGCCGCCACCCGGTGGTCGAGCACGCGTTGCGCCAGCAGTCGGGCGATGCCTTCATCGCCAATGACTGCGACCTCAGCGCCGAGGACGGAGCGGCCATCTGGTTGCTGACCGGCCCGAACATGGCGGGTAAATCGACCTTCCTGCGCCAGAACGCGCTGATCGCGCTGCTGGCGCAGATGGGCAGTTTCGTCCCGGCCGAGCGCGCACATATCGGGCTGGTCAGCCAGCTGTTCAGCCGCGTGGGCGCCTCCGACGATCTGGCAAGGGGCCGGTCGACCTTCATGGTCGAGATGGTGGAAACCGCGGCCATCCTCAACCAGGCCGATGACCGGGCGCTGGTGATCCTCGACGAAATCGGGCGTGGCACCGCCACCTATGACGGCCTGTCCATCGCCTGGGCCACGCTGGAACATCTGAACGCCGCCAACCGATGCCGCGCGCTGTTTGCCACGCATTACCACGAACTGACCGCGCTGGCCGGCAAGCTGGAGGGCGTCGAAAACGCCACCGTCGCGGTCAAGGAATGGGACGGCGAGGTGATCTTCCTGCACGAGGTCCACAAGGGCGCCGCCGACCGCTCCTATGGCGTGCAGGTCGCGCAATTGGCCGGGCTGCCCGCATCCGTGGTCGAACGCGCCCGCGTGGTTCTGGACCAGTTGGAGAAAACGGAACGCGAGGGAGGCAAGCAGAAGGCGCTGATCGACGATCTGCCGCTGTTTTCCGCCGCACCGCCCCCGCCGCCGGTCCCGAAGGCATCACCCGTCACCGATATGCTGGACCAGATCCTGCCGGACGACCTGACCCCGCGCGAAGCCCTCGATCTGATCTACAAACTGAAAGAGGCGGCCAGATCCTGACCGCCCCTTCATCTTTTCCCAAGTACTCTCGCCGAAGGCACGCGCCCTTGGGCGCGTTTCAGCTTGCCGGCGTGGACGACACGCCCACCTGCGCCGGGCGCAGCAGACGATCGTGCAACATAAACCCTTCGGCGGACACCTGAATGATGTCTCCTGCCTTGGTTCCGGGAACAGGCGCCTCGAACATGGCCTCGTGCACGTTCGGATCAAACCGATCGCCCACTTCGGGTGTGATCACTTCGATTCCGTGCTTCTGGAACACGTCCTTCAAAGCGCGCATGGTCAATTCGACGCCTTCCAGCAAACCAGCAGCCACTTCTTTCTGCTCATCCGTCGCAGCTTCAAGGGCGCGCTTCATGTTGTCATAGACGGGCAGCATATCGCGGGCCAGCTTGGACCCGCCATACTGTTCCGCATCGCGGCGCGCCTTGTCGCTGCGCTTGCGCATGTTTTCGGCATCCGCCAGCGCGCGCATGAACTTGTCTTTATAGTCATCCCGTTCGGCCCGCAGCGCGTCCAGTTCCAGTTCTTCTTCGCTGATATCCATCAGCTCTTCGGCCAGCTCTTCGGCCTCGGCGGTTGCGATATCGTCCAGAAAATCTTCGTTCTTCGGCTCTGCCATCTTTTACCCTCTAGCTCCGGTCGGATATCAGCTTGCCGACCAGTTGCGCCGTATAATCCACGATCGGTACGATCCGCCCATAATTCAGACGTGTGGGTCCGATAACCCCCACCGCACCGATTATCTTTCGATCAGCGTTCATATAAGGAGACACCACCAAAGAGGAACCCGAAAGTGAGAAAAGTTTGTTCTCAGACCCGATAAAAATGCGCACACCCTCGCCTTCTTCGGTCAATTCAAGGAATTCGGCGATGTCTCGCTTGCGCTCAAGGTCATCGAACAGGGTGCGGATGCGGTCAAGTTCCTCGGCCTGACCGGGTTCGTTCAACAGATTCGCGCGCCCGCGCACGATCAAACGGGCCGAGTCGCTTCCGTCTCCGTCCCAAACGGCCATTCCGCTTTCGACCATCTCACGGGCCAGAGTGTCGATTTCCTGCTTGCGCGCATCGATCTGCGTCTGCATTTGCCGCCGCACTTCGCTGAGTGTCCGCCCCTCGATAAGTGCGTTCAGGAAATTCGCGGCCTCGCGCATGGAACTTGGCGTTTGCCCAGGTGGCGGCGTGAACAGCCGGTTTTCCACATGTCCGTCCGAGAAAACCAAAACCACCAAAGCCCGATCATGGCCCAGAGAAACAAATTCGATATGTTTGATTTCCGATTCATGCTTGGGCGTCAGAACCAGCGAGGCCCCTTGTGTCACGTTTGACAAGGCGGAGCCGACACGGTCCAGCATTCCACCAACATCACCCGTGTTAGAGCCTAATGTCTGCTCCAGTTTCTGCCGGTCATCGGCACCCAGGTCGCCGACCTCAAGCAATCCGTCCACAAACATTCGCAGGCCTTGCTGCGTCGGGATTCGGCCGGCGCTTACATGGGGGCTATCCAGAAGGCCCAGAAATTCCAGATCCTGCATCACATTGCGGACAGTTGCAGCGCTGACTTTTTCTGACAACGTACGCGTCAAAGTACGGCTGCCGACGGGCTCTCCGCTTTCCAGATAGCTCTCGACAATCAGCCGGAACACTTCGCGTGACCGGTCGTTCATCTCGTCCAGAATCTTGCTCGCTTCGCTCATCCGTGTTCCCCTGCTCGTTTGTCATTAAATAGCAGGCAAATGAAAGGTCAATCGGGGTTGCATCGTAACGCTGCGGGGCGTTATCCCCAACCCAGCAAACAAAGGAATTCCGATGCGACCCTCTGGAAGAGATTTAAGTGAAATGCGCGCCGTTTCAATCGAGACGGGAGTCACGAAACATGCCGAAGGTTCCTGCCTGATCAAAATGGGCGACACGCATGTTCTGTGCACCGCTACGATCGAAGATCGCGTGCCGCCGTTTATCAAGGGCTCGGGCCTGGGATGGGTCACAGCCGAATACGGCATGCTGCCCCGTGCCACCAATACGCGGATGCGGCGGGAGGCGGCCGCGGGCAAACAAGGGGGCCGCACGGTCGAAATCCAGCGCCTGATCGGCCGCGCCCTGCGCGCCGGCGTCGATCGGGTTGCTCTGGGCGAGCGTCAGATCACCGTGGACTGTGATGTGATCCAGGCCGATGGCGGCACCCGCTGCGCGTCAATCACCGGCGGCTGGGTCGCGCTGCGGCTGGCGGTGAACAAGCTGATGAAGACCGGCGACGTGATCTCGGACCCGCTGGTTGATCCGGTCGCGGCCGTGTCCTGTGGCGTATATGCAGGTCAGCCAGTACTGGACCTTGATTATCCCGAAGACAGCGAAGCGGGCGTAGATGGAAACTTCATCATGACCGGATCCGGCAAACTGATCGAAGTGCAGATGAGTGCTGAAGGCTCGGTCTTTAGCCGCGCTCAGATGGATCAACTGATGGATCTGGCCGAAAAAGGCGTCGGTGAACTGGCCGCAGCGCAAAAGGCCGCCACCGCATGACCCGCAAGTTCGACGGCGACAGGTTGCTGGTCGCCACCCACAACAAAGGCAAGCTTGAGGAGATGGCCCATCTGCTCGAGCCCTTTGGCGTGACGGTCGTGGGCGCGGCCGAGATGGACCTGCCCGAGCCGGAAGAGACTGAAGACACATTTGTCGGCAACGCCCGGATAAAGGCTCACGCCGCCGCACAGGCCACCGGACTGCCCGCCCTGTCCGACGATTCCGGGATCACCATCGACGCGCTGGATGGCGCGCCGGGCGTGTACACGGCTGATTGGGCCGAAACCGGAAATGGCCGCGATTTTCTGATGGCCATGACCCGCGCCCATGATGAGCTCGAAGCAAAAAGCGCACCGCATCCCCGCACGGCCCAATTCCGCTGCACTCTGGTTCTGGCCTGGCCCGACGGGCACGACGAGGTGTTCGAAGGCGTCGCGCCCGGTCATCTGGTCTGGCCGATCCGCGGCAAGGATGGGTTCGGCTATGACCCGATGTTTGTCCCCGACGGCTACGACATTACCTTTGCCGAGATGGATCGCTGGGAAAAGAACAAGATCAGCCATCGCGGTCGCGCGGTGGAAATGTTCGTGAAAGGCTGCTTTGGCGGATGATTGGCGCAACGGGGGCTTTGGCCTGTACGTGCATTGGCCCTTTTGCGAGGCCAAATGCCCCTATTGCGACTTCAACAGCCATGTTTCCAAAAATATTGATCAGAAACAATGGCTTGACACCTATTTGTCCGAGCTTCACCGATCCGCTGCCGAAACGCCCGATCGGGTTCTGAACACGATCTTCTTTGGCGGCGGCACCCCGTCGCTGATGGCGCCCGAAACCGTGGCCGCCGTGATCGACACCGCCCGCGCCCTGTGGCGGCCCGCCAATGACATGGAAATCACCCTCGAGGCCAATCCCGGTTCGGTCGAGGCCGGGCGGTTCGCCGCCTATCGCGATGCGGGCGTGAACCGGGTTTCGATGGGCATTCAGGCAATGAATGACGAAGACCTGAGGCGGCTGGGCCGCATCCACACCGCGGCAGAGGCCCGCGCCGCCTTTGACATCGCCCGCAACTGTTTCAACCGGGTCAGCTTTGACCTGATCTATGCGCGCCAACACCAGACACTGGACGCCTGGCAAGAGGAACTGACCCAAGCGCTATCGATGGCCATCGACCACCTGTCGCTCTATCAATTGACGATCGAAGACGGGACGGCCTTTGGGGATCGATACGCCGTCGGTAAGTTACGCGGCTTGCCCGAAGATGACAGTGCGGCCGACATGTATCTGGCCACGCAGGAAATCTGCGAAGCGCATGGCTTGCCGGCCTATGAAGTTTCGAACCATGCCCGACCTGGCGCAGAATCGCAGCACAACCTGATTTACTGGCGATACGGCGATTATGTCGGTATCGGCCCCGGCGCCCATGGGAGGATTACCCTGAATGGTCAGAAATACGCGACCGAAACCTATCTGAACCCCCAGCGTTGGCTTGATGCCGCCAATCAAGGCAGTGGTGAAAAGAATCGCAGCGCGTTGCCCCTTGAAGATCAGGCAAATGAATACCTTATGATGGGTATGAGAATTACTGAGGGACTAGATATGGACAGGTGGCAAAGTTTGTCTGGCCGCTCTCTTCCCTCTGAAACCATAGATCATCTGACCGACATCAACATGGTTCGGCGCAGCAACGGGCGCCTCATCGCCACATCAGATGGGCGCGCCGTATTGAACGCAGTCATCCGGGAGCTGTTGGACTGAGCATGCAGTATCTTTGGGCCGGACTGGGATTGCTTTGTGTTGCCATGGCGGCTGTTGGGGTTGTCCTGCCCCTTCTTCCTACGGTGCCTTTTCTTCTGCTTGCCGCGTTTTTCTTCGCCCGCTCATCCTCGCGGCTGCACAATTGGCTTGTGACCCATAACCTTTTTGGGCCACTGATTCTTGATTGGCAAAGCTCCGGCGCCATTCGACCAGCCGCAAAAAAGGCGGCAACCGTCTCGATCGCCGCCGTTTTCGGACTCTCTGTTTTGTTGTCAGCACCGCTTTTCGTGTTGATCATTCAGGCGGTTGTGCTGGGCGGTGTCATGATCTTTATCTGGTCACGTCCTAACGGCTGAGCTTGGCGCACAAGTCGTCCAGCTGATCCAGGTTTTCGTAGGTCAGAACAACTTGTCCCGTTTCCGTTCCGGCCTTGTGATTGATTGACACTTTCATCGCCAGGATCGCGGACAGGTCTTTTTCCAAGGCACGTGTGTCTGCATCCTTTCCGGCATCCAGATTTCTGGAGCGGGGTGCAGAACGTTCGGCACTGCCTTGCTGCTGTTTTTTGACCAAAGCCTCGGTTGCGCGCACCGACAAGCCATCCTTGACGATCTGTTTCGCAAGTTCCGACGGATTTTCCGCCGTAATCAGTGCCCTGGCGTGCCCCGCAGACAATTTACCTTCAATAACAAGGGTTTGTACATCCAACGGCAAGGACAGAAGTCGCAAAAGATTTGCGATGTGGCTGCGGCTTTTGCCTAGGGCCTCGGCAAGCTTTTCCTGCGTGTGACCAAACCGGTCCATCAACTGCTTGTAGCCGGCGGCCTCTTCCACCGCGTTCAGATCCGCGCGTTGGATGTTTTCGATAATCGCAACTTCCAACACTTCCGTATCATCGAAATCACGTACAATCACCGGGATATCATGCAGCTGCGCCATCTGCGCTGCGCGCCAACGGCGTTCCCCCGCGACGATTTCGTATTCATCGGACCCCGTCGCGCGAACGATCAACGGCTGAATGATACCTTTTTCCTTGACCGACGCAGCCAGCTCGTCCAACTGCTCGGGCATGAATGTCCGGCGCGGCTGGTTGGGGTTGGCTTTCAGCTTTTCAATCGGGACTTTCAGATCCGGTCTGCGCGCATCCGTTGAAATCCGGCCTTCTGAATCAGGATTCACATCCGCCATAAGGGCAGATAACCCCCGCCCCAAACCTCTGGACTTTGCTTTCTTGGCGCTCATGTCGCCCTCCTCGTTCCCGCTCAGGCAGCGGTCTTATTGTTCTTGTGCAAGATCTCACGAGCAAGATGCCGGTAGGCCATGGCCCCAAGCGATCCCGAGTCATATTGCAAAACAGGCAGCGCATATGATGGCGCTTCGCTGACCCGCACATTTCTGGGTATCTTCGTTTTAAAAACCATCTCACCCAGATTGTCACGCGCGTCCTTTTCAACCTGACGGGACAAGTTGTTGCGGTTGTCATACATGGTCAACACAATACCTTCGATTCTCAGATCCGGGTTGGCCGTTTGGCGGACCTCTCGAATCGTCAGCATCAGTTGTGAAAGCCCTTCAAGGGCAAAGAACTCGCTCTGCAGCGGCACCAGCACCGAATGCGAAGCAACCATAGCATTCACGGTCAGCAAGTTTAAGGACGGCGGGCAGTCGATAAGCACAAAATCCAGTTCAAACGCATCTATGGCTGGCTGCCTCAAAGCATCATGCAAAAGATAGCTGCGTTTTTCGTTGGAGATCAGTTCAATATCGGCGGAACTCAGATCAACGGTCGCCGGAACAACGAAAAGACCTTCGATTTCCGTCTCCTGAACGACGGCCTCCAATGGTGCGTCGTCAAGGATCAGATCATAAGTTGTCCAGTCTCGATCTTCGACACCCAAACCCGTAGAAGCGTTCCCCTGCGGGTCAAGGTCAACCACCAGGACCCGACACCCGGATTCGGCCAATCCTGCTGCAAGGTTGATTGCTGTGGTTGTTTTTCCGACCCCGCCCTTCTGATTGGCAACAGCAATTATCCGAGGCCCTGAAGGTCGAGACAAATCAACCACGTGATACTCCATTTATCTTAAGGATAACGGCTTGAGGTTCAGTTAAACTTGTAATCGCCTCAGCCTCGAAATTCCATTCCTCACGTGCGTCTTCCAGCTCTTTTTTCCAATTTGCGCCTTTGGGCAACAACGCTGTCCCGTTGATGTGTAAATGCCTGTCACAAAAGGACAACAGGGTGCGCAAGTCAGCCAGCGCTCGGGCGGAAACTATGTTTGCAGCCAAAGGATCAACCGATTCAATCCTTTTTGAAATCACCGTGCATTTTATGCCGCATTCCCGCGCAACGCTGCGCAAGAAAGCTGATTTCCGCTGGTCGCTCTCGATCATATTGAATGCTGCGCCTGGATTTTCTTCCGCAGCGATGATGGCGCAGACCATACCAGGGAATCCGCCTCCGCTTCCCAGGTCTGCCCAGGTGTCAAACCTGTCAGCGCACCGATAGACTTGCACGGAATCAAGAATATGCCGGTCCCAGATACGCTCCAGGCTGTTCCGCGACACGAGGTTGATCTTGGGATTCCAACGCTTCACCAGATCAACATAGGTCACGAGGCGATCGAATGTTTCACGTGAAACATTTAGGTCTTCAAACTTCGAATAATCAACCATCATGCCTGACGAGCTCTTTGATCCCGGCGCAGTTTTGCCAGAACAAGCGTCAGCGCTGCCGGCGTGACGCCCTCGACACGGCTTGCCTGAGCGATATTTGCAGGCTTCGCCTGCGACAGCTTCTGTTTCATCTCCGACGACAGGCCGTCCAAGGCAAAATAATCGAATTCATGCGGGATGACATAGGATTCATCCCGCTTCATTGCTTCGACATCCCGCTTTTGTCTGGCAATGTAGTTGGCATACAAGGCGTCCCGCTCGATCTGAAGCCTGATTTTTGGATCAACGTCCTGCAAATCAGGAACGAGAGGCAACAAATCTTCAAACGAGGTGTCGGGGAATGCCAGAATTGCCATCCCATCCCTTCGGTTTCCATCCTGATTAACATTTATGCCGGCAGCGAGAACTTCTTTGGGCGTATAAGTCCGTTCCGTCAGCTTTGACTTCACGCTCTCAAGTTGGTGCATTTTATCTTCGAACTGAATCTTGCGCTCTTCTCCGACGCACCCCAGCTCTAAACCAAGCGGTGTCAGCCGTTGATCAGCATTGTCGGCGCGCAGAGATAGCCGGAATTCCGCGCGTGACGTGAACATGCGGTAAGGTTCGGCAACTCCTCGAGTTGTCAAATCATCGATCATTACGCCAATATAACTGTCGGATCGTGTAAAATGGATAGGCTCCCGCCCTTGGATCTCCAACGCCGCGTTGAGGCCGGCCACCATGCCCTGAGCCGCGGCTTCCTCATATCCTGTGGTCCCATTTATCTGTCCCGCTAGATATAGTCCGGGAACAGACGGCAAGGATAAAGAAGCGCTCAGGACACGTGGATCAACATAGTCGTATTCGATCGCATATCCCGGTTGCAGAATCTCTGCATTTTCCAAGCCTTTGATTGACCGCACATAGTCCAGCTGAACATCCTGGGGCAGAGATGTCGATATACCGTTCGGATAGATCGTGTGATCGTTGACCCCTTCGGGTTCAAGGAAGATTTGATGCGAATCCTTGTCGGCGAAGCGTACGATCTTGTCTTCGATCGAAGGGCAATAACGCGGGCCTACCCCATCGATGTGACCGCCATACATGGCAGATTTCGAAAGATTTGCCGCAATGATCTCATGTGTTCGCGCATTTGTATGCGTAATTCCGCAAGAAATCTGGGGCGCGACAACGGAATTCGACATGAAAGAAAACAGGGTTGGCTCATCGTCGCCGTCCTGCCTTTCAAGATCGGACCAATCAATGCTCCGCCCGTCCAGACGCGGCGGTGTGCCGGTTTTCAATCGCCCCATGGGAAGATCGTATCCATCCAACCGCTCAGCCAGTTTGATGGATGGCCGATTCCCCATTCTCCCGCCTGGGCGAGACACGTCACCGATATGGATGACGCCCCTTAGAAACGTACCGGACGTCAGAATAACGGCGCGGGCCGTAAGCTCTGATCCATCGGAAAGAACAACACCTGCAACCTTTTCGCCGTTCATCAGGAAATCGACAACCTCGCCGACAACGACAGACAGGTTATCCTGTTTCTCTGTTACCTGTTGCATGGCAAGACGGTAAAGGGCGCGATCCGCCTGCGCTCTCGGCCCCTGAACGGCGGGCCCTTTTCGACGATTCAATAATCGAAACTGAATGCCGGCCTGATCCGCCACGCGACCCATGACGCCATCCAAGGCGTCAATCTCTCGCACAAGATGGCCTTTCCCCAAACCGCCAATCGCTGGATTGCAGGACATGACGCCTATGTCCGTTGCAGACAGCGTCACCAGCGCAGTTGTTGCGCCCATTCTGGCTGATGCATGGGCGGCCTCGGTTCCGGCGTGACCCGCGCCGATGACGATGACATCAAACTTCGAATGTTTCACGTGAAACACTCCTTATTTTCCCAAACAGAAGCTGGAGAAGATTTCATCCAACAGTGTTTCCACGTCTATTCTGCCCACCAGGGATTCAAGGGCGCGAATGGCGGTTCTCAGCTCCTCTGCTGCGATATCATACAGGTCTGGGCCTGATTCCAGAACCGCGATTGCAGATGTGAGTGAGTCCAATGCTCTGGTGATTGCAATGCGGTGACGTTCCCGAGTTGCAATACCATGGGTAGTGGTTCGTTGACGCAAAACACACGATATCTGGTCTACTAACGCATCGATTCCCTGGCCTGTTTTCCCTGACACACCCTTTCCCCCGATCCCCCGAAGGTCTGCTTTGGGCAAAACATGTATATCGTCTTCCCGCATCTCCACCCCCAGGTCCTTCGGTGTTTCAGACAGGAAAACGCGAAGATCGGCGGCCTCCGCTCTGCTGCGCGCAAGCTCGATACCCAGGTTTTCGACATGATCTTCGGTCTCTCGCAGCCCTGCCGTGTCCAGCAAGGTCACCGGTAAACCAGCCAGATCCATGCGAACTTCGATCACATCGCGCGTGGTCCCGGCATATTCCGAAGTAATGGCCGCCTCACGGCCTGCCAAAGCATTCAAAAGAGTGGATTTTCCCGCATTCGGAAGGCCGACGATCGCAACCTCGAACCCTGAACGAATTCGCTCAGCAATCTTGACTCCATCTGCCTCGCGATGAAGGTCCAACATGACGCCCTGGATCAGCTCGCGCACTTCCGGCGTGACATCGGTTGGAACTTCTTCATCAGCAAAATCGATGACAGCCTCCAACAGGGACGCAGCCCGTATCAAATCCCGACGCCACCGTTCAGCCAATGTGCCCAGCTCACCCGCCAGAATGGTCTGAGCCTGCTTCCGTTGTGCTTCCGTTTCTGCATCGATTAGATCGGCCAGGCCTTCAACCTGAGTCAGGTCCATCTTGCCGTTTTCCAGCGCTCGGCGTGTGAACTCACCCGGTTCAGCGATGCGCAACCCTTCTGTATCCGACAGGCAGCGCAGAACGGCGTTGACAGAGGCGGTGCTTCCATGAATCTGAAGCTCGGCCACGTCCTCACCGGTAAAACTGGCCGGAGCCTGGAAGGTCAAGACCAATCCGTCGTCCAAACGTGATCCACCATGATCGGTCAGAGTGCGCAGGACCATGCCACGCTTTGGCAGCGCACCACCCGTCAGACGCGCCGCTGCTGAATGGGAGTCCGGACCCGAGAGGCGGATGACCGCCACCCCGGCTTTGCCCTGCGCGCTGGCCAAGGCGAATATCGTATCCATTCGAAGGCCTCGCTAGAGTTAAAGACCAATGTCAGGTGTTCATGGAATCGAAGAATTCGCTGTTTGTCTTTGTCTGCTTCAACTTGGACAACAAGAACTCGATTGCGTCGGTCGTGCCCATCGGGTTGAGGATACGCCGCAGAACGAAGGTCTTGGCCAGATCGCCTTTGTCGACCAGAAGATCCTCTTTCCGCGTGCCGGATTTGAGGATGTCGATGGCCGGGAACACACGCTTGTCCGCGATCTTGCGATCCAGAACGATTTCCGAGTTGCCTGTACCTTTGAATTCTTCAAAGATGACCTCGTCCATCCGGCTTCCGGTATCGATCAGTGCGGTGGCGATGATGGTCAGCGAACCACCCTCTTCAATGTTCCGCGCCGCGCCAAAGAAACGCTTGGGCCGTTGCAGGGCGTTTGCGTCCACACCACCGGTCAGAACTTTACCCGAGGATGGGACCACTGTGTTAAATGCCCTACCAAGTCTTGTGATCGAATCAAGAAGAATAACAACATCTCGTTTATGTTCGACCAGACGCTTGGCTTTTTCGATCACCATTTCCGACACGGCAACGTGGCGCGTCGCGGGTTCATCAAAGGTCGAGGATACCACCTCGCCCTTCACTGAACGCTGCATGTCAGTGACTTCTTCCGGGCGTTCGTCGATCAGCAGGACGATCAGGTAGCATTCCGGGTGGTTGCGCTCGATCGAATGCGCGATGTTTTGCAGGATCACCGTCTTACCGGTGCGCGGCGGCGCCACGATCAACGACCGCTGGCCCTTGCCGATCGGCGCGACCAGGTCGATCACACGTGCGGACTTGTCCTTGATGGTCGGATCCTCGATCTCCATCTTCAGCCGCTCATCCGGATAAAGCGGCGTCAGGTTGTCGAACAGGATCTTGTGCTTGGCCTTTTCCGGGTCTTCGAAGTTGATCTTGGTCACCTTCGTCAGCGCGAAATAGCGCTCATTCTCATCCGGGGCTTTGATCTCGCCTTCCACGGTATCCCCTGTCCGCAATGAGTGCTGGCGGATCATCTCGGGTGAGACATAGATGTCATCCGGGCCGGGCAGATAGTTCGCCTCGGGCGAGCGCAGGAAGCCGAAACCGTCCTGAAGCACTTCAAGCACGCCATCGCCACCAACGGTCCAGCCTTCATCCGCGCGTTCACGCAGGATCTGGAACATCATCTCGCCCTTGCGCATGGTCGAGGCGTTTTCGATCTCCAGCTCTTCAGCCATCGCCAGAAGGTCTTTGGGGCTTTTGGCTTTCAGATCAGCAAGATTCAGGGATTCGGTTGTCATGATATATACCTTCACCGCTGACAGTGCGGCACGAAGTGGAATTTCAGTATGGAAGATACGCCGCCCGGACGGGCGTGTTGATCCCTACATAAGCGCAGTGAGGGGCGGAGTCAAACAGGCCCTCAGAACTTCAGAACAACCGCCAGAACGATGGCAACCATCAAAACGGTCGGGACCTCGTTCATCATGCGAAACTGCCGCCCACTGAGCATGTTTCGCCCTTCCAGAAAATCCTTGCGTCGCGCCATCAGCCAGTGATGAAACCAGGTCATGCCGATTACGGCAGCGCCCTTGACCCAAGGCCAGCTCCAATCCCACCCCACGATGCCCGGCGTGAACACCATGATCAAACCACAAACCCACGCAACGATCATCGCCGGTCTCATGATCACACGCAGCAGCTTTTCTTCCATTTCAAAGAAAATGTCCTGTGCGCCTTCGACGGCCTGTGCCTTTTCGACGTGATAGACAAACAACCTGGGCAGATAGAACAGGCCCGCCATCCAAGAAATCACCGCCATGATATGGAGCGATTTCACCCATGGGTACAAAGTGAACAGAAGATCGGTCATTTCGGCTCCGGGCGTTGTTCGGAACCCTCCCTAATAAAAAAATAAGAAAAGAAAAAGGATGATGGTTTTGTAGGGTGAGTAAAATCCGTGGATTACTTTTTTACACAAGTGTTTTCCCCAGGTGGACAGAACACGGAATTTTTCATGTGATTCTGTTGGTGGATATTTTTATCATTTAAAATCAATTATTTATTATCAGTATTCCTTGTTCCACTTGGGGATAACTGGTAGGAGAATTTGGGATATCGGGCTTTTCCAGAGAAACTGACTTATCCTTGTCCGGACGGGATGGGATTTGAGCGACTCGGGGATCTCTGGCGCGAAATCCCCGGGGTTGCGTGTCAACTGGAAAACCATACAAAGCACCCCTGAACTCTCAATGATTTGCACACGGGGTTTTCCACATGTCTGTCCCCATTCTTCTTGCTTCCGGGTCTGCTATTCGCGCGCAGCTGCTTGAAAATGCAGGCGTACCGTTTTTGGTTCAAGCCGCGCGCGTGGATGAAGAGACGGCCAAACGCGCCCTGCTGGCTGAAAACGCATCTCCACGGGACATTGCCGATACACTCGCAGAAATGAAGGCACGGAAGGTCAGCGACAAAAACCCCGGTGCCATGGTGCTGGGATGCGATCAGGTTCTGGATTTTGACGGTCAGCTGATGTCAAAGCCGGAAACCCCCGAACAGGCGTTGGCTCAGCTGAAAGCCATGCGTGGCAAGCGGCATATGCTTTTGTCCGCAGCGGTGATCTATCAGAATGCTCAGCCGGTCTGGCGGCATGTGGGGCAGGTACGATTGCGGATGCGGGCCAGTTCCGACGCCTATCTGAAAGATTACGTCGCGCGAAACTGGGACAGTATCCGCCACGCCGTCGGAGCTTACAAGCTGGAGGAAGAAGGTGTCCGCCTGTTCGCCACCATTGACGGCGACTATTTTAACGTTTTGGGTATGCCCCTGTTGGAACTGCTCAACTTTCTGGCTGTCAAAGGGGTAATCGATCAATGACGGACTATCGGGTTCCTTTGGCCGGTGTGATTGGACATCCCATTGCTCACTCACGATCCCCCAAACTGCATGGTCATTGGTTGAAGACATACGGTCTTGCCGGTCATTACATCCCGATGGATGTGGCACCCGCCGACCTGGAAACTGTGCTGCGCACCCTGCCCAAGGCGGGTTTTGTCGGCGCCAATGTGACCGTTCCCCACAAGGAAGCCGCTCTGAAGATCGCGGATCATGCGTCTGACCGCGCAACGGTGATAGGTGCGGCGAACACTCTGGTGTTTCGTGAAGATGGCTCGATCCACGCGGATAACACTGACGGGTACGGGTTCATGGAGAATCTTCGCACCGGTGCGCCAGACTGGAATGCAAAGGACGGACCGGCTGTTGTCTTCGGGGCCGGAGGGGCCGCGCGCGCCGTGTTGCAGGCATTGTCTGACGCGGGTGTTCCAGAAATCCTGCTGACCAACCGAACCCGCGCCCGAGCGGATCATCTGAAAGAGGAATTCGGTCAACGTATCCGCGTGGTGGATTGGGTTCAGGCCGGAAATGTCATCGAAAACGCAGAACTCGTGGTGAACACCACCTCGTTGGGCATGCAGGGCCAACCGGAATTGCGGGTTCCGCTTGATGGGTTGCAGCCCGGTGCCGTGGTGACGGATCTGGTTTATGCGCCATTGAAAACCCGCCTGTTGCAAACCGCTGAACAGGCTGGATGCACCGCAGTCGATGGGCTGGGCATGTTGTTGCATCAGGCAGTGCCCGGTTTTGAACGCTGGTTCGGCGTGCGCCCCGAAGTTGATGCTGATGCACGTGCGGCGGCCATGGCATGAATTTTGCGCTTGGCCTGACCGGTTCCATCGGCATGGGGAAAAGCACAACGGCGCAGATGTTCGTCGAAGAAGGTTGTGCCTTGTGGGATGCGGATGCGGCGGTGCATCGCCTGTATTCCAGGGGGGGCGCGGCCGTTGGCCCCATGGAACGATTGTTTCCGTCGGCCATTCAGGACGGTGCGGTCAACCGGGAGGCGCTGAAACAGATAATTGCCGCCGATCCTGCTGCGCTGAAGGCCATCGAAGCCATCGTCCACCCTCTGGTCGCTGCTGACCGCGCAGCATTTCGTGAAGCCGCGACAAACGACATCCTGGTGTTCGACATTCCGCTTTTGTTTGAAACGGGCGGTGACGTGGCGATGGACGCGGTGGCTTGTGTTTCGATCCCGGCCAACGAGCAAAAGCGGCGTGTCATGGAACGGGGCACAATGACCGAGGCGCAGTTCGAGCAAATCCGAGCCAAGCAGATGCCGAATGAAGAAAAATGCGCGCGGTCGGATTACGTCATCGTGACCGACACTCTGGACCACGCCCGCGCGCAGGTGCAGGATGTGGTCAGGCAGATACGGGCGGGGATGGCAGATGCGTGAAATTGTACTCGACACCGAAACCACGGGTTTCGATCCCGAAAGCGGTGATCGGATCGTGGAAATCGGCGCCGTTGAACTGTGGAACCACGTCGCAACGGGTGAGACGTATCACGTCTACATCAACCCCGAACGTTCGATGCCGGAAGAGGCATTTGGCGTGCATGGCATCGGCCCGGACCTGTTGGAAAACCCACGTCCGCCGGAAAAGGGTGAAGTGACGCTGAAAGACAAACCGGTTTTTGCCAAGATCGGTCACGCTTTTCGCGAATTCGTCAGCGATGCGCGGCTGGTGATCCACAATGCATCTTTCGACATGAAGTTCCTGAATGCCGAACTGAAATGGATGGGTGCCCCGCTCATCCCGATGGAACAGGCGCTGGATACGTTGGCGATTGCACGCAAACGGTTTCCCGGTTCGCCGGCCTCACTGGATGCGCTTTGCCGTCGCTTCAATATCGACAACTCGAATCGTGTGCTGCACGGCGCATTGCTCGACTCTGAAATCCTGGCCGAGGTTTATCTTGAGCTGATCGGAGGACGACAGCCCGATTTTGGACTGTCAACATCTGCATCATCCGTGGCAGGCGGCGGCGATGATTGGCGACCGGCACCACGAGCAACGCCACTGCCGTCTCGTATTACTGAGGATGAACGCGCGGCACATGATGCATTCATAGAAAAACTGGGCGACAATGCCCTATGGACCCGCACCTGACCCTGTCAGGCACGGGCCAAACCCTCAGGCGTCTGTCTTCTGGGACTGTTCGGCCTGACGACGCATCAATTCGTTGCGGTACAGGGCGACGAAATCGATATTGTCCAGATTCACCGGTGGGAAACCGCCGTCGCGGGTGATGTCGCTGACGATGCGGCGCAGGAACGGGAACAGCATCCGCGGGCATTCGATCATCAGGAACGGGTGCAGCTGGTCTTCCGGCACACCTTCCACGTGGAACAGGCCGCAATAGTCCAGCTCACACAGGAACAGAACGTCTTCCAGGCCTTTGGCTTTGGATGTCAGGTTCAGCTTGATCGACACTTCGAACTGGTGGTCTGTCGGGCGCTTCTTGGCGTCCAGATTCACCTGAACCGCGATTTCGGGCTGTACGTCACCGGAAACACCCTTCTGGGCCATCACGTTCTCAAAGGACATGTCGCGGATGAACTGCCCCAGAACACGCATCTGAACTTGCGGGGCGGCTTTGGCCGCAGTGTTTTCTGCAGCTTTTTCTTCGGCCATGGATCTACTCCAAAAATGAAATTCGCCACTGCTTATCAAGTTGGGCGCGGCACCTCAATGCCGGTGGGGGTCTTCCACCCATTTAGACGGCTTTGACGGATCATTTTTTGGGCGGACCTCGGTAAAGTCGCCATCTATGATGTCACCCTGATCGAACGGATTTCCCCGTGACTGAAAACCGGGGCCTTGACCCATCTGAAACTGGGTAACGGTGACTTTCGATCTGAGATACCTGAAAACCGCAACCCGCACGCCGGGAACAAGCAACGCAAATCCAATGGCATCAGTAAAGAATCCCGGTGTAAGCAACAAAGCGCCCGACAACAGGATCATCGCACCATGGGCCAGCGGCTCGGTCGGATCGTCCAGTTCGGCAAACGACCGTTGCAGGTTTCCCAACGCCATGCGACCTTGTGTCCGCACCAAAACAGTGCCCAAAACCGCCGTCAGTACTACGATGGCAAGGGTTGGCCACAAGCCGATCAACCCGCCAACCTGAATAAACAGCGCGATCTCGATGATAGGCACCAACAAAAATGCCAAGAACAGATACATTTGCGTTATCCTTTCCCCTAGGCCGGGCTGTGGACTTGCCACCTACGGTCACCTACATAATGGCATGAGGCCGCGTATACAAAGCCGCGGTTCTGAAAAGAGGATGAAATGAACGAACCCATGATCCAGTTGCTGGTCCTGGCCGGAATTGCCGTTTTCCTGATCCTGCGCCTCAAGAGCGTATTGGGCACGCGTGAAGGTTTTGAGAAACCGCCTGTGCAGCAGCAGCCCGAAGCGCATAAGTCGCGCCGCGATTTCGAAGTGATCGAAGGCGGCCCGGATCATGACATCACAGACCATGTCCCGGAAGACAGCGAGCTGGCACAGACGCTGGCGGCGATGAAACGCGTTGAACCCGGTTTTTCCGTCACCGAGTTTGTTCAGGGTGCGCGCGGTGCCTATGAAATGATCGTGATGGGGTTTGAGAAGGGAAACCTGGACGAGATCCAGCCATTCCTGTCGGAAGAAGTTTTTGAATCCTTCGTTGCGGGCGTCGCCGCACGAGAAGATCAGGGCCTGACGATCGAGGCCGAGTTCATCGGTGTCCGAGAGACGACCCTGACGGATGTGAAATTCGACAAGGATACCAATCAGGCCGAGATCACCATGAAATTCGTGGGTGAACTGACATCGGTCGTGCGGGATCGCGGTGGCGATATCGTCGAAGGCAGCCCCAACACCGTGAAACGCCAAAAGGACAGCTGGACCTTTGCCCGTGTGATGGGCAAGGACGATCCAAACTGGCTGCTTGTTGCCACGGACGCATGATTGCCACGCTCCGGTCGCTTTTACTGGTGGGTGCAATGACCACTGCCAGCGCTGCCGGGGCCGAGGCAACGCGATCCATTCTGTCGTTCGATGATCTGCGTGGCTGGGCCGAGGATGACCACGGTGCAGCCCTGTCCGTTTTTCTGAACACCTGCGGGGATCTGAAGGATCCCGATTGGCGGGCCCTGTGCGGTGTGGCAAGAACCTATGATGCCGAAGCGGCACGGTCGTTCTTTGAGCTCTTTTTTCGCCCTGTTCTGGTCGAGGATGGTGAGGATGCCCTGTTCACGGGGTATTTCGAACCCGAACTTGATGGTGCGCGCACCCGGACGGATCGTTTCAAGTATCCCATCTACAAAATGCCGCCCGAGGCCCGCGCTGAGGGGCCCTGGCTGAGCCGGCGAGAAATCCTGACCAGTGATGTCATGCAGGGCCGCGGGCTTGAGATTGCCTGGGTCGATGACCCTGTAGAGTTGTTTTTTCTGCAAATCCAGGGTTCGGGCCGCGTTCGATTGCCGGATGGCGGCGCTTTGCGCGTCGGGTATGGCGGTGCGAACGGGCATCCCTATAGGTCAATTGGCGTGGAACTGGTGCGGCGCGGCATTCTTGGCGCGCATGAGGTCAGCGCGCAGATGATCCGCGCCTGGGTGCGCAAGAACCCCGAGGCCGGCGCGGAATTGCTGCTCCACAACCCATCATACGTGTTTTTCCGCGAAGTTTCACGTGTCGCGCCCGAGCTTGGGCCGCTGGGCGCCATGAACCGATCTGTCACGACCATGCGCAGCATCGCGGCTGATCCGGCCTATACCCCGCTGGGCGCACCGGTTTGGGTGGAAAAGGACGGCAAGGAACCGATCCACCGCCTGATGATCGCGCAGGATACGGGTGCGGCCATCAAAGGCGCGCAGCGGGCCGATATCTTTTTCGGAACGGGGGACGAAGCCGGTCAGGCCGCGGGCAAGCTGAAGGATCCGGGCCGGATGGTGCTGTTGCTGCCCATCCAGCGTGCCTATGCCCTGCTGCCGGATGAATTCTGATGACCCGGCGCAAACTGACAAGCGAAGAGATCGAGCTGTGGCGCAAGGTCGCCAAACAGGCCGAGAGGCTGCACCCCGAGATCCCGCAGACGATCCATCCGACCTCCTTGCCGAAACCCAAGCCCAAGAAAACCCCGAAACCGCGTTTTCAGGCATTCGAACTTGGACAAGCCCATCAGTCGAAACCGAAACCGAACGACCTGAAGCCGACGGTGACGGATGCGTTGCGCAATGCACCGGTTCAGATGGACAACAAGGCCTTTGGCCGGATGAAGCGCGGCAAGCTGAAACCCGAAGGCAAGCTGGATCTGCACGGTATGCGGGTGGCTTCGGCCCATCCCGCGCTGATCCGATTCATCCTGAGCGCGCAAGCACAGGGTAAGCGTCTGGTTTTGGTCGTGACCGGCAAAGGCAAGGATCGGGACGAGCCCGGTCCGATTCCGACGCCGCGAGGTGTTCTGCGAAATCAGGTTCCTCACTGGTTGTCGATCCCACCGCTGGCCCAGGCGGTGTTGCAGGTCACGCCGGCTCATATAAGCCACGGCGGAGACGGGGCGTATTACGTGTATCTCAGGCGGGTGCGTTAAAGGTCGCGACGTGCGCGGGAAATACCGACCCAAACAAGGCTGCATACCAGCACGAAGAACAGGCCAATCCAAAAAAACTGAATGCTCAGCGGGATACCAAGGTCAATCAGAACACCGGTCAGACCGGGGCCGATGGCTGACCCCAGTACCATGACAGCCGCAGCCATCGCCTTGATGGCCCCGATATGCCGGGTCCCATAGAATTCTGCCCAGAACGCGCTGGGCAACGTGCTGTTCGCTCCGACCGTCAGGCCAAGAAACACCAACCCAATCGTCGCGCCGCTGATTGATTCAGTCATGCCCAGAACCACAAACCCAACCGCCATCGGAAGCTGATAGAATGGCATGATGCGTGCAGTGCCCCATTTGTCCAATGCCCAGCCCGCAGCAAACATCGACAGCAGTGATACTCCGGTAAAGATCGGGAACAGAGCGACCAGTTGGATATGCTGCCAGCCTTTGACCTCGGCGAAATAGACCTGATGGAAGAAAAACGCGGTGATGAATGCCGATGGCGCAAGCACGGCGGGCACCATGAACCAGAACAAGGGGTCAAACAGCGCGTCGCGACGGCTCCAGTGGCGACCCTGCATCCCAATGGCAGAGGATTCGCTGGCAAGGCTTTGCGGTGTTCGTTCCTCGCGCAACAGCCGCATCAACACGGGTATTCCCAAGGCAGTCATCCCTGCCGCGACCACCCACAGCCAACGCCAGTCCAGGTAAACCATGGCTGCAACAAAGATCAGGGGCAGCAGGGCCTCACCGATGGCATAGCCGATGGATGCAATGGAAAGCGCCTTGCCCCGCGTGACCGTAAACCACCGCGCCATGGCGACCGCGGCCAGATGTGTGCTCATCCCCTGACCCAGCAGGCGCAACAGAAAAATCACCACCGGCAACAGCAGAAGCCAGGTATTCAGCGCCATGGCAAGGGCGGCCAGGGCCAACCCAGCCAGAACCGCCGGACCCAGCACCCGGACGCGAAAGATGTCCGTCAGCCCTCCGGCCCAGATCATCACGATGGCCGACAGGGTTGTGCCCAATGTATATAGCCCACCCCACGCACCGTGGCCGAGGCTGAATTCCGCGCGGATTTCACCGGCAAAGATCGAAATGAAGAATGTCTGCCCGAAGCTGGATAAAAACGTCAGAAGAACGCCGGCGCCAAGCCAGGTGGCATTGTCTAGAAGATACCGACGCAGCTTGAACCGCGTCACGGAGTGGTAACCTGTGCCTGCCCAGTTTCCGTCAGAACAATTTCAGTGGCCCCGTCTGGATTGCGCTCGCTGGGTGGCACCAGAATATCAATGGTCGGTCGATCTTCCCGCCCGAAGGTATTGTTGACACGCCGCAACGAGTTGAGGATCGACAATAAAGCCGGAGAGGTCGCGGCAACGAAATGCGAGGATGCCGCGTCACTGTTGAAAGCAGTCGTGTCGATCACGCTGATCGGGAATTCCTCGAGCGAGTCAACCGAACTGATGTTCCCCAACCGCTGGCCCTCATCCGTGCCACGCAAGCGGCCCGAGATGTTCAGGATCTTGTCCTTTTGCGACACCATTACGATGAACGGATCGGGGGGGTTGTCGATACGTTTCATCTGCGAGCGAAACAGATCAAGATCAAGATCAGGCGAGATCAGAACGACCCCTTCGATGTTTCGCTTGGCCCAGCCGGGTTCCTGCAATTCGGTTTGCCGCATCATCTCCATCGTCAACGCACCGCCCATGGAATGCGCGACCAGAATAACGCGTTTGACACCCATGGCTTTCAGTTCGCGGATGGTCTGTTCCAACCCGTCGCGGGCGAACAGCATACTGTCCAGATCATAAGCGTATCCATAGCCCGTCGCGCGGCTGGGCCAGGAATACACCAGCGTTGATCCGGGGAGGCCGATGTCATGTGTTAGCTGCGCCGCGCGGAAGATCGTTTCGGTCTGGGTCGAATTGTAGCCGTGCACAAAGATAGTGACGTCATCCTGTCCTCGCAGGTGCATGCGCAGCCCCTGCGGTCCATCCAACTCGGTCACGTCTGCCAGAACGAATTCTTTCCGCGGATTCGGGTTCGCGTAGGAGAAGCGGAGCGTACCCGGAGTATGCGTGGGTGGAATAGAAACCGTCGTTTCCAGGAACCTGAGCGTTTCACCGCGTCGGAATCCATAGGATCCATCGGCCTCACGCGCGCGGGTCGTGCTTGCGAAGATGGTTTCAGGTGTTCCGATGTTCACGGCACCGGGCACGACCTCGGACACCGTCCGGTCGACACAGGCGCCGAGCGAAAGGGATATGAACAGAATGACGAAGTATCGCAGCACGGGCCAGACCTCGGGGTGACTCGTGCACACGCTATCCTATTCCTGCCCGACGTCCAGCATGACAAGACCAAAACAACGGCAAAAACCGGCTGGCCATGTTACAAAACGTAACGGCTCAGATCAGAGGACTTGGTCAATTCACCAAGATTGTCGCTGACGAACTGTGCATCAACGGTGATCTCCGAACCGGCTTTGTCCGGTGCAGCGAAGGACAGTTCTTCGAAAACCCGCTCCATGACGGTATAGAGCCGCCGCGCGCCGATGTTTTCGATGCTCTGGTTCACGTCAGCCGCAATCTTCGCCAATGCCGCGATGCCGTCCTCGGTAAAGCTGACGGTCACGTCTTCGGTGCCCATCAACGCCGTGTATTGCAAGGTCAGGGCATTGTCGGTTTCGGTCAGGATGCGCACGAAGTCTTCTTCGGTCAGGGCGCGCAGTTCGACTCGGATCGGCAGGCGCCCTTGCAATTCCGGCAACAGATCCGACGGTTTGGTGATATGAAACGCACCTGAGGCGATGAACAGGATATGGTCCGTTTTGACCGGACCGTGCTTGGTGCTGACTGTGGTTCCCTCGATCAAGGGCAGAAGGTCGCGTTGCACCCCTTCCCGGCTGACATCGCCGCCGCGTGCGTCGGAACGGGCGCAGACCTTGTCGATCTCATCCAGAAATACGATGCCGTTCTGTTCGACGGAGTCCAGCGCGGTGCGGGTGACGGTTTCGTCATCCAGCAGCTTGTCGGCCTCTTCCCCGATCAGCGCATCATAGCTTTCGGCGACGGTCATGCGTTTCTTGACGGTCCGTCCGCCAAAGGCCTTGCCGAAGATGTCGCCCAGATTCATCATGCCCATCTGACCGCCCGGCTGCCCCGGAATGTCGAACATCGGCATCGGGTTCGAGGTGTCGGACAGTTCCAGCTCGATCACCGTGTCGTCCAGTTCGCCGGCTTTCAGCTTTTTGCGGAACATCTCGCGCGTGCCTTCGCGCGCATCCGCGCCAGCAATGGCTTCGATCACCCGGTCTTCGGCGGCCTGATGGGCTTTGGCCTTGACGTCTTCGCGCATGAACTCGCGGGTTTGCAGGATGGCCGCATCAGCCAGATCGCGCACGATCTGTTCCACATCACGACCGACATATCCGACTTCGGTGAATTTGGTGGCCTCGACCTTGATAAACGGCGCGCGGGCCAGTTTGGCCAGACGGCGGCTGATTTCGGTCTTGCCGACGCCGGTGGGGCCGATCATCAGGATGTTCTTGGGATAGACTTCCTCGCGGATGTCGTCCGGCAATTGCTTGCGACGCCAGCGATTGCGCAGGGCGACGGCCACGGCGCGCTTGGCGTCCTTCTGCCCGATGATGAAGCGATCCAGTTCCGAGACAATCTCGCGCGGGGTCAGGTCGGTCAAAGGGCAGTCCTTTCGGTCGGCATTTGTGTCATGCGGCTTAGGTAATCACCGCACGGGCGAAAACAACCAAGCCTGTATTCATGGCCGCGTTGGTTAGCAATGCCGGCTCAGGTTTGCAAATGCTTTGCTTGGGGAATGCGCGAACCCTCTGCTACAGTGATTTCAAGGGTTTGAGGGTCAGGAGCGTATGACATGACAAATATTGCCAAGATTACCCTTCTGTTTGTGGTGTTTGTGGATCTGATCGGACAGGGGCTGGTCTTTCCCATCATCAACTCGCTGATCATGGAAACGAAATCCGGGTTTCTGCCCGAAAACACGCCCCAGGGGCGCAGGCATTTCTATTACGGCCTCGTGATCGGGTGCTTTTTCCTGTCGTGGTTTCTGGGCGTTGTCTATGTCTCGAAAGTATCGGATTCGATCGGGCGCAAGAACGCTTTGCTGGTGTGCCTGAGCGGTGCTCTGGCCGGCTATGCCCTGACCATTGCCGCGCTTTATCTCAACAGCCTTTTTCTGCTGATCGTCGGGCGTTCGATCACCGGATTTACTGCGGGCAACCAACCCATTGCGCAAGCGGCGATGATCGACGGCAGCACCGACGCGACAGACCGGGACCGGAACATGGGCTATATCGTGACGGGCGTCAGCTTTGGCCTTGTGGGCGGGCCGATCATCGGCGCGGTCTTGTCTGACGCCGCCCTGCTGGGCGGTTTCGCCACGCTGAGAACGCCTTTTTACGGCGCATTTGTCCTTGTGCTGATTGCAATCTTTCTGGTCCTGTTTTTCTTCCAGGATACCCGAACGGATCGCGCGCCTTTTGTCTTCCGTCCCCGTGACATAACAGACAGCCTGATGGCGGTGCGTGGTCATCCGATGGTGTTGAAGATCCTGCCGGTCTATTCGTTCTTCATGATCGCCAATGTCACCTTCTACGTCTTTGTCGACAACTTCCTGACCAGCGCCTTCGGATACGGAGTTATCGGTGGCAGCATGGCGATGGTCGTCATCGGTGTGGCGCTGGCCTTCTCCAGCACGTTCCTGGTGAAACCCGCGCAGGAGAAGTTCAGCAAACATGCGATAATCCACACGTCACTCATCGTCATGGTGATTTGCGGCTTCGCGTTCGCCTTCAGCCCAAGCGGCGTGTTCAGTTATGTGCCGGTCTTTTTCTTCTATTTCCTGTTCGGAATCGCCTACCCCACCATGCTTGGGCTGTTCTCTTCCAGCGTCAGCGAAGCGGATCAGGGCTGGGTCATGGGTGTGACCACTGCCGTGTTCTGCCTTGCGGGCGGGATCATGTCGCTGATCGGGGGCGGATTGATGAGCATCGATATCCGCGTGCCCTACTACATCGTGGTCATCGCAGCGATCATTGGCCTGATCGGCATGCATCGCCGCTGGAAAGGCAAGGAGATCGTGGCGCTGTTAGCCTGAGATCGTCTCAACCGTCAGATTGCCATTGGTATAGACACAGATATCGGCCGCGATGGACATTGCCTGACGCGCGACCTCCTCCGCCGACTTGTCACTGTCCATCATCGCGCGGGCAGCGGCCAGGGCAAAATTGCCCCCGGATCCGATGGCAGCCACGTTGTGTTCAGGTTCCAGCACGTCACCCGCCCCGGTGATCACGAACATGTCCTTGCCGTCCGTGACGATCAGCATCGCTTCGAGCTTTTGCAGGTATTTGTCGGTACGCCAGTCTTTGGCCAATTCCACAGAAGCACGGGCAAGTTGGCCCGGTGTCGCCTCGAGCTTGGCCTCCAGCCGTTCCAGCAAGGTGAAGGCGTCTGCCGTCGACCCGGCAAAGCCGGCGACAACTTCGGACCCTCCGGGGGACAGGCGACGCACCTTGCGGGCCGTGCCCTTGATCACGGTTTGACCCAGGCTGACCTGCCCATCACCGGCTATGACGATCTGACCGTCCTTCTTGACGCCAATGATCGTCGTGCCGTGCCAACCGGGAAAGTCGTTGTCTGCCATGATCGTCTCCGTTTTCGCTGGCGGTATATATGGGCTGGGTCGCAGGTTGGCGCAACCCGTTCTTCAATTGCCTAAAAGATATGCAAAAAACGCATTCCGGGGTTACCAGACCAGCAATTGTGAGTCCGGGCATGCAGGACTACATGAGGCTTACAACCGACAACGGGTCGGCTGTTTCTTCACAAAGGACCGCGCACATGGCAACCACAGCTAACATTCATGCGCCGCTCGGAGCAGCTACCATCCTGCACGTAGTGGACGCGTTCACCAATGTCGTCAACACCGTTGTCGAATGGAAAGAATCCCGCAAAACCCGCAAACTCCTGTCGGAACTCAGCGACGCCCAGCTTGACGATATCGGCCTGAGCCGCGCAGACATCGCCGATCTCTGATGTTCCCGCAGATCAGCAACTCGAGACAGCCGCACGGATTTCCGAGCGGCTTTTTCTTTTTTCAGCCCTGAACGTATTTTTCAGAAAGATCAGGCAGAAACGCCTCGATCGCCGCAGTTGCAACCACGTGCCGCGTTCCCGCTTCTTCGTCGACAACGT
Organism: Ruegeria sp. HKCCA4008; assembly: GCF_013033125.1. Taxonomy (NCBI): domain Bacteria; kingdom Pseudomonadati; phylum Pseudomonadota; class Alphaproteobacteria; order Rhodobacterales; family Roseobacteraceae; genus Ruegeria; species Ruegeria sp. HKCCA4008. The sequence continues at coordinate 132,633 of NZ_WQDM01000008.1, forward strand.
CAAGCCCACCTTTGACTGCGCGAACCTCGGCCCTGCCCCGCGGCAGATCCGAGGCAACCAGATCGCAATCCACCTGTTCAGGATCCTGCACGCCGATCGTGACGCTGACGCGCATTTCGGAATGGTCGATCCCCAGCTTTGAAAACAACGTGATGGATGAATGGTGCAAAGCATCCTGCACCGCGCGGCGGGCTGCCTTGGTATAGTCTTGGCCGTACAGATCGTTACCTGTTCCCATCTCCAGAATGATGCGTTTTTCGCTCATTGCGCGGCCTCCATGTCGAAGGAAACGATCAGGGCGGCGTTGGCAATGACCGTGTGCCCGTCACTGTGGGGCTTTGCGATGTCCAGCCCGCCTTTGGTGACAGTAATGTTGGGATGACCATAGGGAAAGACAGCCTTCAACGCTTCGGTGTCCACCTGATCCGGCTGCTGAACCCCTATTTCGGCATCAATGATCATCGCCTCTTTCGGAAACCCGAACAGTTCCGCCATGTTGACCGAGTTGTGCCAAAGCGCATCCTTGATCGCCCGCAGTGACGCCTGGGTATAATCCATCCGGCGCAGGGATGTGCCCATCCCGAATTCCACAAGGACCCGCGTTTTTGCCATTGGTGTCTCCGATGTCTTCAATAGAAAAGGCGCCCCGATCTGAGGCGCCTTCGAGATAATCTGTTAGGACCAGATCAGATGGATTCGTCGATCCAGCTTTGCAGGGCGGCTTTGGGCGCCGCGCCCGCGCGGTTGGAAACGACCTGACCGTCCTTGAAGATGAACAGCGCGGGGATGCCACGTACACCCATGGCGGCGGCTGAGTTCGGGTTGCTGTCCACATCGACCTTGGCGATTTTGACTTTGTCGCCATACTCGGCCGCCAGCTCTTCCAGCGCAGGGCCGATTTGCTTGCAGGGGCCGCACCATTCGGCCCAGAAATCCACGACCACGGGAACGGTCGAATTCTTGACTTCGGCGTCAAAGGTGTCGTCGGTAACGGCTACGGTCGACATATTCTGTCTCCTGAATGGGGTAAACTTGGGAACAGAACGTATGTGCCACTTCGGGTAAGGTCAAGATATCCGGGTGCGGGCCAAAGCATCTGTCACAAGATCGTGTGGCAACCACATCAGCCGCGCCGTGCGGGTCCACAGAATGGCGGTACGAATGCTGCGATCCGGATAGATCTGCGCCAGCGCCTGCGCGTATGCCCCCATCTGTCGCAGCAGGCCTTCGGGGCAGTCTTCCGCGCGGTTTGGAACAGTGGCATTTGATTTGAAATCAATCACATGCACTTCCGTTGCCGACAGGATCAGACGATCGACAACCCCATGCATCCGCTGCCCGTTCAGAGCGGCAGTAATGGGCACCTCGGCCAGCGTGTCAGGTGCAAAGACCGGCTGCAATCCTTCCGCTGTCAGCACAGTTATGGCTTCGCTCAAAATCTCGTGCCGGTCCGTTTCGTGCATATCGGGCAGCAACCGGGCGCAAAGCTCTGGCCAAAGGTCTTTCTTGGCCGCGGGAAGGTGTTCCAGCAACAGGTGCAGGCGGGTTCCGCGCAGTTTGGCCGCATCTTCATCCAGGCCGGAATCGCCGGGCAACGCCTTAGGGCCACCCAGATCCGAAGGGCTGAGCGTGCTTGCAGGCGCAACCGGATCCGGTGCCGGATTTTGGAACATATCCGGCAATTCGACCTGCTGAACGACAGTGTTCGGTTGATCGATCAAGGGCAGCGCGCCCCAATCCCCGTGGGACAGGCGGCGGATATCGGTACCCGGCACCTGCGCGGCCCCGACACGATCCATCGCCGCCTCGACCATCTGATACCAGCTGTTGCCGTCTTTCCCCAAATCACCTGCCGCCGCCACGATTAACCACTTTTCCGCCCGTGTCAGAGCCACATACAGCAACCGAAGCCGTTCGTTTTCCTCACGGTTGCGCGCCTCTTCCCGCGCCTGCGAGATCAGGTTTGGTGACGCGTCCGCCGACACTTTCCACAAGGGTGTTCCGCCGGCCAGCATGATCTCGGCGTCACGCGGGGGCTGGCGTTTGCCGGTATCCGGCAGGATGACGATCGGCGCCTCCAACCCTTTTGAGCCATGAACGGTCATCACCCGGATCCTGTTGCCGACGCCGCTCATCTGTCGTTTGATTTCAAGATCGTCCGTCTGCATCCAGACCAAAAATCCCGTCAGGCTGGGGATATCCGTTCGCTCATAGGCCAGGGCCTGGGACAACAGCGCGTTGATGCCGTCTTCGGCTTCCGCCCCCAACCGCCCCAACAGCTTGCGCCGTCCGTCATGGCGGGTCAGGATACGTTCGATCAGATCATAGGGGCGCAGAAAGTCGATCTGGCTGCGCAGATCGTTCAGTACCGACAGGGTTTCCGGAAACTCTTCCGCGCGGTTGCGCAGTGCGGCCCAAAGGAACTGTTCCTTCCGACGGTGCGCCAGATCGAAAAGCTGCTGTTCGGACCAACCGAACAAGGGGGATTTGAGAACCGTCGCCAGGGACAGGCTGTCTTCGGGCGTGGCCAGAAAGCCGAGCAAGGCCGCAAGATCCTTGACCGCCAGTTCAGCGCCCACTTTCAGCCGATCTGCTCCGGCGATGGGCAGGTGCAGCGCCTTGCAGGCACGGATGATCTCGGCAAACAGGTCCGAGCGGCGTTGCACGAGGATCAGAAAATCCCCCGGCTGCACTTTTCGACGAACGGATTGGCCGGATTTGCCATCTTCCGGGATCGTCTCGCCCCGTTCGATCATGTCTTTGATCGACTGTGCGACTTTCTCGGCCAGAATGACGGTGTGATGCCGTGCGCCGGGACGATCGACCGGGTCGGTCCAATCCCCGTCTTCGGCATCTGCCACTTTTTCGACGACGGGCCAAAGGTCAACACGACCCGGCAGATCGGCCTTGAAAGCACGGTGCTGACTGTCCTTGTGAAACCCCGCACCAGAGCGGTTTTCAAACAGGATATCGACCAGAGTCAGGATCGCGCTGGAGGATCGGAACGAGTATTCCAACGTCGAATCCCACAGTTTAGAGTCTGATTGAGCCAATTTTCGGCCAAACTCTTCCTGCATTCTGTCAAAGGCTTGTGGATCGGCGCCCTGAAAGGAATAGATCGATTGTTTCTTGTCGCCGACGACGAAGATCGTGCGCTCGACCCCGGATCGGGCCCCTTCCCCGCTGGTGAATTCCTGTGCCAGTTTCTCGATCACGTCCCATTGATCAGGGCTGGTGTCCTGCGCTTCGTCCACAAGAATGTGATCGATGCCCCCGTCCAGTCGGTACAGCACCCATTCAGCCACTGCCGGATCGTTCAACACCTGCCGTGCGCGCAGGATCAGGTCGTCGAAATCCAGCCAGCCGCGCAACTGCTTGCGCCGTTCATATTCCGGCAGGAAGGCTGCGGCAAAGCGGTGCAGAACCGCGGTTTTCTGCGCCGCGACCAGCGCCAGACGTTGTTCACGCGCGGTTTCGATCCGCTGCATGAAGGCCTCGATCTGCGGCATCCGGTCGGCCAGCGCACCTTCGCGCAGGGGTTTGGTGGGAAAAGCGTTGAGTTTGGCCGTGAAGGGTTCCTTTGCGCCCTTCCCGGTCAGAAACACGCTTTCCAACATGGGTAGATGTTTCAATCTGGCTTCGTTGAACGCGGCCAGTTTTGCGGCAGCCTTGGCATTGTTGCCTCCGCTTTCGGTCAAAGCGGGCACTATGGACTGGATGAGTTCGACTTCGCCACCAAGAAAAACCCGCGCAAGCAGCGCTGTTTCGTCAAAGCCGGCGGGCAGATCGAAGCGTTTCAGCAGATCGGACCATTCGAGCGGCTGCGCAAAAAGACTGCGTTTTTGCGTGATCGCAGCGGTCAGTTTCTCAAACCCCGTATCGGTCACGAACCGTGCTACATCTTCAATCAACCCGGCCTGCGGGCCTGCGGCGAAATCTTCGACAATTTCCTCTCGCAACAAGGCTGCTGCGCGGTCTTCCATTTCGGTGAACTGCGGGCTGACGCCAGCCTCCAGCGGAAAGCGTCGCAACAATGACGCGCAGAACGAGTGGATGGTCTGGATTTTCAGACCGCCCGGCGTTTCGATGGCGCGGGCAAACAGGGTGCGTGCTTGCGCCAACCGGTCCAAGCCGATTTCGCCGGGTACACCCAGGTCGGTCAGCTCCTGCAACAAGGGGGTATCATCCAGCATGGCCCATTCGCCAAGGCGCTTGAACAGCCTGTTCTGCATCTCGCTGGCGGCGGCCTTGGTGTAGGTCAGGCACAGAATGTGCTGAGGCTGGACCCCGCCCAGCAGCAGGCGCGCCACACGGTCGGTCAGAACCCGGGTTTTGCCGGACCCGGCATTGGCCGCCAGCCAGGTCGAGGCATCGGGGCGCGCGGCCTGTACCTGCCGTTCGGTTGCGTCGTTGCGCGGGCTCATGTCAGATCCTCGGGGTAGGTTTCCGCTGTCCGGTCCCATTCGCCGAACCGCGCCAGGTGATCATAATCACCCATATCCGTATCCTTGTGCAGCATGCGACGGGACGAAAACCCCTGATCAGGCTCTAAATATGCGGATATCAACTCTTTCAGCTCGGCAAGAACCTTGTCGGTCGGTTCTTTGTCCAAAGGCGCCGCAACCTCCTTATAGCTGCCACCCATACCGATGAAGATGGCTTCGGCCACGCTTGTCGGGTCAAGACCCTCAATCCCGCCCTGCTCGGCCATGGCCGCCTCGATCAGCAACTGTTTGTCAAATTTGGATTGCTGGCTTTCCGTCGGTGGTGCGCCGGTTTTATAGTCGATGATGCGCAACGCGCCCCGGCTGTTGCAATCGATTCTGTCCGCGCGCCCGACAATGGTGAAATCCAGGGGGCGCAGCGCCAGTTTCATCGCCGCCTCAAATGCCACGGGGCCACCATCCTTCCGGCGCGCGAGCTCTGCCCCAAGGAAATCATCCGCGATCCGCTCAAGCCGGGCCAGCCACAGTTTGCGGGCCGTCGGCCAGGCGACGTGTTGATCCAACAGAGCATGCGCCCGTTTCAGGAAATTGCCCCGCGCCAGCAAAGCGCTGTCGAGGACGCTGTCCTTGATGAAATGCTCGAGGATTTCGTGAATCACAATTCCTCTCAGCAAGGCATCGGGGGCCTGTACAAGCGGATCTAGCGGTTTCAGCCGAAGCACATGTTTGGCGTAAATCGCGTATGGATCGCGGATCAGCCTCTTTATCTCGGTCACAGACAGACGGCGCGGACGCGCGGCGGCCGGTGGGCGCGGAGAAGGACGCGGTGCGGGGTCGATCCGCGGCGCATCTTCCAGTGCCTCGGACCAGTTCAACCATTTTTCGCCCTGAGCGCGCATTTTGGCCAGAGCTTCGGGGCCACCCTGACCCGGCAAACCCTGCAACAGGTTGGTCAGTCGGTTCAGCCAGCGCGACGGTACCGTCTCGGCATCATCCGAGCGGGTCGCGCGGGTCAACCACACTTCGGGTGCGCCGATGGCCTGCTGGAAGTCATGCGCAGACAGGCCGATTCGGCGTTCGGGCAGCAACAAGCCGGCTTTGTCACGCATCTGCCGGTTCAACCAGGGATCGGGCGTTGGCGCCTCTGGCCAACTTCCTTCATTCAACCCGCCAAGGATCAGCAGGTCGGCGCCCTGCACCCGTGCCTCGAGCGTGCCCCAGATCATGATATGCGGATGCGGCGCATCCCGGTCACGAACCTCTTCGCCCGCAAGCAGAGCGCCCAGCAGATCGGCAAAGTCATGGGCCGTCATCAGGCCGCCATGCTGCGCCTCTGCGCTGAGAGAATTAAGCACCTCCAGCGCCTTTTGGCCTGCATTTTTGTCCCACAGAGTACCCGTTTCACCCGTGCTACCGGCCGAGATCGCCTCGGCCAGTGTCATCAAACGCTCCACCCAGTCTGCGAGGTGCAGTTCACTGGTGATCTGCTGATCGCAGAAATGCTGCACGACCCATTTCACCCAGCTTTCCTGGGCCTCTTTGCGCACCGCAAAAGCCGTGAGGCTGGCGTTGTCAGGAAAGGGCGGGCCGTGACGGCGCAGGTCAAGTTCCAGGTCACGCGTGTGCAGCAAATGAATTCCGCGGTCACCGCCATCATGACATAGCGGGTGCTTCAAAAGGGTCAGCAGCGCCTCGCCTTCCAGACGGCGTGTGAACAGGTTGGCCACATGGCGCAGAAAACGTCCCGGCGGGGAAAGTTGCAGCGGCAGGCCCGCACTGTCGTCCGGCACGATGTTCCACCGATCCAGCGCGGCGCTGACCTGGCGGGTCAACATGCGATCCGGCGTGATCAGAGCGGCGGTCTGTCCTGTTTCCGCCGCCTGCCGCAGGCGCAGGGCGATGGCCAATGCCTCGGCGCGAGGCGATTGAGCCTCGACCAGCGTCAGACCGTCGGTTGCGCCTTTTATATCGGACAGTCTGGGGCCTTCGGTCATCCAGGCGTCAGTGACGGGCGCTGGACGTAATGTCAGGGATATCAAGCGGTTACGCGAGGGTGAGGGGGCCGATAAATCCGTCCATGGGGTGATCTGATCCGGCGCAAGTTCCAGCGCGCGCATCAACTTGCGGAAACGGTATTGTGGGTGATCTTCAGACGTCAACGCATCATCCAACCCCTGCCAAACGTGGTCCGGCTGGTCGAAATCAAACCCGGGCAGCACCAATGCCCCTTGCGGCAGGCGCGCGATGGCTTCCATCAACATCAGGGTGGTGCCACGGGACCCGGTAGAGCCCGCCAGAATGACCGGGTGTTGCGGGGGGGCAATCTGCCATCGCGCGATCAGGTTTTCGACCACGCGGCGCTGGCGGGCCTGTGCATCCATCGTCTGCCCGCCGGTGTCGATGAATTGATCCGCGATGCCGATAAAAGCTTGTGCCCGCGACCAGTGTCCGGACATGTCGCTGACGTCCAGCTGCCGGATCGCTTCGGGTGACACGCCTTCGCCCTGCATTTCGTCAATCAGCGCGGCCAGACTGTCGGACAGGTCAAAGATCGATGACCGGGCGGCAAGGTCCGGCTGTTGTTCCAGCAGTTTGGACACAAGCTGAGTCAACTCAAGACGCCGCCGCAGAGGCGGGATAGCAGGCGGGATCCGCGCCAGATCAACCCTTTCACCCAAGTCCGTCACCAACGAGAGACGGGGCAGAAGGCAAGGTGGCCCCTGATTGAACAGATCGCGGACGCGCCGTTCCATGCGTCGTGTGTTCAGGATCAACTCTACCCGCGCCAAAGCTTCGGGTGGGCCCGAACACCGCTGCCGCAGGCCATCGACCAATGCCTTGGGGAAATCCGTACCGGGAGGCACGGCAAATACACGGGGCAGGGTGCCGGATTCAAACATCAGCCAGCAAACCCTCGGCCAGCGCGATGCCTTCCGGACGACCCACATCGCACCAGCGTCCCGGGTATTCGACCGCAAAAAGCCGACCCTGATCAAGCATCTGATTCCAGAGCAGGTTGAGTGAAAACGCTGTTTGCGAGAACGAATGCAAACCCTGGGCCTTGAGGATCTGGGCCCCGCCGTAAACCAGACCAGGACCGCGCGTGATCCGTCCATCTTTTCCAGCGGTGAAATCACCCGATCCAATATGACCAACGGTTCGCGCAACTGGAACACACATCAGCAACGCATCCATACGACCGGGGTCCCAGGCTTGCTGCAACAGGGTCAAAGGGTTTGGCCCGGACCAGATCGCGTCCGTGTTCAACGTGAATACGGGGTCGGTGCCCAGCATTGGCAAAGCTGCCCGCAATCCGCCACCTGTTTCCAGGATATCAGGGTCTTCCCGAGACAGCAGAACGCCTTTGGGGCCGAGATGCGCCGCGAGCTGATCAGCGTGATAATGCAGGTTGGCAACGGTACGGACGGGATCAAGATCTTCGACAAGGTCCAGCGCATGATCAATCAGTGGTCGCCCCGCCACTTCGATCAATGGCTTGGGCCGGTTTTTGGTCAGCGCGCCCATGCGGGTGCCGAACCCGGCTGCGAACAGCATTGCGGCAAATGGCGATCCGGTCATTGCGTTCTCAACTTGGCCAGGTTTTCCGGTGTGGGTCTGGGCAAAGCTTCGTGCAGCAGGGACGCCACCGAAACCAGGGCAGGGTGATCCAGATCGCGCATCAGATGTGCCCAGACGGCCGGGATCATGTCCACATAGTGAGGCTTGCCATATTCCGTCGCCAGACGTGCGAAGACGCCAAGGATACGCAGGTTTCTCTGGGCCCCCAAAACACTGTAGGCCGTGCGGAAATCATGGTCGTCCATACCTGACGCAGAGATGTAGTGGTTGATCATCTGCATTTCGATCCCGGCCGAGACATCTCGGCGTACATCCTGTAGCAGAGACACCAGATCGTAGGCCGGGTGCCCCAGCATGGCCAACTGAAAGTCCAGCAACCCGACGCGCTTCACGCCTTCGCGCTGCGGCAGCCACAACAGGTTTTCCGCGTGATAATCCCTGAGAATGACGACTTTCGAACCGGATGTTTCACGATGCAGGATATCCGCGAACCGGTGTTCGAACCGGGACATAGCGTCTTCATCACATGTTCCCAGGATACCGGCCGCATACTTTGTGAAAGCCAATGAAGCCAGTTCCGTCATCAGGGACGGATCATAAGACGGCAAGGCAAGAGAAGGCGCCTGATGCAGGTGGAGCAGCACGTCGGTGGCGGCCCGGTACAATTCACGCTCTTTGCCCGGGTCTTTTTTCAGGACGCGCGCAAAAAGATCATCACCCAGATCTTCCAGCAACAGAAAACCGTACTGGGTATCTTCGGCATAGATTTCCGGCGCGCTCAGACCAACCGATCGGAGGTATTCGGCAACCCGCACGAAGGGTTCAACATCGTCGCTTTTTTCAGGTGGCGCGTCCATCAAAACCGCAGTGCGCCCGTTGATGGGATCAATCAGCCGTTCGTATCGCCGGTTCGAGGCATCGCCTGCCAGTGGCGTACGTGTTGCCCCGGCCCAGGGTGTTTGCGCAATCAGGGCCTCGGCCAGGACCGTCCTGTTGGTCATGCGGTTCTCTCCAGTTTTTCCGCCCATTTCGGAGCAGTCCAAGACAGGGTCACACGGCGGAAATCGATATTGTTAGGGTCTGTTTCAAAGGTCAATGTCAACGCGCCTTGGGGCGCCAACGGGCCCAGCTTGTCCGGCCATTCCACAAGGCAGATTGCCGTGTCGAAAGCGTCCGTCAGGCCCAGTTCGTCAACTTCTTCGGCCGCGCTCAGACGATACAGGTCGCAATGCCATATTTCCCCTGATGGTGTGTCGTAAGCCTGGACCAAAGTGAAAGTTGGCGAGGGCACATCTTCGGGCTCAGCCATCAATGACTGAATGAGGTTGCGCGCGAAATGCGTCTTGCCGCTGCCGATCGGGCCCTCCAGCAGAACGACATCGCCCGGGCGCAGAGATGTTCCCAATTGCCGTGCGAAAACTGCGGTGTCTTCGGGCGATTTGAAAGTCAGAGATCGGGCGGTCTGTGTCATGCCGCCACAATGGCCTTGCGCCTGACCGGCTGCAACCCGGTTCAGGCGCTGATCTGTTCCATCGCGGTGGATTTCGAGGGAAATTCGGATTGCGTAAACCGCACGATTGTCGCACCGTTATGAACCGGTGTGACGGTGCAATCCACGGTAATGCCGGTTCTCATCTGGATTTCGGCTGTCCATTCGGCGCGGTTTTCCCGCATTTCGACAAAATCCCGCACTTCACCCAAAACCGGCGTCGCAATACAGAGATCTTGCCAGCGTCGCGTGACATCGGTGACCGTTTCGCTTTGGAACCCGACCTCGTGCGCGTCTCCCCACAGCTTCTGATATGCATAGTTGGTGAAGGCCAGCGTACCGTCATCCGCAAAGACGGCAATCGCATCCGCCAGTTTGTCCAGGATGGACTGCATCAGATCCATTTCTGATCGAAAGCGCCGCGTCAGGGTGATTTCGGCGGTGATATCCTCGAATAGAAACGCCACTGCGCCGTCCGGGTGAGGGCGGCCGCTGACGGAATAAACCGACCCGGATGGAAGCGACCACGTCTCGTGATAGTTTCCATCTTCAGCCGCTTCGAGAAGGTCGTTCATCTGACGCCGCCAGCTGCGGTAATTCTTCGGTTCGGGCATCATGTGTTGATCCCGCAAGTGGTCGAAGAAACTGCTCAGGCTGGGGCGGCAACTGAGGAAATCGGGCGGCAAGGTGGTCAGGTCGATCAAGGCCGGGTTGAACAGGGCCAATTGCCGATTGCGGTCAAAAATGGCGAGACCAATGGACAATTGGGCAAAGGTCTTGGTCATGGTCTGCACGAATTTGCGCTGGGCGGTTTCCGCCTCGACAATCGCGTTGACGTCAACGGCATAGCATAGATGACCGTTCTCGTGTTCGATCCGAGTCAAATCGAACCAAAGCTTGCGATCAGTATCTGCCACATCCACCGACACGCGGGTTTTTCCGGTCGGTCTTGTGGCACCCTCCGGGCTTTCAAAAAGCGGCGCAGTCAGATCGGCGTCCTGATCACGTGCCTTTTGAACAAGTGCGACATAGGCTGCATTGCACCATTGCACCCGATTGTCGTTATCCGCCAACCATACCGGGTAAGGGGCCAGATCCATTGCCAGACGAGTCGGTTCGCCTGGGGTAACCGACCCGGCCGAGGTGGTCCTGGCGCATTCGCAAAGTCGAACGCGGACGATACCGTCGATCCACTCACACACGACTTCTCGTTCAACCGTGCAGTCAATGGCCGATACCAGGATTTTGCCCTGATCGCGCACTTTGTCGGGAGTTTCGGGAAAGGTTGGGAAATCCCTTTGCAACAAGCGCCGCAGGTCCAGCCAGTTTTCAATATGCTCAAACCCGGCGAGTGCGAAATCAGAATGGCTGATCAGTTGGTCGCCATCGAACAGGAATACGGCATCAAACAGCGAGGTGTTCGAAAACAGACCAAAAGCCTTGTCGCGCTGAGCCCGGCGTGGCAACAGCCACAGAACGGCGAAACAGCACGAAACAGGACTGATCGCGGCCAGAATAATCCAATCGGCCATCAAATTCCCCAAGCCTGAACGATACAAGCACAGACTATGCGTGGGATTGGTTAACGGTCTCTTAATTCACACCTGGATGCGCGTGTTGGATCCCGACGGGACCGGGGTGTCACCCTTCTGTGCATCAATCAGTTTGCGTGGCCAGGTCACCTTGACGATTGCCCCGCGCCGTTCAGGATTGTCGGTCAGATGCTGGTAGGGGTCCGAACCATTGGCGAATTCCAGTTCGGCGCCGCTGCGTTCCAGCAGGGTTTTGGCGATGAACAATCCCAGGCCCATCCCTTCGTATTCCGGGCGCGATCTCTGATCGGATTCTGCCCGTCTTCGGCGCATAAAGGGATCGCCGATGCGTCCGATCATGTGGGGCGGATATCCCCGCCCGTCATCCATGATGCTGACGGTGATCCTGCCATCGGTCCATTCGGCCTCGACCCAGACATTTGCGCGGGCGAAATCCACGGCATTCTGAATCAGGTTGCGCAAACCGTGAATGATCTCGGGTTTGCGCAGGATCGAGGGCTGCTGAACATCCCCGTCCTGCGCGGGGCCTTCAGAGAAATGAACCTCTTTGCCGCGACCGACATGTGGTTCGGCCGCTTCGTTCACCACTGTCGAAAGCGGTGCCTGCCGCAGATGCAGATCATCTTTGCCCGCCCGCCCCATGTCGCGCAGAATGTCACGGCAACGGTCTGCCTGCTCGCGGATCAAAGCAGCGTCTTCTTTCAGGTCCGGGCGGTCGTCCAGTTCTTCGATCAGTTCCGCGCTGGTCAGTTTTATCGTCGCCAGAGGCGTGCCCAGTTCATGCGCGGCAGCGGCAACGACGCCCCCCAGATCGGTCAGCTTCTGTTCGCGCGCCAGCGCCATATGCGTGGCGGCCAGCGCCTCGGACATGGATTGGACCTCGGAACTGACGCGGTGGGAATAGGCGCCGATGAAGACGATGGCGATGATGATCGCGGCCCAGTTTCCAAACAGAAGGATATCGGGGATATCCAGAACAAGCCCCAGACTTGTCCGCAACGGAAGGTGAAATTCCGCCAGCACAGTTGTCAGAACGATTGCGACGGCGCCGACAATCAGGGTTGATCGAGTGCTCATGACATTGGCTGAAATCGTGACCGGGCCCAGCAGAAGCAGCGCAAACGGGTTGTTCAGCCCGCCGGTCAAATAGAGCAGAATTGACAATTGCAGCAGGTCGAACAGAACCATCAGGAAGTTTTCGAACTCGGTCAGGCGCTTGTTCTGCGGAAACAGCAATATGGCGGTCAGGTTGCCCATGACCGAGATTCCGATGGCCAGGTAACACAGGCCCAGTTCCAGCTGCACGTCATAATATCGCTGGGCCACCGTGATTGCGGTGAGCTGGCCGATGATCGCCACCCATCGCAAAAGGATCAGGGTCCGAAGCCGAATCCAGCTGCTGCGTTCCTGGCCGCGCCAAAAAGTCTGATTGGATTCTGCCATCGGTCGCTTATGTCCTGTTGCATCGGCTGGTCATCTTGATAGGTGTCCCGGCCGGAACGATCAACAATCCCTTGCGACCGGATAATCGAAATGGCCCGCCTACTGTACGCAATTCTCGCAACCTTTGCTCTGGTTTTCGGACTTGGGGCCATGTGGATTCTGACGCGGGGCGGCGGGTCCGATGACAAGTTCGCACAATGCCGGTCCAGCCAGATCGCCGGGGGTGCCGCCGCAATCGGTGGACCATTTGAACTGGTGAACGGCAAAGGCGAGACGGTTACGGACAAAGATGTGATTACCGAACCGACGCTGGTTTACTTCGGATACACGTTCTGCCCGGACGTTTGCCCCTTCGACATGTCCCGCAACGCCGACGCTGTCGATATTCTGGCCGAACGCGGGCTGTCGGTGACGCCTCTGTTCATCTCGATTGACCCGGATCGCGATACGCCCGAAGTCATGGCTGACTATGCTTTCAATCTCGGGGGCAAGACGATCGCCCTGACCGGCTCGCCCGAACAGGTCAAGGCGGCCAGCAAGGCCTACAAGACCTATTACAAGGCGCATGACAAAGGCGACGAATTCTATCTGGTTGACCATTCCACCTTTACCTATCTGGTTACACCCGAAGATGGATTTCTGGAATTCTTCAAGCGCGAAGACACGGCCGAACAGATGGCGGACAAGGTTGAATGCTTCCTGGAACAGGCCGCGTCGTAACAAGGTTGTTTGACCTTTGTTCCCGCGCTGCTATTACTCATGTTCGAGCCAAAGGCATGAAATAGCGAAAGACCTAACATATGGCAGATACTTCTCAGCTTGACATCGGCCCTGACAAATCCCTGCTTTTGGTTGATGATGACGAGCCGTTTCTGAGACGTTTGGCCAAGGCCATGGAAAAGCGTGGCTTCGAGGTTGAGACCGCAGGATCCGTCGCGGCAGGGTGCGCGATATCCACCGCCCGGCCCCCGGCTTATGCCGTCGTCGATCTGCGGCTTGAGGATGGCAACGGATTGGACGTTGTCGAGGTATTGCGGGAAAAACGCCCTGACAGCCGTGTTGTTGTTCTGACCGGATATGGTGCGATCGCGACCGCCGTCGCGGCTGTCAAGATCGGCGCGACCGACTATCTGTCAAAGCCAGCCGATGCCACCGACATCACGAACGCATTGCTTGCAAAGGGTGACGAGATGCCCCCGCCGCCGGAAAACCCCATGAGCGCGGACCGTGTGCGCTGGGAACATATCCAGCGCGTCTATGAGCTGTGTGACCGGAATGTTTCCGAAACCGCGCGACGGTTGAATATGCATCGGCGGACGTTGCAGCGGATACTGGCGAAACGCAGCCCGCGTTAGGCCGGCCGGCCGCTCGATGACGGTTTAGTGACTTGTAACCTTGGACCCTGTCGAGGACTGTTCGCCACATCTGGAATCTTTTGTCAGAACAGGACCACTTTATGATCGGATATGTAACCGTTGGCGTTTCGGACATGGCGCGCGCCAAGGACTTCTATACCAAACTTTTCGCGGACAAGGGCGCGAAAGTGGTTATAGACGCAGGCCGGATCGCGTTCATCGGCAACAAACCCGACGCGCCGATGCTGGCAGTGTGTGAGCCTTACGACGGTGATGCCTGCGCCGCCGGAAATGGCAACATGGTCGCCTTTGCAGCCGACTCCAAGGATGAGGTCAAGGAACTTTATGACAAGGCAATCAGCCTGGGTGCGGTGGACGAAGGCGAACCTGGTCAACGCGTCCCCGACAGGTTCTATGGTGCCTATGTGCGTGACCCGGATGGCAACAAACTGTGCTTCTACGTCTTTGGCTGAAACAGGGTGAACACAAACCCGGCCCAAGTTTCAGACTGGTCTGCAAGCAGCGGTGCTGACCGTGCCCATTCAGCACCTTCAGGGTGAGCAGGAGATTTCTGCGCAGAGCTGCCGCGCCAGCTGACGATATCCGATTGCGTTGGGATGCAGCCCGTCCGATGTCCAGTCGGCGGTGTTCTCGGCGAACCCGTCCGGCGGGGTCAGAAACGTGCAGTTCGCCATATCCTGACAGGCCTGTTGTGCAGCCGAATTGAAGGCCGTTCGAAACGCCTCTTGTTCCGCGGTCCAGTTTGCACCGGTGACGGGCAACACAGCACGCCAGATCAACCTGTCGGCGGGCATGAACAGGGCCTTCAACTGTGCGACATACTCTGCAATCTTCTCTGGCGGTGTGGCGGTCAGAGCGTCATTGACCCCGATTCCCAGATACCATGTCGGAACATGGACAATCAGTTCCGGTTTTGCCCGTGCGATCAGGCCCGGGGTGGTGTCGCGGCTGATCCCAAGATTCAGCGAGTTGGGCAGGATGTTGCTGGTCAACCACCCTTCGATAATGGAATCGCCGATGAAAGCGATCTGAATATCCGGTGAGGCGAGCGCCTGAGAAGTCGGCCGCTCGTGCAGCCAGACCATGAGCTTGTAGTGATCGGTTTCCGTGACCGGGACATGTGTGCCCGAGATTTTTCTGAGCGCCTTCGAGACATACCCGGTTTCGACCAACGCTGCCGCAAGACCAACAGTCAGCAGGACGTTGACGACAAGCAAAACTCGGGTTCCGGTCTTTGTTTTCATCTTTCTTCCCCCCGTCCCACTCACGCATTTGGACAGCGTCTCTCAGATCTGAGCGATCAATTCTGCGTGCCGCGCTGAAAAAGCGTGCCGCACCTCGACCGGGGGGCGCAGCCTGATTTGTAAACCCGCCACGATCCCCCTGTCCGGGCGGCCAAAGAATTTTGTGGCTTCGGCCTCGGAAAACCCGGCAATCTGTGTCGCCTCCATCCAGGCGCTGATCTTGTCGGCCTTCTTGATCTGGCGCTTCACCGTTTTTGGGACCTCAGCCGGTAGTCCAAACCGTATGTGGATTGCTGCCGCCAGCCGGTCGTCCAACGCGCCATAGTCTGGGCCGACGGCGGATTTCACGGGCGAGATCATATCGCCGATCACATATTCGGGCGCGTCATGTAACAGGGCCGCCAAACGCCATTTCATGGGTGCTTTGGGGGCAATACGGCCAAAAATCTCTTCAACCAGCAGGGAATGTTCGGCCACGGAATAAGCGAAATCGCCGTTTGTCTGACCGTTCCAACGAGCGACAAAGGCAAGGCCGTGTGCGATGTCTTCAATCTCGATATCCACCGGTGTCGGGTCCAGCAGGTCCAGCCTGCGGCCCGACAGCATCCTTTGCCACGCTCTGGGTTGTGTTGCCATTCTGCCATGCCTTGTGAAGTTGGACACGTTCAATTCGCGTTTTTATGGTATGATGTACCTGTCTGGATCACACGCTGCCAACATTTTCTTGAGCGTTCGTGCTTTGAAACGGCGCGGTAAGATCCCGACATTGAAGACTGAGGGGGGTGCATTCTCCTCCCAGTGTGCCCCTCTCGAACTGAAACACGTATCGAAAGGAGCACCCTATGTTCAAACGTTTATTCGCAATCGCACTGACCTTCGGAATGGCCGCTACCGCGCCACCTGTCTTTGCCCAGAATTGTGCGGCACGGGATCACATCATATCCAAATTGCAGGAGAACTATGCCGAAGAATTGGCCTTTGGCGGCCTGCAAAAAACACGCGGCGCGCAAGCGGTGATGGAGGTTTGGACCTCGAAAGAAACGGGAAGTTATACCGTTTTGGTAACCAATGCGAACGGTATCAGTTGTATTGTTGCCGTTGGCACCGATTTTTTTGAAGCGATACCAAAGATCGAAATTGAAGGCACACCAAGCTGATATTGGCCATATCGTTTCCGATCACAGTCTTCAAAGTTGCCACCTGCCCCAAGGAATGCTAGGGGCAGCCAGGACTGTGAATTACCGGAAAATGGAGCACCTGATGGCCGGGGACTATATCGTTAAAGACATTTCATTGGCTGGCTTTGGCCGCAAAGAGCTGGACATAGCCGAAACCGAGATGCCGGGCCTGATGTCCCTGCGCGCGGAATACGGCGACAGCAAGCCGTTGAAAGGGGCGCGCATCGTCGGGTCGTTGCACATGACCATCCAGACGGGCGTTCTGATCGAAACGCTGGTGGCGCTGGGCGCGGATGTGCGCTGGGCGTCTTGCAACATCTTCTCGACCCAAGACCACGCCGCCGCCGCGATTGCCGAAGCGGGTATTCCCGTCTTCGCCGTCAAGGGCCAGACACTGGAAGAGCACTGGGATTATCTGGACAAATCCTTCCTGTTCGAAGATGGCCCGAACATGATCCTGGATGATGGCGGCGACGCAACGCTGTACATCCTGCTGGGTGCCCGTGCCGAAGCGGGCGAGGACATCATCCCTGTTCCGGGTTCGGAAGAGGAAGAGGTGATCAAGAAGCAGATCGCCAAGCGCATGGCGGCAAGCCCGGGCTGGTTCACAAAGATGCGTGACCAGATCAAGGGCGTTTCCGAGGAAACCACCACCGGAGTGAACCGCCTGTATCAGCTGGTGAAAGACGGCCACCTGCCGTTCCCTGCGATCAACGTGAACGACTCTGTCACCAAGTCGAAATTCGACAACAAATACGGCTGTAAGGAATCGCTGGTCGACGGCATCCGCCGCGCCACTGATACCATGATGGCCGGTAAGGTTGCCGTGGTTTGTGGTTATGGTGACGTGGGCAAAGGCTCGGCCGCGTCGCTGCGCGGTGCCGGTGCCCGTGTGAAAGTGACCGAAGTTGACCCGATCTGTGCCCTGCAGGCCGCGATGGACGGGTTCGAGGTCACCCTGCTGGAAGACGAAGTCGCCAGCGCCGATATCTTCATCACAACCACCGGCAACAAGGACGTGATCCGCATCGAGCATATGCGCGAGATGAAGGACATGGCCATCGTCGGCAACATCGGCCACTTCGACAACGAAATTCAGGTGGCCAGCCTGAAGAACCACAAATGGACCAACATCAAGGAACAGGTGGACATGATCGAGATGCCTTCGGGCAACCGCATCATCCTGCTGTCCGAAGGCCGTCTGCTGAACTTGGGCAACGCCACCGGGCACCCGTCCTTCGTGATGTCGGCCTCGTTCACCAACCAGGTTCTGGCCCAGATTGAGCTGTTCACCAAGGGTGACCAGTACGAGAACAAGGTCTACATCCTGCCCAAGCATCTGGATGAGAAAGTGGCTCGCCTGCATCTGGATCGCATCGGCGTGAAGCTGACCCAGATGGATGCGGATCAGGCCGCTTACATCGGTGTCAAACCGGAAGGTCCGTACAAGCCGGAACACTACCGCTACTGATCGCCGTCTGGGTATGACGCAGAAATCTGGGCGCCGCCGGTATTTGTACCTGGCGGCGTCTTTCTTTTTCAGGCTGGCGGTTGTTGTGATCCTTTTGGGCGGTGGTGTCTGGTGGGTGTTGGCGCATCCCGAAACGCCGATACCGTCACACTGGAACCCGTTGCGTGATCTGAAGGTAACCGCCCCGATTACACCCGTCACCAAGCTCCAACTGAACCGCGCACTGGCCAGCGAAGCACAGTGTCGGGCCGCTCTGGAAGACGCGGGTGTTCGGTTTGAGGCGATGGCGGACCTGGTTGTCGATCAGAACTGCGGCATCGCCGGTCGGGGTCGTCTGACCAAATTGGTGACATCAGGGATCGAGGATGTTGAAACCAGTTGCGCCACCGCGCTGCGCCTGACCATGTGGGAACATCACGTCGTGCAGCCCGCCGCACGCGATCTGCTTGGGACCGACGTTTCCCGATTGCGCCACATCGGCAGTTACAATTGCCGCCCCATGCGCACCGCGCAGGGTGAAAACGGTGGGTGGAGCAGCCATGCCCGCGCGGATTCGATAGATATCGTCGGTGTGGATACCGTTGACGGTCGGACGCTGACCTTGTTGTCATACTGGCAGGGCTCGGGACCGGAAGGCGCCTTTTTTCGACGGATCTGGCACGAGGCCTGCGGTTGGTTTCGCGTGGTTCTTGGGCCCGATTTCAATCGTTTGCACGCGGATCATTTCCACTTGCAAGGCCCGGGGTGGGGCTATTGCCGCTAGGCTTTTCAGCAAGAAACGTGCAGGCTGCGACCAAGGGGGAGAAATCGTAAATTTTTTTCCTTTTGGAAAAGCCTGCGACGCGGCTAGTCTTTCGATCATCGGTAAAAGGTGCCGGGTAAACGGATCAAGGAGACTAGGATATGGGCAAGCGCGACGAGCTGATCGCCAAATACGCAGAAGACCTGAAAACCAAATGCGGGATGGACCCCGATATGGACCTGCTGACCAAGGTCACCATCGGTTGTGGTCCGGCGATCTATGACGCAGATGCGGCAACTGTCGCGGCCAGCCAGGATTCGGAACTGGAAACCGTCAAGAACAACTTCCTGATCAAAAAGCTGGGTCTGGCAGATGGCCCCGAACTGATGGAAGGGATCAACAAAGCCATGGAAACCTATGGCATGTCCGAGCGCAACAAGTACCGTGCCGTAGTCTATTATATTTTGACCAAGCATTTCGGAAAAGAATCCGTTTACAGCTGACCCGGTCGAAACCTACCAAGCGCCCGCCGAGATTTTGGCGGGCGTATTTTATTTGAGTTTCAATTTAACGACTTGGCGTTTGAAACCAAGGCTGTGGTTGCGCTAAGTTCAACCTGTGACCAGGACGGTCAGAACCAGATATTTCCATACGCGTGTGGTGAGTAGGGAGCACGCGGGGGTAGGGAAGGTTCTGTATCGTCAGAGCCTTCCCTCGTTTCTTATCTGAGTTCGCCAAGAATACGCGCAATGAAATTGTCGAATTCCGTGGGCCTTGGGTCCGAATTCCTGGATGACGCGCCACCGCTGCCTGCCAGGTAGACTTCTATCCGCCCCGGACGGGTCTTGCTGCCCGAATTCGTGAAATCCCTCAATATTCCGTCAAGAGCATCAGCCGCCAGCGCCGCGTTTTCAGCGTCGCTTGGATGATAGAAACGAACCTGTGTTTCTCTGACACGAAAACCCACGCGGTCTGTTGATACAACAGTCGCGCGGCCCTGTGTAAGCAGTTCCAAAGCCCGGCTGCTGGCGTCTTGTGACACTCTCAAGGGAACAAAAAGCGAGACTTCCAGATCAATGGGGGATTGTGCGGGCGAAAGCGGTTTTACCTCTGCATAAGACGGGGCCGCAGATAAAGTGATCTCTTGCAGAACAGGGTCCAAAACCATCAAGGATGTCTGCGAAAAGCTGTCTTTGTTCGACCGGTTGGTGTGGCGCCACGGCGGTTCAGCAGAAGCTGGATACAAGGTTTGAACATCCGCAGAAGAAGCGGTGGCCAAGATGGGTTCGAGCTGTGGCGGAATGAATATGGCTGGCGGAGACACAGACACGGCCGGTTCCGCTTCTGGGGTTGGGGGTCTTGGTTCCACCCTGTTTTGGTCATCCGCAACCGAAATGTCTTCGGCAGGAACGGGTGAGGTCACGACCGCCTCAATCGCGACGCTCTGGTCGAGAGGTGCGCCTGTGATCGCATCCTCGACCTCTTCGATGATTGCCGGGTTGGAAACGGGTGCGACCTGCGAAGATGCTGGATCGGCGGGGTCCTCGGCTGCTTGTGTGTCTCGTGGGGCCGGTGACTCAGCGATTCCGACGGTGGGGGCTCTGTCTGAAAGCAGCTCCTCGATTTCAGGAAGAGTTTCCGTCGCCGCATCCAGGCTGGCTGGGGGCGTTCCACCGGTAGAGCGCCAAGTTCCGGCAATATGTGTGACCGCCCATTGCAGGAACGCGCCGCAAACCAAGGCGGCCAGAATAATTCCTGCTCTAACCAAGGGTTTTTTCCTGGTTTTTGGGTCTTCCAAATGCAGGGAACGGACCCGGTCTGATACGATCTCTTCGATTTTGGTTTCGTCTGGCCGGGGCAGGTGCTCTGTCTCGGAAGGTTTCAGGGCGGGTTTTTCCTGCGCTTCACCATGCGCTCCGCTGAGCACTCTGGCACGCTTTTCACGCGCCTCTTTCAGGCGCGCTTCCCAGTTTTTTGAGTTCTTCGCAGCAACGGCGTCTTCGAATATCCCATTGCCGCCTTCGTCGTCAGACATGGGTTTTTGCTTTCAAGAAAGACCGATCTTTACTCGAACACCACCAAGCAATTTCAATCGCGGAAAAACGCGACCGACATGTTCTCACCCGGCAAAGCCCAAGGAAAGATAGCATCTTGCCGGGGGTTTGAGAAGTTCTGCGCCCGGTGCCACTTTCCTGTTCAATCAGGCTGGGTTTCACCCAGCATGCAAATCACCCGCCATTCATCCTCGGTCACGGGTTGCACCGACAAGCGAGAGTTCTTCACCAGCACCATGTTGGCCAGACGCTCGTCCGCCTTGATCTGGTCCAGCGTTACGGGTTTGGAAAAGGGCCGCACGGCCTTGATGTCCACACACTCCCACCGTTCGTCATCGGTGGTGCTGTCGGGATGGGCCTCGGCACAGACCTCGACAATGCCAACAACGGACTTGTCCTTTTGCGAATGGTAGAAGAACCCCCGGTCCCCAACCTTCATCTGACGCATGAAATTGCGCGCCTGATAATTGCGCACACCGTCCCATTCCTCGCACGCGTCGCCCTTTGCGACTTGCTGATCCCAACTCCAGGTCGACGGCTCTGATTTAAATAACCAATAGGCCATCAACCGATCACCTTTTTCCACGGGATCAGCTCAACCGATTGGAACAATCCTGCCTTTGCGTAAGGGTCGCCATCGGCCCACGATTGTGCGGCGGCCAGGTCCTCCACATCGAGAATTATCAATGAGCCGATCATGGCGTCACCGTTCAGCAACGGTCCGGCCTGTGACACGACGCCGGTTTCTTCGATATAGGCCAGGTGGGCCGAGCGGTTGTCCAATCGGGTTTGCAACGCGTCGGGTTTGTCACGAGCGATGAGGGCGATCAGCATGTTATTCCTCCTTGAGGGGTCGATTTAGCAGGTTTTGAATGGCCTCGGTGACACTGTAGGCGCCATGGCTCAGGTCCGCCACCGTGGCGCTGATGGGCATATCCAGCCCTTCCTTGGCGGCAATGTCCGACATGGCACGGGCAGTGGCGACGCCTTCGACCGTTGTTTGGCTGTCAAAGGGCTGATTCAGACCCAAACTAAGGCCAAAACGATAGTTTCGGGACAGCTCGGAAGAGCAGGTCAGCATAAGATCCCCCAACCCGGACAAGCCCATCAGGGTGTTGGCGCGCGCGCCGCGCATCGCGGCAAAGCGTTGCATCTCGGCAAATCCGCGGGTCATCAAGGCGGCCCGGGCGCTGTCACCCAGACCTGCGCCGATGGCCGCGCCGCAGCCAATGGCCATGACATTCTTCAGCGCACCGCCAAGTTCGGCGCCGATCGTGTCTGTGGTGCGGTAAAGGCGCAGGTTCGCCGTCGTCAGTTCGGCCTGAAGCGCCTTGCCAAGTTCCGTATCCTCGCAAGCCAGCGTCAGAGCGGTGGGCAGGCCATGGGCAATGTCATCTGCAAAACTGGGCCCGGTCAGCAGCGCGATGCGGGCGTCCGGGACGCCTTCTTTGATGACCGCGACAGGTCCAAGCCCCGAGGTCAGTTCAATTCCCTTGCAGCAGGCCACCAGAGTCTTGCCATTCAGGGTCGGGGCGTGATCCTGCAAAGCGCTGCGCAATTTCTGCATTGGCACAGCCAACAGAAGCGTGTCAGCCCTGAGCGCCTCCGCGATGTCCGCAGTCACGGTGATGTCCCCGGGCAAGGTTATGTTGGGCAGCCGGGTTGCATTTTCGCGCGTCTCGCGCATCTGCTGCGCCTGATCGGCGTTTCTTGACCACAGTGTCACTGGCCCATTGCCTGCCAGCGAGATTGCCAGAGCCGTGCCAAACGCACCGGAGCCCAGGACGGATACGCTCATGCCTTGGCCCCTTTCTTGCCGCCGCCCAGCATGGCCGGGCTGTGTTGATCCAGAGGCCAGCGAGGGCGGGCGGTCAGGTCCAGCCCATCCCGCGCGCCGGTACGAAAGCGTTCCAGGCCAGCATAGGCAATCATCGCCGCATTGTCCGTGCACAACGCCAACGGGGGCGCGGTGAAACTGGTGTTTTTTTCAGCACAAACAGACTCTAATGCGGACCGAATGGCCGAGTTTGCGGCAACCCCTCCGGCAACGGCAATCACGGGTTCAGACGGAGAGGTTTCCAGATACAGATCAATCGCGCGCCGGGTTTTTTCGGCCAACGTGTCCACAATCGCCTGCTGGAATCCAGCGCACAGATCTGCGCGGTCCTGGCGCGTCAAGCCACCCTTTTCGGCCACGATCTGGTCGCGCATCCGCATCAAGGCCGTTTTCAATCCCGAAAAGGACAGATCGCAACCGGGCCGGTCCAGAAGCGGCCTGGGAAACTGAAAGCGTTTGGGATCACCGGCGCGCGCCTCGGCTTCGACGGAAGGGCCACCTGGTTGCGGCAGACCCAGAAGGCGGGCGGTTTTGTCGAAGGCCTCGCCCGGCGCATCGTCGATGGTGCCGCCTAGGCGGGTAAAATGTTCGGGCCCGTGGGCGATCAGGAACTGGCAGTGGCCGCCGGACACCAGAAGCATCAGGTAGGGGAAGGCAATGTTGTCCGTCAGTCGGGGTGTCAACGCGTGACCGGCAAGGTGATTGACACCCACCAGCGGCAGACCGGTTGCCGCACTGATCCCCTTGGCGCACATGACGCCCGACATGACCCCTCCGATCAGACCGGGCCCGGCGGTGACGGCAACGGCGTCCACGTCTTTCAGGGAAAGACCAGCCGTGTCCAGCGCTTGCAGAACGCAGACATCCAGCTTTTCCGCATGCGCCCGGGCTGCGATCTCGGGTACGACGCCACCAAAAGGACTGTGCAGTTCGGTTTGGCCATGTACCACGGATGACAGGATTTCGGCTTTGGCGCCCGTCGTTTTACGCACGATGGCCGCGGCGGTATCGTCGCAGCTGCTTTCCAATCCCAGTACGGTAAGTGTTTGCACCATCACCCTGATCCGTTGCATCATGATCTAACGGCGGGGTATCACCCTGCGCGGATGCAAACAATCCTGAAGGGCCAAGGGGCCGCACGTTGTATTTGTTGATGACCCGCCCGCGCGCCGCCTCTGAACGGTTCGTCGCGCAGCTGCCGACCCGCACCAAATCCCGGGTTCAGGTCATCTATTCTCCGATCATGGAAATCCGGCCTCTGCCGGTCGAGGTTGAGACCGAGGGTGTGCAGGGATTGATTTTCACGTCGGCCAATGCGGTGAACGCGGCGGCCCTGAAAGGTGTGGACCGCAACCTGCCCGCTTTCTGCGTCGGGCCGACAACGACCAGCACAGCGAAGGGTTGCGGCTGGCAGGCCGAAATGGTCGGGGCCACGGCGGAAGAACTGGTGGGACATCTGCTCAAGCGGAGGCCCAAAAGCCCGCTGTTGCATTTGAGGGGTGAGAACACGCGCGGCAATGTTGCCGGTCGACTGACCGAATCCGGCCTGACCGTGGGGGAACTGCCAGTCTACCAGCAACTGCTGTTGCCGCTAACATCCGAAGCGACCCGGGTGGCGGATCTGGATTCGCCGGTGATCACACCGCTTTTTTCGCCAAGAACGGCGCGACATTTTGCCGATATTTGGACCGGATCCGCGCCTTTGTGGTTGGCCGCAATCAGTCAGGCTACGGCGGATCCCCTTTATTCATTGGACTATGCGCGCCTGAAGATCGCAAAGAAGCCGACACCAAAGAAAATGCGTAAGGCTGTCAAAAAGCTTGTGAAACATGCGTTGCGGGTTGAGGGTGGCGCGGTCCCCGATTAACTTGACTAGGGCTGTTATTCATCTGAATTTGGATTCGATAAGGGGAATATTGCGGTGGCTGGTAAGAAAAAGTCCGAAGAAAAGCCGGTGGAAACCCCCAAGGCAGATGACGTCGTCGAACCCGAACTGCAACAGGACGATACACCTGTTGACCCGACTGAGACCGTAGAAGAAGAACTTTCCGAAGCCGAAGCCGAAGCCGAAGCCGAAGCCGAAGCCGAAGCCGAAGCCGAAGCCGAAGCATCGATTGAAGATGTTGCACCGGCCGAAGAAAAAGTGGTCGAGCGTGTCGTTGAAAAGCGTGGCGGATTTGTTCCCGCATTGCTGGGCGGTGCCATCGCTGCCGCCGTCGGGTTTGCGCTGGGCAATGGCGGGCTGTTGTCAACTGGCTCGGACAGCTCGGATACCTTGGCGGCGTTGGAATCCAAACTGGCAGACCAGTCCGACCAGATTGCCAAGCTGTCTCAAGCGCTTGCAAACAGTCCGGATGTTGCTGGTCTGACGGATCAGGTCAAAGCGCTGTCCGACAAATTGACGCCCGTGGAAAGTGACCTGAGTGCGATCAAATCCACTGTGGATACGCTGTCAGGCCAGATCGGACCATTGTCAGACCGCATCGCGACGCTTGAGAAAACCCCGATCGAATCCAGCGTATCGCCCGAATCCATGGCCGCCTTCGAAGCTGAGCTGAAGAAGCTTCAGGACTCGCTGGCCTCGCAACGGGCCGAGGTTGAAAAAATGGTTTCCGACGCGCAGGCGCTGGAGGCGAAAGCATCAGCCGATGCGCAAGCCGCGGCCAATGCCGCCGTTCTGTCGCGTTTACATGGGCAATTGGATGCGGGTCAGCCCTATTCCGATCTGGTTGCAGAACTGAAGGCAGGCGGTGTGGATGTACCGGATGACCTGTCCGAGGCGGCTGAGAAGGGTGTTGAAACACTCTCTTCTCTGCGCGACAGTTTCGCGCCTGCGGCCCGAACCGCGCTGGCCGCAGCCCGTGAAGCCGACAAGGGCACCGGCCTGATCGCATTCCTGCAACGTCAAACGGGCGCGCGCTCGGTCACGCCCCAGGAAGGTGATGGGCCAGATGCCATCCTGTCACGGGCACAGGCTGCGCTTGCGGACGGAGACCTGGCCAAAGCCTTGAGCGAATTGAAATCACTTCCCGAAGCGGCACAGGCTGCAATGGCCGATTGGGAACAGGCGGCCCAAACACGGGTCGCCGCCGTCGATGCGGCGAATACACTGGCTTCCAGCCTGAACTCGAACTGAAGGACCTGCCATGCTGTGGTCACTGTTTAAGATCCTCGTTTTTGTTGCGATTATCGGCCTGTTGGCGTTGGGCGGTCACTTCCTGATGCAAACCAGTGGCGGGGTTCAGATCACCGTCGCGGGCACGGAATTCACGCTGGGGCCGCTTCAGTCAGTGATCGCGCTGGCTGTGTTGGTTTTTGCGGTCTGGCTGTTTTTCAAGTTGCTCAGCCTGCTGATCGCAACGCTGAAATTCCTGAACGGTGACGAAACGGCCCTGTCTCGGTATTTTGACCGCAATCGCCAGCAAAAGGGATACCAGGCGCTGGCTGATGGTCTGTTGGCGCTGGCCTCGGGCGAAGGGCGCGTGGCAATGACCAAAGCCAGCAAGGCCGAGAAACTGCTGAACAAGCCCGAGCTTACCGACCTGCTGGTGGCACAGGCCGCCGAGATGACCGGGGATACGAAAAAGGCATCGGATACTTATAAAAAACTGGTGACCAACAGCGCCACCCGTTTCGTCGGCGTGCGCGGGATCATGAAGCAGAAGCTGGCCGAAGGTGATGATGAAACGGCCCGCAAACTGGCCGAGAAGGCCTTGGCGATCAAACCACGTCATGAAGAAACGCAAGACGTGCTGCTGAACCTGCAAACCAAGGCGCAGGATTGGGCCGGTGCCCGTTCGACCCTGACGGCCAAGCTGAAAGCCGGGTATTTGCCGCGCGATGTCTTCAAACGGCGTGACGCGGTTCTGGCCTTGTCCGAAGCCAAGGGAATTCTGGACGAAGGTGCGACGGTCGAACAGCAGGAACGCGCGATTGAAGCCAATCGCCTGTCGCCTGATCTGGTGCCAGCCGCTGCCATGGCGGCCCGCGCGTATATCGCCAAAGGCAAACCCCGGGCCGCAACCAAGATTCTGAAAAAAGCATGGGAGGCGCAGCCGCATCCGGATCTGGCCCATGCCTTTGCCGACATCATGCCGGATGAAACCCCCGACCAACGGATCAAGCGGTTCACCGCGCTGACCCGGATTCACCCCGAGAACATGGAAACGCGTCTGATACTGGCCGAATTGAACATCGTGGCCGAGGACTTCCCCGAAGCCCGCCGTGCGCTGGGCGATGTGGTCGAAACGCAGGGTGATGCGCGCGCCTATACGTTGATGGCCGCTATCGAGCGGGGCGAGGGGGCCTCGGACGCCATTGTGCAAGGCTGGTTGGCCAAGGCGCTGAATGCGCCGCGTGGTCCGCAATGGGTGTGCACCAATTGCCATGATATCCAACCTGAATGGGGACCGGTCTGCCAGAACTGCGGCAGCTTCGACACGCTCAGCTGGCAGACACCACAAACACCCGAAATCGCAAGCGCGACCGGCGTACATATGTTGCCTTTGATCGTCGGTGCGCTCGAAGATCAATCCGAAGAGCCTGAAGTCATGGAGCCCGCGGACGAAGATGAAGTGGTCGAAATGACACCAGAGGTGGCAGAGGTGGCAGAGGACGCCGAGGTTCAAAAGCAGGCCTGAGCCCTGCAACGCCCGTTTTTGCCTGCTTACACTCATTGAGATTGATGCGACGCCGCGCTTTTTGGTGAAGCCAAACCTGACGCCAGTGGTCCGAAGGGTCGTGCTTTTTCGTCTCTCTCAGCGGCTTGTCGACGCGTTGGCGGCCTGTTGCATTTACAGGCTGTGTCGGCCGCTTTCTCCGCAAAGCAGCCGTTCAAAAAAAGGCGCAGTTAACGTCCGAGATGCGGTCAAAACGGCCGTTCGCGTTCTTCGTCGCGAAGTACACAGTCAATGCAAAGCGGACGTTTAACTGGTGTCTATTTTCCAGCAGTTTTGGGATGAAGTCGGCATCTGAATTCTGTCTCAGTTTTTTGGTAAGTACCGATCCAACAGAGCGTCGACCAAACCTTCCTGAAGTTGGTAACCGGTTGCTTCGTCCACTCGCAAAATGTCTTCCAGAATAATAAGTTGTTCCATGCCCGTCGTCATGGACAATCGCTTTGCCAGGTCGTCAATTTCCTTCGGCTTCATCAATGGCTGAACTGGTGCAAGTGCTTCCGAAAAAGCCGCCACTCTTCTGGCGCCACGCATTTTGACAGTTCCATCTTCAAGTGATGCCTTGAGTGATTCAGCAAGAAACTGCCGGAAGTGCGCCTCATGAACCCGAGAAAAATCCAGATAGTAGCGCGCAACGGCGTGTACGCGGCTCCTGACGTTATTCAGCCCCTCGAGAAGTTCTGAAGTTGGAGTAACTTCAAGATCGAGCGTCGCATCCAAAGCCAAGACACTTGGGTCAGAAAAGTAACGATAGACCGTCGCACGGCTGGTTTTGGCACGCTCAGCGACTTTTGCCAGCGTGACTTCTTTGCCTTCCGACATCAAGTCACGTGCAGCTGAAAGAAGTGCTTCTCGTGTTCGGTTAATTTGATTTGTACGCGACGCCAATACCAAGCCTTTTATGATACACTTGTCTCATTAGTAGATATATGTATCATAAGGGCAGTGTGTTTCAAGTAAAGGGAGTTGAAGTAATGGCTGAACCTCGTCCGCGAATTTATCATCTTCTAGGAAACCTTCTGACTTTTCACGCCTTTCCCAGTGAGACCGGAGATCGTTGCACAATCGTTGAGATAAAGACGGCGCCGGGTGCCGGTGCGCCACCCAATCATCATGCTGGCGAAGACGAGAGCTTCTATGTGCTCGACGGTGAATTCGAGTTCTTTGTGAATGGTGAGACAATCAGCGCAAAAAGTGGCGACTTCGTCAAAGTTCCAGACGGCGCAGTGCACGCCTTTACATGTACTGGGGAACAGCCTGGCCGGCTACTTTGCATAAACGCCCCTGGCGCGATGCATGACACTTTCTTTACTGAAGCTGGCGAAGCAATGCCTGATGGTACGACAGACATTCCGGCGCCAGATGGACCGCCAGACATTCCGGCAATCATGGCCGTAGCAGACCGAGCAGGAATGACGATCTTGGTGCCTGCAGAAGTTCCCAGTTAACGAACGCGCCTGCATAATTCCGGGTTGAGAGACGGAAGTATTGGACTGAAAACTTTGCTATAGACCCTATCTGGTAGCACTAGCTCAATCCCAAGCCAGCATTCACGATGAGACCTTGCGATTGTGGATAGCGGACATTCGCTGCGCTGTCCAAAAATGTCTTCTATGTGAACCAGAGCAATCGTTTACGCATAGGCGTGATAGCGGCTTAGATTGTCTGCTATCTGTGCTTGGTCAAGTTCGTTTTGGCGTGAGAACGCTCAACTCAGCATTCTTTCCGAAACGTCCTCAAGAAGGGTATGAAGATCGAAATCTTCGCCTTTCTCAGCAAGCCCTTTGTCATGCAGAATGAAGGACAGACCGTGCACGAAACTCCACAACAAAAAACCACGGCGGCGAACTTCGTCTGTGATTCCCGGTTCACCGAGACATTTTGCTACCTCAGTCAAAAGAATCCCGAAACTTTGCTGGCCACCTTCCTCCAACCGGGGATCCGCGATGCGATCTGTGAAGCCGCCAAATTTCAGTCTGAATATCCCAGGCTCATTTAACGCGAAGGCAACATACTCCATCCCGATGGCAGTAATGCGCTCGGGAGATCCTTCGGGAACGCCTTCCAGTGCGGCAAGCATTTTGTCTCGGTGCCGATCCATTCCTTCCAGAACAGTGGCGACCAACATTTCTGTCTTGTCTTTGAAGTGTTTGTAAGGTGCCGCGGTTGAAACGCCCGCGCGTCTGCACGCCTCGGATACAGAAAAACTGTCGGGTCCTTTTTCTTCAACCAACTGTCGGGTTGCTTCGATCAGTGCAGCGCGGAGATCGCCGTGATGATAGGCTTTCTTGCCCACCGATTGACCGGTCGCCCGGCTGATTGTTGAGTGACTTTTTTCTATGCTGGTCATGATCCAACATGTGCCAGATCACGTAGCCCTTGTCAAAGTGAGAACTTCTAACATATGTTAGAGATGCTAACTTGATGAGGTCCGCAAATGCCAAGTCCCGCGAAATACTTTACTGAAAAGACCAAGCCGAGCCTCTTTTTGCGAGTTTTACGCGGTACCGTGCGTGTCGGGGTGACCGTTAGCTTCATAGGTGTTGCAGCGGCCGCAGTTTACTTCGGTGCATCGGAGCTGACGCGCAGAGCAGATGCTGTACCGGCGCCAGATGCCGCTGCTGTAACCCCGGTCTCCGCCACACCAATCACGTCCGAAAGCGCCTACACAGTCGACCGTGTATTCATCGGTCAGGTCGAGCCTCAGCGTTCGGCAGATATCTCTTTCGAGTTGAATGGGACGCTTGATCAAATTCTGGTGGATGAGGGTGACGAGGTTGCTAAGGGCCAACTTCTCGCAACGTTGGACGTAGCTCTGTTGGAGGTTGAACGCGACCGACTGACGGCATCTCGTGATGCCATTGCAGCCCAGCTTTCATTTGCCGAGAAAACGGTCGAGCGAAACGCGAAACTCATCGAACAAGGCTTTACCAGTCAAGCTCGCTTAGATGAGGCAGTTTCCCGACAAGATGAATTGTTGTCTAGAATTGGGGAACTGGATGCAGCGATGCGGGACGTAACCGTTCGGATCGAGAAATCCAGCATTGAGGCTCCGTTTTCTGGTCAAATAACCGCGCGACACGTGGACGGCGGTGAAACCCTGCGATCGGGTGAACTGGTTCTGGGTATGGTCGAGGTCGTGTCGCCGCAGGTTCGAATTGGTATCCCACTCGACGTTGACCCGGCGCTTCTGACAGATGTTGAAATCGAGATCGCTGGTCAAAGCTATCGGGCTAACCTTGCAACCTTGCGGCCCGACATTGATCCGGTAACCCGCACCAGAACCGCACTTTTCGATCTGAGGAACGCGCCGGACGTTGCCTTCGGGCAGACCGCTCGTGTGCATGTAATTGATCCCGTACAGAGTGCGGGAACCTGGGTGCCCACGACATCCTTGAAAGAAGGTACGCGTGGGCAATGGACACTTCTGGTTGCTGACGCGCAGAAGATTGTGCGCCTGGCGACGGTCGAAGTTCTGCATGCTGAAGATGACCGTGTCTTTGTGCGTGGCACGTTTCCAGAGGGAACCGTCCTGATCGACCAAGGGCCGCAGCGTGTAACCGTTGGTCAGCGTGTCGCCTTCAACACTGGCGAGTAACGGAGCGATCTGATGGAAACCCTTACCTTTCGCCACCCCCGGCTGGTTGCCCTCATCATTTTGGTACTTGTATCTGCAGGTCTGTCTTCGTTCCTGTCGCTGGGACGGCAGGAAGACCCAACGATTACCAACCTCTTCGCAACTGTGACGACGCAGTTCCCTGGTGCAGACCCTGAACGGGTCGAAGCGTTGGTTACCGCAGAAATCGAAGAAGAGCTTCGGAAAATTGCCGAGGTGGATGAAATCAGCTCTGTATCCCGGTCGGGCGTATCGGTCGTTTCGGTAGAGTTGCTGGAGACGCTGGATGAAGCAACCATTGAGCAGGTTTGGGCCGAAGCTCGGGATGCCGTTGAAGATGCTCGACAGAACTTTCCGAGTGGAGTGTTGCCGCCGGAATTCGATGCCGAGGGTATTTCTGCCTATTCTGCTGTCATTGCCGTTGCGGCCGAGGATCCGGACTTCCCGTTAACTTTGCTGTCGCGGCATGCCGAAGCTCTGGGTGACAGGCTGCGCGCGATACCCTCTACGCGAGCCGTGGACTATTTCGGTCAGCCGGAAGAAGAAGTGCTCGTAAATGTCGATATGGACAAGGCCGCTGCGCTTGGGCTCAGCACTGCCGAGATCTCCCAGCGGATTGCAGAAGCAGATGGGAAGGTTCAATCCGGGCGGTTGCAGTCCGATGTCGACCTGACAATAGGCATAAGCGGAGAAATTGAGACTTTGGACCGCATTCGAAGCATCGTCCTGCGAGAAAATGCAGACGGTGCCGTGGTGCAGCTCGGAGATATTGCCAGCGTAGACCGGGGTGCGCGCAAACCACAGCCCTCAATCGCGTTTGCCAACGGAAAGCCCTCGGTTTTGATAGGAGTTCTGGCGCAGGACGGGGTACAGATCGACCGTTGGACAGGCTTTCTTCGGGATGAGCTTGAGGCCGGCGCCGCATCGGTACCTTTGGGCATGCAGGAAATACTGCTGTTTGATCAAAGCCAGTACACGACGGATCGTTTGTCAGAGGTTGGGATCAACATGGCCATTGGCGTGGCTCTGGTCGTGGCAGTTTTGTTTGTTACGTTGGGGGTTCGGGCAGCTGCGATTGTGGCTTTGGTATTGCCGGCTGTTTCATTGGCAACTCTGGCGACTATGAACATGATTGGATTGCCAATTCATCAGATGTCCGTGACGGGCCTGATTGTTGCCCTCGGTCTGCTCGTTGACGCAGCCATCGTTATGACCGATGAAATTCGGCGTCGTCTGCAGGATGGGATGGATCGGCTTTCAGCCGTACGAGATGCTGTTCGCCGGTTGGTCGCACCTTTGCTGGCATCGACTGTCACAACGGCGCTTGCTTTCACACCGATGATCTTGCTGCCGGGACCCGCCGGCGACTTTGTGGGTGCCATCGCGATCGCTGTGGTGCTTATGCTTGTCTGGTCCCTGGTTGTGGCGTTGACGGTGACTCCGGCGATTGCTGGTTGGTTGCTGTCCGATCGCCCAGACGCAGGAATGCTGAGTCGCGGCATCAGCATCCCGCCGCTTGCCCGCTTGTTCGAGGCCTCAATCCGATTGTCCGTTGCCAATCCGGTGCGATCCATCGCCTTGGCACTGGTCTTGCCCGTGCTTGGCTTCGCGGCCTTTCCAACGCTGACCGCGCAATTCTTCCCGGGCGTCGACCGAAACCAGTTCTATATCGAGGTCGACATGCCGGGTGGAACATCAATTTCCACCACCGAAGCGACCGCGCGCCAGATTGACGAAATGCTACTGGCAGATGACGGTGTCAAGAGTGTCTACTGGACAGTTGGAGAGTCCGGCCCGGCATTCTACTACAACATCGTTGGCAACCGTTCGCGCGAGCCCGGTTTTGCACAGGCCATGATCACGACCGACACGGCCGACGATGCGGCCCGCCTTGTCGGATCGTTGCAGAGCCGTCTGGACACCGACTTTCCTGACGCGCAGATCATCGTACGCAATCTTGTTCAGGGTCCTCCGGTCGCCGCACCGGTTGAAATCAAAATTCAAGGGCAGGACATCTCGGTATTACGTAATCTGGGCGACGAGGTGCGTTCAGTCATGGCCAATCTCGATCTGGTGACGCAGGCGCGTGCCAGTGTGAACGGCGGCAACCCTCAAATCCGGTTCGAGATTGATGAGGTCAAAGCCCGTTTGCTGGGGCTGGACGTGGCGGATATAGCGGGTCAGCTGGACACGGCGCTTGTTGGCATCACCGGTGGGTCACTGATCGAAGGGACCGAGCAGTTGCCGGTGCGCGTACGTTTGGGTGACGAGGTGCGATCAGATCTAAGTGCGATTGTCAGTATGCCCATTCTACTGCCGAACGCTGCCGAAATATCCGCGACCGGAGTTTTCCCTGCTGTGCCGTTGTCAGAACTAGCCAGACCCATAATCGAACCAGCGGAAAGCGTCATAACCCGAACGGATGGCGTGCGAGAAAACACCATACAGGCGTTTATCGTACCCGGTGTTTTACCCGAAGAGGCTTTGCAGGACATATTGGAAGCGCTTGATGCGTCCGGGTTTGTGTTGCCGCAAGGCTATTCGATGTCCCTAGGCGGCGACAGTGATGCGCGATCCAATACCGTGGGAAATCTGCTCGCCTCTGTCGGGTTGATCGTCACACTCTCCATCGCGACTATCGTTCTGACCTTCAACTCGTTCCGGCTGACCCTTGTGACCTTGGTCGTGTGCGTGTTGTCTGCAGGCCTTTCACTGCTGTCGCTGGCCGTCATGCAGTTCCCGTTCGGAATAACGGCAATCATCGGGGTCATCGGCTCAATAGGAGTTTCGATCAACGCGGCGATCATTATTTTGACCGGGTTACAACAAGACCGAGAGGCCAGCCAGGGAGATCGCGCAGCCATGGCGCGCGTAGTTACTGGTTCCAGCCGTCACATTATTTCGACAACGGTCACGACCTTTGGCGGCTTCCTACCTCTGATCTTGGGTGGAGGTGCATTTTGGCCACCATTCGCCGTAGCAATCGCAGGCGGCGTTTTGTTGTCAACCGTTGTATCTTTCTACTTCACCCCTCCCGTGTTCGCTTTGGTGTATCGTAGAACATTCAACAAACAACGTCCGGCCAATAACCGCCATTCCGAACCACGTGAAGCCGTCGTCGCGCTTGTGGCAGAATGAGAATTGAGCCCAATTCACCTTGTGAGTTGGTGTGGTTCAAAGCCGTCGTTGTTCGAAGTAAGAATCAAGTTCTGCTGTGGATCGCACGCCGGGTTTTGCAATGTCTGGCTTCTGCGCGTTGCCGTCGTTAGCGCGGACTGCAGTACCCGGTAACTTTGGGGCCGGATCGGACATTTGCTCGACTGAGATGCACGGCTGCTTTGCAGTAATTCGTCAATGACCCGCTTGCGCCGGTTGTGCGGAGGATACGACTCATAATCGATTTGGGCTATCCGTCTCGTTGTAGATTGCGCAGCCTTGGCTTTGATCATTAGGACCATTGGAACGGGCGGAACAACCATAACTAAACCTAACAACTCAGCTGCAGTCAGCAGTCGATTCTGTCGAAGCTTGGAAGCTGCGCGATACCAACCAATACCTACAGATCTATCTGCGAAATGTCGGGAGATAAATCAGGGGGGTATTTTGATGCCCGCAAAGAAAATTTTTGTATTTCAACATCTTGCGGGGAGATATGGTGCCCATGAGAGGCATCCAAACTATATATCTTGGAGTACAAAGGAATACTCAGCTTTACCTAACCATATATAAAATATACGTTTATTTGTTTCATGCTATACCATTCTGTACCACCATACCCCATATCTAGGGGTGGATAGAAAGGTGGATGTAGAATGGCACGGCCAAAACACAAACTTTCCAGCGCTGAACTCAAGGCTAAAGCCCCAGGCAAGTATTCGGACGGGGGCGGTCTATGGTTTCACAAGCGGCCCGATGGCGGCGCGCAATGGTTTCTGCGCTACACCCTGTTCGGGCGGCGGCATGAAATGGGGCTTGGCAGCTTCCCGGCGGTTTCGTTGAAAGCAGCGCGGCAAGAAGCCGAGAAATGGCAGGCCGTGGTACGTGACGGTAAAGACGCCATCAAGGAGCGGGAACGCCAGAGCCGTGAAGCTCAACGCAATCTGAACATTCTGACCGATATCGCCAAGGACGCCTTTGACAGCCGCAAAGCCGAACTGAAAGGCGACGGAAAGGCCGGGCGGTGGTTCAGCCCCTTGGAACTGCACGTACTGCCAAAGCTGGGCAAAATGCCAGTATCGCAGATCGATCAGCGTGATATCCGAGACACCCTTGCCCCCATCTGGCACACCAAGGCCGATACGGCGCGCAAAGCCATGAACCGTCTGTCTATCTGTATGCGCCATGCGGCGGCGCTGGGCTTGGATGTGGATCTGCAAGCGACGGATAAGGCCAAGGCCCTACTGGGTAAGCAGCGGCACACGGCAACTCATATCCCGGCCCTACCGTGGCAAGAGGTGCCAGCATTCTATCAATCCTTGGATGGCGGCACGACCGCTGAACTGGCGCTGCGCCTTCTGATACTGACAGCGGTGCGCAGCTATCCCTTGCGTCACCTGCACTTGGACCAGATCGACGGCGATATCTGGACAATCCCCGCAGAGGCCATGAAGGGCCGCAAGGGCGCGACAAGTGATTTCCGAGTGCCGTTGTCGAAAGAAGCCCAAAGAGTAATTGCTGAGGCAACTCCGTTTGCGAGAGATGGCTTCCTATTCCCCGGTATCCGCAAGGGCGTGATATCGGACATGACCATGAGCAAGCTTATGGAGCGGCGCGGCATGGTGGAGCGTCCGCACGGGTTTCGATCCAGCTTCCGCGTTTGGGTTGCTGAGGCGACCAATACCCCGCACGATATTGCAGAGACGGCGCTGGGCCATGTTGTCGGCGGGGCTGTGGAGCGGAGTTATCGACGGACGGATTATCTTGAGCATCGAGCCAGTCTAATGGAACGATGGGCAAGGCTATTAAAGAAGTGAACTGATTAGTGTTGCAAAAATTCTCAGATATCCGCTTTGAGAAAAGCGATGACGGAACCTGGAAGATCAAAGGCACAGAAAAACTGACCAACTTCGAACTGGCCGTATTTCTTGTTAGCTTGCCTCTCTTCGTGATCAGCAAATCTCCAAGGAAATACAGTCACGAAGTAAATACGATTTTATTGAACATGCAGGCGGATGGGGTGCCGAGGCTGACCCCTAGACCCGGGGATATATCGCGGTTGGTAAACCTCGCTTTTGCAGGGGATCAAAGCGCCAGAACTTACTTGAAAAAAGTTGCAGCGGATCTTCTCTTGAAAAGCCAAAAACTACCTTCGGAACTTTCCAAGTTCGCTGCCGCTGAATTGAATGGACAACTACCGAAAAAGGGGCGTGGCCGAGGCAGGAACGCGAACATAGAGAGAGACTTTATTATTGCTAGAGCGGTGGAAGGCTTAGTTAGGCGTGGGCTTCCGCACAATGGAGGGCCAAATTCGGCATGCGCCTTGGTTGCGGAGGCATTGTTAGGGTTTGACGTTCTTTTGACTGAAGATGGTGTGAGAAAGGCAGTGGAACGAACTAAGGTGCCCAACAACGCCGCATTGTCAAAAGAAATTACAAATGCGCTGAAACGAATTGGCAAGAGTAGACAAAGTTAAAAAGCACCGGAATTTAACCGTTGTTTTCTTTCCGGTGAACCTCTGTTTGCCAGACAGTACCTTGGTACCCATCAAGCCAATGATGGAGCACCAAAATGCGTTATCTCACCTTCCGCGACCTGCAAGAAAAACTCGGTGGCCGAGGCCGCACCACTATCTACCGCGACGTGGAAATGGGCCGATTGCCCAAGCCCGTGAAAATCGGTTCGCGCCTGTATTGGGCCGAAGCTGATATCGACGCTGCAATCGCGGCACATAGGCAATAAGACCCACCCCACCCAGACCTGGCGCCTGGGCATGGGGCGGGAATGTTCTATGCGGGAACGTCTGCACCATACGCCCAGCGCCTTGTTTGCTCAACAACGAAGGGCACACGGTTATGAGCAGCAATCAATGGTATTCAAACCAGAGACGGGTTCTCTGGACGTGCAAGGCGCTATTGGACGAGCGCATAATTTCACACAAGACCGAAATCCGCGAAGTGAGCGTTTGGCTGGCCCTGATGACCCAGAAAGGGTGCAAGTAATGGCAAGGCCGTACAAACGTCAGAAAAAGGGGACTGGGCGTCATGTCCAGCTTCCTGAGTGGTTGCAAGCGTCTGAAGCCTGGGCAACCCTGCCACCGGGTCCAAGGGCGCTCTACGTCGAACTGAAACGCCGCTACAACGGATCAAACAACGGCGATATCATTCTAAGCCATCGCGACGCGGCAATGGCGTTGAACGTTCACCGCAACACGGTTGGCCCTTGGTTTCGTGAACTTCAGGAACGTGGGTTCATTACCATGACAAAAGCCCCGCACCTTGGTCCGTCTGGTATCGGCAAGGCATCAGTCTGGGCGCTGGGCGAAGTGCCGACACGCGACGGTAAACCAGCAGCGAAGCGTTTCATGTCTTGGCGGCAAAAACAGAAGCCCCGCACAAAAAACAGGACACTCCGTCCCAATGGTTGTGACGGTTGGGTGGTGGTTGAGCCAGTTTGAATTGAGGCCGTCCTAAATACTGTGACGCCAAACCGGAAATTGATCCGAAAGGTGTCACAAGAAACAGGACACATATACATATAGCCATGGGGCTCAGCACGGGGGCAACGTCTGCTTTGACGTCCCTCTGACCGCTTATGTGGGGAACCGGACTTTGGTTTGAACAGGACCATGGTCCGAGTAGCGGGACTTATCAGTCATTAGTCGCAATCGCTGTATGCAGCTAGCAAGTGGCTCAAGCCAGATTGTTCTTATGAACTTTGCCGTTCTTCATAATCACATCGAAATTGTCCGCAGAAGCCATGACCGTAAGGTCCGCAATCGGGTCTCCGTCCACGAGCAGAATATCGGCGTAGGCTCCGGGTTGGATGACACCGACTGGACCAGCCTGATAGGGATTTCGCGGGCCGGTCAGAGCCCAAAGCTGACCATTCAAACCTGTCGCCTGCCGCAGAATCTCGGCGTTTCTGAACCATGGCGTCCTGAGCTGCAATTCATCCAATTGCGTTGCTTTCGTTTGCCTCGATCCGACGAAGTCTGTTCCGAGTGCAATCTTGGCGCCAAACTCTCGCGCTAGTCGAAGCATAGCGTCGAGACCATCAAACGCCATCTGTTGGCGCTCTGCTTGGGCGGGCGTGAACCCTGCCGGAATGTCTGCCGCGAAAAAGCCAACCTGGGTTGAAAGCCAAACCCCTTTTTCCACGGCCAACTCCATCGACT
This sequence comes from Ruegeria sp. HKCCA4008, assembly GCF_013033125.1. Classification (NCBI taxonomy): domain Bacteria; kingdom Pseudomonadati; phylum Pseudomonadota; class Alphaproteobacteria; order Rhodobacterales; family Roseobacteraceae; genus Ruegeria; species Ruegeria sp. HKCCA4008. The sequence goes on from NZ_WQDM01000008.1 coordinate 170,669, forward strand.
CAGGCGTCATGAGGTTGCAATGTTCGATGCATTGATAACCTGCCTCAATGGCAGCCCGAACTGATGTGTCCATGTATGCGTGAGAGGTCGCGTAAGTGTTCCAACGTTTGGCCTCGTCTACTGCCGCTTCGAGTTCTGCCGGCGAATACTCGTTGATATCCAATGGGTCGTAGAGGCCGGTCACTGCGCCACCTGAAAAGACCTTGATGAAGTGCGCACCCTGCCGAAATTGCTCGCGTGCAGCCGCCAGAACTTCAGGAACTCCGTCTGCAAAAAGTGTGATCCCAAGTCGCTCGGCTTCCGTGAACGGCGGCCCGCCGAAAGCTCTCGGACGCACAGAACGCGGTCGAAGGTCGCCATGACCGGCGGTCATTGAGATCGCAGCGTTTGACGCCTGAATACGCGGGCCGGGGTGGAGGCCCTCGTCTATGGCGCGAGCCAAACCGAGAATGCCACCACCAGTATCGCGGACACTGGTAAAGCCACGCATCAGGGTGGCTTCACTTTCGCTCAATGCCAATGCAGCAATGTAATCTGGACGTGCTGTCAGGAAACCAGCTGGGTCCTGGTTCCACTGCAGGTGTACATGCATGTCGAGGAGCCCCGGCATCAGGGTCCGCCCATCCCCATCGATGCGCGGCACCTCTTGCGCGGCATCAGCAGCGGGTGAGACATCTTTGATCATTTCCCCTTCGACAAGGACGTTCGTGAGTTCGGTCAATTCATCGGACATCCCGTCATAAACACGCACGTTCGTGAAGAGTGTGGCATCTGGGGCTTGAGCACGAACTCGCGCCGGGACCAGCGCCAGCGCAGTGGTCGATGCGAGACCGGATAAAAATGCGCGTTTGGAGATCATATCTTAACCCTCAAGATGACGAAGATGTTGTTGAAGGCTAACTCACGCGCGCGTGTAAAACCATCCGGTAAACCCGATGAAGAGGGTGACGTAAGGTATAGAGTTTTTAGGGCGTTGAACTGCAGGTCATTCTGCTTTTCGAGAACGCCCGCTTCGGGCTCGATTTGGAAATTCGACACAATGCCGCGAGTGTCCACTCTACGGACAAACCCGCCGTTCCCTGAGAAAACGGATAGGCATACTTTTTGAATGATCGCTTCCACGGTCTTTGGTCAATTCGAGATCTTAGTTACCGATCATTCCACGGCACGTTTACAGGTATTAGGCAAGTTGCCGGTTCTAACAATCTATGAACGTGGTAGTGTTTTCGAGCCAACTTGCGGGAAGTAACCATGAGTCAACGCCGCCTTGCTGCAATCGTGTCTCTCGATGTCGTCGGCTTCAGTCGGATGATGCAGGGCGGCTCCAAGCTACTTCTCAAAACACTGAACACCCTTTACCGCGATTTGGTAACGCCGATCGTTGAACAAAAATCTGGCCGGGTGGTCAAACTGTTGGGCGATGGAGCATTGATTGAATTTCCGTCAGCAGGAAACGCTCTAGAAGCGGCAATTGCAATTCAAACCGAGTTAAGAGAGCCAGACCAACCTTATCTGGTTCCGGAACGTATCCAGCTTAGAGCGGGTTTGCACGTCGGCGACGTCACCGTCGATGGCGACGATATCTTCGGAGATGGAGTCAACATCGCTGCGCGGCTCCAATCGGCAGCTGAACCCGGGGGCATTCTGGCCTCAAAGGTACTTTGTGATCTTGCCGGAGCGGATTATGCCAAACGTTTGCGCCGAGAAGGGCTACACACGTTCAAAGGCATTGAACAGCCGATCGAAGTGTTGTCGATCAACTTCACCGATGAACATGTGTCCAAATCGCGCGCTAACTTCGCCAAAACGCAGGAAATTCGGTACTGCAAAACTGACGACAACATTAGTCTGGCCTGGAGCTCAGTAGGGGACGGTCCTCCGGTAGTAAAGGCGCCAAGCTGGATTGGACACTTGGAACTTGACTGGCGCAATCCGGGGAAAGCTCCAATTTACACATCCATCGCTAATCGACATCGTTTGGTCCGTTTTGATGCACGGCTCAACGGTCTATCCGACTGGGATGCAGAAACTTGCACGTTCGAACGATTCGTTGATGACTTGGAAACCGTTTTCGACGCAGCGGGTATCAAGCGCGCGCCGATCCTTGCGATATCGCAGGGGTCCGCAGTAGCAGCCGCCTTCGCAGCGCGCCGACCTGACCGCGTGTCTGCAATCATAATGATGGGTGGGTTCCCCATTGGTCGGGCAAAAAGAACGTCGCAAAAAGATGTGGAACGCGCCAACGCAATTAAGCAAATGATGACTGCCGGGTGGGACGATGATTATCCGTCTCTGCGTGACTTAATGGCGCAAATCATCGTGCCGGGCGCAAGCCAAGAAGAACGGCGGCAATATGCCGAAGATATGCGAAAGATGATTTCACCCGAAAACATGGGGCGGTATCGCAGCGTGATTGATAACATCGATATCTCACCGATATTGTCCAAGGTCGAGGTCCCATGCCTTGTTTGCCATGGGACCGGCGACAGGATGCAACCGGTCGAACAAGGACGATTGTTTGCAAAGGGGTTGCCCAACGCGAAGTTCATCGCCTACGAAAGCTCGAACCATACCATCCCTGACAACGACCCGGAATGGCCACGTTTTGAGAGGGATGCCTTGGCTTTCTTGGCTGAACACAGCTGAATTATTGCTCCAAGTGCCTTCGGGTCTGGCGCTGTATCTCTCAAAACAAATGCAACAAGAGTACTTCGCCAGAGTAATGGAACACAGAGTTGCGATAAATGCAGTCAGGCTATCCTACGCACAATACGCCGAAGGTGAGCCTGTGGTCTTTGTTCATGGTTCGAATGCGGATCATGGGATTGGCGGGTTTTGCAGATATGGTATCCTTTAAGAGGGAGGCGAATTGACAGCCGAGCAGTCTTGCGGCCTGTTCGCACGAGATCCGCATTCATGGTATTCCCCGACTTGATCGCACGCACAAGGCAGCGTTTCAGTTGGACTGGTCGAAAGCAACAATGGACAAGCTCTCTGTCATGAACGCCTTCCGCCGCATTGTCGAGCGAGGCAGCTTTGCGCGTGCAGCGGAGGATCTCGGGGTTTCTCCCGCTCTTCTAAGCCGCGAGATAAAGCTTTTGGAGGAGAGCCTTGGCACGGTATTGCTCACCCGCACAACGCGTTCAATGTCACTCACCGATGCTGGCCAACTCTTCTACGAGGAAGCATCAGGTATCCTTGATGCCGTGTCCCAGGTCGAGACGCGCATCCGTGACGGCGCCGGGGTGATACGCGGCCATCTCAAGGTGAACGCCTCCAGTTCCTTCGGTCAGACCGTCATTGCGCCGATCCTGCCGGGGTTTTTCGACGCCTATCCCGATCTGCGCCTAACGCTTTCGATGGATGACCGGGTGATCGACATGGTGGAGGGAGGTTTCGATGTGTCGATCCGGATCCGGGCGGCGATGCCGGATTCCGCGCTTGTGGCCCGCAAGCTGGGGACGATGCGGCAACAGGTCTTTGCCGCGCCGTCCTACTTGGACAGCGTCGGTGCTCCAGAAACGCCGCTGGACGTTGCCGATCACCGTGTCATCGGCTTTTTGCTGGCCGATCACCTCATCGCCTGGACCCTTCACGGTCCATCCGAAACGGTGACCGTGGACCTTGATCCGCCCATCCGCGTCGGCAACAGCCTTGTCTTGCGCGACCTGCTGATTGCCGGCCAGGGCATCGGCACCTTGCCGGATTTCGTGTCAAAGGATGCGGTCGCGCGCGGCGAGCTGGTCCGCGTACTGCCCGATTGGGAACTGCCAGCGCCTGAAATCTACGCATTGACGGCCTCGCGCCTCGGCATGGATGCGAAAGTGACGGCGTTTCTCGATCACTTGCGCGCCGCGCTGCGCCCCTGACATTCTTCAATCCACGTAAAGAGTGAATTGAGAGCGGTCCGGTTATTCCGGGCCGCCTCATTGCCGATCTTCTTAGGTGACGAAACCCGAAACACTGAGAGGATCCCATGACCCGCGTTCTTGTTCTCTACTATTCCAGCTATGGCCATGTCCGCGCGCTTGCCGAGGCCGAGGCCGAAGGCGCGCGCTCGGTGCCCGGCACCCATGTCGATCTGCGGCGCGTGCCCGAAACCATCCCCGAGAAGATCCGGCAGAAGGCCGGGTTCGCGGCCGACGAGACCCCGGTTGCGTCTCCCGCCGACCTGGAAAGCTACGACGCCATCATCTTCGGCACCCCGACGCTGTTCGGGATGATGGCCGGGCAGATGAAGTCTTTTCTCGACCAAGCGGGCGGCCTCTGGGCGCGGAACGCGCTGGTCGGCAAGGTCGCGGCCGTCTTCGCCTCCACCGGCTCGCAGCATGGCGGGCACGAGGCGACGCTGCTCTCGACCCAGATCCCGTTGCAGCATTTCGGAATGCTGATCGCGGGCATGCCCTATACCTTTGCTGGTCAGAAGGCGGGCGAGGAAATCGTAGGCGGCGCGCCCTATGGCGCGGGCACCATCGCCGGAGCCGACGGGTCGCGCACACCATCCGGGACCGATCTTGCCGGGGCGCGCTTCCAGGGCGCGCATGTCGCCCGGATCGCCGTGCGCCTTGCCGGGGCGGATTGGCAAGAGGAGGCCGCGTGATGCCGTCCCTTACAATAGATTTCTTTCACGACGTCGTCTGCTGCTGGTGCTTCAACATCTCGTCGCGGATGCGCGGGCTTGCGGAGGAGTTCGATTTCGATATCCGGCACCGGACCTTCGTCCTGCAGGCCAGCCGCGCCGAGATGGCCGCACGCTGGGGCGCACCCGAAGACGCCCGCGAGACTATCCTTGGCCACTGGGACGCCTGCCGCCAGGTCGGCGACCGGCCGGAGCTTGTCGATATCGACGCCATGCGGGCAGCGCCCTTCGACTATCCCCACGGTATGATCGCCGCCCTCGGCTGCAAGGCCGCCGAACGCATTGGCGGGCAAGCCGCACATTGGGACATGTTCGACTGCCTGCAACGAGCGCATCTGGGCGAAGCCCGCAATATTGCCGACCCCGAAACCGTTCTGGCAGTGGCACGAGATCTCGGGTTCGAGGCGACTGTCTTTGGCGATGCGTTCGACGATCCACACACGGCCCGGGTTGTCGAAGCCGATAGGCAACTGGCCCGCGCTCTTCAGGTCCACTTCATTCCCACGCTCATCGTGCGCGAAACAGGCGCGCGCCTCGTCAACGGACCGCGGGAAGACCTTGCCGCACAGCTCCGCGCCGCCCTCCGCCTTGTCGCCTGAAAGGAGACCCTTATGACCTCTTTCGCCCGTCTTTCGCGCGGCCGGACCCACCGCCGCAGGTTGTGCGAATTGGCTCAGGATCTCTCGCCGCACATGCGGCGCGATATCGGCCTTGATGCCTGCTCCAGACCACCCCGGCTGCCCCGTCACCTGCTCTGGTGAGTCCCGAACAAGGAGATACAAATCCATGTCACGCACCAGCGACATTCTTCTCACGGCGCTCGCCCCGGCGATCTGGGGCAGCACCTATATTGTCACCACCGAGGCGCTGCCGGTGGGCTATCCCGTGACCCTTGCCGCGCTGCGCGCGCTGCCCGCCGGCCTGCTCCTGCTTGCCCTCACGCGCTGCCTGCCGCCACGCGCATGGCTTGGCCGCGCTTTCCTGCTCGGCAGCTTCAACTTCGCCCTGTTCTGGGTGCTTCTGTTCGTGGCCGCCTATCGGCTGCCGGGCGGGGTCGCGGCGACGCTCGGATCGCTGCAGGCGATGATGGTCATTCTCATGGCGCGCGGCTGGCTCGACACACCGATCCGGGCTGGCGCGGTCGCCGCGGCGGCAACCGGCATACTGGGCGTCGCACTGCTGTTGATCGGACCCGAGGCCGTACTCGATCCCATCGGTGTCGCCGCGGGTCTGGGCGGTGCCGCCTCCATGGCGGCGGGTACCGTGCTCAGTCGCAAGTGGCAGCCGCCCGTCTCGGCGCTGAGCTTCACTGCGTGGCAGCTGACCGCCGGGGGGCTTGTCCTGTTGCCGTTCGCACTGATCATCGAACCGCCCTTGCCACCGCTGACGGCAACGAACCTGGCCGGGCTGGTCTGGCTTGGCCTCATCGGCGCGGCAGCCACCTATGCGCTCTGGTTCCGGGGTGTCGCCCGGATCGAGCCCGGTGCCGTCGCCATGTTGGGCATGATGAGCCCCGTTACTGCGGTTTTCCTGGGCTGGGTGGTGCTTGGGCAGTCGCTCTCACCCCTGCAGGGCTTGGGCGCGGTCATCGTCCTTGCCTCTGTCTGGGCGGGGCAGCGCGCGAACCGGACCAGCGCCCGTGCTACATTCGCGCGGCACAGGCCGGTGCTTGCAAGAAATGTCTGACCAGGTTTCAATAAAGGACGGTCCCAATGCCCAAGCTTAACCTCACCCCCGATCTTGCGTGCGAGATACGGCTCGCCGGGCTGTTTTACCTCGCGATCATCATGAAGGGCCTTGGTGCCGAACTCGGCCTGCGCGCGCCCCTGATCGATCTCGGCGATGCCGGGGCCACGGGCGAGGCGATCCTAGCCGCGCCGGGGCGGTTCCGGCTGGCCATCGCCGCCGATCTCGTGATGGTGCATCAGCGGTGCCGCTCTGGCCATTCTGCTCTACCGGATCTTTCGCGCCATGGCGCCGGGCCTGGCGCTTTCGGCCATGGTCTTCCGGCTGATCCAGACCGTGTTGATCGCTGTCAGTCTCATGGGGCTCATGACCGGGTGGCTGGTTTTGGTCCGCGGCCGATGCGTCCGCGCTCGCCTTTCTTTTGCTGATAGTCTCCAAAGCCTGCCGCGGGTTGTATTTGGTTCTTCTGAAGAAATGGCGCATGCACCCTAAGCCAGATGAAGATTTATTCGTGATTTTCGTTGTTGGCATTGTCGTCCTGCTGCCGTTCATTGTGATAAATGAAACTGGTACATCTCAGCCATTGGACTACTCTTGGCAGGTTTAGGGATCGATCCTGTTCATTGATGTTGGCATGAGTGCTATCTACCTCCACCTGATAAATTTTGGTGCAAACGAAGTCGGTGCTTCGACAGCTTCTATATTTGCCTATCTCGTGCCGATATTCGTTGCGGTCGAAGCCGTGGTTGCAAAGGGCATGGACATTCAGACCTATCAAGGCGTTGGTGGTGCGTTGATTGTCAGTGGTGTTTTGATCGCAACCCGTTTGCACCATCGGCCAACGGCTGCGGACCATCCGCCTCATTGGTACATGCGTTGCCAGAGGCACGGGGCCTGGCGTCTTATCTGGCTGAACGATTCGAAAGAAGTGCTTTTGCGGCACCCGGCAGACCGAAAAGGGCCAAGCTCAATCCGGCAACCCAGCTTCCCGAAGATCTTCAACGAACCTGTCAATATCGCGTTGTTGCAGGTTTTCGAATGCCAGACGGACGCGGGAACAGGTCATATCGGGGCGTTTTTCTTGGCTCTGACGAATCATTCGTCTCGCGGCGCCTATGGCTTTCTGCCGAATCAGTATTGCCGCCAGTACATAGCGACCGAACGGATCAACCGATTTTCCCTCCAATGCTGTTCTCGCACAGCTTTCGGCGTGGCCAAAACTGTCGAGAACATAAAGGCAAAAGGCTTTAGCCAACAATTTCACCTTGAAATAAGGACCCGATGGCCCAAACCGGGTAGCGGTCTCGAAATGCGATAACGCGAGCTTTGCCTGCCCGTTTGCGAGATGCGCATACCCAAGAACCAAATGAGCGTTTGCCGCGCTTGGATTTAGACTGACCGCGAGCTGAGCCTCTGCAATCGCGGTATCGTGTTTGTTGAACTGAGTGTAGGCACGGGCAAGACTTGCGTGCGCAAAACTACTTTGTTCATCCAATGCCACGGCCCGCTCTGCGTGATATAGAGCGCGTTCCTTCGCCTCTTCCCGATCATCGACCTGGACGAAGAATAGTTTCCGAAGCTCGGCGTTCGCAACCACCGCGTGCGCAAGTGCATAGTCTGGCGCGATGTCGATAGTTCTGGTTAGAATATCCTTTGCTTTCTGTGTATCTTCATCTGTGAATTTGAAGAGATGCCATAGCGCTTTTTGAACCCTGTCCCAAACGTTGACCTCACCACGTTTCAACCGGGCTTGTTCGCGCAAGTCGAATCGTAACTCCCAATCTATGTGCCCGACAACGGCTGACGCGATCTCCTCCTGCAAGGAAAAGACATCTTCTGTCTTGTGATCCAGGCGATCAGCCCAAAGATCATGCCCGGTTGATGTATCTACTAGATGGGCAGTCACGCGAACGCGCTGATCGTCATAACGCACGGAACCCTCTACCAAATAGTGGGCCCCGAGACGTTGTGCGATCTCTTCTCCAACCAAAGAAGCATCCTTGAGGAGCTGGGTGGAGGTTGGTGAGACGACTGACAGCCAATCCACTTTGGCAAGTTCGGTTACAAGTTCATGGTTGATGCCAGCCACAAACCCGTTGGTGTCGCTTTGCCCACTAAGGCAGTCGAAAGGTAGCACTGCGATTACTGGTTTTTGCGGCGCTGGAAGCTGAGTGATCATCTGATCAAACAGACGGTCTTTTTCGGGTGGAGGCTCGGTTATTGGTGCAAGCGTTTCGGCCTTAGATTGAGAATCAGACATAGCTCCCCGTGTCGCTGGAAAACGGAACACTGGACCGTGTCTGGGCCATTCAACATTGTTGAGTGTCATGTAGTCTTTGAGATTGTGAGCTGCATACAAGAATGCGTGGCTGCGTGCGCCGACGTTGAGGTTCTTGTGTGCAAAATTCAGGCCCACGGCGACACGGGCCAGCAAGTATTGGCTTTCCATAAAGCTTAGCCGATGGCTTTCGTGGCGCTCGACCCAACTCATAGCGCCTCGCCGAAGAGTTCTGACGAACTCGACGAGGCCGACGTCATCCTGCCAAAGCCCCAATGTGTGGTGTTTCGAATGAAAGAGGCCTAAGTCATCTAGGATGGCATCCCATTGGGCAGGTATGCAGTTTCCGCGCCGCGCCAGAAGGTACGCCATCTCGAAATACGCATGATCGTAAAACAAGAATTGCTTGTCTTCGTACAAGGCCAAATCGATCAGAAAATAATCAGGATCGCGGGACTGGTGCGATCGAACCAGTACATTGTAGCCATGGAGGTCCCCATGCACCCGTCCCTTTGCCGCTCTTACGCTCAACCGGCCCGGCAGGTTCTTTTCACAGGCAAAGGCCAGCGGGTTTGGGTACCAATGCCCTTCAAACATAAGACAACGCTCGTGCGGGTCATGTCCGCAAACATCCAAAAGAAAGTGATGTAGCCGGCCTGGCTCAGGATCCAACCTGTAGCCGAGCCATCCAGCAAGCAGATCCTGAGGCGAGTGCAAGCCAGGCGCCATCTTGTAATCGATATTCCAGTCATCAAGCAGGCTTCTCGACAGCCGCTCTAGAACGTTCAAGGCCGGCTCATAGCCGCAATCGTTCCAGGGAAGTGAGTATTCAAGTCCTTGCGCCACAACGGTGGAAAGGATCGCAATCTTACCCTCGTGTTCCAAAGAGTGGACGACGCGCGCCAGGTGCTTTGATCCAAACGCGGGAACCGCTTCAAACGCTTCCAGATGCCTTTGGTTTTCGGCCTTTTCATTCCATTCCGGATCGGGCAGGGCGTCGAACTTAAGAATGGCCTGGCCGCTGAACGTGTCGCATGTAATGTCGACAATATAAACTAGAGCTCCGGACTTACCGGCACTTAGCTGCCGGTGAAAATAAATCTCATCCTTTACCAACCAGCGGTCAGTTATCAGCGGCAGAAGCTCAATGTACGCTTCAGGCCATCCGAGATCATCGATGGCGTGCATTAACGACACTCCGCAGATAGGCGATTTCAAGTAATCTCGTTGTTTCAGCGTCAAATTTAAGCAACTCGCTCCCCTTACAAAGACCACAAGTCTCCAAACCTTATCAGAAAATGGGCTATCTACGAAAAGCAGACGGATCATTGAGGCTTGAACATGGATCTACCAAAATAACTGAAGGTGCCGACTGGTATCGACGAATGATTTAACCCCGAGAGCGAAGGACGCATCTGCCGTTTTATCGGACCAGCTTTTTGTCGTCGTTTGAAAGTTCAAACAACATCAATTCAACGGATGTCGAGGCCGTTCTCGCGTCCAAAATCGGTATAGAAGCTGTCACTACGGCATCGGCTTAGAGTGGCCTCGTCCGCATCTCTTGGATCGGTGCCAGGGCTTTGAACACCTGTTCCTTCTATGAAGCGGTTCACGAGATTAAAGACACCACAGACCTGGATAGCATCGAACAGCGCGCTCTCTGACCAGCCTGCCGCGTAGACCGCATTTGCGTCGGCTTCTGTCATTCGTGATGGCGAGACAGTGAGCTTTTCAATGTACGCCAGCAACGGTTTGAGATGATCCTCAACCGGTGCCGTATTGCGGTCTGCCATCAGCGCCTCGATTGTCTCGACCGCGATGCCATAGGCTTTGGCGAAAACGATGTGCGCCCCATGGCAATACGCACAAGCATTCAAGCCCGAAACATAGGCTGCAATTAATTCACGTTCCGCAACCGAGAGGTCGCTTTCACCCCTCATCACAAGGCTTTCGTATGCACAAAGCGGAGAAAGTTTGTCTGGAAAGGCTTGATAGACACTTCCAAGTGTCGCGTCCTCCGGCAGAGATGGAAAAAGACGTTTCATTCAGTTTTCTTTCAATCTTGCTATGGATAGCTTGGCCTCAAAGTGAGGAAGCAACGATGTGTACGCTACCTTAAAGCAATTCCGGGTTCCGCACAGAGATTCCGCCGGAATACTGCGAACGGCAGGTTTGCCTGACGACACCCCAGGACGTTCGTCGTTTGGAGAAGGGAGATTTCGTTTGAGCCGCTCTCGTAAGTCTGCAATGTCCGGCTTGATCCCAATCCGGAGCTTCAAATCCAAGCGTGGCGATTTCTGTGTTACGGACAAAGCTGTCGTTGGTTGTTTAGTTTTCGATCTCCGGATTCTACAGGGTGGTGCCCTTGGCAAAGATGCTCTGACACAACCTCTCAATCCCTAGTGTTTGGATTTGAAGCGACGGAAGGACAACTTCCAATCGGTTCGCAAATGCAGCCCACTGATCTAAGGTTATAGAAAAATCAACAGCCTTATGCGGTGTGACCATGACTCCCGAACAAATTCTTGCCGTCCTATCTGCTTTGCTTGGAGAGCCTTCTGATCCGATGGCTTTTGAAGCTCAATTCGCGGGTGGAGCAGATACGCGCTATCCGGTCGAAGTCACTCCGTGCACGCGCCCCGTCGTCCCCGATGAGATTGACGGAGAAACTGTAATCTGCGGTATCGTGGCAGTACCTGAGGACCACAGAGATGCTCAAAGCAGGACCCTGGACCTGAGCTTCATCGTTTTCAAGGCTCATTCACTGGCACCCGTGGCAGACCCGGTTGTTTACCTTCACGGTGGGCCGGGCGGCGGCTCAGTTGAATCTGTGCGCTCGCTCAGTCTGTTTTTTGACCATTTGCGGGGGCGAAGGGACGTCGTGGCGTTCGATCAACGCGGCGTCGATGCAAGCGCCCCGGATATGGATTGCTTCGGGACTCTGGCAAAAAATCTGGAGCCAATCGTCGATCAATTGGGCGGCGCAGACCTACCTCAGCTGGAGACGGCACTTGTTCGCGACTGCATTTCGGAATTGACCGAACGAGGCTTCGATCTTCCGCAGTTCAACACGACCCAAAATGCTTTAGATGTGCGAGCCGTAATGTCGGCTCTTGGCTACGCTGAGTACAATATTTATGGGGTTTCATATGGCACCAAGCTCGCGCTAGAAGTTATGCGCTCTGCGCCAGAAGGCGTGCGTGCAGTCGTTTTGGACAGCGTCGCTCCACCCCAAATCGCGCTTTACGACACTTTGTTCGTCCCACACACCGAGGCCATTTTTAATACGTTCGCACCGTGTGAAGCGGATCCTATCTGTGCGAAGGCGTATCCCGATATAACGCAGCGGTATTTTGACCTCCTTGAAGACTTAGAGGCACGTCCATTGGAGGCTGCGGGGATCGAGATATCCGGGCAAGTTCTATTCAGCATTTTTTCCGGCAGAAACGATTGGTCCGACCCAACGAGCCGGGGCTTCACCACTTACGCGCCGGCACTGGTCAGAGAGCTTGAGGAGGGAACGGTCGACCTCATTACGCAAATCATCAACGGTGACCTTCCACCCCAGCCCTCCGCAGAGGCGTTGTTGGCGGGTACGTTGGACCTGAGCGCCGATGAAAAGGCTCTGGCGCAAGCTGCAATCAACGCCATGTCGCAAATGGAAATTGCTTCCGACACTGCGTCCTTGGCTTTGGAGCAGCTTGAAGCGGATCGCGACCGAGATCTAGAACCGGCTTCGTTGGGAGAGTTCTTTGACGATGCTCTTGAAGATGCTCTGGCCGGGTTGCCTGAACGGGCGGATCGCTTGATGTTTGCGCAAGATTATCTAAACCTCCGGTTTGAAACGCCGCGTGCTGGAGCGTTGCTGGATCTAGTCCGCGCCCATTTCAATGAGGCGACAGCAGGACGGTTGGCCTCATTGATCGCTTTGCTCAGCCCCGAAGATATCGAGCGTGTTTTCAGCTTGATCGCGACAGATAACGCAGCTTTGCAAACCATTATGGAGGGTGAGTTCGAGCTCTTACTTTACGCATGTCAGGAAGATTTTGTAGACGGTTTCAACTCAGCGGCGGGGTTTGGCGCTTTAGTAGCAGAGTTGGGGTACGGTCCATTGATGACAGCGGCTCTAGCTGAAATACCGAGCCTATTTGCAGATTGCAGCGAGTTCACACCGGTACCGCGAGACAACTACCTTGAAGCCGTAGTTTCCGACATCGCGGTATTGATCCTGTCTGGCGAGATTGACACACAGACCGCATCTTCTTGGGGTAGGCTAGCAGCAGGTACTTTGCCCAACAGTCAGTCGCTCCTGTTCCCGGAGACCGGGCACGGGGCCCTTGTGTTCAGCCAGTGCGCCCGCGATATTGGCGAAGCGTTTCTGGAAAACCCCGGGGCAGGCATCGATGGCTCATGCGTCTCGGATCTACGGCTACCGTATTTGATGCCGGACGGCAGCCTACATAGTGTCGAGAATTGAAGACCGCTTAAGCAAATGGAGAGTCCAATGAAAGCCCTGCTCACGGCAACGATTTTGGCGATTGGCTTTGCATCGTCTGCCCATGCATTCGACCGTCAAACGACTGACGCGCTCCAACTGTGCCACGACTATTTGTGGGACGTACCCGAATATTCTGACCTGCCAAACGCCGCGATTTCCGTGTTTCCAGGCATTTTGAACGACCAAAGTATCGTCGTTTTCTGGAATGTGTATTGGGACGACCCAACAATGCGCGCGGCAGGTAACTGCACGATCATTGACGGCGCCGTGAAGGGTTTTGAAGATTATCTGGCGCAGGAATAGGACAAGACGCGTGACGTCTTCTGAAAAAACGTGGCGCGGGTCGGAAACTTCATGAAGCGGTCAGCGTTTCTTTGGCTAGCGGCTGCGCTTCTTATCGCGGCGGGCATGACGTGGCTTGTATCTCGCCCACTGTTAACGATTGAAACACTAAGGGACGTGGCGGAGACAACGCCGCCTGAACCGACGCTCCTGAGCGCATCAGAGTTGGAGCAACGCCTTCTGGCAGTCGGCCTTCACCCGACCGGTCAGCTAAGCGATCTCGGTATCGATGACCACTTGTCTCGACTGAAAGCAGGCGAGGTCGACGCGGCTACACTGAGCGCGTATGCCAATGCCATAGAGGTATTGTCGGCAGCCAGCGCGGATCGCGGTCAAGCCTTGCCACCGACGCTTTGGGATGTGAGCACGCCAGCGCTTCGTGAGGCGGGCTGGACTGTGTATACACTCACCGAAGCAATGGCATCAGATGCTGGAGCAATTCACGTCGCTCTTCTATCCGATGCTTACGCGGCTTTTCTTGAGCACAGGCCCAATGCCTTGGAAGGCGCATTGGCGCTGCTGCCGCTTTCGCGTAACTATATCGAAACGCTGCCAGAGAGTACGCGGGCAGAGCGCGAACGCCATGCCCAGACGGAGGGACAGGCCACTCTGTTGATCTGGCAAGCTCTGTTATCAGGCACAAGCAGGCACAATCCCTTAACGCATCGCCCCCTGTGGAGCCACGGCTACATCGGCCACTTTAGCGTGCCGCACATCCATCAATACGCAACGGGCGAAGGCCTTACCGCGAGCCAGGTCTGGGGAGTTGACGGGTTCAATCCCGTATTCGTCGGCCCCCCTACTAATAGCAATCAAGTGGAACATTTGGGCATTAGCGCATTGCTGCAGGGCGTGGCGCATGTGCCGGGCGCAGTCTTAACCGCCACTGAAGCATTCGAAGTCTTCGTCGATCACGATGACCCAGCCGCTGCCCAAGCGGATAGGGCATTGAACGACGTCGTGAGAACAGTACTTCTCCCCCGCATGGAGGAAGATCCGAACGCGCTGGTCTCTGCATTGACTAAAGCACTCCAATAGCATTGCCACTTTGTCAGGCGGACTTTGATGCCGTTCGCCGCATTGTCGAGATAGTCTGTTTCTTAACCCTGGGCGGCAGTCCGGAAGCGGATATTCGAAGTGGGTGCTGCAATCTGCTGGTTTGGGCTCAAAGCAGTCGTTCGCTGCGTTCCGTCTGAATGACCGCTCTGCGGGACCAAGCCGACGTTTACGGCGGCGCTCTATCAAACTGAAAGTGATTGAAAAACGATTCTCTTTAGAAGCCGGATAAAATGACTCCGACCACAACCAATAGCCGCCGCAACCACATCCGCAACCGACGATCTGCTGGCAATGGCGGATGCGGGCTATCCACGTTTCTGCCCAACTCAGGACACATAGACATGGGAACGAGGAGAAAATGCGGGGGTATGAATATGAATACGGCACAATTCAAGAGACTGACAATTGTACTGGCGTTTCCGCTGTTTCTGTGCGGTGTCGCTTTCTACCACACAGTCCTGCCGTCTTCCGGTTTTACTTTCATGATCTGCTCTCCAGATGGGTCGTGCCGCGAGATGCGCTACATGGAGCGTGAAAGAGTCGAAAGCGACCGCAAACACTACCTAGACATCTGGTTTTTCGAACAGAAAGCGCCGGTGGACTTCTACATGGAACCCATCAGCACCGAGGGCAGAATCATCTCCACCACCCCCTTGTTCGGCGTCGACACCGACTTTGAATTTGAAGACCGCATGGCACAACGCCTTCTCGGTCAGGACGCAGCCTTTCTCTTGGGCGGCAACAGGGATGCCCTTTCATCCATTCACGGGCAGGACATCTATCTTCGGTGCAACAACATGTCTTTCGAGCAAGGAGCTGAGGTGATCTCCGCGCGTTGCAGCGGTGACGGGTGGCAAAAGATCGTTCATTTCACGCCGGTCAGCGATCAGACGACTTTCTTTACGAACCTGTATGCGAACATAAAAGCCACCACTCGAGCCAAACAGGCCACTGAAATGGCCATTCAAGTCGCAACTTATTTCAGCGTCTTGCTAATTTACGGCCTACTCTCGGCGGTCACTGCCGCCGCGATTCTCGGCTATAGATACGTGCGGCACGGCGTAGTTTTTCAAGACCTGCCGTGACAGAACACACTCTTGCAGTATGACGGTTAGCCGGCCAACTCGGACGTCCGTATCCCATAGTTCGCTGCGCTTTGAATTAACGTCCGCTTTTCTTTCTGCGGCGCAGCCACGGGCCTTTATGAAAGGTCTGCTGCGTCCGCGAAGGACTGTATGACAGCACTTCCGCTTCGGGCTCGAAGCAACCGTGCGCCCAAATTCGTTGAATGCCTACTTTTGGACAAAGCGGACGTCCAACGGGCTCGTTTGTGAAGGCCCAACAACGATTGTCGGTGTGTGTGATCCCTAATTTTGAAACAACCGTACTGCCAATTCAGAACCGAACACTTAAGTTTGCACCGAGGCCGTGTTCTTGGCCATTGGAGCGAACCGAATAGCCATATCCAGCCGTTAGTCTGGCCAGCTCAGATAATTGATAGCCCAGTCCTAGCCCAAGAACGAATCCGTTTGCTCCTCGGTTTTGTCCGACTTGTGTAAATGTTCCGAATAAGGGGCTTGTAACTGTGATTTCGTGCTCACGGTCTTTGTTGGCAAAGAAGTCATACTCGTAACGAGCAAAGGCAATTGGGGTTAGCACACCATTCTCTGTCAAGAAGTCCCGTTGGTAGTCAACTCCAATGGAAGCGACCAGAGACTCCGCGTTCGCTTTTCCAATCGAGTAATTGAAATCACCACCGCCAGTCTCTGTGCCTGAACCTTGTTGGATACGCCCGTAGTTCAATCCAAAAACCGTAGAAACCCTTGCACCGTTGTCCATGTTAAACAGCTTCCGGGCCTGGACGCCGGCATGAATTCCCTCTTGGTCCAAATCCGATTTTGCCTCGCCTCCCGTAAAGCCATCAACAGAAGGGTTATTCCGTTTGGCGTCAGTTTCACCGAACATGTAACCGATCAGCCCGGAAAACTCCCACGTTCCTGTTGTTGTACGCCCATAGACGCCCACGTGATAGCTATCGGTCGAAAAGTCCTGATCGACTTGATCGTGCTCATCCATGGAGGATATCCCAAAGCCTGCGTACACTCCGACCACACCTCTATCGGTACTTGCGACATCCGCTCCGACCAAAATAGTGCCGAGCGAATAGTCGAATGTCCCGAGGCCGTTACTTCCATCAACGTCCCCGCTCACATATGCCGTGTCGATCCACCAGCGCCGATCAGAGCAGTCGATTGCGCCACTAGGGCTGCGGACCGTGTCGATGCCACCTGATGCAACGGGTTGATCTTCATTGCTGAAGCCGACCGCTTGATACTTGCGGCAGTCAGCGTGGCTCAGCACTGTGTTGGTTATCAGGTCTAGTTGTTCAAGCCCAACGGTCAGGTTGGATGAATAGGGTTCGGCGTGCACACGGTTAAACCCAGCCAACCCTGAATTGGTAAGCGTGTTAACGGCATTGCCCAAGGTTGAGCCGTTGGACAGACTGATTCCGGGTGACATGATTGTGGTGTTGGCCACCGCACCAGCGAGATTGCTGGCATTTGGCGAATTGGTAACTGCGGGGTTCTGGGGTAAGCTTGAGACAGGTTGAGCGGTGAATGCGATATCAATCTGACCATCTGTAGTCGGCGTGTTTGAGATACTCAGACTGGAAAGAGCAGGCAGCGATCCCCCAGCGACAAGAGTCGGGGAGTTTCCATCAAAACTCGAAGCTTGAAAAACCGTGTAGTCGTTGCCAGCAACATAGTCCTGCGCAGTCAGGCCGGGGCGAGCGGCTTCGACTTGTATGGTAGCGCTGTTAATCCCTGTTACCGGCCCGCTGGATGAAACCAAGTCAGCCTTCTGTCCGGCCGTCGGATCGACTTCACTTAAGAGCCTTGACCCGGTTTCGAAGGCGATTCCGCCACTATTGTCGAGTGTACCAATTGAAAAGCCCGGCGAAAGCACCCCCCCGTTCTTAACCGTGAAGTTGAATGCGTTAACGGTTCCCGTTCCGGCCAACGTGCCAAAATTCTCAAAGTTTACGGTGTTTAAACTGCTTGTCGCATCAAGCCGAACAGTCGTGCCTGCCGCTATGGCCATGTCACTGGTTGAAGAAATCGAACTACTCGTCAGTGTGAAATCAGAAGCCTCAGTAACCCGGGTCTGGATATAGTAGGCTCCGAAAACCACTTCGGTGGCCCCCATAACAGTCAGATTGTCGTAGGTTAACGGTCGGTCTGACTGGAAGTAAACTTCAGTAGGGTCAATATTCGCGCCGTTAAATGGAGCGAACGTCATTGATCTGCCAGAACCAATCGAAGTTCCAATCAGGTTCACCCTGAGCTTCCCGTTGATGTTTGTTGCTAAGGCTCTCCGGGAAACAAAGTCTCCGCTACCCGCCGCGACATCAACGTTCAGAAGAGTTAATACTGAAGCATTACTTGGAACAGTATTTTGGCCAGGAACATACAGTTCGATTTCACCAGTGGACGTGATTGAGGAGTTTCCAATTGTAAGTCCAGTAATGGGTCCGTTTGGAATCGGTAGGCACGTACGTTCCGTAGTTGAAATTGTTTGATTAACGCGAGTGCTCTGAGATCCAGATGAATACTCAATTCGAGGAGAACCCAATTCTACGCAACCCTGTGCGGTTTGGGCTTGTGCGTGGTCCACCACCAACACATAAACCAAGACTCCCAGCGTTAACTTAATGAAAACTGGGCACTGAGCATATAGTGCAGCAAGTGCCGGGCCTTTTGTTTCCATCAGCTTCCTCCTCTTACTCCATAAGCGAGAGTACACCCACTTGTGATACACGGTAAGTTTTTTGGAGTGCTCAAGAAAAGTAAAACGATTGACTGCGTTATATATATCCCGACATCAGAACATAGTAAGAACATCTATTTCTTTGCAGAAGCTTCTCCCTTATGATTTCGATAAAATCTGGAGAAGCAAATGGGCGGTATTGGAAGTGGTAGGCACTGGCATTGGGGAGCAAAGAACACGACTTCCGATTATCGCAGCATCGATGCGCGGCGCTGGGCGCGTGAGGGCTTTCTGACGCCTGGACGACGCTTTTCATGGCAATGGTCTATCGAGGGCAAAAAAGTCGCCAGCATCGACGTACTGGCCGAGCATGGGTGTGTGAGACTAATCTATCGCAGCCGGGACCACGGCGACGATTGGGAGAGCCTCGACTACCCAGTGCGACTGCTTTCTCAGCCATGTCATTACGGGGGCCATCGCTACTGGTTCGCTTGCCCAGCGCGCGGTTGCGGTCGACGTGTCGCTAAGCTCTATGGTGGGCGTATTTTCGCGTGTCATCATTGCCACCAACTCGCATATCCGTCCCAGCGAGAAACTACTTTTCAACGTAACCAAAGGCGTGCTGATAAAATACGCGAACGCCTGGGTTGGTTGAACGATCCGGATCTGATGGAAGGAACGAAGCCGAAGGGGATGCACTGGCGCACGTATTATCGCCTTGTTGCGGAGTTGGAGCATTGGGAGGAAATGTCGAACAAGTCGCTGCTGCGATACTTGGGTAGGCTGGCAGTTAACCTTAAGGCAATGTGAACTCAGAGCACTTCGGGGGCGGTGAATTCTTCACCGTGCTTCTTTCGCTAGACCCGCCGTTCTGGCTTTCGCGTGCTTCCGCAATTCAACATTTATTTACACCAACAGTCACCAACCTTCGGAATCCCTAAATATCCATCGGAAAACGCGGACACGGTGTTACAAAGGGTGGATATCGGGGTGGATAGAAAGGGAAGGAAAGATGAAAATATCAGTTAAATCAAATACTTGCATCTGAGATTTGGTGCCCAGGAGAGGACTCGAACCTCCACGTCCATACGGACACTAGCACCTGAAGCTAGCGCGTCTACCAATTCCGCCACCTGGGCAGGTGTCGTGGAGGGGCGTTTAAGCCTAGTCGCGGGGGGCGTCAACCAGATTCGGTGAGATTTTTTTAAGTTTTTTGAATTCGGTTCCCGGCCGGTGTTTTCCACGCATGGTTTTCAACGCCGTCGCGGCGAATTAGCGCCTTGTTTGACTGGCCTGCGGGCGCTAGTTCTAGGGCGCAATTTCTCAGCAGGAGCCCTCTCATGTCGAAACTGGTGACGATTTTTGGCGGATCGGGATTTGTCGGTCGCTACATCGCGCGGCGCATGGCGAAAGAGGGGTGGCGTGTCCGGGTGGCCGTACGTCGTCCGAACGAGGCCATGTTCGTGAAACCCTATGGTGCTGTGGGTCAGGTCGAACCGGTGCTGTGCAATATTCGGGATGATGCCTCGGTGGCGCTGGCGATGCAGAGCGCCGATGCGGTTGTCAACTGCGTGGGTGTGCTGAACGAGCTTGGCAAAAACGGGTTTGATACCGTTCAGGCCGAAGGAGCTGAACGCATCGCGCGTTTGGCGGCCGAGCAGGGCATCAAGCGGATGGTTCACATTTCGGCCATCGGTGCGGATGCGAATTCAGCCAGTGCGTATTCCCGGACCAAAGCACATGGTGAAGCGGGCGTGTTGAAACATATGCCAGATGCCGTGATCCTGCGTCCTTCGGTGATCTTTGGTACCGAAGACCAGTTCTTCAACCGTTTCGCCGGAATGACCCGCATGGGACCGTTCCTGCCTCTGGTCGGGGCCGAGACAAAATTCCAGCCGGTTTACGTCGACGATGTGGCGCAGGCTGCCGTCAAAGGCGTTCTGGGGCAGGCAGAGCCGGGTATTTACGAGCTTGGCGGCCCCGAGGTTAAGACCTTTCGTGCTTTGATGCAGCAAATGCTTGAAGTGATTCACCGTCGCCGCGTCATCATCGGCCTGCCGTTCTTTGCCGCGCGGATTATGGCGGGTGTGCTGGATATCGTTAAATTTGTCAGCTTCCAGCTGTTCCCCAACAACATTATGACGCGCGATCAGCTTAAGAACCTGCGTCACGACAATGTTGTCGCCGAGGGCGCAAAGTCTTTTGCAGACCTTGGGATCGTGCCGACCACGCTGGAATCGGTGCTGCCGGAATACCTGTGGAAATTCCGCCCCTCGGGTCAGTATGACGACATTCAGAACTCGGCCAAAAACCTGCGTATCTGATCAGCTGTAGGCCATGATCAAAAGGATCACGCCAAGAATGACGCGGTAGATGACGTAGGGCGTGAAGCTGACGCTGCGCAGAAGCCGCATCATCAAACTGAGCGCCAGCAGGGCCGAAAGAAAGGCAAACAGCGCCGCAATGGCCCCATCCCGGGCCAGTTGCATATCGGCCCCGCGCACGGCATCCAATGCCAGCAGTGTGCCCGACGCCAGGATTGTCGGGATCGACATCAACATCGCGATCCGCGCGCCGTCTTCACGGGTATATCCCAATTGCCGCGCGCCGGTTATGGTTATCCCGGAACGGGACGTGCCTGGGATCAGGGCAAGAACCTGCCAAAGGCCCATGATCATCGCGTCGCGTATTCCCCAGTTTTCGGCCTCTTTGGTTTCAGGGGCCTTCTGATCCACCCAGTACAGCAGCAGACCGAAACCCAGCATTGTCCATCCGATGACCGTGATCGAGCGCATGGCCTGGCTCAACCCGGTGACATGCAGAATGAGGCCCGCGATCACCGTAGGAACAGTTGCAACGATCAGGCCCAGAGCAAGCCGGGCCTGCGGTGTATCCGCCCGTCCGGTCAATGCGCGCGGCAATCCGGCAAGGGCCTGTTTTACATCTGACCGGAAATACAGCACCACGGCGCCCAGGGTTCCCACATGTACCGCGACATCAATGGCTTGACCCTGATCCTGCAACCCCGACAGGCTGGGCAGCAGGATCAGGTGACCAGATGAGGATATGGGCAAAAACTCAGTGATTCCCTGAATGATTGCTACGAGAATCAGGTGAAACAAACTCATCTGCCCTGCCGTGCTGCTGCCACGTGTTCTTTGTGGGTTATGGGTATAAGGGCGATGGAAAAAAGGAAAGCGCGCATATAGGTCCGAATCGGATCTAAAATTTCCAATTATTTTCCCTTTTTCTTAAAGGCGCGCTGCATTTTTTCAATTTAGGTCAGTATAATTGACTTTTCATCCAAAAGCGCATCCCGTAAAGAAACGGAACCTAGCCAATTCATGGAGTCTGACCCGTGGCCAAGCAACCGATGCTGAAATTTGTGCAGATCGACCGCGTCATGCCGGAAAAGCGTGCTGCGAATGACCGCAAGGACGACTTTGACGAGATCTATTCCGAGTTCGCCGCTGAAAAAGCAGCCGAGCAGGCAAGTCGGTGCAGCCAATGTGGTGTTCCGTACTGCCAGTCGCATTGCCCGTTGCACAACAATATTCCCGACTGGTTGCGCCTGACTGCGACCGGGCGCCTGGAAGAAGCCTATCAGGTAAGTCAGGCCACCAATACCTTCCCCGAGATCTGCGGGCGCATCTGTCCGCAGGACCGCCTGTGCGAGGGCAACTGCGTGATCGAACAGTCGGGCCATGGAACGGTCACGATTGGCTCGATCGAAAAATACATAACGGATACCGCCTGGGAAAAGGGCTGGGTCCAGCCGGTTGCTCCATCGGCCGAACGCGCTGAAAGCGTGGGCATCATTGGTGCAGGCCCTGGTGGATTGGCCGCTGCGGATATGCTGCGCCAGGCTGGTATCCAGGTCACGGTATACGACCGCTATGACCGGGCCGGTGGCCTGCTGATGTATGGCATTCCGGGGTTCAAATTGGAAAAAGACGTTGTTCAGCGCCGCAATGACCTGTTGGCTGATGGTGGGGTCGAGTTTGTTCTGAATTGCGACGTGGATGCGGCCAAGTTCGAAGAAATCAGGGCCAGGCATGATGCCGTTATCATTGCGACCGGCGTCTACAAGTCGCGCGACCTGGCAATGCCGGGCAGCGGTCTGGCCGGGATCGAAAAGGCGATCGACTTCCTGACAGCCTCGAACCGGAAAAGCTTTGGCGACGAGGTTGAAGAATTCGACAACGGCCGCTTGAACGCCCACGGCAAGAAAGTCGTCGTGATTGGCGGCGGTGACACTGCGATGGATTGCGTACGCACTTCGATCCGTCAGGGCGCGACTTCTGTCAAATGTCTGTATCGCCGGGACCGGGCCAACATGCCGGGGTCACAGCGTGAAACGCAGAATGCCGAAGAAGAAGGCGTGATCTTCGAATGGCTCAGCGCGCCCAAGGGGTTCACGGGTGAAGACACGGTCAAGGGTGTCATCGTTCAGCAGATGCGCCTGGGACAGCCGGACGCATCCGGTCGTCAGGCCCCCGAAGTGATCGAAGGCGCGGACTATGTCGAAGACGCCGATCTTGTGATCAAGGCGCTTGGATTCGAACCTGAAGACCTGCCGACGCTGTTCGGCCAGCCCGACCTGCCCGTGACCCGCTGGGGTACGATCAAGGCAGCGTTCCAAACCGGCGAGACCGAAATGGACGGAGTGTATGCAATTGGTGACATCGTGCGCGGTGCCTCGCTGGTGGTCTGGGCGATCCGGGACGGTCGTGACTGCGCTGGTGCGATCATCGAACGCTTCAATGCCAAATCTGCCGTTGCGGCCGAATAATCCCGGTGATCAGGAGGCTTCGAAATGCCTGAATTGCAAGGCCAATGCATGTGTGGTGCGGTCACGGTGACGGCAACTCCGGCGCGGGATGCGCTGGGGGCCTGCCATTGCGACCAGTGCCGGCGTTGGACCAGTTCCATGCTGTTGACGTTTCAGGCCGAAGAAGGCTATGCCGCGCTTGGCCCGGTCAAAACCTTCACTTCCTCTGACTGGGCCGAGCGCGCCTTTTGCGCCGATTGCGGCTCGGCGCTTTGGTATCGGATCACGCTCCCGGGCGAGATGCACGGCCAGACGCAAATGGCGGCAGGTCTGTTTGACAACGCCGCAGGCAACCCACTGAAACTTGAACTTTACATCGACAAAAAGCCCCAGGGCTACGCGTTCGCAGGCGAACGCCGGCAGATGACCAAAGCCGAGGTCGAAGCCATGTACGCCCCCTCTGACGAAGGAGACAGCCAATGACCAAATATGATGCCGATTGGGTGCGGGCCGAAAAAGCCAAGCGCAAATGGATGGCTGAAAATGGTCTCTATTCCGAGGAAGAAGAGCATTCTTCCTGCGGTGTGGGTCTCGTTGTGTCCGTGGATGGGAAAGCGTCGCGCAAGGTTGTGGACGCCGGTATCGACGCGCTCAAGGCGATCTGGCACCGCGGCGCGGTTGATGCTGACGGCAAGACCGGTGATGGCGCGGGCATTCACGTGCAGATTCCGGTCTCGTTTTTCTACGATCAGATCAGGCGCACAGGCCACGAGCCCAAATTGGACGAACTGATCGCTGTTGGTCAGGTTTTCCTGCCGCGCACCGACTTTGGCGCACAGGAACAGTGTCGGACCATCGTGGAAAGCGAAGTTCTGCGCATGGGCTATTACATCTATGGCTGGCGTCACGTGCCGGTCGATGTCACCTGTCTGGGTGAAAAAGCCAACGCCACCCGGCCCGAGATCGAGCAGATCCTGATCTCGAATTCCAAAGGTGTGGACGAAGAGACCTTTGAGCGTGAACTCTATGTCATTCGTCGCCGTATTGAAAAGGCCGCCTCGGCTGCGGGTATTTCCGGGCTGTACCTGGCGTCGCTGTCCTGCCGTTCGATCATCTACAAGGGCATGATGCTGGCCGAGCAGGTTGCCGTCTTCTATCCCGACCTGATGGACGAACGGTTTGAATCCGCCTTTGCAATCTACCACCAGCGCTATTCCACCAACACCTTCCCGCAATGGTGGCTGGCGCAGCCCTTCCGCATGTTGGCGCATAACGGCGAGATCAACACGCTGAAAGGCAACATCAACTGGATGAAAAGCCACGAGATCCGCATGGCGTCCTCGACGTTTGGGGATTATGCCGAGGATATCAAACCGATCATCGCCGGAGGATCGTCGGATTCGGCCGCATTAGACTCTGTTTTTGAGGTTCTGGTGCGTGCGGGCCGCTCGGCCCCGATGGCGAAAACCATGCTGGTTCCGGAAAGCTGGTCCAAGCAGGCGGTGGAACTGCCGCAGGCGTGGCGCGACATGTATTCCTACTGCAACTCGGTGATGGAGCCGTGGGACGGCCCAGCCGCGCTGGCCATGACGGATGGCCGCTGGGTCTGTGCTGGACTGGACCGCAACGGCCTGCGTCCGATGCGTTACGTCGTGACTGGCGATGGTCTGGTCATTGCAGGATCCGAGGCCGGCATGGTGCCGATTGATGAGTCCACAGTGACCGAAAAAGGCGCGCTGGGCCCCGGTCAGATGCTGGCCGTCGACATGAAAAAGGGCAAGCTGTACCGCGACAAGCAGATCAAGGACAAGCTGGCGAGCGCATTGCCGTTTGGCGAATGGGTCGGCAAGATAAACGATCTGGACGAGGCGCTGGCGGGCGTGACCGAAAAGCCGATATTCTCGGGCGAAGATCTGCGCAAACGCCAGATCGCGGCAGGCTATTCGGTCGAAGAGCTGGAACAGATTCTTGCCCCCATGGCCGAAGATGGCAAAGAGGCGCTGGCGTCCATGGGTGACGATACGCCCTCGGCGGTTCTGTCCAAGCAATACCGTCCGCTCAGCCATTTCTTCCGGCAGAATTTCAGCCAGGTCACCAACCCGCCGATCGACAGTTTGCGCGAATACCGCGTCATGTCCTTGAAAACCCGGTTCGGGAACCTGAAGAACGTGCTGGATGAGGACAGCAGCCAGACCGAGATCATCGTTCTGGAAAGCCCCTTTGTCGGAAACGCACAATGGGATGAACTGGTTGGGAACCTCAATGCTCCGCTGGCCGAGATCGATTGCAGCTTTGAGCCCGGTCAGGGTGCGCTGAGCGCGGCTTTGGCCCGTGTCAGAGCCGAAGCTGAAGAGGCGGTACGGTCCGGCGCAGGGCATCTGGTGCTGACCGACATGAACTCGGGTGAAGATCGTGTGGCGATGCCGATGATCCTTGCCACCAGCGCAGTGCACTCACACTTGACCCGCCAGGGCCTGCGGACGTTCTGTTCCTTGAACGTACGCTCGGCTGAATGTGTCGATCCGCATTACTTTGCGGTTCTGATCGGCTGTGGCGCGACCGTTGTGAACGCCTATCTGGCCGAAGACTCGCTGGCCGATCGCATCGATCGTGGGCTGCTGGACGGCACCCTGACCGAAAATGTTGCGCGCTACCGCGAAGCCATCGACCAGGGCCTGTTGAAAATCATGGCCAAGATGGGAATTTCGGTGATCTCGTCTTATCGTGGAGGTCTGAATTTCGAGGCTGTAGGCCTGAGCCGCGCGATGGTCGCCGAGTACTTCCCGGGTATGACCAGCCGTATTTCCGGCATCGGCGTCACCGGTATTCAGGCAAAGGCCGAAGAAATCCACGCTAAGGGCTGGAACAGCGGTCTGGACGTGTTGCCGATCGGTGGTTTCTACAAGGCGCGGCAATCGGGTGAAACCCACGCGTGGGAAGCGACCTCGATGCATATGATGCAGATGGCGTGCAACAGGGCGTCCTATGAGCTGTGGAAACAGTATTCTGCCAAGATGCAATCGAACCCACCGATCCATCTGCGCGACCTGATGGATTTCAAACCATTGGGCAAACCGGTGCCGATCGAAGAAGTGGAATCGATCACCTCGATCCGAAAGCGTTTCGTCACGCCGGGCATGTCACTGGGCGCGCTCAGCCCCGAGGCGCACAAGACGCTGAACGTGGCCATGAACCGGATCGGCGCGAAATCCGATTCGGGTGAAGGTGGCGAAGATCCTGCACACTTCGTACCGGAGCCGAATGGCGACAACCCCTCGGCCAAGATCAAGCAGGTGGCCTCGGGCCGGTTCGGTGTGACCGCCGAATACCTGAACCAGTGCGAAGAGCTGGAAATCAAGGTTGCCCAGGGTGCGAAACCGGGCGAGGGCGGCCAGCTGCCGGGCATGAAGGTCACCGACCTGATCGCGCGTCTGCGGCATTCCACCAAGGGCGTTACGCTGATTTCTCCGCCGCCGCATCATGACATCTACTCGATCGAGGATCTGGCGCAGCTGATCTATGACCTGAAACAGATCAACCCGCGCTGCAAGGTGACGGTGAAACTGGTGGCGTCTTCGGGCGTTGGGACGATTGCTGCCGGTGTGGCCAAGGCGAAAGCGGATATTATCCTGATTTCGGGTCACAACGGCGGTACGGGTGCCTCACCCGCCACTAGCATCAAATATGCTGGTCTGCCATGGGAGATGGGCCTGACCGAGGCGCATCAGGTTCTGGCGATGAACAACCTGCGCGACCGGGTGACTCTGCGCACCGATGGCGGCCTGCGCACCGGGCGCGACATCGTCATGGCAGCGATGATGGGGGCCGAGGAATACGGCATCGGCACCGCCGCCCTGATCGCGATGGGCTGTATCATGGTGCGTCAGTGCCAGTCGAACACCTGCCCCGTCGGCGTCTGCACGCAGGATGAATCGCTGCGTGCCAAGTTCACCGGCAACGCGGACAAGGTGGTGAATCTGATCACCTTCTACGCGCAGGAAGTGCGCGAGCTGCTGGCCAGCCTTGGCGCGCGTTCCGTGGATGAAATCATCGGTCGGGCCGATCTGCTGGCGCAGGTCAGCCGGGGTTCGGCACATTTGGACGATCTGGATCTCAACCCGCTGCTGATCACCGTCGATGGTGCGCATAACATCGTGTACAATCGCGACAAGGACCGCAACGCCGTGCCCGACACGCTGGATGCCGAGATCGTGCGCGATGCGGCGCGGTTCCTGAAGGACGGCGAGAAGATGCAGTTGTCATATGCCATCCAGAACACGCACCGCACCGTCGGAACCCGTATTTCCAGCCACATTGTGCAGAATTTCGGCATGCGGAACACGTTCCAGGATGACCACCTGCACGTGAAACTCCAGGGTTCGGCCGGTCAGTCTCTGGGGGCTTTCGCTGCCCCGGGTCTGAAGCTGGAAGTGTCGGGGGATGCCAATGACTATGTTGGCAAGGGCCTATCTGGCGGCACGATCGTTGTGCGCCCGCCGCAGGTCAGCCCGCTGAAGGCAGACGACAACACAATCATCGGCAACACGGTTCTCTACGGTGCAACTGACGGCCATCTGTTTGCGGCTGGCCGCGCGGGTGAACGATTTGCCGTGCGCAACTCGGGTGCCAAAGTTGTGGTTGAGGGATGTGGCTCGAACGGGTGTGAGTACATGACCGGCGGTGTGGCCGTGATTCTTGGTGATATCGGGGCCAATTTCGGTGCCGGGATGACCGGTGGCATGGCATATCTGTACGATCCCGAAGGCAAGGCCGAAGCGTTGATGAACAAGGAAACGCTTGTGACCTGCCCGGTCACCGTGGACCATTGGGTGGATCAATTGAAAGCCTTGATCACGCGTCACGCCGAGGAGACTTACAGCCGCAAGGCCGCGGATATTCTCCAGCATTGGGATGTGGAAAAGGGCAACTTCCTACAGGTTTGTCCCAAAGAAATGCTCAACAAACTCAGCCACCCGCTGAGCGAAGAAGTCACGGCAGTTCCGGCGGAGTAAGCCGAAATTCCATCAAAAAACCTGCCCCGCGTGCCATTTGCAGCACGCGGGTCTACAGTTTTTGTGCGGTTTCGGTGGGATTCTTGCCTGTTCTTCCGA
Organism: Ruegeria sp. HKCCA4008; assembly: GCF_013033125.1. Taxonomy (NCBI): domain Bacteria; kingdom Pseudomonadati; phylum Pseudomonadota; class Alphaproteobacteria; order Rhodobacterales; family Roseobacteraceae; genus Ruegeria; species Ruegeria sp. HKCCA4008. The sequence goes on from NZ_WQDM01000008.1 coordinate 198,821, forward strand.
ATTTCGCCATGCTTTTTTCACCTTGTAGTGATAGCCATTGCCTGTTTCGGTTTCTAATGGTGACAGAGTAGGGGCAACAGTATGCCAACGACATATCGCGATCAGTTCTTCACCTTTGATCCCGCAAGCCCGCCACCAGCGGGAACGGCCGTCGCGGTCAGCAATTTCACCCTGACTGATGCGAATGATGACAATCTTATTGACGCGCCCAGTGGTGACACGGTCAACGGTCAAGACGTTACAAATTCCTGGCCAGGCGATACTGTAACGATCAACGTGTCAGGCGTTGGGAACGTGACCTATACAGGAACCACGTTCTACCTGGCCGATGGGTCTCGGGCTTTCACCCCCACAGACGGCCAGGTTCTGCAGCCCGGAACGCTGGTGTCGACCACTTTTGTTAACACGTCAGGCCCGCTGAATGTCGGTAACCTTGGGCCGCCGTGCTTTACGGCCGGGACCATGATCGCCACACCGGAAGGTGAGCGCGCGGTTGAGGATTTGAAGGCTGGTGATCTGGTCATCACGGTGGATCACGGACCACAACCCTTGATCTGGGTCGGGTGTACAACCGTCGCAGCCGAAGGCAAACTGGCCCCAATCCGTTTCGATGCCGGGGTGTTTGGTCTGGATCGCCCCTTGCTGGTTTCACCGCAGCACCGAATGCTGATCGAAGACTGGCAGGCGTCCTATCTGTTCGGCCATACCGAAGCGCTGGTTCCGGCGCATACTCTGGTCAACGATGACACCGTGAAACGGGTCGAGGGCGGTGAGGTTGAATATTTCCATCTGTTGTTCAAACAGCATGAGATTGTTTTCGCCAACGGAGCAAAGAGCGAAAGCTATTATCCCGGGCACGCGTTGTCGGCTTCGGATCGGGCAACGCAAAGCGAAGTGCTGCACTTGTTTCCCGAGTTGACCGGGCTTGATCCGATGTCGCTGAAAACCGCGCGCCCGATCGTTCATCCGCGCGAGGCGCGAGCTTTCGCGATTTAGGCCGTTTCAAACCGGAACCTTGCGTCGTATAGCTGAGACATGGCGAAGAAAGCAGCCCGCAAATCCGGCGGTAAAAAAAGCAAGGCATCCAGAAAGAGGGAACCGGTGGCGCGACAGATCCGCCGCTGGGCAACGCGAGCGGTCATGGCGGTTCTGGGCCTCGTGGTTGCTCTGGTCCTGATTTTTTCGGTGGTGAACCCTCCTGTCACCCACACCATCTGGTCGGAATGGCGCCGGTTGGGAAAGGTTGAACGCGAATGGGTCCCGATCGAAGACATGGCGCCGATCATGGCAAGATCAGTTGTTGCAGCCGAGGACGCAAATTTCTGCCTGCATTGGGGCTTTGACGTCGAAGCCATCCGCGACGCGCTCGAGGATGGCGGCAATCGTGGTGCATCGACCATCACGCAACAGGTGGTGAAGAACGTGTTCCTTTGGCAGGGCCGCAGCTGGGTGCGCAAGGCTTTGGAAACCTCGATCACGCCGGTGGTTGAAATATTCTGGAGCAAACAGCGTATTCTTGAGGTGTATCTGAATGTCGCCGAAACGGGAAATGGCGTGTTCGGGGTGGAAGCCGCCGCGCAACGCTATTTCAACACCAGTGCGGCAAAGCTGACTTCGGTTCAAGCGGCGCGAATTGCCGCAATCCTGCCGTCCCCGCGCAACCGGTCGGTCACGGATCCGACTGCGCGCACCCGCAGACGGGCGGCTTCGATCCTCGATGGGGCGGCCACGATCCGCGCAGATGGTCGCGCGGATTGTTTCGAGGATTGAAACCCGCTATCTGCCAAGGCTAAATCTGTTGGCTATTAACTGGTTCGAATGGAAGTCCATGGCGCGTCTGTTTCACGTTCCCCTCTCTCCGTATTGTCGCAAGGTCCGTCTGTCGCTGGCGGAGAAGAAGATCGAGGTTGAGCTGGTAGAAGAGCGATACTGGGAACAGGATCCTGATTTTCTGCGGCGCAACCCGGCGGGAAAAGTACCCGTGTTGCGTCTGGACGGGCAGATCATGTCGGAAAGCGCGGCGATCTGCGAATACATCGAAGAAACCCGCCCAGAGCCAGCTTTGATGCCGAAAACCCCCGAAGCCAGGTTTGAAGTGCGACGGCTGGTCGGATGGTTCGACGACAAGTTTCACCACGAGGTGACATCGAAGCTGTTGTATGAGCGAGTGAACAAAAAGGTCACGGGACAGGGGTACCCGGACAGCAAGAATGTCAAGCAGGGTGCCAAGGCGATCAAATACCATCTGGATTACATGGCGTGGCTGCTGGATCACCGCCGTTGGTTGGCCGGGGATCAGATGACATTGGCGGATTTCGCGGCCGCGGCGCATCTGTCTTCGCTGGATTACATCTCGGACGTGGACTGGAACCGAAGCCAGGTGGTCAAGGACTGGTACGCCAAGATCAAGTCTCGACCGGCATTTCGGTCAATTCTGGCGGATCAGGTGCCAGGGTTCCGACCGCCGCCCCATTACGCTGATCTGGATTTCTGATAGGGTGCGCAAGGGGGGCTGTCTGCCCCCCATCGCGCCAAGGGCGCGATTCCCCCCGAGGATATTTTGGCCAGATGAAGAGCGGATCGGATCTTAAGGAAAAGCTGGTGCAACAAGCCCAGGCAGAGGGGTTTGTTGCCTGTCGCGTGTGCCGCCCCTGGGATGTTCCACAGGTGCCGAAACGATTGCGGGCATATCTGGACGCCGGGTACCACGGGCAAATGGGATGGATGGCCGAGCGCACGCATTGGCGTGGCGATCCTGCCGCCCTTTGGCCCGAGGCGCAATCGGTGGTCATGTTGGCCGAAAGCTATACACCGGAACATGACCCGACGGAGATCCTGAATCACCCGGATCGTGGTGCGATCTCGGTCTATGCGCAGAACAAGGACTATCATGATCTGGTCAAGAAGCGGCTGAAGCGGTTGGCGCGATGGCTGATTGCCGAAGCCGGAGGCGAGGTGAAAGTATTTGTCGATACCGCTCCGGTTCCCGAGAAGGCGCTGGGATATGCCGCCGGACTTGGGTGGCAGGGCAAGCACACCAATCTTGTGAGCCGAGAATGGGGAAACTGGGCCTTTATAGGGTCTGTTTTCACTACTCTGGACCTGCCGGCGGACAATTCAGAGATCGATCATTGCGGGTCGTGCCGCGCCTGTCTGGACAGTTGCCCGACCGATGCGTTTCCGGCCCCGTATCAACTGGACGCACGGCGGTGCATTTCATACCTGACCATCGAGCATAAAGGCCCGGTGGACCATGAGCTGCGCGGTAAGTTGGGCAATCGGATCTATGGCTGCGACGATTGTCTGGCGGCCTGTCCATGGAACAAGTTTGCCGTCGCAGCGAGCGATATGCGCTATGCCGCCCGGGACGATCTGAAATCGCCCGGTTTGGAAGAACTGGCGGCGCTGGACGATGCCGGTTTCCGTGCAAAGTTTTCCGGCTCGCCGATCAAACGCATCGGCCGGAACCGGTTCGTGCGCAATGTTCTGTATGCCATTGGAAACTCGGGGCAGCCGAACTTGAAAACAGTGGCTCAGCGTCTGTTGGAAGACCCGGATGAGACCGTGGCAGATGCGGCGCGCTGGGCGGTGGAACAACTGTCATAATTGCCGCAAACAGGCTGGACGTGTCGTGCATAACCGCTAAACCCATCCGCAGCGAACAGACAGGAGGACCCGATGACGTTGTCTTTGGGGGTAGATACGGGCGGGACCTATACCGACGCGGTGTTGATCAGGGATGAGAAAGAAGTCATCGCCTCGGCCAAGTCGCTGACCACCCGGGCGGATCTGGCGATTGGTGTGGGCAAGGCGATCTCGTCCGTACTGGCAGAGGCGCAGGTCACGCCGGATCAGATCTCGATGGCGTCATTGTCGACGACGCTGGCCACGAATGCTCTGGTCGAGGGGCAGGGTGGCCGTGTCGCGTTGATCTATATCGGGTTCAAGGACAGTGATCTTGAAAAACACGGGCTGAAAGAGGCGCTGAAGGGCGATCCGGCCCTGGTGATTGCAGGGGGGCATACCCATTCCGGTGGGCAGGCGGCCGCTTTGGATATCGCAGCGCTTGAGGCCTTTTTGGATTCGCATAAGGGGATTTCCGGCTTTGCGGTTGCTGCGCAGTTCGCTACTCGCAACCCGGCGCACGAGTTGGAAGCGGCGCGCATAATCTCGGAAAAAACCGGGGCGCCGGTGACCTGTTCGCATCACTTGTCCGCCAAGCTCAATGGTCCGAAACGCGCGGTGACGGCTGTGCTGAATGCGCGGCTGATCGGGATGATCGACCGATTGATCGGGCGTACACAGGATCAGCTGCATGAGCTGGGAATTTCGGCGCCGATGATGGTGGTGCGTGGCGATGGCGCCCTGATGAGCGCGGAACAGGCCCGGGAACGGCCGATCGAGACTATCCTGAGCGGACCTGCGGCTTCTATCGTCGGGGCGCGATGGCTTACCGGAGCGGACAATGCGCTGGTCTCGGACATCGGGGGAACGACCACTGATGTCGCACTTATCCGAGACGGAAAGCCCGCGATCGACCCGGCCGGGGCGCAGGTGGGTGGGTTTCGCACCATGGTCGAGGCCGTGGCGATGCGAACCCACGGTCTGGGCGGCGACAGTCAGGTGCATGTTGCGACCGAAGGGTTGCGGGGCGGTGTTTTCCTGGGCCCGCGTCGCGTGTTGCCCGTTTCGCTGATCGCATCAGAAGCGCCCGACGTTGTGCATTCCGTACTGGATGAACAATTGAGGGCCACGACCGTGGGCGAGCATGATACGCGTTTTGCCCGCCGCGTGCCCGGCATCCATGCCGAAGGAGTCGGCGCGCGAGAACAAATTCTGCTGGAGCGGTTGGGCGATCAGGTTCTGCCCCTGAGCGCGTTACTGCGGTCGCGGATGGAGAACGGAGCGCTGACGCGGTTGGTGGATCGCGGAATCGTTCAAGTCTCGGGTGTTACGCCTTCGGATGCCAGCCACGTCCTGGGGCGGGTCAATGCCTGGGATGCCGAAGCGGCGCGCAAGGCATTGGAACTGATGGCACGCAAACGGGTCGGGTCAGGGAATATGTTGGCAAACTCTCCCGAAGCGCTGGCCCAGATGATCGTGGATCAATTGACGGAACAGACCAGTTTGACCTTGTTAGAGGCTGCTTTTGACGAAGAGCAGGTTGGTTTTGGTCTGCCTTCGCAAGACTTGGCGCGTCATGTGCTGACACAGCGCGGGTTGGCACAACACCGTGGGTTGCTGTCGCTGAGTACTGCTTTGAATGTGGATGTGGTTGGCCTTGGGGCGTCGGCCCCCAGCTATTACCCTGCGGTGGGTGAACGGCTGCACTGCCGAATGATCCTGCCGGAACATGCGGGCGTGGCCAATGCGATTGGTGCTGTCGTGGGGCGGCTGACTCTGCGTCGCTCGGGCACGGTCACATCCCCGGCGGAAGGGCGATATCGTGTGCATCTGGAGGATGGCCCGAAGGACTTCGCCGCGTCAGAGGACGCCCTGGCCCTGTTGGAAAAGGTTTTGATGTCCGAAGCAGAGGGTGCAGTACGAGAAGCCGGCGCAGAAGACATTCGCGTGATCGTGGATCGTGACATCAAAACCGCGCGAGTCGAGTCAAAGGACGTTTTTGTCGAGGCGCTGATCACGGTCGAGGCAAGCGGACGTCCACGGGTGGCCGCAGGCTAGCCCCCCTGAAAGCTTCAGAGGGGCCGGGCAGGTGGTGCTTTATTCTGCTGCGCTTGTGCGTTTGGGCAGGACCCAATCCTGACGCGGGAAGTGGCAGGTATAGCCGTTCGGAATCCGCTCCAGATAATCCTGATGCTCTGGCTCGGCTTCCCAGAACTCTCCGACAGGATCGACCTCGGTCACGACTTTTCCGGGCCACAAGCCGCTGGCATTCACGTCGGCGATGGTGTCCAGGGCCACCTGTTTCTGCGTGTCATCCACGTAGTAGATCGCAGATCGATAGCTCATGCCGATATCGTTGCCCTGCCGGTTGACCGTGGTTGGGTCATGGATCTGAAAGAAGAATTCCAGCAGGTCGCGATAGCTGATCCGAGACGGATCGAACCAGATCTCGATCCCTTCCGCGTGGGTACCGTGGTTGCGATAGGTCGCGTTGGGCACGTCACCGCCGGTATAGCCGACACGCGTACGCGACACGCCCGGCAGTTTGCGGATCAGGTCCTGCATCCCCCAGAAGCAGCCCCCGGCCAGTACAGCGCGTTGCTCGGTCATCAGATTTCCTCCACATGAATCAGGTATTCGCCATAACCTTCGGCTTCCATCTCATCCCGATGAATGAACCGAAGCGAGGCAGAGTTGATGCAGTACCGCAAACCGCCATGTTCACGCGGACCGTCCGGGAAGACATGCCCCAGATGGCTGTCGCCGTGTTTCGAGCGAACCTCGGTCCGGATCATGCCATGCGTGGTATCGCGGAACTCTTCGACATGTTCGTGCACGATCGGCTTGGTGAAACTGGGCCAGCCGCACCCGGATTCGTATTTGTGGGTCGAGGCAAACAGCGGCTCACCTGATACGATATCTACATAAATGCCCGGTTCCTTGTTGTTCAGGTATTTCCCGGTGCCCGGACGTTCTGTACCACTGCGCTGGGTGACGTGAAACTCTTCGGGCGAAAGCGCAGCAATGGCCGTGGGGTCTTTGGTATAGCGAGTCATGGATCCTCCGGCTGAAATAGTGTTTGCGCCATTATCTGGGGGCTGCGGGGTGGAAAGCAAAGCGATATTTCAAACCGCTCTCGCAGTCGTGCAAGTGATCTGAACAACAGAGTCACACGTATCTGAATGAAAGGGAGGACAAGACATGATGAGATTGCTGCTTTTGACTGCCCTGATCTTGCTGGGCCGCGCCGTTCAGGCGGCACCGCTGACCGGTGAGTTCGACTCGATCGACGGAGGCACATTGGCCATCGAAGAGTGGCGCGGCCAACCCATCCTGGTGGTCAACACCGCATCACAATGCGGGTTTACCGGGCAATACAAGGCTCTGCAAAAGGTTCATGAGGCCTATTCCGGCAAGGGGCTGGTCGTTCTTGCGGTTCCGTCGGATTCGTTCAATCAGGAACTTGGGTCCGCGGAAGAGGTGAAACAGTTCTGCGAGATGAACTATGGGCTGACTTTACCGATGACGGATATCACTCCGGTCAAAGGGGCTGACGCCCACCCGTTTTATAAGGCCGTTGCCGCGCAGACCGGGTTCACGCCCAAGTGGAACTTCAACAAAATCCTGATCGATCCTGAGGGTGAAGTCGCGGCGACTTTCGGGTCAAATGTAAAACCCGATTCCCGCAAACTGCTGTCTCAGGTCGAGGCTTTGCTGCCCTGAACGGGCTGGCGTGAAAGCTGAACCGCAAGAATGCCAAGGGTTGTAACCGCGACGCCAACCGCATCCATGGCGCCGAGCTTCTCGCCCAGCAGGATCGCCGCGATGGTGACGCCAAACACAGGGTTCAAAAAGTGGAAGGTGGCGGCTCGAACGGCTCCGATTCGGTCCAACAGCAGGAACCAGATCAGTGTCGCCAGCAATCCGGGGAAAAGAGTCGTGTAGGTAAAGGCCAGCGCCAGTGGCAGCGTCGGGTGGATGTAGATGGTTTCAAAGACCGGAGCAGCCGCAAACAGCGCGGCTGAACCAACCAACATCTGCAAGCCAACGACCATCATGAAGTTCCCGCCGGATGTTGCACCGCGAACGGCCAAGGTTGCAAAGGTCAAGGCAAGAGCACCCAAACCGCAAAGCGCGACCCCGAACATATCAACGCCCGCGCTGATCCGGCTGCTCATGATAAGGGCGACTCCGGCGAAACCGGCGAACAGACCCAAAACACCCAGTGGCCGCAGCTTTTCGCCGAAAATCAACCACCCCGCCAGCGCCACCAACAAGGGCATGGTGGATGCGATTATGGCCGCGACCGAAGCCTCGACCGTTTGCATCGCATAGAAATTTAGACCCAAATAAAGGGCATTTTGGCAGATCCCGAACAATATCGTTGCGCGCCATTGGTTTCGGGTCAGGTGCCAGCTTTGCCCCATCGCGCGGGCAATCATGACTCCCAGAACACCGGAGATCAGAAACCTCAAGGCCAGCGAAAACAGAGGGGACGCATCCGCCACGATAATACGCGCTGAGGTAAAGGCAGATGACCAGATCAGGGCAAATGTCAGCCCCATGGCTATGGCGCGCAGATCCATGGAGACCCCCTGTCACTTTGCGCGGACTGTTCCTGATTCTGGGATCGCTCGCAAGCGGTGCGCGTCAAAAAAGACACATGCGTGATGCAAGAAAAGCCTTGCGCATGTTTATATTGATTGACTGGCCAATTAAAGATATCGGCGTCAGGACCTGACATATCAAGGGAGGTTTGTCGGTGCTTCTGGAGTACATTCTATCCTTCGGCGTCCTGCTGGCATTGGGGCTGGTCGCTTTCTTCGTCGTGAAATGGTGGAACCTGCGCTGTGTCGGCGTGACACCGGTTCATCTGTTCACGTTCATCGCGATTCTGTTCACGTCCGGCCTGGATGTCGGCCTGATCATGTTTCCACTGACCGAATTCGGAGGATACGCCGAAGACCCGGCCTATGCCTTTGCCAACCCGCTGGCGATCGAATTCGGATTCTGGGGTTTTCTGATCTGGGCCTTCTACTTCCTGACGGCCTTCTATTTCTGCGTGATCGAACCCCGCGTGAAGTTCTTTGAGATCCCGGTGGTCAAGCTGATCAACAACGTCGTCATCATCGGCACATGCGCCTTCACCGCCAGCCTGTTCCTGATCTACCTGCCCGGCTATCTGCCCGAGGTCGGAGATGGTGAATCCGTCGTCACCACCTTCTACATCATCGTGTTTGTCGTCATTCTGGCGGCGGCCTATTCCTCGACCGATCTGAAATACGTTCGCATCCTGTCCGTCGGTTCGACCTTTTTGTTCCTTGCCCTGATTCTGGGCATGTGGGCAGCCGCAGGTATGGGCGTGACCGGGTTCGTGGAAACCGGCAGCAATATCGGCGCCTATTTCGCCAACCTGCACAAGTTCGTCCTGCCATTGACCGACTATCACGCGTTCTACCTGTTCTGGTGGTTCGCATGGTCGATCATGATCGGACAGTTTACGTCGCGCTTCGTGGGTGGTCTGACCACGTGGCAGTTGCTGGCCGCGCTGTTGATCTTCCCGTCGATCCCGCTGGGGATCTGGTTCACCGTTCTTTATTATTACCACCTGAACGGCATCAGTACCGCTGGCATCACCAACATTGCGATGGTGATCGTGGGTGTAACGTTCGTGATCAACTCTCTGGACTCGCTGATCCGTCTATACACCGACAACCTGAACCTGACCGTCGAGCGGTTCGGAAAGGCGATCTATGTGGCGGGCAACGTCGCGCTGCTGTTTGTCCTGACCCTGCTGTTCCAAAGCCAGTGGCTGCAAATCCAGTGGATCGGAGCGGTCGTGGTTGGACTGTATCTGGCTTGCGTCGTCTATATCCTGATCACCAAACGCCAGGAGGTATTGAGCATCGACTCGATGCCAGAAGATCGTGATCTGGACTTCCACAAGGTTGAAACGGTCCACTGACCGGACCAGAGACACGGAACAGAAACGGGCGCCTCTGGTGCCCGTTTTTTTGTTCGAACAACATCGCAGCCTTGGACAATCTGCGGGCTTTTCAACCGCGCGACATCCCAACCTGGGCGGCGGCTGTCTTTACGGCAGGATCAAAAGGAATGTTGCCCGCGCAGCGATCAACCCGCCCGTGAAATGAAGTTGGGCAAGGCTACTCGTCAACCGCCGGATAGATGAACCCGTTTACCGGGTAGGGATTGCCGTAGCGGCCCGGTTGACTTTCAACCCGAACCAACGTCCAGTCATTGTTCTTTGAGACATCCTTGACGCCCATCTTCAACGACACCTTGTTTCGGTGCCAGTTGGCATGATTCACGATGACTTCTCGGTCGGTTACGATATCGGATACGACAGCCACATGGCCCAGGGGCATTCCGCGGGTCGCCCGAAACGACATAACCGCACCAACAACCGGTTCCTTGCCGCGCTCAAACACTTGCTGCGCCCTTCCCCACCAGTCCTTCGCGTTGCCGCGAATTTCAATACCGCTGAGGTCTCGGGCGTAGGGCACGCACCATACTCTTTGCCCTCTGGCCCGCTTTTTCGAGACCTCTTGCAGCGCCATCAACTGACGTTCAGGGTCGAGATTCTCATTGGTGGTGCTTTGCGCGCAGGCAGAGACAAGAGTGATAAGACCCACCGCAATCGCGGAACGGGTGCTGCCAGACAAGCGCGGCCAAGTCGTTCTCTTTCTACAGACGCTGTTTTGCAAGATACTTCATTGCCGGTTCGAAGATTGACGAAGTTGTAAGGTGATCGGACAAGCCTTGAAAAGAGGCCCGTCAACGCACGGCAAGATTTTGCCAGTTCTCTGACCCTGAGGGCGCATTTTCACTTGGGTGGCGAATATCCGAGCCGAAACATGCTGTGCGAAGCGGGTTCAAACCCGGCAGGCACAACATATTCAAGACGATAGAAAAAGGGCCCCCCGAAGGCGGCCCTTTATCGTTGTCCTGAAAAGCTGAAATCAGCCGTTCACGCTGTCTTTCAGCGCTTTGGCGATGGTCATTTTCACAACCTTGTCGGCCTCTTTGGTGAAGGTTTCACCAGTGGCCGGGTTACGAACCTGACGCTCGGGCCGCTCGCGGCAGTAGATTTTGCCGACGCCGGGCAGGGTCACTGCGCCACCGGCCGAAACTTCGCGGGTAATCAGGCCGGTGATGGCCTCCAGCGCGGAGTTTGCGGATTTCTTGTCGGTTCCCATTTCCTCAGCGAGAGCAGCAACCAGCTGAGTCTTTGTCATAGGCTTTGCCATTTCTTGGTCTCCTTAACGTGCCCGATCTATAGGGCCTCACCGCGTAACTGTAACGGGATATTGTGGCCAAACACAACGAATAGTAGCGCTGAAACCCCTAAAAATATGGGGAAAACGTTGCTTTTTTGCGTCAGAGGAAGGCCGTTTCGTCGAAGGAGCGCAGTTTCCGGCTGTGCAAACGCTCCAACGGCATGCCGCGCAGATGCTCCATCGCCTTGATGCCGATGGCCAGATGTCGGCTGACCTGAGTGGTATAGAACGAAGACGCCATGCCTGGCAGCTTCAATTCTCCGTGCAGGGGTTTGTCCGACACGCACAGCAAAGTGCCGTACGGAACGCGGAACCGATAGCCGTTCGCAGCAATGGTGGCACTTTCCATATCCAGCGCGATCGCCCGGGATTGGCTGAGGCGCTGGACCGGGCCGGACTGATCGCGCAATTCCCAGTTTCGGTTGTCGACCGAAGCCACGGTGCCGGTCCGCATGATCCGTTTCAGCTCATACCCTTCCAGTTTCGTCACCTCGGCCACGGCGTGTTCCAGCGCCACCTGAACTTCGGCCAGAGGCGGGATCGGCACCCAGACAGGCAGATCGTCATCCAGGACCTTGTCTTCGCGCAGATAGGCGTGGGCCAGAACGAAATCGCCCAATGCCTGCGTATTGCGCAACCCGGCGCAATGGCCAACCATCAGCCACGCGTGCGGGCGCAGAACGGCAATATGGTCGGTGGCGGTTTTTGCATTGGATGGGCCAACACCGATGTTCACCAAAGTAATTCCCGAACCATCTTTGCGCTTCAGGTGATAGGTCGGCATTTGCGGCAGTTTCAGCGGTTGTTCGATAGGTGCCTTTGGGTCCGTGATCTCGGCATTGCCGGTTGAAACAAAGCTGGTATAGCCGCTGGCAGGGTCCGCCAATTGTTCTCGGGCGTAGTTCTCGAATTCCGAGACATAGAACTGGTAGTTCGTAAACAGCACGTGATTCTGAAAGTGACCAGCGTCGGTGGCGGTGTAGTGTGCCAATCTTGCAAGCGAATAATCCACGCGCTGGGCGGTGAAAAGGGACAAGGGTCCAACGGCATCTTCATGGTCATGCACGCCATTGACGATGTCATCATTGGTGGTTGTCAGGTCCGGAACATCAAACACATCGCGCAGGGTGAAGTCGGCCGCGCCCTGATGAGGCACGACCAGATCGGGATTGTTTGCCACGGCAAAATGCACCGGAATCGGCGTGTCCGACGCCGCAATTGTCACAGGTTGACCATGGTTCTTGATCAACAGGGCGATCTGTTGGGTCAGGTAGGATCTGAACAGATCCGGACGCGTCACTGTCGTGGCATGAACACCAGGTTCAGACACATGACCAAAGCTCAGGCGGCTGTCGACTTGGGCATAGGTCGAGGTTTTGATGCGAATTTCCGGATAATAGGCTCTGAATCGCGCGGCAGGTGCCCCATTTTCCATGGCGTCCGCAAAGCTGTCGCACAGGAAATCGGTGGCCTGCACGTACAGCTCTTCCAACCGTGCAACAGCGGCGGCGGGATCGGTAAACTGTTCTGGCGCGGGTGCTTGCGGTGTCAGGAGTGTGGTCATGCCAATGGTTCCAGAAGTTCTATTTTTTCGAATGTGCGTACGTCGACCAACCCGAGATCCGATATTCGAAGCTCGGGAATCACGACCAGCGCCAGCAATGAATGCTGCATGTACGCGTTGTTCAGATGACAGCCGCAGTCCTGCATCGCCTGCACCATCCTGTCGGCCTTGGCCGCGACTTCGGCGGCGGGGCTGTCGGACATTAGGCCTGCGATGGGCAGTTCGACCAGCGCCAGTTCCTGCCCGTCCCGGAACAAGGTGATGCCACCGCCCACTTCGGCCAGACGGTTGGCGGCCAGCGCCATCTGATCCCGGTCCGTTCCGACGACGATCATGTGATGACTGTCATGCGCCACGGTCGAGGCCATGGCCATTTTTCCCTGATAGCCAAAGCCCGAAACAAAAGCGTTGGTGACGCCCCCGGTGGCCTGGTGCCGCTCGACCAGCGCGATCTGGCACACTTCGCCTTCGCCCTCGACGAGCCCGCCAATGATCGGCAATTCGGCCTTCAACGCCTTGGTCGGGGCCTGGTTTTCAACCACGCCGATGACGTTGGCCTGAACTTTGTTGGCCCCTTCCGGTGCCTTGATCTCAAAATCGGCCGACGTCAGCGCATGCCCCAGATGAACGGTATTGCGCGATTTTTCGGGCCAGTTCAGATGTGGACAATCCACTTTGATTGCACCGTTTTCCGCAACAACCTGCCCGCGGGCTATCACCATCTCAACCGGCAGTTCGGTCAGATCTGAACTGAGGATGATATCCGCCCGCCGCCCCGGAGTGACGGAACCGATCTCGCGTTCCAGCCCGAAATGCATTGCCGTGTTGATCGTCGCCATTTGCAGCGCGACCAGGGGGTCACATCCGCAAGCAATGGCATGGCGCACGACGCGGTTCATATGCCCGTCATTCACCAATGTGCCGGAATGACAGTCATCCGTGCACAGAATGAAGTTGCGCGGATCCAGCCCTTTTTCTGTCACGGCCGTAATCTGGCTTTCCACATCATACCAGGCCGATCCCAGACGCATCATCGAGCGCATCCCCTGCCGAACCCGTGCAATGGCGTCGGCCTCGCATGTGCCTTCGTGATCATCCGCCGGGCCACCCGCCACGTAAGCCGCAAAATCAGGCCCTAAATCAGGCGAAGCATAGTGCCCTCCGACCGTTTTCCCGGCCCGTTGAGTGGCTGCAATCTCGGCCAGCATCTTGGGGTCGCAGTGGATCACGCCCGGGAAATTCATCATCTCGCCCAGCCCGATGATACCCGGCCAGTTCATTGCCTCGGCCACGTCTTCGGGTGTGATTTCATAGCCCGTCGTTTCCAACCCCGGTGCGGATGGCGCGCAGGATGGCATCTGGGTGAAAATATTGACCGGTTGCATCATGGCTTCGTCATGCATCATCCGCACGCCGTCCAGACCCAGCACATTGGCGATCTCATGCGGATCGGTGAACATGCTGGTGGTTCCATGCGGGATGACGGCACGGGCGAATTCGGCTGGGGTGAGCATTCCGGATTCGATATGCATATGCGCATCACACAAGCCGGGCAGGATGTAGCGCCCTTGTGCTTCGATGATTTCCGTATCCAGACCCACGCAATGCGAGGCATCCGGTCCGACGAATGCTATGCGCCCGGCAGCAATCGCCACTGAATGATCGGGCAACAATTCGCGGCTGTGTACGTTCACCCAGATTCCGCCCTGAATGACCATGTCCGCCGCCTCGCGTCCGGCTGCAACTGCGATCAATTTGGGGGCGACATCGGGCCAGCTTGGGAAAGGTGTGTATTCCATGGCTCAACTTTCACGAATGCGTCAGCGGGTGCAACCCCGGTTCTTCGGTGTTGGGGATTCCTCATACATGTTGGGCACGTCTTTTGGTTCTGGCGCGCGCGTTTCCCTTTACACCTCAGACCCGATCTCACGCCGCACCCAGTTGGCAAAGGCCACGGCGCCGGGTGTGTCCTCGGCCTGTGGGGACAGTAGCAGATAGTAGGACTCGGGCATTCGCGCACGGTGCTTGAACGGTGCGACCAGCTGACCGCGCTTGATCAGATGACTGGCGATCGTGTCATGTGCCAGGCAAAGACCACCGCCAGCCATGACCGCTGACAGGCAAACCAGATAGGTCGTCGCGTAGGTTATCGGCGGATTTCCCCAATTCAGACCCTGATCTTCCGCCCAACTTGGCCAGTTGGACAGCAGGTTGGAGCAGTCGAAAAGTGGCTGTTCCTGAAGGTTTTCCAAGCATACCGGATAATCTGGTGCGCAGACCGGATAATAGTGTTCGGTACGCAGAATTTCAGTTCGGACCGTGTCGGACGGGCGGAGCGAGAACCGAATCTCGACCGCTGCGCCTTCGGCCATTTCGCGCGGTTCCCAAAGCTCGGTGAAGACGTTCAATTGAACATGCGGATGTTCCGCCCGAAACGCCGGCAGGCGCGGGGCCAGCCAGTTGACGGCAAAGCTGATGTTGCATTGCACTTGAACCGCGTTTGGTTGCGCGCCGGTAACCGCCCGGGTTCCGCGCATCAGTGTCCGGAATGCCTCTCGCACAACTGGCAAATAGGTGATTCCGGCCTCGGTCAGTTCCAGAGCTTTGGGGCGGCGCAGAAACAGTGGCTGCCCCAGATGCCCTTCCAGAGATTTAATCTGCTGGCTGACGGCGCTTTGCGTCATGTTCAGGTCTCGTGCCGCGCCGGTAAACGAGAGATGGCGTGCGGCGGCTTCGAAAGTGCGCAACCAGCCCAGCGGAGGAAGCGAGTTCTGCATCTACATAACCTCGGCATAAGTTCAGCTAATGGGATAGTTGCGTTTTTTTCGTTGGTCAAACTGCCGGACCCCATGCAGGTTTAGCCTCGACAAGCCGCGAAAGGAGCCAAGCATGAGCCTCACCAGTCTTCGTCCCAATATCGATCATTGGTCCGAGCGCGTGGATATGGCCGCCACCTTCCGCTGGACGGCCCGGTTGAACATGCATGAGGCGGTTGCCAACCATTTCAGCCTGGCGGTGAATGATGACGGCACGCAGTTTCTGATGAACCCCAATCAGGTGCACTTCGCGCGCATTCGTGCCTCGGATCTATTGTTGCTGGATGCCAATGACCCGAATGTGATGGAACTACCTGGCGCGCCGGACCCGACGGCCTGGGGGCTGCACGGCTCAATCCACCGCCACTGTCCGCATGCGCGTTGCGTCATGCATGTGCATTCGATCTTTGCGACTGTTCTGGCCTCTTTGGCCGACAGTTCATTGCCGCCGATCGATCAGAACACGGCGACCTTTTACAACCGCTACGTGGTAGATGAAGAATTCGGAGGTCTGGCCTTTGAAAGTGAGGGTGAACGCTGCGCCGGGATGCTGTCCGATCCCAGGAAGAAGGTCATGATCATGGGCAATCACGGTGTTCTGGTCATCGGCAGCGACCCTGCGGATGCCTTCAACAGGCTGTATTATTTCGAACGCGCGGCCGAAACCTACATTCGTGCCTTGCAGACCGGGCGGCCCCTGCGAGTCTTGTCGGATGAGATTGCCGAAAAAACAGCGCTTGAGCTGGATGACTATCCCGATCAGGCCGAGGCGCACCTGCGTGAAATCAAGGCGATTCTCGACGCAGAGGAATCAGACTACGCAACCTGACTGCACATCCCAAAGAGAGCATCATGACGGATATCGCCCCGGATCCCGAAACCGCCCGCTGGCACTATCACCCCGAAGGTCCCGTGGGTCTGAACCCTTTGTTCAGCTGGCCACCGCGCCCCGCGGCAGTGCTGAAATGGTACAGCGGCGCGTGGTTGCAGATCACGTCCCTGACCTTGTGCATGGTTCTGGTGATAATTGCCTATGCCTTCTTTTTCCCTGCATTAGAGACGATGCAGAGCTTTGCACCCGGCTGGATGTTCCGGATCTGGCTGTTGAACATGGTGCCGCAAATCCTGGTGGCTGGGGGGCTGCATTGGTGGCTTTACATGCGAAAAGGGCAGGGCATGTATAAAAAGTTCGACCGCCGGGATCTGACACGGAACAACGGAACGTTTACTTTCCGCAATCAGGTTTGGGACAATATCTGGTGGACGCTGGGCAGCGCCATGACGGTTGCCACCGTTTACCAGTGGATCATCTACTGGGCGATGGCCAACGGCTGGGCGCCGACGATCACCTGGGCTGAAGCTCCGGTTTGGTTTGTGGTCTGGATGATGTTCATTCCGATGTGGTCTGGCCTGCACTTTTACTGGGTGCACCGGCTAGAGCATCACCCAAAGCTCTACAAACACGTCCACGCCGTGCATCACCGCAATGTCAATATCGGGCCCTGGTCTGGGATTTCGAACCACTGGTATGAAAACCTGCTGTATTTCACCACCTACTTCATCCACCTGATTGTGCCGTCTCATCCGCTGCATCTGCTGTTTCACAGTTCATTCCAGCAGATCAGCCCGGTTCTGTCCCATTCAGGGTTCGAAAAACTGAAAGCTGGCGAAACCGAGGCTGCGCGAGCTGGGGATTTCTTCCACCAGCTTCATCACAGGTATTTCGAGTGCAACTACGGCACGTCCGAAATCCCGTTCGACAAGTGGTTCGGCACCTACCACGATGGCTCGGCTGAGGCGACAACGCGTACGCGCGCGTACAAAAAGCAGATGTACACCTGATGGTTTCGGCGTGATTGCCTTAGTTTAAACCCGCTCAAACAAAGCAATGAACGCCGTGTCGTCTTTGTTGGGGCCAGCAGCAAGATCGCCATAAATGCGAACTTCGGGCAGGGTCAGATTTCGAATTTGACCCTGTTCCAATTGACGCAGTTTTTCTGCGAAACCCAATTTTTCGAAATGACGGGCATTGATCGAAAGAGCGAACTGCGCACCAGGCCGTGCGACACGCAAAAGCGCGGGAAAGACCTCGGGGCCGAGATGGCCGTGGGTGAAGGTCCCGGAAGAGACGATGCCGGAATAGCTTTCACGGGGCACCGGAATGCCTCGGGTCAGGTCCGCTTCGATCGCGTCCCGGTAAATGTCCTTGCTCATCGCCTGATCCAGCATCTCTGCGCTGATGTCGGTTGCGACAATGGGTCCGACGCCAAGCGCCGACAGCACTGCGCCGCACAGGCCGGTTCCTGCTCCGACATCCAGAACGGGCCCCTGACCGCCCGCGCCGACAAATGCCCGTGCCGTGTGGGTGTGAAGCTGATAATCTTCGCGCGCGGCGAAACTGTCATCATAATCTCCCGCCCATTCCGCATAGAGCTGTCTGTTCTCGTCCGGAGAACTCAGCGCATAGGCCGAATGCAGGTCAGGTGTTTTTTTGCTCATGACCAACAGAAAGGCGCAATCGAAGATTCGATTCAAGTGCGTCCATGCGGCGCTTGCATCCCGGTACGGCGCAGATCATCAAAGGGGCATGACCAAGACGCTCTTTTCATTCGGCCATGGCTATTCTGCCCAGGCCCTGTCCCGAAACCTTGCCCCAAAGGGCTGGAAAATTTTTGGCACGACGCGAGACCGTGAAGGGACGGGTGCGATCCGGGCCTCTGGCGCCGAGCCGCTGATCTGGCCGGGTGAGGCACTGAACCTTGATGGGGTGACCCATTTGCTGATCTCGACGGCGCCAGATGAAGCGGGTGATCCGGTGCTGGCGGCGCTGGGCGATGAAATCGCCGAGCGTTCCAGTCAGTTCGAATGGGTGGGCTACTTGTCGACAACGGCCGTCTATGGCGACCATCAGGGTGGCTGGGTGGACGAGGACACGCCGCCCACACCGACCGCCAAGCGCGGAAGATGGCGTATGCTGGCCGAGGAGCAATGGTCGGCCATTCCGGGCCTGCCTGTTCATATCTTTCGTCTGGCGGGTATCTATGGGCCGGGGCGCGGTCCGTTTTCCAAGCTCAAGCGTGGTGGATTGCGGCGCATTATCAAACCGGGGCAGGTGTTTTCGCGCATTCATGTGGAAGACATCGCGCAGATCTTGGAAGCCTCGATGATGAAGCCGAATCCGGGAAGCATCTACAATGTATGTGACGACGAACCGGTCCCGCCGCAGGATGTCATAGGATACGCAGCCGAGTTGCAGGGTTTGCCCCTGCCTCCTGCGGTCCGGTTCGACGACGCCGATCTGACGCCGATGGCGCGCAGTTTCTACAACGAAAACAAGCGGGTTCGAAACGACCGGATCAAAGAAGAACTGGGTATTGATCTGATCTATCCTAATTACCGTGTCGGGCTGGAAGCCCTGATGAAAGGCAAGTAGCGTCCTTGCATCGCCGCCGCTTTGATCATGTCCGCCGCTTTTTCGGCTATCATGATGGTGGGTGCGTTTGTATTGCCCGACACCAATGTCGGCATCACCGAGGCATCGACGACCCGCAGGCCTTCAAGCCCGCGCACGCGAAGCTGGGGGTCGACGACCGCCATTTCGTCCACGCCCATCTTGCAGGTGCCCACGGGGTGATAGATCGTGTCGGCGCGGGCGCGGATGTGCTCCTCCCAATCCTGATCGGTCTGGGCGGTATCGGTTCCGAAAAGCTCTTTGTGCCGGTATTTGGCCAAAGCTGGCGCGTTGAGAATATCCTGCGCCATTCGCGCGCCTTTGATCATGATTTGCAGATCGCGTTTGTCTGACAGAAACGCCGGATCGATGGCGGGCGCCGCCGTGGGGTCTGCGCTGTTCAAGCCTACGGTCCCCCGACTTTCCGGCCGCAGCTTGCAAACATGGCAACTGTACCCGTACCCGTAATGCAGCTTGCGGGCATGGTCATCGACCATTGCGATGGTGAAATGCAGCTGAATGTCGGGGCGCTCCAGATCGGGGGTGGTTTTCAGAAACGCTGCGCCTTCGGCAAATGGCGTAGCCGCCATCGAGACGCCCGTCTTGCTCCACCGTTGTATATGTCGCAACAACCGCGCTGCCCCCGCCGGGCCGATACCAAAATTGTCGGTGTCTTTGGTTTTGAAGATCAGCGCGAAATCCAGATGATCCTGCAAGTTCCGTCCCACGCCAGGCAGTTCGTGGTGAACCGCGATTCCGTGTGGTTCAAGGTCGCTTTTTGCGCCAACACCTGAAACCTGAAGCAGTTGCGGCGTTTTCAAGGCCCCTGCGCACAGCAGGATTTCGCGCTTCGCCTGAATGGTGATGTCTGCGCCCTTGCCTCTCACCCGGTATACAACGCCGGTCGCGCGCTTGCCCTCAAAGCGCAGCCTGCTGGCATGTGCATGCGTGATGACCGTCAGGTTCGGTCGGCCGGAAACTGGGAAAAGATAACCAGCTGCCGCGGAACACCGTTCCCCATTCTTTGCGGGGTCGTGAAACTGGGTAACCTGATACAGACCGACGCCTTCGTTATCACCCCGGTTGAAGTCTTCGGTATGGCGGTGTTGCAGCTGCTGTGCGGCTTGAATGAACGCATGGGTGAGTGGACGAGGCTCTTTTTGCCGTGAAACCTGCAACGGCCCGCTGTCACCATGCACGCTGTCTGCGCCAAGCTCATTGTTCTCGGCCCGTTTGAAATACGGCAATACGCTGTCCCAGTCCCAGCCATCGCAGCCCAGATCGGCCCAGCCATCATAGTCCTGCCGCTGACCTCTTACGTACAACATGGCGTTGATCGCGCTCGAGCCGCCCAGTGCCTTGCCGCGCGGTTGATATCCTCTGCGCCCGTTCAGGCCAGGCTGCGGGACCGTTTCAAAGGCCCAGTTGTTGATCCTTGGACGCCCGGGAAGTGCGGTCACAACAGCGGCAGGCATTCTGACGAAAAGGCTTTTCCCACCGCCACCTGCTTCAAGCAGGCAGACACGTGTGGATGGATCTTCGCTCAGGCGGTTGGCCAGAACAGAACCGGCCGAACCGCCGCCTACGATGATATAGTCGAAATCCATGCTGTCTTGCGCACCTCTTGCGACGATTTCGTTTTCTTGACTGGTCGGGCAGGGTTACCACCTTCCCGGTGAGAGTGCGTTAACGGAGCAAAAAAACAACTGTGACCCAAAGTCAGTTTTTTGCGAGACCCAGCCTTTTCTTGATGGGCAGGTCCGGGCATCGCGAATGGTGTGGGTAGGTTTTGCAGGTCGTTTCTGTCTGCCGAACCTCTCGATTCCCCCGCAAGGGCAAGTTTTGTGGTTCCTTCTTGGGAGATCCGCACGTTCCAGGCGGCCTGGAGATCTTGATTTGTTAAGTTAACTTATTGTTTTAGTTAACAAACACAAGAAATCGACGCGAAATGCAAAGTTTTTTGAAAATGGGGGTTGCAGGTCTCAGACCTAATCCGTAAATACCCCTTCACCGGCGCTGCTGAGGCGGTGCTGACGGGTCGGAGAGACGGCCTGACG
>NZ_WQDM01000009.1:0-195673 GCF_013033125.1 Ruegeria sp. HKCCA4008
GCAGGCTTAGGGATTGGAGGCGCGTGGCGACACGCTATGACCGTTGTCCCAAGGTCTTCCTATCAGCCATCGCACTCGCGGCAAACCTCATCTACTGGTTAAGAGTCCTGACCTAGCCGGAGCCCAAAATTGCTTCAATCTTTGACAGGGTTGCGGAGTTCACTGCGACTCCCGCTTTGCTTGACGAAAGCCGGCTTTTGCGGCGGCCATCACCGGGCAGATGCGCGCCGTCCTGAGCTCTGACGGACTCAACCAGAGTTGCCATGGCATTTGAAAACAAACCTGCGGAGGATGCCACGGGTTCAATCGCAATGAAGAACTGCCCCGTCTTTGGGGGGCCACCGGCCGTTCCGGAAAAAGGCGATGCGTTCAACCCAAGTGTCGATCCGGTAAGGGCTGCGGCCATGACTTCGGTCAGCAAAGCAACACCCACGCCCTTGTAGCCGCCCGAGGGGGCCATGCTGCCTTTCAGTCCAACGTCAGGATCCGTTGTCGGGTTGCCGTCAGCGTCCAGCGCCCATCCGACGGGAATGGCCTTGCCTTCCCTTGCATGCTTCATCACTTCGCTTTTGGCGATGGTGCTGGCGCTCTGATCTATCAGCAGTGCGGGTTGACCATCCGTTCCCGGTGCAGCGATCGAGAACGGATTGGTCCCGACGACAGGTTTCGATCCGCCCGAAGGTGCGATGGATGCTGGCGCATTGGTGAACCCCAATCCGACCAGCCCCGCCTGGGCCAGCCGATACGTGTGATAGCCCAGCACACCGCAATTGTAGCTGTTTGTAATCGCCAATGCGGCGATGCCCTGTTCCCGTGCCGCAGGGATCAGCGCCTCGAAACCCAGATCGATGGCCGAATGTGCAAACCCGGTTTTGGCATCGACCCGGATGAGCCCCGGACGCGGGGTTTCAAGGGCCGGTTTTGCCTGACCGTCGACCTTGCCGCATTGAACATGCTCGCAATAGATCGGGATATACGCCAGCCCATGGCTGGCCACGCCGTCCGCTTCGGTCGCGGCTGTGGCAACAGCCAAAGGACGCGCGTTTTCGTCGCTTGTGCCGGCGGCCACCAGCGCATTGAATGACAGCTCTTCGATTTCGGCAAGCGAGAGGGTTCTGGTTTCGGTCATCGGGTGATCCTTCAATCGTTGTCTGACAAGCCTGAACCAGCGCCAAGCAGTCGGGATTCTTCAGTTGCGGGGGCATAGGTGCGATGCGCCACAGTGTTGAGGAATTGCCACGCCCCCGGATCCGGGTCAGCGCGGCTGTGCAAGGAACGGGTGGCTTTTATGTGGCCGGTTTCGGTTATCCCGACGCGGTTTGCCCTCTCCATTCCGAAATCTTCACAGCTGAGGTGAACACCATCAGTGGTCGCGGAAACCCCGTCCAATGTGATTTCCACAGTCGATCTCCGCTGTTTCGCCATGGTGGCGACAAAGGGCAGCAACAGAAGAGGTGCGGCAACATTGGAAATCAGAACTTTGCCTTGCGACAGGGCGTCCGGGAAATCTGATAATGCCGATCCGGTCATAAGGGGACACAGATCCCGGGCGCCGGTCCACATGCCGTCCCGGGCCTCTGGGATGTGATGTTCCAGGTGGGGCGCAAATTCCTGCTCAAGCAACTGTGCCAGGATCGCAGGTCCGTCAAACCCCTGGACGCACAGCCATCGGGTTGCTTTCGCGGCTTCCTCCGCCAAACCCCAGGCATATCCAGCCCCACGGGTTGAGCGTTTGGCGGTGGCTTCCACTTCGTTCAACGAGAAGGTCATTGCACAACCCCCGGATAAACCCAAAGATCGGCGTTCGCGGAGTTCAGCTCTTCCGGGTAGGGCGCGCCCGCATACATGCAGATACGCACCCACCGATCCGAACGCGGGTCGAAATGCGTCGCCCCAAAGAAGGACAGTTTGGCGCGCAGCATATCAATGGGCATCACCCGCGCGCTGATCGTGTTGTCTCGAATTTCACCGTAGGGTGCGATACGGCTGATTTGCGCGCGGCGCACGCTGTGGCGGTGTTCCGGATGGCGCAACAGAAACTCTGCTATCGGAGCGTCATCAGGCCAGTTCTGCAACGCTTCGAAAGCCAGGGTTGCATCCCGCGCCGGTGCAAGAGGTTGTTCATAATCCGAGATCGGCTCTTCGAACCGCTCGCCCAGCCGGGGTTCCAGCTTTTCTTCGGATACGTACCAGGCCCGCGCGCAGTTTTCGGCGGCGGCCCAATCAAGGTTCAAAGCCCAGTCAAAGCTGTTCCGGATCAACGCACGCACTGCTGATACCGGCATTGCCCCATCAATCACCTGTGCAGTCGCGTCGGTGTCTGCCATGCAGCTCGCAAGCCCGTCAACAAGCGCGCCGTAAGGTTCAAGGATCAAAGAGGCCAGCAGTTCCTGACCTTCTTCGGTCAGCGCGGTTTCGGACCAAAGGATCAGACGGTTCCAGGGGTGATCCTGTGTCAGGTCATCCTTGGCCAGGTACTTCTCGATTTCTTGCAGATCCGATTTCAGCGCCGCCAGCTTTTCCATCTGCACCGGGTGTTCAGATCGCCACCAGGCGATTGACTGTTTGCAGCGTGCAAAGACATCGCAAAAGACACGTGCTTCATCTTCCGAAGCCGCATCAATGGACCGAACGCGCGAGATCGCCTCCTCGCGCACCATGATCCAGTTGTTGAACAGTACCGGGTGATTGACGATGAACGGCGCCATACCCAGGCCGGTCGAATTCCCGATGCCCAGCCAACGCGCGATGTCCGGATCAAGCTCTGCGGTCTGGTCTTGGCCTTTGACCCGCGCCAAGTGCTGCACCAGATCGCGCACAAAGGCGCGGGTCAGATAGACCGACAGCATCTCGATCTGGAACGGACCGCTGACTTCGGCCCGGCCGGCTGTCTTTTCGCGGTCCGCCGCGCCAAACTTGCCCGAACCATAAACGGCCGTGGTCCGCATCAGATAGCCGACCTTGTAGATCTGTTCGAGGTCGGGTTGCCGCCCCGCGGCAAGCTGATCCACCACATGAGCCCAAAGCCGCACGGAACGGTTCGCCCGCGACAGAGACAGTTCGGCTTCGCTGACGCGTCCGGCTTCTTGCAACGGAACATTCTGCGACAGACGGTCGATATCCTCTGCCGTTGGAATGCCGTCGAACAAGGAGAAGGTGGCATCCCAGGCCTCGGCAATCACCCGGTCCGATCGTTGATCGGGTGGCAGGTCATGGGCAAAGGCGACCAGCGAATAGGCCCGATCGGGGCCTTGCGCGGTATAGACCGCATGGCCCACACCCTTGTTGTCAATTTCGAACGCGGGGCGCGAAAAGCTCCAGTTTTCTTCGGCCATGCGACGCGTCAGCTGCCGCATAAAGCTGAGCCGACATTGGTGCAACGATCCCAAACGTGACAGCCGCATGACCGTGGATGGGTCACGTCTGGCGATCTCTGTCTGCGCGTGTGGTTCCATTTGGTTACCTTTGTGGGACGAAGTTCTCGGCAAAGAACCGATACCAGTTCCCGCCCATGATCCCGGCCACTTCGTCATCATTCAGGCCGGTCGCGCGTAACCCTTTTTCGATGTTGCCAAAGTCTCGGTTGTCCTGAAACCAACCCGGCATCGGTGGGAATCCCGGAGCCGAGGCCGAGCCTTCGCCATAGTCGATCTCTTTTGTCCAACGCCCCACACGCATCCATTCCACGACGCTGTCGGGCTGATCCTGACACAGGTCGGTGCCGATCCCCAGATGTTCGGCCCCGTATTTGTCGGCAGTGCGGGCGATCATTTCGCAGAAGCTCTCCAGCGTGCAATCGGACTTGTCTTTCAGGTGGTGAGGGTAGACCGAAAAGCCCAGCATCCCACCTTTTTCCGTTACCGCGCGGATGATGTCATCGCGCTTGTTGCGCAGGGCCGGGGACCATTCGTGCGGATTGGCATGGGTAATCGCAATGGGCCGGTCCGAGATTTCAGCCGCCTCGATAGTGGAACGGTCCGCCGAATGGCTCATGTCGACCACAAGGCCCACGCGGTTCATCTCTTTGATGACCTGCTTGCCCATGCGGGTGATGCCGGTGTCTTCGGCCTCGTAGCAACCGGTCGCCAGCAGGGATTGGTTGTTGTAGGTCAGTTGCATGAACCGCGCGCCCAGATCGTGCAGGATTTCGACCAGCCCTATATCGTCTTCGATGGGCGACGGGTTCTGAAACCCGAAAAACACGGCAGTTCGATCCGTATTACGGGCCGTGTCGATATCGCTGGCCCACCGGCCTTTCATGATCAGATCCGGGTACTGCTCGAACCAGCGGTTCCATTTCTCGAAATTCAGTACCGTTTCGCGGAAATTTTCATGATATGCGATGGTGACGTGGATCGCGTCCACGCCCCCTTCGCGCAACTGGCGGAAGATCTTTTCCGACCAGTTGGCATATTGCAGGCCATCAATCCGCATCAGACGGGGCCTGCGCTGATATAGGCGGTTTTGACGGTCGTGTAGAATTCAGCCGCCGCCTTTCCCTGTTCTCGGGGTCCGTACGAGCTGTCGCCGCGGCCACCGAAAGGCACGTGGTAATCGGTACCCGCGGTGGGCAGGTTCACCGTCACCACCCCGGTGCGCGCGTTGCGGCGGAAATGGGTGGCGCGGGCCAGCGATTTGGTCACGATGCCCGAGGTCAGGCCGAAATTGGTGTCGTTCACAACGCTCAACGCCTCGTCATAGCTGCCGACCTTGATGACGCTGGTCAGCGGTGCGAACATTTCTTCGCGGTTGATGCGCATGTCGTTGGTGGTGTTCAGGAACACGCCCGGCGACATGTAGAAACCGTCATGGGGCATCTCCAGGCGCTGACCGCCACAGGCCAGCTCGGCGCCTTCGGATTTGCCCAAGTCGACATAGGCAAGGTTTTCATTCAACTGCTGCTGGCTGACGACCGGACCCATCTGAACCCCGTCCTCCAGCGCGTGACCGACTTTCATCGCCTGTGCGCCGGCCACAAGCTTTTCGACGAAGGCATCATGGATGCCGGCGTGAACGACCAGACGCGACGAAGCCGTGCACTTCTGACCGGTGCCGCCGAATGCCCCGCCCAGCGCCAGCGTCACCGCCAGATCCAGATCGGCATCATCCATGACGGCCAGCGCGTTCTTGGACCCCATTTCCATCTGCACCTTGGTCAGGTTCTGGATCGCTGCGGCGGCGATACCTTTGCCCACGGGCACCGATCCGGTGAAGGAAATCGCATTGACCTTGGGGCTTTCCACAAGGCGTTGACCGATGGAACGGCCCGAGCCCATCACCAGGCTGAACAGACCCTTGGGGATGTCTTGCCGCGCGATGATTTCGGTCAGGGCCACGGCCGAGGCAGGGGTGATGTTGGCAGGTTTCCAAACAACCGCGTTGCCATAGCAAAGCGCCGGAGCGATCTTCCACGAAGCCGTCGCGGTGGGGAAGTTCCACGGGCTGATGATGGCAACCACGCCGACAGCTTCGCAGCGCACGTCAATTTCGATGTCCGGGCGCACGGAATCGGCATTCTCACCGATCTGTCGCAGGCATTCGGCCGCATAGTAGGTGAAGAACTGACCGGCGCGGTAGACCTCGCCCTTGCCCTCGGCCAGCGGTTTTCCTTCTTCACGGCTGAGCAGAGTACCGAGCTCCTCGGCGCGGGCCATCAGTTCGTTGCCGATGGCGTTCAGCACGGCCTGCTTGCGCTCCAGCCCATAAGCCGCCCATTCCACCTGGGCTGCCCGTGCCTGATCCAGCGTTGTCTCAAGCTGATCAGCACTGGCCTGCGCGAACATGCCGACCAGATCGGTCAGATCCGATGGGTTGCGGTTTTCGATTTCGCTTTCACCAGCCAGCCATTCGCCGGCAATCAGATTTAGTTTGGTCACGTCGGGCCCCAAATTCGCAAATTTCAGTTTGCGAAAGAATGGAACTTGCTGGCGATATCAGTCAAACTCAAATAACTTTAGAAAACTTCAGAAAGATTGAAGCATGGCCGTGAAAATAGAAATGCTGCGGTGCTTTTGCACTGTGGCCCAAACCGGAAACCTTGCCGAGGCAGCCAGCCGTTTGGGCCGCACGCAATCCGCGGTCTCAATGATGTTGAAACAATTCGAAGAGCATCTTGGCAAGAAACTGTTTGAAGGCGAACGGAAAAACCACCTTTCACCGCTGGGTCAGCAAGTTCTCGAGCTTGCGCTCAAACAGGTGCGGGATTTCGATCAGGCCGTTCAGAATATTGAACTGGCGGCACAGGCCGAGCACGGGTTGATCCGTATCGTATCCGTGCCGTCCGTGGGGGCGTTGGTCTTTCCTGCCCTGCTGGATCATATGACGTCTCGCTTTCCCGGCCTGAAGATCGAGCTGCGCGACGGAGATTCGCAGCAGGTTCTGGATGCGGTTGCCGGCGACACGTCTGATATCGGGATAGCGTCAGGCCACTTTCCGCTGAATGGGGTCAGTGCAGAGCCGCTGTTTCAGGACCGCTTCGGCTTGGTTGCAGCGTCCGATCATCCGCTGATGACACGGGCCGAACCGCCAGCCATTTCCGATCTGGTGGCTCAGCCTTTCGTGCGAAACGCCCTGTGTGACTTTATCGAGTCCGCGCCTTTCCGTGAAGTTCTGGACAGGGCCGAGGTTACCATCCACAACACGCATTCCCTGATCACGACTGTCAGGGCAGGCCAGTGGATCACGGTCCTGCCGCAGACCGTCGCGCAATTCATCCCGGACGCAGTCGCCTTTCGTCCGATTTCAGATTTGCCGGACAGGCGCGAGGTGTTTCTATACGTTCGGGAAAGGTCGCGATTCCGAGAAATCTCGGAGGCCTGCCGTTCATTTGTCCTTTCGAGTGGATTTGGAAATTCAAGCCTGTGAATGCATCAAAAGGGGATTAACCCTGCTCAAAATCACAAATTAATTTGGTTTTTGCAGACTCACGCCCGCTGCCATGCTAGGTTCTCGTTTGAAGTGGGGGACTTCAGAGGGGCGATATGTCTCAAGACCTGAGGGGCTGGTTGAGCGCAAATGGATTAAACGAGTACGCGCAGGCCTTCATTGATAACAAGATCGACTTTTCCATTCTGCCTGATTTGACGGCCGAGGATCTGATCGAAATCGGTGTGACCGCTGTCGGCGATCGTCGGCGGCTTTTGCGTGCCATCGAGCAACTTGATTCCTCGCAGATCGCCACGGAGCCTGAACCCGCAGCGCCGCACGAACCTGCGCGGCGGCAGGTCACGGTGATGTTTGCGGACCTGACCGGGTTCACGAAAATGTCCAGCAAGCTGGATGCCGAGGATCTGCACGCGCTGCTCAACCAGTTCTTCAGCAAAGTGGACAATGTGGTCGAAAAATACGGCGGACGCATCGACAAGCATATCGGTGATGCGGTCATGGCCGTTTTCGGAGCGCCGATCTCACATACCAATGACACGGAAAGGGCAGCACGGGCCGCAGCTGAAATTCATGCGGTTCTTCCGACGTTATCACCGCCACTGTCCTGCCATATCGGTATCTCTTCGGGTCAGGTCATCGCCAGTACGACAGGCAGCCAGTCGCACACGGAATATACAGTGACAGGGGATGGGGTGAATCTGGCGTCTCGGCTGACAGATATCTCAGGGGGCGGCGAGACTCTGGTCTCACATGACATTCAACGCGCGCTGGGCCCGTTGTTCGTTGGCGAATCCATCGGGGTCAAGGCGATCAAGGGGTTGAACGAGCCGGTTGAGGTCTGGCGTCTGGACCGGCTGGCCAGGAA
The DNA here is from genome assembly GCF_013033125.1 of Ruegeria sp. HKCCA4008. Classification (NCBI taxonomy): domain Bacteria; kingdom Pseudomonadati; phylum Pseudomonadota; class Alphaproteobacteria; order Rhodobacterales; family Roseobacteraceae; genus Ruegeria; species Ruegeria sp. HKCCA4008. Next base: position 7,751 of record NZ_WQDM01000009.1, read on the forward strand.
CATTCGGACCAGACGGCACAAATTCATCGGGCGCGAGCGCGAGATGTCGATTTTCTCGGCCACATTCGACCGATGCCAACGCCATGGAAAAGGTGAAGTGCATATCGTTCTGGGCGAACCCGGAATTGGAAAAACCCATCTGTCCGAGCAAGTGGCGGAACTGGCGACAAGCCTGTCGTACACGATCCACAACGGCGTTGTGATGGATTTCGGCGCGCGCGAAGGTCATTCAGCCATTCAGACCGTTGCACGCAGCATTCTGGGGCTTGAAGCGTCGGACGGGACGGAAACCGGGGCGGCCGTTGCTAAAGAGGCCATTGCCAAAGGCTGGGTCAGCCCTTCCAACGCTGCGCATCTCAATGCTTTGCTTGAACTCGAGCAGGATCCGGGCCTGGCCGAGGTCTATGCGGTGATGGACAACAAGACCCGTCTGCGGGGGCGGCGTCAGGTGCTGGAGGAGCTGCTTTCCGCCAGCAGTCGGGAATCGCCCCTGCTCATTCAGATTGAAGACATCCACTGGGCAACGCCCGACATCCTGGCGGCGTGTTCTCATATCGCCGCGGTGACGCGGAACACGCCCTGTGTGTTGATGATGACCAGCCGGGCCGAGGGCGATCCGATCGACAGAGACTGGCAGATGGCCACGGATGGCGCGCTGGTGTCAAAACTGGAACTGGCACCGATGGGAGAAGAGCACGTCAGGCAACTGGTCGAAGAGTTCCGGGCCATCGATCGCGACTTGCTGGAAACCTGCGTCCAACGGGCTGGTGGAAATCCGTTGTTTCTGGAACAGCTGTTGCGAAACACGGATGTGCTCAAACAGGAAACTGTGCCGGGTAGTATTCAGGGTATCGTTCAGTCGCGATTGGACGCACTGGATCGCACCAGCCGAACCGCCATTCAGGCCGCATCGGTTCTGGGTCAACGGTTCTCGCCCGAAGTTCTTAATTTCATTCTGGGCGAAGGGCATCTGGACACAAGCAACCTGATCCGCTCGGCGTTGATCCGAGAGGCAGGGCCCGATTTCATGTTTACCCACGCGCTGATCCGGGACGGGTCCTATGCAACATTGGTCAAATCCGAACGTGCCCGTCTGCACCGGCAGGCGGCTCAGTGGTTCGAAGACAAGGATGCAACCTTGCGCGCCCAACATCTGGACCGGGCCGGGGCCAATAACGCGGCACAAGCCTATCTGGAAGCAGCCGACAAATTGATTCAGGCCTTCCGGTTCGATGACGCCAGCCCGCTGATCGAGCGTGCTTTGGAATTGCCGTCCCCGGCGGGTGTCCGATTTGACCTGCTGTGCGCGCGGGGCGAAACCCATCGGTTGCAGGGGTTGTCAAACGAAGCTTTGGACGAGTTCAAAGACGCCGCCCGTTTGGCTGAAACAGACGAGCAAATCGCCCGGGCCCATATCGGGCTTGCGCAGGCGGCGCGGCAAGCAAGCCTGTATCAGGACGCGCTGGAAGCGCTCGACACGGCCGAGGCAGCAGCACAGCGCTGCGGGTCCGAGGAAGATGAGGCCCAGATAAGCTACGTGCGCGGCAACGTCTATTTCCCGCTGGGCCGGAACAAAGAAGCGCTGAAGGCCAACGAGCGGGCGCTCTCGCTTGCCCGCAAGCTGGAATCCCCGCGCCTTGAGGTTGGGGCGCTGAGTGGATTTGGCGACGCCAATTTCATGAAAGCCTCGATGAAGACGGCGGCGGGGTTCTATACCCAAGCCGCTGAAAGGGCGCGCGAAAAAGGGCTGGTTCGGGACCTTGCGGCCAATCTGCACAATCTCAGCGTGGCGCGCAGCTATACTGGGGATGTCGGGCAGGGCCGAGCAGATGCCAATGAGGCGATTGAAATCTCGCAGACCTATTTCGCCTTCGTTCCGGAATGTGTCGCGCAAACATGCCTTGGTGTGGCCGAGACCTTTCTGGGCAGCCTCGACCGTGCGCTGGAAGCCTTTGGCGTTTCCGCCGAAATCGCAGAGCGCGTGGGCGCAAAACGCCTTGAAGCGCAGGCGTTGGAACATCTGGCCAGAACGCAGGTTTATGCTGGTCAGGTCGGGCGCGCACGTGAAACCGGTCTGAGAGCGGTCGAAATTGCGCTTGAACATGGCCGCAACTTTGTTGGACCCAAGGCCCTTTCAGCCCTGGCGATGGCCGAAACGGACCCGGATGAGCAAACGCGCCTTTTGAAACTGGGTTCCGAGATCATCGCCGAGGGATGTGTCGGCCACAGCCATCTGCACTTTTTCCCCGATGCCAGCGCCGTCATGCTGGCGCGTGGTGATTGGGATGCCGCACTTGAATATGCGGAAGGCCTTGCCGCGTTCACCAGGAACGAGCCGTTGCCGATGGTTGACTTGTCCATTCGTCAAACACGGTTGTTGGCCGAGAGCGGAAGGCAGAATATTCCACCGTCAGAGCATAGCGGTTTTGCCGGTATGACCGAGCATTTTGCCGCGATGGGCATTACCCAATCCTTGCTGGGCCGCGCGGATTTTCTGACCGGTTAGGCGGCAAGGCAGGAGGCTGAATGAGCGTCGAAAAAAAGGTTTGGCTTATCTCTGGCCTGCTGACCTTTGGGTTGGCCGCCTTGTTGCTCAAGCTTTGGATCGAACTGAACCATTTCGAGGAAGACCTGACGCAGCTGCCCGATCAGGCTTCGGTAGATGCCTATCTGTGCAGAATGGACGTGGCGCCGGACTATCGTTTGAGAACGGGGATTTTCATAAAGTCGTTCAGCTTTCTGGGCGCCAGTGACGTGCGGCTTACCGGCTATATCTGGCAGCACTACAAGGAAAAGGAACATGATGCGATCCTTCCCGCCGAAGGTGAGGTTGGATTTCTTCTGCCCGAAGCGGTCGATACGGCAAGCGGCCTTGTTGAAGAGGCATACCGCTTGTCACAACCCGACGGCGTCTTGATTGGTTGGTATTTTGAACAAACCCTGCGCCAGAGCTTCGACTACACCAGCTATCCCTTCGATCATAAAACGGTTTGGGTGCGGTTCTCGCCCGCTTCTTTCGAGGTCAATATCGCACTGGTTCCTGACTTCGAGGCTTATCCGGCGACCGGACCGGATGACATTTTCGGGATCGACAACCGGATCGTGATGGGCACGTGGGAGCGAGAGAACACCTATTTCGACTACAAGCTGTCGAAACTGGATACGACGCTGGGCATCCGGCAGAACGCTTACCAGACCAACACGCCCGAGTTGCATTACAACTTCGTCATCAAACGCAATTTTGCAAACGCGTTCATCGTTCACATGATCCCGTTGCTGGTCGTGGTGATGCTGCTGTTCGGTGCGGTCATGACCGTCACGCGCCGCGAGGGCCTGGTAGAGCGGCATGACTTCAGCACGTCCAGCGTGATCGGCACCTGTTCGGTTCTGTTCTTCGTGATCCTGCTGGCCCATGTGCAACTGCGCGAAGGATTCGCCGGATCGCCCGTGATCTATATGGAGTCGTTCTTTTTCCTTATGTATTTCATGCTGTTGGCAGTTTCGATCAACACGTACCTTTTCGCGTCAGAGGCGGTACCGTCGCTGCGGATCATCCATTATCGGGACAACTTGATTCCAAAGGCCGGTTTCTGGCCCTTCGTGCTGCTGTGCATGGTGGCGATCACGGCCTATAACCTCAGCATCAAGGACAGCGCGGAACCGCCACCGATCAGCACGCGGGAGTGTTAGGCCACGGGTTCAAACCCGGGTTTGGGTTCGCCCTGCGCCATATCCAGCGTGTAGTCGCTCACCACTTCGGACGTACCCTCGCGCCAGCTTTTCAGGTATTTTTCCGGATCCGCGATCACATAGGCATATGCGGGTTTCATCGCCCCTTCGACGACGACGTTGATTTTCTTGCGCACATAGACATTCTCGGGTGAGCCGGGGCCGTGATACCCTTCCAGCCTGTCCAGTTCGCCGAGGCCGGATTCGGTGACACGGTAGACCTCTCCACCCACTTGCTTGCCCATCCCCTGCTGATCCACAAGGGTTGCCATGCGATGCAGATACCCACAGTTGGGATTGTCGCAGAATGGTTCCTTCGGGATGATCAGGGGCATTGGTTGCCGGGTGCGCGCCGTTCCCACGAATTCATTCAGGACCGCGCTGTGTGCGTCATGATTGGGGAACCCCTGCTTCAGTGATCCATAGGTGAAATACAGGTAAGAGGGTTCGTTCACCGCCACGAAGCTTTCGTCACGCCCCTGTTCGGGGTCTGCCATCTTCAGGTTGTGATCTTGCGCCCAGGCGTCCAGCATGGAACGGATTTCCGGTTCGATCTGCATGCCCTGAACGAATTCGATGCACGGGGTCGCATCCATGTCTTCAGCCCGCAGCAGGATTTCCACCATCTTCGGTGCCTTGTTCATCACCGCCACATGCAAGGCGGTGAACCCGTGATCGTTGACAATGTTGACGTCGATATCCCTGTCGATCAGGTCCTGGGCGGCCTCATAATCCGGCTTGCCCAGATCATGGCCGCTTTCGCCCAGTTCGCCTTCACCGCCAGCTGCATAGTGCAACAGTGAATCTCCATGGGCCTCGTCCACGATGTTGACGCCCACGACCCCTTCGTCGATGGCACGGAACACGCGCTTCCATTCGTTGATGTCATCGGCGGCGGCGGCCTCGCGCGCCCATTTGCAGACGCGATACTTCTGGTCGTCCAATTCCTCGAACGCATCCGCCAAAGCTTCCATGATCTGGTCCGGCGTTGCCATCATGCCGATGCCCATCCGGCCGTTCGACAGGCGACCTTCGCGCGGTCCGACGAAATCGACCCCAAGCGTCTTGAGCTTGTCGACGTTGTTCTGCGTGGTGATATTGTTCCACATATTCGTATTGCACGCGGGGCAGAGGATCACGGGTTTCTTCTGGTATTGCCAGGCCACGAAGACCGAGGTCAAAAGATTGTCGGCGATGCCATTGGCAACCTTGCCCATCGTGTTGCAGGTGATGGGGGCCACGATGACGCAATCTGCCCAGTCACACAGTGCCAGATGCGAGGCGCGCACCGGCATGTCGAAATTCAAATAACGGAAATTCCACTCGTCATCGTCGCGGTAATAGTCATTGTGGGTGATTTTGGCGTCGATCCGTTCGGCGCCGAAATCCCGAAAGAATTTCTCGGCCGAAACTGACGGGATCAGTTTCACGTTATGCCCTGCGTCGACAATGCGTTCGACAAGCTCGGGGATCTTGTCCGCCGCCGACGACCCGCAGGCGCAGAGCAATACGTTTCGCTTTCCGGCGTTCACTTGATTCATCACCCCCTTGGGGTAGCCGAACGGGTTCTTCTCAAGGCTTGGGGTTTCATTCAGTTCGGATACCGGCAGCCCTTCCTTGCGCATCCTGGCCTGCAATTCACCGGCCTGGATCATGTCTACGATGTCTTCCAGCTTTTCACTTTTGCTGATGCATTTCCCTTTGAAAAACAAATACGGCACGTCCGGTCTTTCGCCCAGCGTCACCAGTTGCCGCCGCATCCTGATCATATTGGGATCGCGCCCGCCCACGTCGATCTGCTTGACGGTTGTTGCCCCGATATTCGAAAGAATGCTGCGCAGCATATAGGACCACGGGTCCTCGTCCTCGTAGAACAGAACCATCGTATTGTGCTTGATAATGCTGGCAACATCGCTTGGGTTTTCGGGCGGTTCGACCTCTTCGATCACCAGCAATGCAGGGTCTTCGAGATCCCGCAGACCACGGAAGATGTTGCTGCGCGGCGCTTGCCAGACCTGCGAGGTTGCCGGGCTCATATCGACTATGGTCACAACGTCTTCATCGTCGTCATAGTCTATGCACAGGCACCAGAACTCTTCGAGCAACGCAGTTTCCCGGAACACGTTGTCCGGCGGGCGGATCGCCTCGATCCCGGTGACGCGATTGAAGTCGATGTTGATCATCAGGTGGCGGTTGCTGTCGGGGGTCAGGCTTTTCAACTGCGCCTTGAACCAGTCTTCGGGGGTTTGGATCGATTTGTCATCGCGGGTCTCAAAGCTGTGGAACGAACTGCTCAGATGCAGGTTCTCGGATTGTCTGATATACTTTTCGACCATGTCGTGCATATCTTTGGCGGTGGCGACCCGGCGGACAGTATCCGTGAACGACACCTGGGCCGCCCGCAGCAACTCGTCCTCGTCCACCCTGTAGTCGCCGTGAATTGCGAGGCTTTCCACCAAAACGCCGATCGAGTTCATGTTGGGCGTCGCCCGGCGGAACAGGTTGCGGCGTTTCTTGGGATCTTTCGCCAGATAACGTGTGCTGTCGACGTAATTGCACCGCTGCTTGAAGGTCTTCAGGTGCGTCTTGACGGCGGCCCGTGCCGAAAACCGCAAAAGGCCGCGGGACCGCATCGAGGTTCCGTCACGATCCGACATGGCTTGCCACAACCGTTCGACGGTTGTCACCCAAAGCTTGCCGTATTTCTCAGGGTGCACATCCATCATATGCACCAGCCCCGTGCTTGGATTGCACTTGGCGATGACGGCAAAATGGCCGCCGGGCATGTTCTCTTTGCCATGGGCCAGACCGACCTGGAAATTCGCGACCAGAATGTCGTTGTCGCCGCCCAGCCGGTTGGATTCGTCGATCGCCTCAAGCAGCAGCGGCACACTGGTTGTGTCTGCGTCCATGAAATAGGCCTGAACCTGAACCCTCTCGCGCAGCCCCTGCGTGTGAATGTAGGTGCAGGCGACGTCGAAAAGCTCGCCCAGCGAGATTCCGTCGTTCACGACAAAGGACGAGGGCAATGCGCATTCGCGGAAGATGTCATTCACTTCGCAGCTGAACCCCAGCGCCGACATGCTGAGAGCGGCCGCCGTGACGCTGCAACAATTGATCGGCTGCTGAAAATTCTGCAACTGAACGCTGACCAGATCACCAAACATCGTTGCAAAACAGGGTTGCCGGACGCTCTCTGGTATCTGAAGCCAGTTTTGGCTGGACAGATACGCAAGCCGGGTTCCATCCAGCGCAAGCGCTTCAAGGCTGACAGGGATATCCGAGATCTGAAGGTGTTCTTCATAGAAGTAATCACCGACATCCGCGCTGGCCAATGGTTTCCCGTTCTGGCGCAACTGAACCACGCCACGCAGCACGATATACATGCCGTTCGCTGGCAGAACCGCGTTTCCGGTCACCTCGATACATTCGAATTGTGGGTTGATGACGGCTGGGTCGGCGATCTGAGCCTTGCCCGGAAGAACATCATATATCATCTTCCAGTCTGCGTCGCTTGGGGTGTAAGGTCTGGATTTGGAAATTTGATCTATGGTCACAACTGTGTCCCCCCGGAGTTGCGTTGCAATACTTCAATCTTCGGTCAGCCAGTGCCTCTGGTTCTTCGAAGCTCGGACACCGGTCATTCAGAATAAAAGACCTGCCTGTTTTCCGTGTTTGTTCCTGGCAAGGGCCGTGTTGCTGATGGAAAAAGTATGAACAAAATGGCCCAATTGGCTGCACAGTATCCGATATTTGAATAAAAATCACGAGTGCAGTTGCAGCGGCTGCTGCCTTGCGTGGCGGAACACCTGCCATCCGCGATTTGGATTGCGCGGGTCACGGGTGCCAGCCTTCGGGCAGACAATCTGTGAAGGGCTTTGGGGATCAGTCGAGGAAAAGGTAATCCAACTGCATAATGGCTTGGGCTTTGTCTTCACCAACCCCAAGAAACTTGGCAATAACCGCTTCATTGTCGGCGCGCGTGGCTGTTTCCCGTAGGCGCAGGTAATTGTCCAGCCGGGCGGCGCGGATCCGTTCGGATTCATAACCCAGATCGTTGCGAAGGGTCGGCAGCAAGGAAGCAACGGTTTCCGTTGGGCTGTTGTCTCCGGCCAGCCCGACGCGACGCGCGTGGCCGATCAGATAATCGTCCGAGTATTCGCATTCTATCTCAAGCACGTGGGTTTTGGCTTGGTCGCCGCAGAAATCCTCGAGCGCGTCAAGATAGGCCGGGTCAAGGCACAGCACCAGCTGATCCGACCCGAAACTGTCGAACAACAGGCGCAGAACGGCGCGCCGGTGACGAGAGCGCTTAGTCAGTGTGGATTCGATCCCGCCCAGGTCCGGCAGCAACGTTTTTTCTTCGTTGAACAGGTATTCTACGCAAGGAATATCCGTTTCAGATGCGATCTGATCCACAAGACGTTTGGCGACATGCCATTTCTTGCAGACGATCACGAACAGTTCCCGTTCCGGGCCGAGTACGCTCCCGGCTTCCCAGAAGCGTTGTCCGAACCGGCGGCCGATGCGTCCGCGGCCGGTGAGAAACGCGTACAGATTGCGCCCCTCGTTCGAGATCGGGAAATCGACACCCTCACTGGCATAGAGCGAGCCGAGCCGGGCCTTCAACTCATGCGCCTCGGCGCTGATCTTGCGGGCGAACAGATAATCCTGGCCCAGCAACATGTCATAATGGTCATTGTAGAACGTGACCGGCATTCCATAGTCCGAGAACATCAGGAATGTCGGCGTTCGGTTTTCAATCTCGTTTTTTGGGATCAGGTGACGCACCAGCGTCTGAAAGAAGGTTTCATCAGGGATCCACGTGGTCGAAAAAAAACGGATCACATCCCGGCGCTGACGCAGGAAATCCAGAATCATTTCGACGGTTCTACGACGCAGGCACCACCATTGGCTGCCAATCATCATCTGAATGTCCTGGGGGATGTCCCGCGTCAGACCGAGGCGCTTTTGCAATTCATAGGCGGCATAAAACAGCTTGGACTGCGTACGTTCGTTGAAGTAGTGGCGATAGATCAGCCGGTCTTCCTTCATGCCGGTCTTGATCCAGTTGCTTTCAAAGAAATCGTGACTTTCGATGAAATCCTTGTCGTTATCGTCGAGGTAACGGTGCGTGTATTCAGCGGTTTTAATCGCCATGCAGTCACCAGACAGCATGTAGAAATGTGTGGCGCGCGGGAAATTTTCCACGGCGGCTTCCAGGGCGTTCAGCGTGGCCCGGACCAGCGACCATTCTCCCCAACCGCATCTGACGCGTTTTTTTGCAAAGGTCACATTGGGGTTCTGATCCAGTGCGGAACGAATGCGCTCATAGGCTTTGGCGCTGGCGCTGGCGTCAAAATGGATGGCCATGCAATCGCTGACAGCGGTCAGTTGTTCGGCCTGTGCAATGATGGCTTTAGGGTCCTTGTGACACAGCAATATATAGGCGACTTTTGCCATTGAGATTACGCAATATCCGTTTCTGCCTGATTTGAACCGTGATACTGAGGATGAACGATTGAATAAACAGAATAATTTTGGTTCTTTGTAACCAAAAGCTGGCGTATCGCATCGAGACCTGGCCAGCGGAGGAGGCGCAGCAGATGGGGTTTCCCGGTACCTGGATGACCGAGAGCGAAAGCATGGTGTACCGCGTGGTGCCCAAATGTGCCTGCTCGACCATTGGTCAGATCATGTATTTCTCGGATCATGGTCAGTTCTTCGACGGTGATATCCATGATGCCAAGGACGGCATGCACAAATGGGCATTTGATCAGAGCCAGGAGCTGATCTCGAACAATGTGCGCAATCACGCGTCCTATTCGTTCACTTGCGTGCGCAATCCCTACACCCGCATCCTCAGCTCATTCTTTGACAAGATCTGTGGCATTCAGCGCAACGGCAAGAGATACCGCGGCAATCTGGTGCCGACGCTGATCTATAACTACGGGATCGAAGTAGGCGGAGATGACGGTAAGGGCGAGTTCGACCAGATCGCCAGCTTCCGCCGGTTTCTGCTGTTTGCACGTGACACCATCCGGTGGCGGCGCCCGATGGACCCGGACATTCACTGGTCTGCGATGTCAGGCCACGTGTCCACTTTCATCGTGAATGGCGGTCACTATGACCGGATATTCTGGACAGAAGCGTTCAATGACGGGATGCAGGATGTTCTGGACAATGTCGAGCTGAAGCACCCGGTCAATTTGTCCGAGATTCCACGGTTCAATGAATCCGAAGGGCACGGGCCAAAACGTGCGCATCCGGTCGAGGACTACTTTGACGATCTGTCAATGCATCTGGTCTACGAGATCTACAAGCAGGATTTCGAGCTGTTCAAATACGACTTCGAAAACCCAGCCAACAAGATGCCGATCGGCGAAATCGATCTGGACGAAATCCATGCCAAACTGGGCGACTGACGGTGGGGTGCTCCCGCCCGTCGTCGTTTTTTCTTGCGAAACATCTCCTCCGGTTGGGCCCGGCGCCGCGCGTTGCGCGGCGCCGGGCCCAAGGCCAAACGTGGCATCAGCGAAGCTGATGGTGCGATTTGGGCGCGGGAGCTCTTGAGGGCGGTTGATGACCCGGCGCACCGCCTCGGCAAGCCGGTTGCGCAGGTGTTCAGATTTGGCGCACAGCCCCTTTTGCTGCGCTGGTCGTCAGCTTGGCATAGGCCTTGAGCGCGGTTGACACCTTGCGCTTGCGCGGCGCGGCGGGCTCCCATCCCTGTGCGTCCTGTTCTTCGCGGCGGGCGGCCAGTTCTTCGTCTGACACAGCCAGATGAATGGTGCGGTTGGGGATGTCGATCTCGATCGTGTCGCCATTCTGCACCAGGCCGATTTCACCGCCTTCGGCCGCTTCGGGTGAGACGTGGCCGATCGACAGGCCTGAGGTGCCGCCCGAGAAGCGACCATCGGTCAGCAACGCGCAGGCTTTGCCCAGGCCCTTGGACTTCAGATATGACGTCGGATACAGCATTTCCTGCATCCCCGGGCCGCCACGCGGACCTTCATAGCGGATGACGACCACATCGCCTTCTTTCACCTTGCCCGTAAGAATGTCGTTGACCGCCTGATCCTGACTTTCGCACACGTAGGCCGCGCCGGTGAATTTCAGGATATTGGCGTCCACGCCAGCAGTTTTCACGATACAGCCGTCGCGGGCGATATTGCCGAACAGAACGGCCAGACCACCATCCTGGCTGAACGCGTGTTCTTTCGAACGGATCACGCCGCCTTCGCGGTCGGTGTCCAGTTCCTTGTACCGGTTCGACTGGCTGAACGCCTGTGTGGTGCGCACACCGCCGGGGGCGGCCTTGAACAGCTCCTGCGCCTTTGGATTGTTGGCGATCTTGATGTCCCAGTTGGCGATCGCTTCGCCCATTGTGGCCGAATGTACCGTGTTGCATTCCTCGTGCAGCAGGCCTGCGCGGCTGAGCTCTCCGAGGATCGAGAAGATACCTCCGGCGCGGTGGACGTCTTCCATGTGCACATTTTCGGTGTTGGGCGCGACTTTGCACAGGCAGGGAACGCGGCGGCTCAGGCGGTCCATGTCGGACATGGTGAAATCGACGCCACCCTCATGCGCAATGGCCAGCAGATGAAGCACCGTATTGGTGGATCCGCCCATGGCGATGTCGAGGCTCATGGCGTTTTCGAATGCTTCGAAGGTGGCAATCTCGCGTGGGAGAAAACCTTTTTCATCCAGATCGTAATGGCGCTTGGTGATCTCGACGATCCGGCGGCCTGCTTCAAGGAACAGCTCTTTGCGGTCGGCATGTGTCGCCAGTGTCGAGCCGTTGCCCGGCAGGGCAAGACCCAGCGCTTCGGCCAGACAGTTCATCGAGTTCGCAGTGAACATGCCAGAACAGGACCCGCAGGTCGGGCAGGCATTCTCTTCGATATGTTGAACCTGTTCGTCGGTGAATTTGTCGTCCGCCGCGGCGACCATGGCGTCGACGAGGTCGATCTTCTTGGCATCCAGATCTGCGATATCGATCTTGCCGGCCTCCATCGGCCCGCCCGAGACAAATATGGCAGGGATGTTCAGGCGCATCGCGGCCATCAGCATGCCGGGGGTGATCTTGTCGCAATTCGAAATGCAGACCATGGCGTCGGCACAATGCGCGTTGACCATGTATTCGACCGAATCCGCAATGACTTCGCGCGAGGGCAGCGAATACAGCATCCCGTCATGGCCCATTGCGATGCCGTCATCCACCGCGATCGTGTTGAATTCTTTTGCAACGCCACCGGCGGCCTCGACCTCGCGCGCAACCATCTGACCCAGGTCCTTTAGGTGGACGTGACCGGGCACGAACTGGGTGAACGAGTTGACGATGGCAATGATCGGTTTGCCAAAATCATCGTCTCCCATGCCGGTGGCGCGCCAAAGGCCGCGTGCGCCAGCCATGTTGCGGCCGTGGGTTGAGGTTCTGGATCGGTACAATGGCATGATGCTGTTTCCCTGTTGCCTCGGGTTGCATGTCTTGGGGCTCGTACGTTATAGCGCACGTACCACATGTGCGCTATAACGCACAAGAGGATTCGCGGGACGATGAGATGGACTCTGACGATATAACGCTGAAACTGCGAGACGTGCGTGCGGCATCGGGCCTGAGCCTGTCGAAAGTGGCCAAGATGACGGGCGTGAGCAAAGCCATGCTGGGGCAGATTGAGCGCGGCGAATCCAGCCCGACCATCGCAACGCTGTGGAAAATTGCCAAGGGGTTTCAACTGCCGCTCAGCGCGCTGATCGATACGATGAACGGGGATCCTTCGGTTTTTCAGACCGTAACTTTCCCCGGCACGATCGAGGTCAAGATCGTCTTTCCATTCGATCCCGCTCTGGGGGCCGAGACGTTCCACGTCAACCTCAAGCCGAACCAAAGCCACGAGTCGCCCGCCCACGCGACAGGCGTGACCGAGGAGGTCTTTGTTCTGAACGGCACGCTTGAGATCCTGCGCGGAGACGAGTGGGTTTCCCTACAGGCCGGGCAGGGGTTGCGTTTCGCGGCCGATCTTCCGCACGGGTATCGCGCCGGTCCAACGGGGGCGGCCTTTCTGAACATGCATCATTACGCCCAACACACCGAATTTGTAGAGAACGGCAAGGCCCATTCATGACCGCATTTTTCGACAGCCTGACCATCGTCGACGCCATCGGCTCTTTCGGGGCCTTGATCGTGGTCGCCGCGTATTTCGCAACACAGATGCGTATGATGAACTCGGATGATCTGGCCTTTCCGGTGATCAACCTGCTGGGCTCGGTGCTGATCGTCTATTCCCTGCTCCAGAATTTCAATCTCGCGTCAATGTTGATCGAAGGGTTCTGGATTCTGATCAGCCTCATTGGGATTATCCAACATTTCCGCCTGCGCAGCGCCAAGTGAGCGCTATCCAGCCTTGAACCCCTATGCCGCCGGGTATAGGGAAAAATCAAGCGCGCTTAGGGGAGGCTTTGATGCAGGACGATCCAAAAACCCTCGTATCCACCGAATGGCTGGCCGCGCATATGAAGGATCCGGATCTGCGGATTCTGGACGGGTCGTGGTACTTGCCCGCGCAAAATCGTGATGCACGGGCGGAATATGACGCAGGCCACATCCCCGGGGCGCGGTTCTTTGACATAGACGAGATATCAGATCACCGTTCCGACTTGCCGCATATGGCGCCTCCGGTCGAGAAATTCATGTCGCGCCTGCGCGCTATGGGTGTGGGTGACGGTCATCAAGTCGTGGTTTACGATGGCGCTGGGCTGATGTCGGCTGCGCGCGTCTGGTGGCTGTTCCGTCTGATGGGGCAGGAAAACATCGCGGTTCTGGATGGTGGTTTCCCCAAATGGCAGGCGGAAGGGCGCGAGGTTGAAGACCTGCCGCCGGTCATCCGTGATCGTCATATGACCGTCCGGGTGCAAAATCAGCTTGTCCGGGACGTCACGCAGGTTTCCGCCGCCGCCAAGCTGGGTGATCATGAGATCATCGACGCCCGCTCTGCCAGCCGGTTTTCCGGGGCCGAGGCCGAGCCGCGCGAGGGGCTGCGCTCGGGGCATATTCCGGGTTCACGCAATGTCCCCTTTGGCCAGTTGCTGAACGCCAATGGTACCATGAAGTCGCCGGAAGAGTGCCGCGCCATATTCGAGGCCGCGGGCGTCGATCTGTCGAAACCGGCGATCACCTCGTGCGGGTCTGGCGTGACCGCCGCGATCCTCAGCCTTGCGCTTGAACGCATGGGCAAGAAAGACCACTCGCTTTATGACGGCTCATGGGCTGAATGGGGCGCCTTCCCGACCCTGCCCGTCGCAACCGGAGAGACCTGATGTTCGAGAACCTGAAACCGCAGCCTGCCGACAAGATCCTGGCGCTGATGCAGATGTACCGCGAAGACCCGCGCGATCAGAAGATCGACCTGGGCGTCGGCGTCTACAAAAACGCGGAAGGCATCACCCCGGTCATGCGCGCCGTCAAAGCGGCCGAGCAGTGCATCTGGGAAGAGCAGGAAACCAAAGCCTATACCGGGCTGGCCGGCGACCCGGCCTATGCGGATGCGATGATCGGGTTGATCCTCGGCACGTCGGTTGAGCGCGGCAATATCGCCGCCGTGGCGACGCCGGGCGGCACCGGCGCCTGCCGTCAGGCGTTCGAGATGATCCGTATGGCCAACCCGTCGGCCCGCGTCTTCGTGTCGAACCCGACATGGCCGAACCACTTGTCGATCCTGAACTACCTGGGGATCGAGACGGTTCCATACCGCTATTTCGATGGCGACACACGTGGCGTCGATTTCGACGGCATGATCGAAGACCTGAAGACCGCCAAAGCGGGTGACGTGGTTCTGCTGCACGGTTGCTGTCACAACCCGACCGGCGCCAACCTCAACATGGTTCAATGGCAGGAGGTCGTGAACCTGATCAACGCACTTGGACTGGTTGCGATGATCGACATCGCCTATCAAGGCTTCGGCGACGGTCTGGAAGAGGATGCGCAAGCAACACGTCTGGTCGCGTCTTCGGTCAAGGAATGCCTGATAGCGGCGTCATGCTCGAAGAATTTCGGCGTGTATCGCGAACGCACCGGTTTGCTGATGGCCATCAGCGCTGATGCCGGGCAGACCGCTTTGAACCAGGGTACATTGGCATTCCTGAACCGCCAGAATTATTCCTTCCCGCCCGACCACGGCGCGCGTGCTGTGACCACGATCCTGATGGACGAATCCCTGCGCGTCGACTGGATGGCCGAACTGGAAGAGGTGCGCCTGTCAATGCTGGGCCTGCGTCGCCAACTGGCCGACGAACTCCAGCGTCTGAGCGGTTCGGACCGCTTCGGTTTCATCGCCCAGCACCGCGGCATGTTCTCGCGTTTGGGTGCGGCCCCGGAACTGGTCGAGAAACTGCGCGTTGAACACGGTATCTACATGGTTGGCGACAGCCGCCTCAACATCGCCGGTCTGAACGCCAACACCGTTCCGATCCTTGCGCAGGCGATTGTCGACGTCGGCGTCTGATTTTCAGGCATTACCAAACAAGAAACCCGGGCACGAATGCCCGGGTTTTTTTGTTTGGGTGGAAGTGGGATCAGCCTTTCGAGAACTCGGGATAGGCTTCCATGCCCAGTTCGCCCATGTCGAGCCCGTTGATCTCTTCTTCCTCGCCCACCCGCAGGCCGACGGTGGCCTTGAGGATCGAGAACAGGATGAAGCTGACCACGAAGACGAAGATGCCGATGGCCGCGAAGCCGATGATCTGGGTCACGAAGGACGCATCACCGTTGGTCCATGCCACGATGAAGGTGCCCCAGAAGCCCGCGATCAGGTGAACCGGGATGGCGCCGACCACGTCATCAATCTTCATCTTGTCCAGCAGCGGCACGGTGTAGACCACGATCACGCCGCCGATGCCGCCGATGATCAGCGCCTGGAACAGCGACGGTGCCAGCGGTTCGGCGGTGATCGAGACCAGCCCGGCCAGCGCGCCGTTCAGAACCATGGTGAGGTCGACCTTGCCATACATCACCTGTGTCAGGATCAGGGCGGCGACGGCACCGGCGGCGGCGGCCATGTTGGTGTTGGCGAAGATACGGCTGATGTCGGCCATGTCACCGATCGTGCCCATGGCCAGCTGCGAGCCGCCGTTGAAGCCGAACCAACCCAGCCACAGGATGAACGTCCCCAGGGTTGCCAGCGCCAGGTTCGAGCCGGGGATAGGCACAACTTTGCCTTCCTTGTTGTATTTACCGATGCGCGGGCCCAGTACGATGGCACCGGCCAGAGCTGCGAAGCCACCTGCGGCGTGAACCAGGGTCGAGCCGGCGAAGTCGCTGAAGCCCATCTCGGACAACCAGCCGCCACCCCACTGCCAGGACGCTTCGATCGGGTAGATGATGCCTGTCAGGACGATCACGAAAAAGAAAAAGGGCCACAGTTTGACGCGCTCGGCCATGGTGCCCGATACAATGGACGCGGTGGTGGCGCAGAACATCAGCTGGAAGAAGAAGTCCGATCCGACGGACGCATAGGACAGGTCGGTTTCGACACCTGCCAGACCAACCGGTTCCAGTGAGGTTGGCGAGAACGCGCCCAGAATGCCGGTGATCGTCCAGCCGTCGCCCGGATACATCAGGTTGAAGCCCACCAGCCAGTACATGATGGCTGCAAAGGAAAACAGGCCCATGTTCTTGATCAGCTGCATGGCAACGTTCTTGGAACGCACCAGGCCGGCTTCGAGCATGGCAAAGCCCGCGGCCATCCAGAATACCAGAAAACCGCCGACCAGAAACAACAGCGAAGTCAGGATGTATTGCGTATGCTGCGCAGTCTCGCCGGTGGCCTCTTGCGCCAGGCCCATCTGCGGCAGCGCGACGATCGCCGCGGCAGGAATGAGAGATTTCATCAGGTTCATGTTCAGTCCTCGAATGATTGTCGGTCGCGGCGCCTACAGCGCCTCTTCGTTGGTTTCCCCGGTCCGCACGCGCAGCGCCTGCTCGACATCGAGGACGAAAATCTTGCCGTCGCCGATCTTTCCGGTCTTGGCGGTTTTGGTGATGGTCTCGACGATCTGGTCGGTCATCGCGGCAGGCACCACGATTTCCAGCTTGATCTTGGGCACGAAGTTCACCGCGTATTCGGCCCCCCGATAGATTTCGGTGTGGCCGGATTGCGAGCCGAAGCCCTTGATCTCGGTTACCATCATGCCGCGCACGCCGGCTTCGGTCAGTGCTTCGCGCACCTCCTCCAGCTTGAACGGCTTGATTGTCGCAATGATCAGTTTCACGTCTTTCCCCTCTGGTTCTCCGGTGGAACCGGTTTGTTTGCACCTGCAGAAAAATGCGCGACTGATCGTGGTAAGAAACGGCTCTTGAGGGCCAAAGGATCGCCAAACGGCGAAAAGTTGCACATTATTTGCACAAAATAGGCACGCTGATTAAATAATAGGCAGTATTGTGAGGGGAAATTTCGGAAATTCGGACCTCTACATACTCAGATCACCGGGGTATGGTGGCGCAAAAGAAAACCCGGGCAGAGTTTGAGCATGACTGAGTCCAAGCGACGCAAGCCGAAATTGGTTGCGGATAAAAGGTACCCGTCAAAGGGTCGTAAACCGTCGGCATCCAAGCGCCCGGCGGGCAAGAAGGCGACGGCTCGCAAAACCACCTCACGCAAAACTGCGCGCAAAAAGACGCGCAAAAGATCGGGGGGCAAAGGCGGCGGCATCTTGCGTCGTTTTTTCCGCTGGGTCTGGCGGATGGTCTGGGGTCTGACCTGGCGCGTCGGAGCGGTCGTGGCCATCCTGATCGCCTTGGCGGTGGGTGTCGTCTATTCCTCGTTGCCTGAGTTGGATGCCTTGTTGGACGGCCGTGCGCGCGGGTCTGTCACGCTGCTGGACCGCGACGGCAAAGTGTTTGCCTGGCGGGGCGACCAGTTTGGCGGGGTGATCACTGCTGATACGGTGTCGCCGCATCTGAAAAACGCCGTCATCGCGACCGAGGACAAACGGTTCTATCGCCATTTCGGGGTCAGCCCGCGCGGTGTGGCAAGCGCCGTGCGCATCAACCTGAGCGAAGGGCGCGGCCCGTTGTCCGGGCATGGCGGGTCAACCATAACGCAGCAAACGGCCAAACTGCTGTGTCTGGGCGTGCCTTATGATCCGACAGAATGGGAATCAGAGGCCGCCTATGAAGCCGATTGCCGTCAGGGATCGCTGTGGCGCAAGGCCAAAGAGGCCATTTATGCAATGGCAATGGAGGTGAAATACTCCAAGGATGAGGTTCTGACGATCTACCTGAACCGGGCTTTCCTTGGTGCAGGCGCGCGCGGGTTCGAGGCCGCAAGCCAGCGGTACTTTGGCAAGTCCGCCGCCGAAGTCTCGCCGGCCGAGGCAGCTATGTTGGCCGGGCTGTTGGTTGCGCCCACGCGCTATGCGCCGACGAACAATCTGCAACGGTCGCAGGACCGGGCCCGCCTTGTAATCGGTCTGATGGAGGATCAGGGCTATCTGACCGCTGCGCAGGCCAGCGAAGCCCGGGCGCGCCCGGCCCAACTGTCCGAGGCGGCGGCTGCGCGGGCCGGGGGGTATTTTGCAGATTGGGTCATGGCCAGCGGGCCCGAGTTCTTTACCCGCAACACGACCGAAGATGTGGTGATCCGGACCACCTTGGATCAGCGCATTCAGACCTCTGCGGAAGAGGCGCTGAAGTTCATCTTTCAGGAAAAAGTGCGCGAAGGATCAAAGGCGCAGGCGGCCATTGTGGTGATGTCGGCCGACGGTGCGGTGCGCGCGATGGTTGGTGGGCGCAAGACACGCGTGTCTGGCGCGTTCAACCGGGCGACGCAGGCGTTGCGACAGACAGGGTCATCGTTCAAGCCATTCGTTTACGCCACCGCGCTGGAACTTGGATATTCGCCGCTGGATACGGTGATGGATGAACCCTATTGCGTCGATATTCCGGGGTCAGGCCAGTGGTGCCCCAAGAACTACACCAACAAGTATTATGGGCGGGTGACTTTGGCGGATGCGCTGAAAAACTCGCTGAACATACCGGCGGTGAAAGTGGCCGAGATTTCCGGCCTGGACAATGTTCGGACGGTCGCCAGCGGCTTTGGGATTGCCAGCGACCTGGCACAGGGGCCTGCGCTGGCGCTTGGTGCATCTGAAAGCACGTTGATCGAGATGACCGGGGCTTATGCAGGCATCCTGAATGGTGGGTCACAGGTTGAACCTTATGGGCTGACCGAACTGAAGCTGCTGGGCGACGAAACACCCGTCATGGTCACGACGACCGGTATTGGCGAGAGGGTGATCAATGAAAGGGCTGCCAAACAACTGACCTGGATGATGGAGCGCGTGGTCTCTGAAGGAACCGGCGGGCGGGCCAAATTGCCCGGCTGGCAGGTGGCGGGCAAGACCGGCACGACCCAGGCCGCGCGCGATGCGTGGTTCATCGGGTTCACGGCGGATTATGTGACCGGGGTCTGGATGGGGTATGATGACAACACGCCCTTGTCCGGCGTGACCGGTGGTGGCTTGCCGGCCGAGATCTGGAAAGAAACCATGCTGCGCGTGACCGAGGGCATGACGCCCACGCCCTTGCCGATGATGGCGCCGGAACCACCGGTTCAGGTTGCCCAGCCGCAGCCCCGCCGAAAGCGCGGAGGTTTTGCCAATGACATCAACAATCTGCTGAAGAACATTTTCGGCGGCAACTAAGGCAATCTCGAAAACGACAGAACAAAAAAAGGCGGTGCCCGGTGCACCGCCTTTTGTTATTTCTTACTTTCGTTGCTTAGACGCTTGCGTCCAATGCAGATAGGATCGCGTCGCCCATTTCGCTGGTCGAGACGGGCTGAACGCCCTCATCCGCAAGCAGGTCGCCGGTGCGAACGCCGTCGGCCAGAACCTTCTCGATCGCAGCTTCCAGCCGATCCGCTTCCTCACCCTGATCAAAGCTGTAGCGCAGAGCCATCGCAAAGCTGAGAATGCAGGCGATCGGGTTGGCTTTGCCCTGACCCGCGATATCGGGGGCGGATCCGTGTACGGGCTCGTACATCGCCTTGGGGCGTCCATTGGCCATCGGCGCGCCCAGCGATGCCGACGGCAGCATACCCAGAGACCCGGTCAGCATCGCGGCGCAGTCGGACAGGATGTCACCGAACAGGTTGTCGGTCAGGATCACGTCGAACTGTTTCGGCGCGCGCACCAGCTGCATGGCACCGTTGTCGGCATACATATGGCTCAGCTCAACTTCGGGGTAGTCAGCGGCAACACGGTTGACCACTTCGCGCCACAGGATACCCGATTCCATCACGTTGGCTTTTTCCATCGAGCACAGCTTTTTGTTCCGGCGCATCGCCAGTTCAAAGGCCGAGCGTGCGGCGCGTTCAATCTCGGATTCGGTGTAACGCTGGGTGTTGATGCCGACGCGTTCATTGCCTTCCTCGAAGATGCCGCGCGGTTCACCGAAGTAGACGCCCGAGGTCAGTTCGCGCACGATCATGATATCCAGACCGGCAACGATGTCTTTCTTCAGCGACGAGAAGTCAGCCAGCGCGTCAAAGCACTGGGCCGGGCGCAGGTTCGAATACAGGTCCATTTCCTTGCGCAGGCGCAGCAGGCCGCGCTCGGGCTTGAGGCTGAAATCCAGATCGTCGTATTTCGGTCCGCCAACGGCGCCCAGCAGAACCGCGTCGACCTCTTGCGCCTTGGCCATCGTCTCATCGGACAGAGGCTTGCCGTGGGCGTCATAGGCGGCACCGCCGACCAGATCCTCGCTCACGTCAAATTGAAGACCGCGATTGGCGCCGAACCAATCGATGATTCTGCGCACTTCGGCCATGACTTCCGGGCCAATTCCGTCTCCGGGCAGGATAAGGAGCGAAGGGTTGGACATGAAGGGTCTCCTTGCGTTTTGTTGCACAGGGCCTAGCGTCTGCGTTGCATCGGGTCAATGAGACGAACCTGCCAAAACAGAAGGAAAACACATGCTGACTCCTGGAAATCCGGTTCCTGCGCTGAAAATCGAAACTGTTGCCCATGGCAGCTTCGATCTTGACGCGGACAAGGGCGAAAACGGGACGCTGGTGATTCAATATCGCGGGCTGCATTGCCCGATCTGCATCAAGCAGATGGCCGAGGTCGAAGCGGCGCTGGATGACTTCGCGGCGCTGGGCGTCGAGGTTATCATGATCACCACCGATACAGCCGAGCGCGCAGCGGAAGCCGCCGAAAAAGCCGGAGCGTCGCGCCTGCGTGTGGGCCACAGCCTTCCCCTGTCCGCTGCGCGGGATGATTGGGGTCTTAACATCTCGACCAAGCGCGAAGGCAGCGCCGAACCGGATCTGTTCGCAGAGCCGGGGCATTTCTACATCACACCCGACCGCACGCTGTACTATGCGTGGCAACAGACCACGCCTTTCGGTCGCCCGTCCATGTCGGATATTGCGGGTGGTTTGAAATTCACATTGGGCAACAACTATCCCGCGCGTGGAACTTATACCGGTCCGCTTTGACCCTCAAAGAGCGGCTTTGAGCCCTTCTGCCAACAAATCCCAGACCCTGCGGATGCGCGGGGTCTGGCGCATGGCCTGAGGTGCGGCCAGCCACACGGGTAGAATCGGGATGTCTACATCCAGCGGCAGGATTTCCACGTCGGGGTCGGCTTGGGCAACCTGTACCTGGCTGAAGCCTATGCCACAGCCCGCCCGGATCAGTTCCCAATAGGCGCTTTGCAGGTCACAGCGGGTGGCAAAACTGTCGCGGCTGGCTGGCCATCCCTTTTCACGCATGGCTTTGATGATCTCCTGGTTCGCGTCAAACCCCACCAGATCATGCGTAAACAGTTCCTCGGGTGTCTTGGGGCGCCCCTTCCGGTCCAGATAGGACTTTGCCGCACAAAAGCACAGCGGCACATCCCCGAGATAGCGGGAAATGAGATCCACCTGCGCAGGACGATACATCCGCACGGCGATATCCGCCTCGCGATAAAGCAGATTCTCGGTGGTGTCAGTGGCCACCAGTTCAAGCTGGATCGTGGGCTCCTGCTTGCGGATGGACGCCAGTATCGGTGGCAGCAGGTGATGCGAGGCAAAGACGGATGCGGTGATGCGCACCGAACCTTCAAGCTGTTGCGATTGCCCAGCAGCGGCAAGACTGAACGCGGTCATGGCGCTGTGCATCTGCTGGGCCATCGGCAAAAGCTGTGAACCCGCTTCGCTGAGCTTCAGACCACGCGCGTGGCGATCGAAAAGAGAGACACCCAGCTCGTCCTCGAGGTTTTGGACCTGCCGCCCTAAAGTGGGTTGGCTGCGATTTAGATGCCGTGCGGCGGCGGACAGCGATCCCGTCTCGGCCACGGCCAGAAAGCATTGGATCAGAGACCAATCTGCATGTGTCAGAGCTTTGTCCATTCAGAAATGAATACACGTTCTGCGAATTGCGGCAATTCCTTGCGCGAAGTGAATGGCTAGATTGATCTCAGTCAGGAGGCAAACATGGCACAATCTGCACTGGTACTGGGCGCAACAGGTCGTTTTGGACGCAACGCAGCCCTGGCGTTCAGGCGCGCGGGCTGGGACGTGACAGAATTTGACCGCAGGTCTGATTCGCTGTCACAGGCGGCGCGCGGCGTGGACGTCATCGTGAACGGATGGAACCCGCCCTATCCCGATTGGGCACGCGATGTGCCGGTGCTGACCAAACGGGTGATAGATGCGGCCTCAGATACGGGGGCGACCGTGATCGTGCCGGGCAATGTCTACGTATTTGGTGAAAATACGCCGGGTCCATGGTTGGGCGGGACTCCGCATCAGGCCACCAACCCTCTGGGCCGGGTTCGGATCGAGATGGAAGAGGCCTATCGCGCGTCAACCGTGCACACCATCCTTTTGCGCGCCGGGGATTTCATCGACACCAATGCATCCGGAAACTGGTTCGATCAGGTCATGATCAAGCGTCTTTCGCGCGGTCAGTTCGTTTACCCCGGCGATCCGCACGCGCCGCACGCTTGGGCCTTTCTGCCTGATCTGGCCCGCGCCGCCGTCGCGCTGGCTGAGATGCGGCAAGACCTTCCCCGTTTTTGCGATGTTCCATTTGAAGGGTACACTTTGACCGGGACGCAGATTGCTGAATCGCTTTCGCAAGTCACCGGCCGGCCGGTTGCAGTGCGGCGCATGAAATGGTGGCCTCTGCAATTGGCCCGCCCGTTCTGGAGCATGGCCCCTCATTTGATCGAGATGCGGTACCTCTGGCACGTGCCGCATCAATTGGATGGCGGCTATATGAATGAATTGCTGGCCTCGTTTTCTAAAACGAAGCTAGAGGATGCCTTGCGTTCCGCCATTCCGCCCCAACGTGCCGCTTCGTCGCCAACAACCGGGAACAGGGGCGAGGTTCTAGGGTAGGGTTATGTCAACCCAGACCAGTCGATGCCTGCTGGCGCGTCGGGCACTGTCGTACAGCGTGTCACCTTCCACGGGCCAGACAATGCCGGTTTCCAAGATCTGCAGATCACTGGACGGCAACACATAGTCAACGCGCATTTCCCCGGTGGCTTTCCATTCGACCGTTGCTGATGACCCCGATGGATCCTTTGGTATCGGGTCCTGCACCTTGGGATCGGTCAAAAGCGCGCGAATGGCCTGTTTGTGGCCTTCTCCGCGGCTCGGGTCGAGATTGGCGTCCGCGGCTATCACGAAGGGGCCTTGAGGAACTGGCCCCAGACCGCCATTCAGAAAAACCGACCACAGGCGAATCTCATCCCTGTTGCGCAGACCGTTGCGATCCTCGGGTCCGTCAAAAACCGGTGGGGCAGCGTGAAAGGTCATCAGGCTGAATCGCCCCTGCGGGGTTTCGATCGGAAGCACCCAATGCACGGTCGAGGACAGGCGCTGAATGTCGTGCGCAGCTTGAGACGGGAAGGGGAGCCCATCCTTGCGTGGCAAAGCAGCCCCAGGCAGGTCTTTCCACCGCAGATCGGTGTAATCCTGAACGTCATCGGTCATGATTTCGAAACGGGACAACACCGCCACCCCTCCGTGGCCGGTGAACTTCCCCCAGCCCTGCGCGTCGCCGGGGCCTTGCGTTTTGCCATCACCATCCAGATCCAGCGGCGTTTCCAACCCTGCATTTGGTTGGGCGGAAAAGTGATAGGGGAAATCCAGGCCCGCCTCGCGCAGTTTTTTGGACAGGGCGCTCAGGGCTGCGCCTTCGAGATCCCAGTCGATGCCTTGCAGGGCAATGACATCAGGTCGCGCCGCGGCAATGACCTCGACAACGGCTTCAACCTGCGCATCATCCCGCTGAATGTCGCGCAGCAGCAGGCCGGGGCCGTTTCTGCTGAGTTCAGTGTTGTAGGTGGCGATGCGATACACCTCTGCCTGTGCCGATAAAGGCAGCAGCAGCAGGGCAAGGGCACGGATCATGCGGCTTGCGTTGTCTCGCTTGTCGAATAGGCGCGGCGCTTTTCCACGATCAGACCCGCGATGCGAAGCGTCGCCATCCCGCGCATGATCATGCTGGCGGGCAGGAAGGCCCAGGCGCACATGGTCCAGATCAACGTTTGCGGATTGCTCAGCGAGATCGGGGCGACGACGCTGCTCATGAGCTTGATGACAGCCGGAATGAGAAAGGGAAGCAGAACGCCAATACAGATATTCAGGCGACCATCGCGTTGCAGGCGGGTAACGACATCGCCGCCCTTGGTGGGATCAAACAACGGTAGATTGGTCCACACGTTGAAGGCGCCATTGCCCGTGGGCCAGCCACGCACTTTGACCGCATAGGCAAAGCTGGCGACGGTGACCAAGGCGGCCACATAGGCCACACTGGCTGCGATCCGAACCAATTCGATCAACGGCTGGCCCGCATCCAAGGGCAGCATCAGCACGATCAACCGAACCGGAGAATAGGGAAAGTCCGCGACATTCGCAACGGCCAGGCCCGCGGTGTAGGCGAACGCGGTCAGCTCAGTCGGCTCATAGGCGTTTTTGCAAACCAGGGTCAGAAAGGTGACCATCGACATCAGCCCGACAAACCGCAGACGGTTCACCGGCGGCGCATCGCGAAATTCAATAAAGCTGGGAAAGGCGGAATTGTACTCGGCGAATGTCAGGATGAACGCGAGAATCGCGAGGAAGACCAGAATCTCGGTCCCGTTCGTCGATGATACAGGCAGGTACAACGCGGGTGTCAGCACCATCAGTGCCACAAGTATTCCGCGTATCGCCGCCCCTGTTGTGCGCGCAATCACTATCCGAACCCTTTTTCAAACCGGATAAGTCGATCTTCGCCGACTTACATTCCAACTTGTGCCCATCGTCTCGAGTTTTTTGACGGATGCCTCTTTAGCGCCAACATGGACGATAAGCGGCATTTCGCTCAAGACAGGGTGCAGAAAACACGTGATTTCGGGCAAAATGATGGCGCAACTGGTGCGGGATTGCATCATTTTCGACGCAAATCCGACGTGTATCTCAATATGAGACCAAGATGTTGTGGTTCTGGTAAATTCAACCCCAAGAATGAGAACGGAGCCGCCTTGGCGACCCCGTTAGGTTGAGTATCCAAAGAATCGGCTAAGGCCTTACACCCAGGGGCGGGCCTGACTTGCGTGATCCTCGAATTTGTCGATGTGGTGGTCTTTCTCCATGGTCAGACCGATATCGTCCAGACCGTTCAGCAGACAGTGCTTGCGGTGCGGATCGATGTCGAATTCGATCACGACCCCATCCGAAGTGGTGATCTGCTGATCTTCCAGGTGCACGGTCATGCGGGCATTCTCACCCTTATGTGCGTCTTCCATCAGGATCGCGTGGTGTTCTTCCTCGACCACGATCGGCAGGATGCCGTTCTTGAAGCAGTTGTTGAAAAAGATGTCGGCAAAGCTGGTCGAGATCACGACCTTGATGCCGAAATCCTTGATCGCCCAGGGAGCGTGTTCGCGCGACGAGCCGCAGCCGAAATTGTCGCCGGCGACCAGAATTTCGGCCTCGCGATAGGCGGGTTTGTTCAGGACGAACTCTTCGTTCTCCTGCCCGTCATCATGATAGCGCATTTCATCAAACAGCACGACGCCAAGGCCGGACCGTTTGATGGTTTTCAGATGCACTTTGGGAATGATCATATCGGTGTCGATATTGATCAGTGGCATCGGGGCGGCCACCCCGTGGACTTTTTCAAACTTTTCCATGTCTGCACTCCTGCAGGAGAGGGCCGCGCCCGTATCCCGCGATTAAGCTTCTTTCGCTTCTGTTGTTTCGTCATTGGGTGCGTTCTTGACGAAGAACGCCATGAACACCAATCCGAACCCGTTGAACAGCATCTCGATGCCCAGCAGGATACCCAGAAGGCTCAGCAAAGCGGCGGGTTCGCTGCTTGCATAAGACCAGATGATACCTGCGAGGATGATCGACAAGATGCCCGAGATCATCGTGGGCCAGAAAAACTGTGTTCCTTTCATCTGGAACGACAGAATGACCCGCGCGATGCCGCCTGCCATGAACAGGATCAGCATCACGGTTGCCAGCGTCAGTGTTCCCTGTAGCGGGTGATCCAGAAAGGACCAGCCCAGGAACAGCATGACCGCACCCATGATAAGTGACAGAATCTTGTTGCCTGTGCCTTCGACGGTGAAACCGCCGACCACTTGCATCGCGCCTGCAATCAGCAGCAGCGCACCGGTTACGACCGTTACGGCAAGCGAAGCCGCAATCGCATTGCCCAGCGCAAAGACGCCGAACGCAATTGATAGAAGCCCCAGCAGGAGCCATTTGACCCAGTCACTCATTTGTTCAATCCCTCAAATATCTAGATATGAGGGCACCTTACATCAATTCACGGACGTCTGTCAGCCGTCCCGTGATTGCCGCTGCGGCAGCCATTGCCGGGCTCAGCAGATGTGTGCGCCCGCCCCGGCCCTGACGGCCTTCGAAGTTGCGGTTCGAGGTGGCGGCACAGCGTTCGCCCGGTTGCAACTGGTCGGGGTTCATCGCCAGGCACATCGAACAGCCTGCCAGACGCCATTCGAACCCGGCCTCTTTGAAGATGTCGGCAAGGCCTTCTTCTTCGGCCTGAGCGCGGACCAGCCCCGAACCCGGCACGACCATGGCGCGCATACCGTCCTTGATCTTCTTGCCTTTCAGGATCTCGGCCGCGGCACGCAGGTCTTCAATACGTCCGTTGGTGCAGGACCCGATAAAGACGGTGTCAATCTCGACATCGCTCAGCTTCTGACCGGCTTTCAGACCCATATACTCGATTGACCGGCGGGCCGCCTCGACCTTGCCGCCTTCGAAATCCTCGGGGTGCGGCACGGTTGCCGTGATCGGCAGAACATCCTCGGGGCTAGTGCCCCAGGTGACGACAGGCGCGATGTCTTCGCCACGAATTGTGACAACCTTGTCGAAATGCGCGCCTTCGTCGGTGTAGAGTGTTTTCCACCAATTCATCGCGGCTTCCCACTGCGCACCTTTCGGCGCATGCGGACGGCCTTTGACATATTCGAACGTGGTCTCATCCGGTGCAATCAGCCCTGCGCGTGCGCCGCCTTCGATGGCCATGTTGCAGACGGTCATGCGGCCTTCCATCGACAGGTTGCGGATGGCTTCACCGCAATACTCGATGACATAGCCGGTGCCGCCGGCGGTGCCGGTTTCGCCGATCACGGCCAGGGTGATATCCTTGGCGGTCACGCCCGGCTGCAATTTACCGGTGATTTCCACCTTCATGTTCTTGGATTTCTTCTGGATCAGGGTCTGCGTGGCCAGAACGTGTTCGACCTCGGACGTGCCGATGCCGTGGGCCAATGCGCCGAATGCGCCATGCGTGGCGGTATGGCTGTCGCCGCAGACGACGGTCATGCCCGGCAGGGTCCAGCCTTGTTCGGGGCCGACGATGTGCACGATGCCCTGACGGACGTCATTCACCGGGTAATAGTGAATGCCGAAATCCCGGGCGTTCTTGTCCAGCGCTTCGACCTGAATGCGCGATTCGGGGTTTTCGATCCCGTTCACCCGGTCCGGTGTGGTCGGAACGTTGTGGTCCGGCACGGCAATAGTCTTTTCTGGGGCGCGCACCTTGCGGCCCGCCATGCGCAGGCCTTCGAACGCCTGCGGGCTGGTGACCTCGTGGACCAGATGGCGGTCGATATACAGCAGGCAGGTTCCATCATCGGCTTCGTGCGCGACATGGGCATCCCAGATCTTGTCATAGAGTGTTTTGGGGGACATGTGTCCTC
Source organism: Ruegeria sp. HKCCA4008 (assembly GCF_013033125.1). NCBI lineage: Bacteria > Pseudomonadati > Pseudomonadota > Alphaproteobacteria > Rhodobacterales > Roseobacteraceae > Ruegeria > Ruegeria sp. HKCCA4008. The sequence continues at coordinate 35,703 of NZ_WQDM01000009.1, forward strand.
TCCCGTATGTAATGAGAAATAGCTGGCGAGTTGGCTCAGGCGACGGGTAGGCGCGCCAGGACCGTGCGGGCAGCCCCAAAGAACCGTTCGCGCAGACGCGCGCGGTCTTCCAGATTCTGTTCTTGGGCCACATTGAGTCTCATGCGGTTCAGATATACCGCGCCTTTGCTGCAATCAAGGTTCAAAACCGGTGTCAGGCTTGCATCGCCCAGCATTGCTGTCCAAGCTGCCGTGCAGGAGGCGCGTATGAACCAAGACCTGATCCCCAGCTCGCTGACAGACCTTTACAACAACATGGTCGCGGGGTTCTCTTCCGAGCTTCAAGAACTGGTCGAGTTGGTGGTTACGCCGGGCTGGCGGCAGTATCAGTTGGTCATCATCCTTTTCATTTGGGCGCTGGCTTTCCTTCTGAAAGTTCTGACACAGCCGCGATGGGATGCCTGGACGCGCGCCCGCACCGGATGGCCGAAATGGCGGCTTCGCACCATGGTACAGCTGATGCAGCGGCTGACACTGGTCTATTTCGTGCTGCTGTCCTGGCTCTTGTATCAGGTTATGCAGCATGTCACCTGGCCGTCGCGCAGTTATCTCATTGGGATCATTGCAACTCTGGCAACTGCGTGGCTGGCGATTGCACTGGTGGCGAGGCTTGTCCGCAACCGGACGCTGCGACGGATATTCAAGTGGGCAATGTGGGTCTATGCAACGCTTGTTGCGTTGAATCTGACGGATGACGTGGCCGAATTCCTCGATGGGGTCGCGATTTCCGTCGGTGACCTGCATATTTCCTTGCTGGGCATTCTCAAGGCCATCCTGCTGATCGGAGTCCTGTTAACGCTGGCCCGCATCGGCACCCGCGCGGCCGAGCGTGGATTGCAGAGCAATGACGACATCACCCCGTCCATGCAGGTGTTGTTGGCCAAGGGAATTCAGGTGCTGCTGTATGGCGCGGTCTTTCTGGCTGCGATCCGCACGCTGGGCTTCGATCTGACCGGCATTGCGCTGTTGTCGGGCGCGATCGGCGTGGGCATCGGGTTCGGCCTACAAAAAGTGGTGTCGAACCTCATATCGGGGATCATTATCCTGATGGATCGGTCGATCAAGCCAGGCGATGTGATCTCGCTGGGCGATACGTTCGGTTGGATCAATGCGCTGGGCGCACGCTATGTCTCGGTTGTCACGCGGGACGGGCGGGAATACCTGATCCCGAACGAGGACCTGATTACCAACCAGGTGGTGAACTGGTCGCATTCCGACAAATTCGTGCGGTTGGATCTGGATTTCGGCACCAGCTATGAGGATGACCCCCACAAAGTGCGCGCAACGGCGATCCGAGCTGTAAAGGCAGTGACCCGCGTATTGAGTGGTGGAAAACATGAACCGGTTTGCCATATCACCGGTTTTGGCGACAGCAGCGTGGATTACGTTCTGCGGTTCTGGATCAGCGATCCGACCAAAGGGCTGACCAATATCAGGGGAAATGTCTATCTTGCGCTGTGGGATGCGTTTCAGGACGAAGGCATCTCGATCCCCTTCCCGCAGCGCGAGGTTCGGCTTTTGTCGGAAAACGCAAACATGCAACAAATCGCAGAAGAGTGACCAACCCTGCGCGGGGCCGGACGCGCTTTCATTGAAATGTTGCATTCCCCTTGTTACCTTATTAGTACCCCGGCGCCGGGGTTTCACGGCGCGCAGCAAAGGAGGACTATGTCCTGTCACTACATACACAGGCGGGTTTGCCCGCCGAAGACGGGGCCGGTGTAATGGCCCACTCTCAGTCAATCAGCGACAAGCTGCTTGAGCGTATCCTTTCCTCACTTTCCGATGACAAGGCCGAAGACGTCGTGCAGATCAACCTGCAAGGCAAGTCGTCTGTCGCGGATCACATGGTCATTGCTTCGGGTCGGTCGACCCGTCAGGTCTCGGCCATGGCGGAAAAGCTGACGGATCGCATCAAGCAGGAATTCGGTTTCACCTCGAAGGTCGAAGGCAAGGATGCCGGCGATTGGGTGCTGATCGATACGGGCGACGTGATCGTCCATATCTTCCGCCCCGAAGTGCGCGAATTCTACCAGCTGGAAAAGATGTGGCTGCCTCAGGGCGGCAGCGCCTCGGCGAACTGAGGCGCCATCCCGGCCCGTATTGAGGGGCCGGAGGCGAGAGAGATATGCGTATCAGCATAGTTGCGGTCGGGCGATTGCGCGCCGGACCGGAGAAGTCCCTGCTTGATGATTACCTGACCCGCTTTGACCGGACCGGCCGTGGCTTGGGCATTGGTCCCGCGCGGGTGATCGAGGTCGAGGACAAGAAAAACGCAGGCATGGGGGCCGAAGCCGCGTTGCTGCGCAAGGCGCTGCCCAAGGGCGCGGTGATCTGTACGCTGGACGAACGCGGGCGCGTGATGTCTTCGCCCGATTTTGCCAAGAAACTGGGTAGTTGGCGCGATGCGGGGCGGCAGGATCTGGCGCTGATCATCGGCGGAGCGGACGGAATAGACCCTGCTTTGCGGGCCGAAGCCGACTTTTCCCTCTCGTTCGGGTCGATGGTCTGGCCTCATATGCTGGTCCGTGTGATGCTGGCTGAGCAACTGTATCGGGCCGCGACCATTCTGTCAGGTGGCCCCTATCACCGGGTCTGACATGGCGCAGCTTCTGATCGTTTACCATTCGCGCACAGGTGGTGCCCGGCAGATGGCCGAAGCGGCGGCTGAATCGGCACGGGCAGAGACCGAGGTTGAGCTTGTGCCTGCGGATCAGGCGGGGCCGGAGGATGTGCTGGCCGCCGACGGCTACATCTTCTGCGCGCCAGAGAATCTGGCGGCGATCTCTGGCTTGATGAAGGAATTCTTCGACCGCTGCTATTACCCGGTTCTTGGACAGATCGAAGGTCGCCCATATGCGCAGATGATTTGCGCCGGGTCGGACGGAGAGAATGCAGCCCGCCAGATCGCACGGATCGCCACTGGCTGGCGGTTGAAAGAGGTCCAGTCGCCGCTGATTGTCTGCACGCACGCGCAAACGCCCGAGGCCATTCTGGCCCGAAAAACCATTCCGGAAGATCAGCTGGATCGGTGTCGCGAGATCGGCGCCGCGTTGGGTGCGGGCCTTGCCATGGGGATTTTCTGAAGGTTAGTTTAGTTCGACCAACGTCGTGTCTTCGTTCCAGCCATCCACATTGCACCGGGCCTGAATCTGCACCTGTGAAACGTTTTCCGGAATCACCACGCCGCCAAGCGAGCGGGTAAAAGGTTGCTCTGTCTCATGCGGGTGGTGCAGCACACGCATTCCCAGTTCATTCCCGTCCATGTCCAGAACGCGCCAGCCGTCGGCGTAATGATCCCAGCCTGTATCGGGATGCCGGATCGTCACGTCGAACCGCCATGTGTCACCGGTGGCACTGGCGCGGACCTGTTCGATTGTCGGCGGGTCGGCAAGGGCAGGTGCAGCCAGAAGGGCGCTGAGAATCACATATCGCATGGTTCGAACCTAGGGTTTAATGCCGCGCTTGGGGATCACGTCTCTGTGTTCGACGTTTGGGCCATGAGGATCGCGCGGGAATGCGATGCAAACTCGCGGCGATACAGGACACCGAATGTGATCATTGTGCCCAACACCAATGCCATCGGCCCGAGAAACCAGGCCAGCGAAGCAAGGGCGAAATAGGTGGCGCGCAGACCGCGGTTGAAGCTTCGGGCGGCGGTCACGCAGATCTCGGCCGCCTGACCGGCCCGAGGATAGGCGTTTGGGTCTTCAGGATCGTTTGGAACCGAGGCCATCAAAACGGCGCAATACCCAAAAAGACGATGTGCCCAGACGTATTTCAGAAAAGCATTGGCCAGCAGCAGGACAACCACAAGTATCTTGATTTCCCAGACCATCGCCGGTGCGCTGCCGATGGCAAGATCCGTCGCCACCCCGGCCAATCGCTCGGTATTGCCCAACAGGGCCAGACCACCCCCGATGGCAATCATCGTGGTTGAAGCGAAAAAGGTGCTGCCTTGCCGCATGGCAGCCACGACCTGCGCATCGAACATCCGTGGCTGGCGCGTCACCATCTCGTGCATCCAGTCGCGGCGGTAGCCATCCATCACAAGGGCGACGGACGGCTTCTGTGGTGACGGGTGTTCGATCTTCCATCCGATCCACAGCCACGCACCCAGCAACATTGCAATGGCAGCATAATCCAGAGGGGAAAATAGGGCGGCACGTTCGATCCAGGTCATGGCGCGACAGTACGACCGGACATCGGAACTTGCCAGAGTGGTAAATTGGTAATATTATTTTACCAAAGGGAGGGATGCCATGGAAATGCCAAAGCCAAGCCCGGACGTGCTGAACCGGGAAAGCGCGATCGTTTCGCGGCTGTCGCGGGTTTTGCCAGATACGGCAATTATCCATGATCCGGCTGAAACCCGAGCCTATGAGTGCGATGCCCTGACGGCCTACAAATGCCCTCCGATGCTGGCCGTGTTGCCGTCGAGCACGCAGGAAGTCTCGGACGTTTTGCGCATTTGCCATGAAGAGGGCGTGCCGGTCGTGCCGCGCGGTGCGGGTACGTCGCTGGCCGGTGGGGCATTGCCAACGGCTGATTGCGTCATTCTGGGCGTCGCGCGGATGAATGAGGTGCTGGAGGTTGACTATGACAACCGTTTCATCAGGGTGCAGACGGGCCGCACAAACCTGAGCGTCACCGGCGCGGTCGAGGAAGAGGATTTCTTTTATGCGCCTGATCCTTCCTCGCAACTGGCATGCGCCATTGCCGGCAATATCGCGATGAATTCAGGCGGCGCGCATTGCCTGAAATATGGCGTGACAACGAACAACCTTCTGGGCGTGACCATGGTGATGATGGATGGCAGTGTCGTCGAGATCGGCGGCGCGCATCTGGATGCGCCCGGTCTGGACCTTTTGGGCGTCATTTGCGGTTCGGAAGGTCAGTTGGGCGTGGTGACCGAAGCAACACTGCGCATTCTGCGCAAACCCGAAGGCGCGCGGCCGGTTCTGATGGGGTTCGACGACAACGAAGTCGCGGGTCAGTGTGTTTCTGACATTATCAAATCGGGCATTCTGCCGGTCGCGATCGAGTTCATGGACACGCTGTGCATAAAAGCCTGCGAAAACTTTGCACACGCCGGATACCCCGATTGCCATGCGCTGTTGATTGCCGAAGTGGAAGGGTCGGAAGCCGAAATTGACCATCAATTGTCGAAAATCATCGAGATAGCCAAACGCCACAACCCGGTCGAGTTGCGAGAAAGCCAGTCAGCCGAAGAAAGCGCAAAAATATGGCTTGGCCGGAAATCCGCATTCGGCGCCATGGGGCAGTTGAACGACTACATGTGCCTTGACGGTACGATCCCGGTGTCGGCCCTGCCAACGGTGCTGCGCCGTATCGGCGAGTTGAGTGAAGAATTCGGTCTGCCTGTCGGGAACGTTTTTCACGCAGGGGATGGGAACATGCATCCGCTGATCCTTTTCGATGCCAACAAGGCGGGTGATCTTGAAAAATGCGAGGCATTCGGGGCCGAAATTCTGAAATTATGTGTGGACGAAGGCGGTTGTCTGACCGGTGAGCACGGCGTTGGTATCGAGAAGAGGGATCTCATGTCGCATCAATATGCGCCTGCCGATCTTGAAGCGCAGATGGCAGTAAAGGACGTTTTTGACCCCAAATGGCTGCTGAACCCTGCCAAGGTGTTTCCACTGAACGTTTCGGAAACCCGTCGCCACGCGCAGATTTCTGCCGAGTAACAGGCTCTAATAACGGATTTTGCCATGAAACCTGAATCAGAATCTGAACTGGCCGACATGGTGGCCGGATTGAAAGACCCTGTTCGCATCGTCGGTGGCGGAACGCGCGCGGTCACCGGTCCCGAAGCGAATATCGAAACCGGGGCTCTGCGTGGCATTTCGCTTTACGAACCCGGAGCACTTACTCTTGTGGCCAAGGCCGGGACACCATTGGCAGAGATCCAGGCCGTGCTGGAGGCGGAAGGTCAGCAACTGGCGTTTGAGCCGATGGATCACCGCAGTTTGCTTGATACTCAAGGTGAACCAACGATCGGCGGTGTCGTCGCGGCCAATATCTCGGGCCCGCGGCGGATTCAGGTCGGTGCCTGCCGGGATTTCCTGCTGGGTGTGCGTTTCGTCGACGGGCGCGGGCAGGTGGTCAAGAATGGTGGGCGAGTTATGAAAAACGTCACCGGTTATGATCTCGTTAAATTGATGGGTGGGTCTTGGGGAACACTGGGAATTCTGACCGAAGTGTCATTGAAGGTGCTGCCCAAGCCGGAAAAAGTGGCGACTTTGTCCGTCGCCGTTCGTGATGCCGGCCGTGCGGTGAAAATTCTTTCCGCTGCGTTGAAATCACCCTTTGAAGTGACTGGTGCCGCCTATGACCCGGCGGGTGGAAATGCCCTGCTTAGAGTTGAGGGATTTGCAGAGTCGGTGACGTACAGGATCGGTCGGTTGACCGCCTTACTGGCAGATTTTGGTGAGGTGACAGACGAGGGAGACGCCACAGCGCTTTGGACCGGGATCCGCGACGTTCACCCATTTCAGGGCAAGGACGGGGACGTCTGGCGGCTTTCGGTAAAACCGAGTGACGCGGCGGAGATTTCGGCGCGCGCCGAAGCGGGTCAAACGCTGTTTGATTGGGGCGGTGGTCTTGTCTGGCTGCGGGTCCCGGCCGGCACGGATGTGCGTGGCCGGCTTGGTGGGTTTTCGGGTCATGCCACTTTGGTACGATCCGACCACGAAACGATCAGAAAACTGGGGCGATTTCATCCGGAACCCACATCAATATCGGCTCTGACAAAGGGCTTGCGTGCGAAATTTGATCCTCGCGGTTTGTTCAACCCGGGGCTGATGGGATAGGGCGATGCAGACAACATTCACGGATGAGCAATTGCAAGACCCGGCAATCCAGCGCTCGAACGAGATTCTGCGAAACTGCGTCCATTGCGGATTTTGCACGGCCACGTGTCCGACATATCAGGTGCTGGGAGACGAGCTCGACAGTCCGCGTGGGCGCATCTACCTGATCAAGGACATGCTGGAAAACGAGCGTGTGCCCGACGAAAAGACGGTCAAGCACATCGACCGCTGCCTGTCCTGTCTGGCCTGCATGACCACCTGCCCATCAGGTGTGCATTATATGCATCTGGTCGATCACGCGCGCGAATATATCGAGGCCAACTACAAGCGCCCGCTGACGGATCGGGTGTTGCGCTGGGTTCTGGCGCAGATCCTGCCTTATCCGATGCGGTTCCGTTGGGCCCTGATCGGGGCCAGGCTGGGTCGTCCTTTCCGGTTCCTGATGCCAGATGCCCGGCTGCGCGCGATGTTGGAGATGGCGCCCAAGCATATCCCGCCTGTCAGCCGCAACGATGATCCGCAGAGTTTTGCGCCCGGCGGTGAACGAAAAATGCGAGTGGCGCTGATGACAGGCTGCGCACAAAAGGCGCTGAACACCGATATCAATGACGCCACGATCCGCCTGCTGACACGGTTGGGGTGCGAGGTCGTGATCGCCGAAGGTGCCGGGTGTTGCGGAGCTTTGACCCATCACATGGGCAAAGTGCAAGACAGTCATATGGCGGCAAGCGCCAATATCAGAGCCTGGAAACGGGAAATGGACGGTGATGGGTTGGACGCCATCGTCATCAATACCTCTGGCTGTGGCACTACCGTGAAAGATTATGGGCATATGTTTCGCAATGGCCCGCTTGCCGAAGATGCAGCGCGTGTGTCTGCAATCGCCATGGATGTCAGTGAACTTCTGATCCAGCTGGACCTGCCGGCGGGGGAAAACCAAAACCTGACCGTCGCCTATCATGCAGCCTGTTCATTGCAGCATGGGCAGAAGATCAAATCCTATCCCAAAGATTTGCTGAAACACGCGGGTTTCACGGTTGTCGAACCCGCCGACAGTCATTTGTGCTGCGGCAGCGCGGGAACGTACAACCTGATGCAGCCGGAAATATCAGGCCAGTTGAAACAGCGAAAAGTCAGAACACTTGAGGCGAAAAAGCCTGATATCATTGCCGCCGGCAATATCGGGTGCATGATGCAGATCGGTTCTGGTACGCAACTGCCGATTGTTCACACAGTAGAGTTGCTGGACTGGGCGACCGGCGGGCCAAAGCCACCGGCCTTGCAGGGAACAGGGAACTCGGTTCCCGTCTTGCGGTGAATCATGCTGATGCCAGCGCGCATCATTTCCCAGGGAAATACCTTTGGTGCATGACCGCCCTATTTTCGCCCAACGCGGCACGTAGGACAAAAGCTTCGAAGTGAGTCTCGGAGAACCGCGTGCGTAACTGGATCAAGGCAACCGTGCTCTGTGTCTTGCCATTGGCGGCCACGGCGCAGGACACTAGGCTGGAAAGCCTGGATACGTCGGATTCCGGGCGCGAGTGGATGGCTGTCGGGCGGTTGGATATCGCCGGCGCAGGGTTTTGCACCGGAACGCTGGTGTCGCCGACGCTTGTACTGACAGCGGCGCATTGCCTGTTTGACAAAAGATCCGGACAACGGATTAACCCCGCGGATATCGAGTTTCTGGCCGGGTGGCGTTTGGGACGTGCGTTGGCATATCGGACCGCGCGCCAGGCTGTGATCCATCCGGACTACCAATATGGCGTCGATTCTACGGCCGACCGGGTAAGCGCGGACGTGGCTTTGATCGAGCTGTGGCAGCCGATCCGTAATACCGCCGTCATTCCATTTGAGTCGGGCGATCAGCCCAAACGTGGCGCTGAAGTGGGCGTTGTGTCTTATGCGCATGACCGGTCAGAAGCTCCGTCGCTGCAACAGGTCTGCTCGGTCATGAATCGGCAGGCCGGGGTTATGGTCATGTCCTGCGATGTTGATTTCGGGTCTTCGGGGGCACCCGTTTTTTCTTTCACGGGCGCGCGCCCTCAGATCGTATCGGTGGTTGCGGCCAAGGCCAGTATGGACGGCCAAAGTGTCGCAATTGGAACTGCGGTTGAGCATTCTCTGCAATTGCTGCGTGACGAACTTTCTGCGGGGCGGGGATTTGGGCTTTCCTCGTCCGGATCGGGAACGAACAAGAACATAGGCGCAAGGTTCATTCGACCATGATGAGAGTCTTCTGGAGCCTGTTATTGGGCCTGAGCGTCTTGGCAACAGCGCCGCAAGCGCAATCCAACAAGCGCAAGCTGACCGACCGGGATGACCTTTATGGTTGGGAGGCTATCGGTCGGCTGGATGTCCGCGATGCCTCGTATTGCACCGGCACGTTGATCGCGCAGGACATGGTGTTGACCGCAGCCCATTGTGCGGTGGATCGTCGTACCGGGAAGACTTATGTGCCCGAAGATATCACGTTTCGTGCAGGCCTTAGCAACGGCAACGCCTTGGCCGAGCGTCGAGTCACGCAAATCGCCCTTCATCCCAGCTATGGGGCGCAGAACCCGCTGTCGCACGAAGGTGTCCAGTTGGACGTGGCCCTGATGCGGCTGAACGAGCCTATCCCGTATTCGGTCGCCGACCCTTTTGCGCTGCACAGCGGCCGTGTTCCGGGCAACGAGATCAGCATTGCCTCGTATGGGCGGGGACGGTCCGAAGCGATCACCCGAGAACGGTCCTGCCGTATCATCGACCGCAGGCAGGGTCTGATCACCTTTGATTGCGACATTACTTTCGGGTCTTCCGGGTCTGCAATTCTGGCCAAAAACGGTGCGCGCTGGCAGATCCTGTCCGTGGTATCGGCAGTAGGGACGAACGGCCGCAGAAAGGTGGGGTTTGGCATGGAGCTTGACGGGATCGTCGCCGAGCTCAAGGCCATCATGCGGCGCGATGCACCTCAGCCCAAGGCGTCGATCCGCCGATTGCAGGTCGGGTCCGGTAAGTCAGGATCTGGTGCGAAATTCATCAGTTCTGGCGGGGGTTGAACTCGGCGAAATCGCTACCCATGTGATGTGTATCGGACCGCCACAACGGGGTCCGGTACCTGAAATCGCCCGTCCAGTCGGAGGGCACTTATCGCAAATCGCTCAAGAATGAGGATATGACACATGCGTACGTTTGATTTTGCACCGCTGCACCGCGCCACCATTGGCTTTGACCAGATCGCCGACATGATGGATCGCGTTCTGACCAACGATGGGGCCCAGCCCAGCTATCCACCCTACAACATCGAAAAAACCGATGTCGACACCTACCGGATTTCGGTGGCCGTTGCCGGTTTCTCGGAAAACGACCTGACCGTGGAAGTGAAAGAGAATTCGCTTGTCGTGTCAGGTAAAAAAGCCGCCGAAGACAAAGAGCGCACCTATTTGCACCGTGGCATCGCCACCCGCGCGTTCGAGCGTCGGTTTGCCCTGGCGGATCATGTCCGCGTCACCGGTGCGAGCCATGAAAACGGCATGCTGAACATCGAACTGAAGCGCGAGGTTCCAGAGGCCCTGAAACCGCGCCGGATCGAGATCACCTCGGCCAAAGCCATCGAGAAGGATGTGGTGGACGCCAAAGCCGTGAACTGAGGCTTCTGAATATCCCGCGGCAGTTCACTCCTCCCGGACTGCCGCAACACACGCCCCGCGTTCCTCCAGACGCGGGGCGTTGTGTTTTGGGCGTGTGCGAAAACTGGTTCCCAGCAAATTATCCGCCTGATAGTCTTCGGTATTATGGAAAGCCGACCAAAACGTCGACTAGCAGCTATCCTGGCAGCCGACATCGCCGGCTACTCAAGATTGGTTGGTCTGGACGAAGAAGGTACCATCGCAAGGCTTCGCCTGATCCGCAGCGAAGTCATAGAGCCGGCGATCGCCCGGCATTCAGGGCGCATCGCGAACACTGCGGGAGACAGCTTTGTGATCGAATTTCGCAGCGCCGTCGATGCGGTTCACGCTGCCGTGGAAATTCAGGCCGACCTTGCAAAGAGAAACGCAGGTACCGATCAAGATAGCGTCATCACGTTTCGGATCGGCCTGAATGTCGGCGATGTGGTTTCGAACGGGGATGACATCCTTGGCGACGGGGTGAACGTTGCCGCGCGGCTCGAGGCACTGTCAGATCCCGGTGGTATCATTGTTTCACAATCCATCGTCGATTATGCGCGCAACAAAGTGCCCTATGGTTTTGCCCCGATCGGGCCACAGAACGTCAAGAACATCGCAGACCCAGTTCAGGCCTTTCGCGTAGAAGCGGAAATTTTGCCTTCACCGCGAAAAAGCCGCACACTGAGGAAATCCCGCTGGCTGCCGCTGGCGGCTCTGCTCGTGATGTTGGCGGCTGTTGGGCTTTTTCTGACGAAACCGTGGAAGACTGGCCAATTGCGCGCCTCAGAGGCGCAGATGGTTTACCCTTTGCCGGATCTACCTTCCATCGCAGTGTTGCCGATTGCGAATTACACCGATGACGCATCCAAGGAAATGCTGATCAACGGTATCTCTGAGGATTTGATCACGGACCTGTCCCGAATATCCGGATTGTTCGTCATCGCCGGCAATTCATCCTTCGCATACCGCGACAGGAACATAGATATCGCACGTTTCGCTGAAGAACTTGGGGTTCGCTACGTCGTTGACGGCAGCGTGCGACGTGCGGATGAAGACTTCCGGATCAACATTCGCCTGACCGACACATTGAGCGGGCGATTGATCTGGGCGGACAGGTTTGATGGCGCGATTGATGACATCTTTGAAGTGCAGAAAACCATTGTTCTCGCAATTGCTCAGGAGCTGGATCTTCCACTCGACCCTCAAAGCCGGCAAGCCATCGAAAGCGTGGAAACCCAGACCATTGCAGCACGCGAAGCCTTCCAACGTGGGTGGGAGTTGTATTCGCAGTTCAACGAACAGGACAACCTTGCGGCTATTCCCCATTTTGAAAAGGCCGTGGAGCTTGACCCGGATTATGGGCGTGCCTGGGCGACGCTTGCCCTGGCGCATTTGCGACCGCACATCTTTCATCATTGGAATGGGTTTGCAGAGTCAGGCGCGCAAATGCATATCGGCCTGTTTTACAGATATTACCGGGATGTGATGGAGCAGGACACCGCCCTGGTGCACGTTATCCGGGCTATTGTCAGTCTCAACCTTCCGGATTGGGACAGTAACCTACGGGTAGGTCGGGGGACGGAAGAAGCCAGACGAGAAGCGGCGAAAGCCATCGCGCTGCAACCCAGCGACCCCGAGGCGCATCTGACGATGGGATGGGCGCTGATTGCAGCCGGTGAGCCCGAGGAAGGATTGGCCTTTGTACAGGCCGCGACCCGGCTGGATCCCAATTATCCCAGCCACTACGCGCTGTTTGAAGCGGCGGCTCTTTACGCATTGAATGACCTGACGGGTGCGGCAGATGTGATCGAGAAAGAGTTGAACAGAAATCCGCAGGCAACTGAGCTGATGCCATTTGCAGCCTCGGTTCTGGCCCTGAATGGAGATCGCCGTGCGGGTAGGGCGATCATCGACCGATGGCAAAAGGGCAAGCATGCCGGTGTCATTCAGGACGCTGTTCAGAATTACTTTTTCATCATTCGCTGGGTCGGTGAGAACCAGCATTTGAACGCCCGGTTGAACGACGGGCTGCGTCTGGCGGCGTTGCCTCCGGAAAAAACCATAGCAAGTCTGACGGCGGATCTGTCACGGGGGGATGCCAAAGATCAGCGGACGGCAGCCCAATCGCTGGCCCTGTTTGGTCCCGAGGCAGAGCCAGCGGTGCCGGAATTGATCGCGCTTCTTGAAAGCCCGTCGGTGTTTGTCCGAAAAGAGGCAGCCATTGCATTGGGGAAAATAGGTGGCGCGGCGTCCTCTGCATTGCCCGCGCTGGAAGCCATGGTGGACGGTTCGTTGCAGGGAAAGTTCGCGACCCGTGCAATCGAACAAATCCGCGACAAGTCCGCAGAATAGCCGCGTCAGCGTCGACTGGGACGCCGCCATGAACAGTCAAAAGACGACGCGATTGCGTTTCCGGATACGGGGTCTCTGCCCACCGCAATGGGACAGAGACCGTATTGGATCAGACTGACATGCAGACGTATTTCATTTCCAGATAGTCTTCCATGCCGTGATGGCTGCCTTCGCGGCCCAGACCGGATTGCTTGACGCCGCCGAACGGGCCCAGCTCGGTCGAGATGATGCCGGTGTTCACGCCGACGATACCGTATTCCAAGGCTTCGGCCACCTTGTATACGCGGCTCAGGTCCTTGGCATAGAAATACGAGGCCAGACCAAAAATCGTGTCATTGGCCATGGCGATCACGTCGTCTTCGTCCTCGAACTTGAACAGCGGGGCCAGCGGGCCAAAGGTTTCGTCCTGCGCCACCAGCATGTCCTGCGTCACGCCGGTCACGATGGTTGGCTGGAAAAACGTGCCGCCCAGATCATGAGGCAGACCACCAGTCAGAACCGCGCCGCCCTTGTCGGTCACGTCCTTGATATGTTCTTCGACCTTGGCGACCGCGTCGGCATTGATCAGCGGGCCGGTGGTGGTGCCTTCGGTCAAGCCGTCGCCGATCTTGAGTGCCTCTACTGCCGTTTTCAGTTTGGCCGCGAATGCGTCATAGACCCCGGCCTGCACATAGATACGGTTCGCGCAGACACAGGTCTGGCCATTGTTGCGGAACTTGCACAGCATCGCGCCTTCGACGGCGGCATCCAGATCGGCGTCGTCGAACACGATGAACGGTGCGTTGCCGCCCAGCTCCATCGAACATTTCATGACCTGATCGGCTGCCTGGCGCAGCAGGATGCGGCCCACTTCGGTCGATCCGGTAAAGGTCAGCTTGCGCACACCGGGGTTTTCGCAGAACTCCTTGCCGATCTCACTGGCCTGCGACGAGGGCACCACGTTGAACACGCCCGCAGGTACGCCGGCCTGTTCCGCCAGCAGCGCCAGTACCAGCGCCGACAGGGGCGTTTCGGTGGCCGGGCGCGCCACAAACGCGCAGCCGGCGGCCAAAGCCGGGCCTGCCTTGCGGGTGATCATCGCGTTGGGGAAATTCCAGGGCGTGATCGAGGCCGCAACGCCGATCGGCTGCTTCATCACCATGATCCGCTTGTCGCGCTGATGGCCAGGAATGGTCTCGCCATAGACGCGCTTGGCCTCTTCACCGAAGAACTCGATGAATGACGCGCCATAGCCGATCTCGCCGATGGCTTCGGCCAGGGGTTTGCCCTGTTCAGCGGTCAGCATCTTGCCCAGATCCTCGGCGTTTTCCATCATCAGATCGAACCAGCGCCGCAGGATGGCTGCACGTTCCTTGCCGGTCAGTTTGGCCCATTCCTTCTGCGCGGCTTCGGCCTGTGCGATTGCTCCGGCGACCTGAGCGCGGCTGACGTCTGCCACTTCGGCGACCACATCGCCCCGAGCGGGGTTTGTGACTTTGAACGTGCCATTGTCACCGTCCACCCACTGACCGCCGATATAGGCTTTGGTTACAAGCAATTCGGGGTTCTTCAGGATTGACTTCAGATCGGTCGTTGCGTCCAGCATGATAAGCCTCCGGCGTGAATTGGGTTGCGCGCACCCAATCAGGTGATGTCTCAATTGTCTATGGCCACTCTGGATGTGGAATCAATCCAGATTTGATCAAAAAATACTTAACAAGTTAATTTAATTGAGTCACCCGAAATCTGCGCGTTTCATTGGCCGGTCTCGCCTTTCTTTTTGCCAAGGAGTTTGCCAAAGTCTGGGTGAATTTTGAGACCCAGGGGATGTAAATCAGTGTAACATTCCCTATCTTATTGGGTAATAGAAGAAAAAAGGGATAGAAGCGATGTCGAACCAGCAATTCGAAGCGTTGATAGAAGAGACTCAAGCCAAAGTGCGCGAAAGCCAGTCTCAGATCGAAGGGCTGACCTCGCGCATTGAAGCGGCCCGCGCCAAGATCGGCACTGCCGAGGCCGATATCGACATCGAAAACGCCACGCTCGAGGATGTGCACGCCCATACCGAGGTGATGAACGCCAATATCGCCGAACTGATCATGGGGCTGGACGACGTCACCAGCGCGTTTTCCAAGGATTTTGACGAGATGCGCTCGAAAACCGGGTGGGAGTCGTTTGTCGGCATCTTCTCGAAAGGTAAATCCGAGTCGATGCGGCAGGAGCGGATGCGCACCGCCAATATCGATGACAAGCTGCAAGACCTGATCGCCAAATCCGACGTGATCGTCAAACTGCTGCAAGGGCAGTTGGCCGTGCTGGAGGAACAGCGCGTCAAGGTCGAGGACAACCTGACCGTCACGCTGGACGATCGCGAGGCGACTGTGGCGGAACTCGAGGCGCTGCGCGCCGAAATTCAGGGTATGGATCCGACGATCATCACGCTGGAAAACAAGATCAGCGTCGAACAGGACGCCGCCGCGCGTACCCAGCTGGAAACCGAACTGGCCGAGCTGAACAAGCAATACAACGCCAAGGTTCAGGAAGAGCAGGTCAAGCTGGCCAAGTCTCAGACGTTGGAGCGTTATATCGAAAAGGGCAAGACCTGGGTCGATTCGCTGCAAAACCAGGCGGCGACGCAGATGGTGCTGATCAACAAGCTGCAAACAGACACGCAACAGCGCGTGGTGCTGTATGACGCCCTGACCAAATCGCTGAAAACCGCGCAACAGCAGGACGTGGCCCACCGCATCAACGAGATTGGTGTGCAGACCGACCAGGAGGCGCAAACCGCCATGGCCGCCATCGGCACCGCGACCAACCAGAAGATGGCCGACATGCTTGAGGCGCATGAGGACCACATGGTCTTTGCCCGCGACGTGCTGGAGAAAAAGGCCAAGGCGGACGAACGCTTTGCCCGCCGGTTTGCCTCGATTGTCGAGAAGCATGATAAGAATTTGTATGGCGGATGAAGCTCACTGAGTTCAATTTAGTGGGGCGTCCAAGAACGTTGGGTGAGTGGGCATACCAATCAGCATTAGGTGCCTGCCTCATTCCGTTCATAGCCTGGTTAGCTCCAAACGATGCGTCGAAATGGATGCTGCTATATGCTGTGCTCTGCTTTGGCAGCATAGTTGGGTTTTGGTTTTCTAGGCTGAGTTCAAACAATTTTGAAGAAACCATCAAGGATGACTAACCCCACCCAAGACCATGTTGGCCTGACCGACACCTTCGCCTCGCGCCGCTATTTCCGCAAATTCGAGGTGATCACCGTCCACCTTCTGCGCGTGGCCGCGACGATGGAGGCCGAGGGCGCGATCAGCAAGCAAGAGGTGCGGATCATCTCGCGTTATCTCTCGGGACTGCTCTACACGTTCCGGGCGCTCAGCATGAAATACCTGCTGGTCGGGCGCGATACGGGGCGGTTCTTTGGCAGTCTCGCCATGGACAAGCGCGACAGCGGGTTTCCGGTGGCGGCCGAATTGCTGACAATGGCCAATGACGCGCAGCAGGCGCAGGTGCATCTGGCGAATATGCCCTCGGAAGACGACCTGAAAACCGACATGGTGCGGACGATTATTGGCGACCGAGAGATCCCCACCAAGCTGCAATTCGCGCTGTCTCAAAGGCTCTATTACGAGGAATTGCTGAAAGGTCACCTGTTCTGGGCCCGCAACGATCCCGAATGTCACTGGATCGGGAATGAGGGCGAACGGCGTACATTCCTGATCCACTGGGCGGTCTATGACAGCCAGATCAACCTGCCGGTGATCTATCTGATGCAGTTGGAAGACAGCGGCAAAACCGCCCTGCCCAAAGATCAACGCCGCTGGCCCGAGGTGCAGGCGCATCTGATGGCGCAGTCCTTGGGCGGGCTGAAACTGGTGACAATCGCCAAAGGCTTCGATCAGGATTTCGACGACCTGCACCCCAAACACCTGCGCCGTATCCATGTTGGGCCGATGTATTCCTCGGCCTATACCGAGCAATCCGGCCCGCTGCGGCAGGTGTTGGAGGACGCACAGGCCCCCGAAGGTCAAGATTGGGCGTTGGCCTGGACCACCGAGGAACTGGAAAGCGAACAGGTGATCGAGGAACGCGCCGGGTGGTTTTCCACCGTTGAACGCGAGATCTTTGCGCTGGACCCCTTTGGCGGTCAGGGGGCTGAGACCGGGGCGACGCGCACGCAGCGATCAATCATCCTGCCCCAACGCCCGTTTCAGGTTCTGGCCGAGCGCAACCCGCCGGGGTTTGCCGATGTGAACAAGTTTGTCGTCAGCAAAGCTGGGCAGGTTTTGAGGTATTAGTTTCGCCTTCGGCGAGAGTATTTTTGAAAAGATGAAGCAAGAGCGGTTCAAGAGATGAGTTTGATGTCAGATCAGATGAAATTACGCGAGGACGACATTCGCAAGCACTATCAAGCAGCGACCGTTTTGCTGAATGGGTTTGAACACGCGCCGAGGATTGGCAAGGCGGTAGAAGCGGTTGTTGAGCGGTCTCCGGGGGTTTCTACGGGGCGGCGGTTTCGATCCACGACACCGGGTCTGGTCACGCGGCGAACCGTGCGTTCGGACGGAGTGCATCTGGCTGAACGGATCGAGGCGTCGGACGATGGGGATACGCTGGTGTCTCCGCCTCAGGCTACGACACAGCAAGCCATTCGCCGCGCCATTGCCATCGCTTTGGGTGTGGCCGAGGCTTATGCGGACCAGACGCCGTTGGCCGATCTGAAACGAGCCAATCTGGCCGGGGATTTGCCAGCTGCGCGCAAAACTGAATTCTCGGAACTGCTGACGGCTGAGGCTTTGATCACCTTGCACACGTTCGGCAATGCGCTGGCTTACTTGATGTCCTCGCATCTGGGCGAGACCACCGTCGATATTGGCGAGATCGAGGAGGTTTTGACCGACAATGGCCAACTCGCCCTGCATGGTGCATTGTGGGAGCTGGACCAGACGCTGGCCAAACACGCCCCCGACGATGGCCACCTGATTGCGGCCACCAGCGCCTATGCCGAACAACTGATGGAAAAAGTCGCCCTGCGCGCCCAATCTGCTGGCTATCTGGGCCCGTTTCAGAACGCCGCCTGGCATATTGAAGCCGATGATCTGACAATCCGGGGTTTTGAGCCGGCCTCGAAGGCCAAATCCACCACCCTGACCATGACGTTCAAGAAACCGAACGAGGTGGTCGGCAACCATATCGCCAAGTATCAGGCGATGAAACTGGCCAAGATGCTGATGGCCTATGATTTCGACCGTCGCCTGAACCCGTTTGCGGAGCTTGGCGGGTTCATCTTTACCTTCATGGGCGACGGCAAACCGGGCACCGGCAAGACCACGCTGATCCAGATGATGGCCGGGCTGATCAATGACTATTGCCAGAACGCGGGCTATCCCTTCCGCTATCAGAACCTGAGCACTGACAATATCGACAGTTATCAGGGCAAATCCGGCCAGAACGCCAAAGCGTTTATCAACACGATCATCGACCCCTCGGTCATCGGGTTCGGGACCATCGACGATATCGACCAGCTGGCGGGCAAACGCGGCGACCGGCAGTCCAGCGCGGGCCAACTGGAAATCACCGCTGTTCTGATGGAGAGCTTTGCCGGCGCCAACACCGTCGTGCGCGGCAATTGCACCTTTGGCATGTTTTCGAACTACCCCGAGAATGTGGACGACGCCCTGCGCCAGCGGGCGGGCGCGCGGTTTCTGGTGGACGGGCCGCAAACGCGCGAGGACTATATCGACATCCTGCACCTGCTGATGGGCCGCAACCACGACATCCCGCTGGGCGAACACGACGCCTATGCCGCGCAAGAGATCAAAAAGGCCGTCGCCGCCAGTTTCGAAAGCCACTCGCGCCCGCATGAGGATGCTTTGTTGCAGGTCTATGACCGGGTTTCGGGCGAGATCGGCCAGATGGACACGATCGCTAAGCTGGGCACCTATCTAAAGGCGATCCAGAAGGCGGATGAGCGGTTCACCGGCCGCGCGATCAAGAACATCACCGACGCGGTCAAGGTCCGCGCGATGGATTTCGAATTGCCCGACGAGTGGATGGAGACCCCCGACCTGTTCCTGTTCCGCGACTACGACACCAAGAAAGCGATGATCGAAGACCTGCGTCAGCCGATCACGGTCGAGATGGTGATGCAAGAGATCAACCGCTACGCCGACAGCGAGTTCCGATATGCCGACAAGAGCGACGAGGTGGCCATCGAAAACGCCGTCCGCGAGATGGGTCGGATGGAAGAGGCCAAGCGGCGGTATCTGGAGGGGAAGGGGTGACGCTATGATTAAACCACTACGAGAATTCAACAATTCTGTCAAAGCAGGAATTACAAGTGATCACCCTATGGAGGTTGGTCGCGCACTTACAAAGCTTTTTCTCGCAGTTATTGTTGTTTTGGCTTTTCTTCCACAACACACTCAAGATGACGGATGGAACCTTCGTGCGTTTGCTTTTTTAACGGCGCCCGCGAATGAAATTGGCGACACGTTCGCAGGGGTTGCAGGAGTTTTGGCATTTCTTTGGATCATTATAACAGTTTGGCTTCAAAGTCAGGAACTATCGGCTCAGCGCACCGAACTCGAATTGACAAGGATAGAGTTCCAGAAAATGGCTGAGGCGCAAAAAAAGCAAGCGAAGATACTGAATACCCAAAGCGAGCTCTTACTAGATGAACAAAAACAACGAAGGGAAATTTATGCGTCTTCTAATTCTGATGCTTTGGCTTCACACCTAAAAGACCTGATCGCCGACTTCATTCGAAATCAGAACACAATTGGCTTCTTGGAAGATAGTGAAATTGAAGGCAGGTTGTTGGATAATTTGCCCGACCGACTCGAGGGCCTTGAGCTGCGTGAATTAATAAATACGACCGGTCCCTTTAGTCCACGGCCATACTTTATCGCGTTAAGAATTGGGATTCAAAATATCCTATCAGGCTCGCCGAATAATGGCATTTTTTATTCGAAACAACTAATGGTAATCTATGAGAATTGCTTAAAACTCGAAGTTATCCTCCGTGAGGCCGGAAACCCAACTCAGATCAAGTTTAGAGACTACGAGTTCCCTCAACTCTTGGAGTGTCTAAATCAGAATGTAAGGGCATCTCGTTGATCCGCCTCATCGAAAAAGGCCTGATGTTCGGCAATCTTGTCCACATCTCCAGCCCGGCTCTGGTCGAGCGGTATAACCGCGCGCTGCAGCATCTGGCGGGCAAGACCACGGCGCTGACGGATTTCCATGTCGATATCTCGGGCTATTCACCGGAGGTAGGGATTGAACTGGACGACCCGCTCTACCTCAACCCCAACGGGGTCAACCGGCAGTTCATCCTGCTGACGACCGAACAAAAACGCGCGCCTTTGCTGAACGTCAAATTCTCGACCTCACGCGATATTCTGCGAGACTTCATCGAGATGAACGAGGCGCAGCTGTTCGCCCTGACCGCCACCGATGCGGTGGCCGGAGAGCTGGTGAACTCGGTCTTCAGACTTACCACGCCGCGTGACCTGCTGAACCTGCGCAAGATCGAGATCGAGGCCGACACGGTTGGCGGCACCCTGCGCAAGGCGCAGCAACTGGCGGGCATGGTCGAACGGTTCAAAACCAAAGAGGACGCCTGGTTCGATGATGTGCTGATCGCCAAGATGATCGAAACGGCCAGGGAAACCGGCGACGTCACCCGCAACCCGGTGCGCCTGCGCCATACGGATTTTGAGCAGCGAAATTTCTGGACGGCACATTTCGGTGGGCTTTATCTTTTTCCCGATGTTGATCACCCGGCAGCGATTTGCATGGGTGAAAAGCCTGACGACCTGCCGATCAAATACACGTTTGATCTGTCGCAGCGGAACCAGATCGCCAAATTTCTGGACTACAACGATCTGGTTGAGCCCATCGTCAAGGCGCGCGGCGTGGATGCGGCCGCGATCCTGCAACAGAAGATGGATTTCCTGACCGTCGATGCGGCGGCAGATGCCGATGTCAACCTGACCGGGCTGGATCGCAGCGACATGCGGCGGTTGGCCCGGAACCACGCGGATCGCCTGCCGCAGGCCTATCACGGGCTTGCGCAACTGCTGCGCTGGGCAAGTGACGGGGGTCCGTGGCCGCGCATCACCTCGGACCACCCGGCCTATTTCTACACGCTACGCGCCGCCGATACGCCAAACCGCGATCTGGTGAACATGCTGTTGTCCGAATTGGCCCCGCTGGACCCGCGCCAGATGTTCATCTGCCACAAAGAATTGTTCTACCGAACATATTCGGGCTGGCCCGAGAGCAAGAAGGCCTATGTGGCCGACTTCCTTGCACGCGAATATCAGGTGGACAAGCAAGGCGCCCGCGCCGCCCTGTTCGGACATGAGCCGGATATGAGCGGCGACGATCGCGTCAGCGATGACATAATTGCCCGGGTCGGTCCGTGGGGTTCGGTGAGGAAAGGTTGAAATGATTGGATTGTTGCGCCTTTTGCTGATCTTGCTGGTGATCCAGACGATTGCCTATGTCGGGCTGTCTTTCTATTCGCGCGGCATACGCCGGCGCAAACTGGAGAACTGGTGGGACGAAAAGGGCAAGACGGGCAACAAAGAAGCCTTTGTCGAACGCGGATTGCATGTGTATGACAACTCGTTTCGGCGTAAACTGATCCTAGGTGTCTATATCGTGCCGTGGGTGGCGATTGGCGCGCTGATCTACATCGTGAACTACATGTGAGGGTTTAGGCATGGCCTATGTGAAATGGGCGTTCATTATCATTTTCTGGGGTACGATTGCCGTGATCCTGCAATATTCTCTGCCCCAACATGACATTGTGCGCATCGTCAACACCTATGAAGAACGGCAGGATCTGAACGACTGGACCCGGATCTTTTGGTCAGAGCCGGAAGATCAATCCACCAGCCTGTCCAACCGGGATGTGCAGTTCATTCAGGCGGTGCGGGCCAACGGAAAACCCATCGTGTACCGAAATGAGGATACCGGCTGGGGATGGCCCCCGTATTTCAAGTTCGACACGGCGAACCTGTATACCGAGGCCAATGATGCGAAATCCACCAAAGAAAACCCGAAATGGGTGGTCGTAACCCACTACGGGTGGCGCAACGAATTCATGTCGATCTTTCCCAACGCCATTTTCATCAAAGACGTTGAAGGGCCGGATGTTCGGATCATTCCCTGGTTCAATATCATCTTCCTGACGATCTTTGCGGCGTTCGTCTGGGCGATATGGGTGCGTTGGCGCAGGTTCCGGCAAGCACGGATTGATCCGATGATCGAAAACGTGGAAGATGGCCTATATGCGGCGGGTGACGCCATAGAAGAGCGACATAACAGATTTCGGCGCTGGCTGGACAGCTGGAAATCGAAATAGATACAAGCTTTGGTGGGCGTGCCAGCAGCGCGCCCATCCAGCTGGTGGTGCCCTTCACCTGACGATGAATTCCGCATGCAGCGCGCCTGCTGCCTTGATCGTTTTCAGAATGTCGATCATGTCCTGAGGCGAGACCCCAAGCGCGTTCAGACCTGCGACAACCTCGGACAACGTGGTGGCCTCGGGGATTTCGGCGAGGCCGGTTCCCTCTTCTTCCTCGATCCCTGCGATTGTACGTGGCACGACCACTGTTTCACCTCTGGCGAACGGGTTGGGCTGCACCGCAATCGGTGCTTCCTGAACCGTCAGAGTCAGGTTGCCTTGAGACACTGCAACACGCGAAATTCGGACCTCCTGCCCCATGACAATGGTGCCAGAGCGCTGATCGACAACAACGCGCGCTTTCGATTCAGGTTCGACCAGAATGTTTTCGATACGCCCTATGGCGTGGGCTGTCGAAAGCGCCTGCGTCGCCGCGACGTTGATCTCAACCGTGCCGGAATCCCGCATGATTGCCACGGCTCTGTTGAACTCGGTGTTTATCGCGGTTTCGATGCGCGCGGCTGTGGTGAAATCAGGCTCTCTGAGTGCAAGGCGCATCTGAGTGAGAGTTGACAAATCGAAGTCAATTTCACGCTCGACCCTTGCACCGGATGGGATCACGCCCGAAGTAGGCACCCCTCGCACGACCGAGGCTGCCTCTGCTTCAGCCGAAACGCCACCTGCAAGGATTGTGCCCTGCGCGACCGCATAGATTTGGCCATCGGCTGCGTTAAGCGGGGTCATGATCAATGTTCCACCCAACAGGCTGCTTGAATCGCCTATGGCTGAAACCGTTACATCGATTTGACCCCCCACCCGTGCAAAAGGCGGCAGGCTGGCCGTGACCAATACCGCTGCCACGTTTTTGGGCCGAAAATCCTCACCGGTGACGTTGACGCCAAGACGTTCGAGGATATTGGACATGATTTCTTCGGTGAAAGGCGCGTTGCGTAACCCATCGCCGGTTCCGTTCAAGCCGACCACCAGGCCGTAACCCACCAGATCGTTGCCCCGTACACCGTCAAAATCCACGAGGTCCTTGAGACGGATTGTCCCTGCCCAAGCCATGCCGGGAAGGAGAAGCAGGAGAAAAATCAACGCCCTCATCTCAGAAAGTTCACCAGCGACAGGTTCGCATTGCGAACGGTTACGGAATACAGGCTTTCCAACTGAAATTGCACCGTTTGCAGTTTCGCTGCCGTCTCATAAGGATCGGCCGCGATCAGTTCGTTTCGGCTGAATTCCAGGCTGGTTCGGGCCGACGAATTGCGTGTTGCCGCCTCTTCGATGCGGGCTTCGGCCGCCCCGACCTTTGCCCGGAGTTTGACGGTGGCATCCTGTGCGTTGGCCAGTTCGACCCCTAACTTCGTGAACAAAGCGGTGCGTTGATCGGGCGAAAGTGCCAATGCGCTGTCGGTGGCCAGTGCCGCAACGGCGACGTCCCTGAGTGCGACCTTGAACGCCGGGTCCGTTGCCGTGATCGGCAGCGTGACGCTTTCATTTTCCGAAATCTGCATCGGAGACAGTGTGCTGTTTGAGCCCTGATAAATCACGGCGTCGAAACCGGCTGGATCATTGAACCAGTTTTCTGCCGCCAGCCTGATATCAGCGACCGTCGCAAGCCCAGTCAACTGAGACTTCAGCGCCGTCAAAAGATCGTTCGCAGATTGCAGGGGCGACACATCGGTGGCGGTGCCGGAAAAAAGGCTGCGCCCTCCGACGCGCGTGTTCAGTGCCGAGATCATCGTGTCCAGCTCATTCTCCGCCTGCTGGGACGCTTGTTCATGATTGACCGGCTGATTGGCGGTTCCGTAGGCCAGCAAAGACGCGGTCATGTCTCCGACCGAATCTCCGAAGGTTTTCAGGCTCAGTTGCATGGTATCGGTGAACAGGGCCGCTTCGGACGTTGCGATGCCAAAGGCGTCGAGTCTGGCGAGGCTGCGGTCGAGATCCAGAATTTGCGAATAATCCCCGCCAAGCCGCCCCGAGACGTCCTGTACCCGCCCGGTGGACATTTCATAAGACAGGGTTTCGATCTGGGTTTTGATATCTGTTGCGCGGGTTCGCAAGGTCATTCCTCGCGCCAAATCGCCGATAGAAGTGATATTCATGGTCACAACCTCAGAAGAGTTTCCATAAGCTCGTCAACAACCGAGATGACACGAGCGTTTGCGGCATATGTCTGTTCGACCTGCATGAGCCGCTGTAGTTCCTGATCGGTATCCACGCCCTGCGCGGCCTCGATCTGCGCCATTTGCTGCTGGAAGCTGTTTGCAAAAGTCTTGCGCTGATCTGCGGCATGGGCGTGTGCGCCCGCTTTCGACAACAGGGCCTCGGTCAACTCGGCAGCGCGCATGTTTCCCGTGCCGAACAGCCCGCCGGGTACCGGACGTGCGTCGTTCAATATGTTCCCGAACGCGCGCAATTGAGCAGCCTGCCCGGGATCACCCGGAGTTGCGGCACCCAGACCCGCGCGCAGTTTCCAACTGTCCCCGCCATTGTCAGGGTCCACGGTTGAATTGAGTGAAATCCGTGATGCAAGCCCGACAACAGATGCAGGATCAAATCGGTTGCCATCGTCGGTGAACAGACCAGGATCTGTCGCAAGAGCCGACGAATCCAAACCGGGCGTTTCAAATCGTTCAATCAGGTCCCTTGCAACCGTGTCGAGCTGAACCTGCGCCTCGACTGCCAAGTCGTCGCGGATGGTGAACTGCGCCATCAGTGCCCCGCCGCGTATTTGAGCGTTGTCTCCACTTGTCCGTACCGGGTTGCCGTTCATCTCCAGACCGGACAACAGACCATTTGCCACGGTCATGTGAGGCTTTGTTTCGCCGGTCGTGGAAAAAGTGAACTCCGAGGCCGTGCCTTCCAGCAGGATCAGCCCGCCCTCCGAGTACAGGGATACCTGATCATTGGCGCGCGGCACGACATTGACCGGGATCAAGGTATTGACCTGGTCGATCAGGACATGCCGCTGATCCAGCAGGGCACCGATGTCACCGCCAGAGTTTTGAATGGCGGGAATCTTGGCGTTCAGGTCTTCGATATCTTTCAGAGTCTGATTCAGGGTGTTGATCTGGGCGCCAATTTTTCGATCAGCATCCGAGCGTGCCTGGCGTACGCCTTCGGACGCCGCGTTCAGCTCGTTGGTCAGATCGCGGGCCGAGCGCGCAACCTGATCCAGCCGTTCGATCGAGTCAGGCAAACTGGCCGCCGTGATAAAGGCGTTTTCCAACGAGGACAAACGAGTAGACAGCGAAGGGCCGTCATCAGGAGACCCCACCAGTTGTTCGAACCGTGCGTGAAATTCTGAAACGTCCGACCGAAAGGCGAGTTCGGCATCAGACGAACGTCTGTTGGCGGTCAAAACCGGATCCTGATGCCGGATCACGCCAACGGTGCGTACGCCATTTCCGGATATAGGGCTTGTTGCAAGTTCCAGGGACCGGCGCGCATAGCCTGGGGTCAGCGCATTCGCGATGTTTCCGGACACCACAGCGGCCCCGCGACTGGCCGCAGTCAGCCCGCCCAATGCGTTATTGAGTGCTGTCGACATGTTCATGAGGCCGCTCCTTTCTTTGGGTCAGAGCTGGATTAACGTTTCAGGTTTGTCGTTTCCTGCAACATCTCGTCCACCGTCTGGATCACCGTGGCGCTGGAGGAGTAAGCACGTTGCGTCTGAATCAATGAGGTCAGCTCGGTCGCTACATCCGTGGTGGATTCCTCACGCGCGAAAGAAACAAGATCCCCGGTCGGGCCTTCGCCGGCATTCCAAAGAAAGAACGTACCGCTTTCACGGGAAGGCGCGTAAGTCTGGCTGTCCAACGCGGTTAAACCGTTGGGATTGGGTACATCTGCCAACGGAATCTGGTACATCCGGCGACTGACGCCAGTGTCGTAGAACGCGTAGACATATCCTCTCTCATCGACCTGAACGCTGGTCATAGTTCCCACGGCAGAACCGTCACGTGTGATCGAAACAGGCGCGAACGTGTCGGACAATTGGGTTATCCCGTCTGCATCTCCGATCAGGCCGATATTGACCTCCATCGCTCCGCCGGCGACGTTGACCATGACACTGCCCGTTGCTGGATCATAAGCTCCGCCAGAAACAGGTGTGACGCTGGCCAGAGTGCCGCCTGCCGTTCGGTTGTCGGTGAATGTCAGCGTGTATTCACCGATGACCGCGCCACCCGACGCCGAGTCACGCAAGACCATAGTCCATTCGTTGCTGCTGCCGGTTGCGGGAACCGTTGGGATCAGCTGGATATCGACGCTTTCAGACTTGCCGAGATTATCGAAATACTCAACCGACAAAGGTTGAACGTCGCCCGGCGCGCCCGCATTTGTCGCCGTGGCCGGAAGGTTCATACGCAGTTTCATTTCTGTGGTTGGTGAACCCGACAGCTGGTTCACGCTCAGCTGAATGGGTTCAAGCGCGGCGGGAGTATCGCGCGAAACCGGTGGAATAGTGCCATCGGGTGCCGCGGGCCACCCCAGAAGAACAAGGCCGGATTCGGTAACCAAATACCCTTCTTCATTGGTGCGGAACGACCCGGTTGTTGTCAGCAGCATCTCGTTCGAATTATTCCCGATCTGCGAACTGGGGCGCACAGGCAGCATGCCGCGCCCACGAACTGCCAGATCGGTTGAGTTGCTGGTTGTGACCAGGGGCCCGCGTTGATCAATCATGCGCTGGCTTGTCGTCCGCACGCCGCCTGCCGAATAGCTGCCACCCTGGCCTGACGTGACCATTGAATGAAAATCCGTCTCGACCCGTTTATACCCGTAGGTTGAAGAATTCGCGATGTTGTCGGAAATCGTCGCCAACCTGTTGGCATTGGCTTTCAGCGCCGCCACACCGGCATTGAGCGAAGAGGAAATGGTCATGGGTGCGCCCTTCTGTTGCGTCCGTCTTTGATGCAACAGGTAACGCGCTGCCCCTTAACAGCGCGCTAACATGTAAAATACGCTCTATCATTTAGGGCTGGCGCAGAAAGATCACTTCGATCCTGTTGTTCCGCGCAGCCATGGGATTGTCGGCGAACAATTCTCGGTCTGCATGGCCCGTAACACGATCCATCCTTTGTGCCGCAACGCCCTTGTCCTGTAGCAATTGACGCAATTTTTGGGCCCTTGCCGTGGACAGTTCCCAGGCAGTGTTGCGCGCCTGCACAACCGGAGACGCGCTGACATGCCCTTCAACGGCGATCGAATTGACGACAAGATCCGAGGCTCGGGCGATGATCAGGGCCAGGGACCGCAGAAAGCTTGTTGGCTTGTCAGAACCCGATTCGAACAATGCCTGATCGTCGGTGTCGAACAGTTCCACCACCAATCCTTCATCGGTGACCCGTGTGACGATATGCTTGAGCAGTTTGTCCGAGACCTCGCTTTCACCCGTGCGCCCCAGCAGTTGCGCCTCCAACGTAGAGAAATCTTCCTTGGCCCCTTTGCCGCCGCCCACGGCTTTCACTCCGATCGAACCACGGGCCTGATGCGATTCGGTCGGATGTGTGGTCGTGGCACCCTGACCGTCTCGCAGCAGCACTTCTTCAGACAGCATGCTGTCGCCGCCAAACGCCCCGTCCCCGCCGCCGGATTCCGGGCTTAGCGGGATTGTCGGTGCGAAATAATCCGCCAACCCTTTTCGTTGCTGTTCCGTTGTTGCGTTCAGCAGCCACATCAACATGAAGAAGGCCATCATGGCCGTCACAAAGTCGGCATACGCGACTTTCCACGCGCCACCGTGATGGCCATCGCCACCCGATACACGCTTCTTCTTGATGATGATTGGCGCCGCATTGGTTTGCGCACCCATCTCCACCACCTTTTTATCACCCGACTATTGGAATAGCAGTGCAGGTCTTAAGGCGGCCTTAATACTTAAAACTGTTCCGAGTTCACTAACGCGGCAGGCCGGCCGAGGCACGGCGCAGAATCAGAGACAAGCGGTTGAAGCTGTTTTCAATCCCTTCGGAATCGGGTTTGCCGAAAAACGCGTCCAATTCCTTATGAACGCGCACGGCCTGGTCCAAGAGCGGATCTGATCCTTCTGAATACAGCCCGGCCTTTATCATGACTTCGGATTGTTCGTAGCTGCCGACAAGTTTGCGGGTTTCGTTGATCATCTGGTTCTCTGCCTCTGACGCGGCCTCTGGAAGGCTGCGGGATACGGATTTGCTGAGGTCGATGGCCGGGAAGCGCCCGCGTTCGGCAATCTCGCGGCTGAGCACGATATGCCCGTCCAACACACCGCGTAGAATGTCGGCGATGGGTTCATCCATGTCGGACCCCGCAACCAGGACGCTGAACACGGCGGTGATATCACCCTGCTCCTGCGTGCCGGGGCCTGCGCGTTCACACAGGTTGGCAATCAGGGAGGTGACAGAGGGCGGATAGCCTCGGAGTGACGGTGCTTCGCCCATGGCAACGGCGATTTCACGGTGCGCCTCTGCGAAACGGGTTACCGAATCGGCCAGAAACAGAACGTTCAGCCCCAGATCCCGCAGGTACTCGGCCGCCGACATGGCCGACCACGCGCACCGTCTGCGCGCCAATGCAGACTGGTCGGACGTCGCGGCGACCACGATAGTGCGCTTCATGGCTTCCGGGCCTATGGCGCGGGCAACAAACTCGTTCACTTCACGCCCGCGTTCGCCGACAAGAGCCACCACAGCCACGTCAGCCTGCATGAAGCGCGCCAGCGTCGACAGCAGCGTTGATTTCCCCACACCCGATCCCGCAAACAACCCAACGCGTTGACCGCGCACGATCGGCAGCATGGTGTTGAGAACGGATAGTCCGGTGGCCATCCGCTTTCCCAATGGCTTGCGCGCCACCGCAGGCGGGGGGGCTTGCATGATATCGCGATCCTGTGGCCCGTTCAGCAGGGGTTTTCCGTCCAGCGGTTTGCCAAACGGATCAATGACGCGCCCAAGCCAGTGCAATGCGGGCGCGAACCCCGGCGAGGGATCAAGGTACACACGGTCCCCGAGGCTGACACCGTCCGGGGCGGAACCCGGAATCATTTGGATATGGTCTGCACCGACATGCAGCACTTCACCGGCCAGATCGGGCCCCGCGCGCCGCCGCAATGAAAGCAAGTCTCCGATTCGCGCATGTTCGTTGAGGCCACTGATCTCGATCAACCCTTGTGCGACGCTACTGACCAGGCCCACGTGGCGGATCGAAGTCATCCGATCGAATTCATGTTTCAGAAGCATCGGGTCGAGATCGGACATCTTGGGTTCTCCAATTGGGTTCTGAAAACGGTTTCTAAAGGAATCGGGGTTAAGCCTTGATTGAAATTGATCGAGGGAGAAGCCCCGATGTTCTATGACTTGAACGTCCTTAAGACCGCGTACGCAATGGCAACCCATGCCGGGCAACGGCAGGCGGTGATTGCGCGCAACATGGCCAATGCGGATACGCCGGGCTACCAGACGCGCGATATCGAGCCCTTCCACAAAGCACTTGAAAACTCGGGACGCGAAGTGACCATGATGGCCACGCGGCGGGGTCATCTGCACGGCGGTACGGGTGCACAGCCCTGGGCAGAGCACCAGGCCGCTCCGTCGGGTGATCCAAATGGCAACGGCGTATCGCTTGAAGAAGAGATGCTGAAATCGGTCGAGGCCAAACGACAGCACGACCGCGCTTTGGCGATCTACAAATCCTCGATGAACATCCTTCGCACCAGTCTGGGACGTGGATAAGGAGGCCGAGGATGAGCGATTTTTCCCACTCACTTGCGGCATCCGCCAGCGCCCTGCGTGCGCAGGCAGCCCGTCTGCGCCACGTGTCCGAAAACATATCGAATGCGGATACGCCCGGGTACCGGCGCAAGACGGTGCCGTTTGAGACCATAGAAAAAGATGGTCAGAACGTGGTGCAAGCTGGCCGCGTAAAGCTTGATCGACGCGACCTGACACGAATTTTCGACCCCGGCCACCCGATGGCAGATGCCAGTGGTCACTATCTGGGATCGAATGTCGATCTGATGATCGAAATAGCCGACGCGCGTGAGGCGCAGCGGAGCTACGAAGCCAACCTCAAGATGTTCGATCAAACACGGCAAATGTCGTCGTCATTGATGGAACTGCTCAGAAAATAAAGGACAGCCAGAATGGACATCCGATCCTTGACCGCCGCGCAGAATTATGCCGGCGCCCGTCCTGCAACCCAGGCCGACCCAGATCACTCGGGCATGGTGCAGGGGCTGAAGGCAAGTTTTCAGGACTTTGCATCCACGTTGAAACACAGCGAGCAGATGTCGCAGACCGCGATGGTCGGGCAAGCCGACCCGCACGCGCTGGTGCAGGCGCTGGCACAGACCGAACTGGCCGTCGAAACAGCTGTGATCGTTCGCAACAAGGTGGTCGAGGCCTATCAGGAAATCCTTCGGATGCCGGTCTGATACCATGCTGAGCGAAGGTCTTTTCTATGACATCGTGCGTCAGGCTCTCTGGATCGCCGTCATCACATCGGTCCCGATTCTGGCAGTTGCTTTGGTGTCAGGCCTGATCGTTGGTCTGTTTCAGGCCCTGACGTCGATACAGGAAATGACACTGACCTTTGTTCCCAAACTGATCGCCATCGTCGTCGTGTTCTGGATCTCGATGGGGTTCATGACTCAGACACTTGTTACGTTTTTCACCGGTACGCTTGTTCCATTGATCGCAGGAGGTCGCTGATGGACACCGCCTATGTCACCCTGTCCCGCCAGTCCGGGCTGATGAATGAAATGCGCCTGGTGGCGAATAACATCGCAAATGCCAACACGACCGGCTATCGCCAGCAGGGGCTGGTGTTCTCGGAATACATTCGAGATATGCCGAACAGCCCGTCCCTTTCCATGAGCCGGGCCGAGGCGCGAAATTCGTCAATGCAACAAGGCGTGCTGACGCAAACCGGCGGGCAATTTGATTTTGCCATCGAGGGCGACGGGTTCTTCATGGTCGAAACCGAGAACGGCAACCGGCTGACGCGGGCTGGCAGCTTTTCTCCCAATGCCGATGGCGATCTGGTTTCAATGGATGGTGCGCGCGTGCTCGATGCCAATGGCGCGCCTGTGTTCATCCCGCCTGATGCAGCGTCAATCGATGTCGGCAGCGACGGAACGCTGAGTGTCGATGGTCAACTTCTGGGGCAGCTGGGCGTTTTCAACGTTGCCGACACGAACGAACTTGTACGCGAAGGAAACACTCGTTTCCGCACCGACGGTGCGATTGAGCCGGTCGACGAACCGGTGGTTTTGCATCGCTTTCTCGAAGGGTCAAACGTGAACGCGATTCAGCAAGTGACCCGTTTGGTGGAAATCCAGCGCGCCTATGAGCTGGGGCAGAGCTTTCTTGAGAGTGAAGATGAGCGCGTGCGTGGAGCACTCAAGGCGCTGATGCGCTGATTTGGATGAGGAGAGTTAGACATGCGGGCCCTTAAAATTGCCGCCACCGGGATGACAGCGCAACAGATGCGGGTCGAGACGATCTCGAACAACCTCGCGAATATGAACACCACCGGCTACAACGCCCGACGGGCCGAATTCGCCGACCTGCATTATCAACAGATGGCGCGGGCCGGCACCGTGAATGCGTCGGACGGAACGGTTCTGCCCACGGGTATTCAACTGGGTCTGGGTGTGCGACCGGCAGCGGTGACAGTGCAATTGGAACAAGGGGCCTTGTCGGCCACCGGGAGCGATCTGGATGTTGCAATCGAAGGTCGCGGGTATCTGGAGGTGACCTTGCCCAGCGGTCAGGCCGCGTATACGCGCGACGGCAGTTTGAAGCGGTCGGCAGAGGGCCTGATCGTCACCTCTGACGGGTTTGCGGTTTCGCCGGAAATCACCATCCCTGACGATGCGCGTTCTGTTTCGATCAACGCGTCGGGCGAAGTCTATGCGTATTTTGACGATTCCCCCGAAGGTCAGTTGCTTGGGGAGTTTACGCTGGCCAGTTTTTCGAACGCCAAAGGCCTGGAAGCCGTCGGAGGCAATCTGTTCAAGGAAACCGAAGCTTCAGGTGCTCCGGTTCTGGGTACGCCGGGCGAAGACGGTCTGGGAACTTTGCGACAGGGTTATCTGGAAGACAGTTCGGTTGACGCCGTTCGAGAAGTTACCGAGCTGATCGAAGCGCAACGCGGCTATGAGATGAATGCCAAAGTCATCACGGCGGTGGACCAGATGATGAGCGCGACAACGCAGGTACGGTGATGCGACTTCTGGTTCTTTCTCTGGTGCTTCTGGCGCCAATTGCCGCCCAGGCTGAAATTGTGGTGCCGACACGTACGATCCGGGCCAAGGAAGTCATTTCTGCCGTCGATCTCGAGTTGAAGCCAACAGATGTTGCCGATGCAATTTCAGACCCTGATCTTCTGATCGGACAAGAGGCCCGGGTGGCGCTCTACCCCGGTCGGCCAATTCGCGGCTCTGATGTCGGGCCACCTGCCATCGTGGATCGAAACGATCTGGTCGTGCTGGTGTTCAGCAGCCAACCCTTGTCGATCACCACCGAGGGCCGGGCCTTGGGGCGCGGCGCGGCGGGGGATCGCATTCGGGTCATGAACCTTTCATCCCGAACAACCGTAACAGGCCGAATCCGTCCGGACGGTCAAATCGAGGTACAGTGATGCACGGATTGCCAAAAACCCTTGTCCTGACGGCTTTTGTCTTGTCCGCATGTGGTCGAATGGATCATTTGGGCAAACCGCCAAGTTTCACACCCAACGAGGATTCCCCGGAACAGGTTGCAATGTTGTGGCCGGGTTTGCCATTGCACACCCAACCCCAGCGAAACGTCGACCGGTCCTCTTTGTGGAGCGGCGGGCAGCATTCGTTGCTGGGCGATCAGCGGGCGATCAAGAAAGGCGACATCCTGACCGTCGTCATCGAGCTGGACGAGAAGGCAGAAATTTCGAACAAT
This sequence comes from Ruegeria sp. HKCCA4008, assembly GCF_013033125.1. NCBI lineage: Bacteria > Pseudomonadati > Pseudomonadota > Alphaproteobacteria > Rhodobacterales > Roseobacteraceae > Ruegeria > Ruegeria sp. HKCCA4008. The sequence continues at coordinate 68,908 of NZ_WQDM01000009.1, forward strand.
ACCAGACGATCCAGATCTGGGTCCGAGAACCTCGAAGTCCCCAGCCTCTTCGGCCTGCCTCAGCGCGTGCAAAAGAATCTGCCCCAGGGCGCGTCACTGGATGAAGCCGTTTCGATTGAAGCGGATTCCTCGAGCTCTGGCCGGGGATCCGTCAGGCGAAACGAAAAACTGACTCTGCGTGTTGCCGCAACAGTGCTGGATGTGTTGCCGAACGGAGTTCTTTCAATATCGGGATCCCAGGAGTTGCGGGTCAACTTCGAACTGCGAGAGCTTCTTGTGACGGGATATGTCCGCCCGCAGGACATCTCGCGGCAAAACGAAATAACCTATGACAAAATCGCGTCAGCGCGCGTGTCATATGGCGGCAGAGGGCAGATAACGGATGTCCAGCAACCCCGCTATGGTCAGCAAGTTCTTGATTCCCTTTTGCCGTTCTGAGGTGAGATCGTGGTTGCGAAATTGATTCCCGTGATTCTTCTGATTGTTGGACTCGGCGCGGGTATTGGCGCGGGTCTGGTTCTTGCACCTGCAAAAAAACCTGAAACTGCCGTTGCCGAAAAAGAAGCAGTCAAAGAGGATAAGTCGGCCGGCAAAAAAACCGGGAAATCAAAGGAAAAAGGCAAGGGGGAAAGCTTTGGTTATCTGAAAATGACCAAGCAATTCGTCGTCCCCGTTGTAAAAGACGACCAGATCGAAGCCATGGTAACGCTGTCGCTGAGCCTTGAGGCGAACCCGGCCATCACAGAAACCTATTATGCAATCGAGCCTAAACTCAGGGATGGCTTTCTTCAGGTTCTTTTTGACCATGCAAACACGGGTGGCTTTGACGGGGCTTTTACAGAATCCGGGAACCTGGATGTATTGCGGAATTCCTTGCTGGAAGTGGCGCGCAAAGAATTTGGCGACGACGTGTCCAAAGTGCTGATCCTGAGTGTAAACCGACAAGATAGCTGACACTGACCGACCCGATAATTCGGGTCGGTCAAGCTAGGGCCCGAAGTGCTTTTTGGCATTTGCTTTTCGGTTTGCTTGCTGAACTTTCTTTCGCAATTTTTCCACCGCTTGTTTTCGCCCAAAGGCAGTACGCAAAGCTTCCATTCCGGCCAGTTTCTGCGCGCGCGTTCGTGCCAGTTGCAGGTTCAATTGTCTCCGCGTCGCGGACTCCCAACTATTCCAGAGAACGTCGGTCCCTGAAACCTGATAGCCTTCGACCTTGGTGCTGTCTTGACGCGCCTGACGGAGTTGACCGTCCAATCTGGCAAGTTGCTGCTTGATCCGTGCCTCGGCCTCCAGGATCGGTCGTAGCGCTTGAAATTGCTTCTGAAACGCAGCGTTGGTCACTTTTTCCAGATCGGGTAATTGCGTGTGGGTCATCGAACTTGCTCCTTCGCGCGTTTTCGCATCGCTTCGGCAAACCGGATTGCGGCGGCAACAGGACGATAGTGCTCTTCGGCGATCTCCTGACCTATGTCCACGGTCGCGTGAAGGGCGCGAGCTGTGGGAGGGTCTGAATGGATCGGAACGCCTGCTTCTCCTGCGGCGGATCGGATGGTGGCGGCGATTTCGTCCACCCCTTTGGCAACGCAAACCGGGGCGCTGCCCGCAACCCGTGTCCATTTAAGCGCCACAGTATAATGGGTGGGGTTTACGATCACGACATCCGCGCCTGGAACATCTGCCAACATTTGGTTGGTCGCGATTTCCTGTGCGCGCTGGCGCCGGTGTTGTTTGACATGGGGGTCGCCCTCGGCATCCTTGGTTTCATCCATGATCTCCTTGCGGGACATACGGTTCTTGCGCATGTGTTCGGCATATTGCCAAAGGAAATCGACAACCCCGATGGCCAGTGCGATTGCGATCACGATGAACAGAAAGCGAAACAGCAGGTTCATCATGAGCAGAATGGATGACTTTGCCGGCGCCGCGCTGGCAGACAAAATCTCGGTTAGATTGGCTTTCAGAAAAAGCGCAAGGCAGGTGCTGTAGATCAACAGTTTGGTGGTGCTTTTGGCAAACTCGAACAGGCCGCCCCGCCCGAACTTGTTCTTAGCGTTCGAAATCATAGAGATACGCGATAGTTTTGGTTTCAATTTGCTTGGGGCAAAGATCAGCGCGCGCTGGGCGATCAAGTTCAGCAGAACAGCCGCCGCAGGAAGGCAGAACAGCAAAGCAACAGGCAGCAGGGCACTTTTCAAAACCCCCGCAACCGGAGCATGCGATGGCCCATCCGTCAGAAGCCGTGCAAATGCGTCGGACTGATCGATCAGAACCATGAACCCGGTGCCCATATGCTCGACACAGTATTGACCGACTGTAAGCAGGGCGATCAGAAGCCCGGTATATGCCGCCACAACCGACAAGTCGTTGGATTTTGGAACCTCACCTTTCTCGCGCGCTTTCAGCAGCTTTTGCGGTGTCGGCTCGTATGACTTGTCGCTGTCGTCATCACCTGCGCTCATCTTTGCGCTCCCATCGGGTTGGTGAAGAAGGCGATCAGCGCGTCAGCCCACACGGACAGGATCAGCGGTGTACCGGCGAACAGCAGAAACAGCCCCGCGAAGGTGATTGCAGGAGCACCAACGAAGGCCACCATCAGCTGGGGCATTGCCCGGTTTATGAACCCAAGTGCCAGGTTGTAGATCAAAGAGGCGATGACGAACGGCGTTGCCAGTGCAAAAGCCAGTCCAAAGCTGTTGGCGACCTGATGCAATCCCCAGCGCGACGCATCTGCGGCATGAGGTGCCAGCCCTATTGGGAACAGGGCATAACTCTGGATCAGGAACTGCGCGGCCCGGATGTGTAGGTCCATGATCACGGCAAGTGTCAGCCCTGCCAGGGTCAGCAGATATCCCATGGCGGGAACCGGATCGGCCGCCGCGCCACCCAGCAGTTGCGACAATGACGTGGACTGAGCCGCAATGGACCCTGCGGTTTGCAGCGCGAGAACGAACAGGCGCAGGCCTATCCCCAGGACAAGCCCGATCAGAACTTCGGTGCCGACCAGCCGCACGGTCGCCCAAAGGCTGGGATCTATTCTGACGGGGGGCGCAGCGGGCAGTATGATCAGCGTGAAAGCAACGGAAGCACCAAGCTTTACCCGTGTCGGAATACTGCGCTCACCAAAAGCTGGAAGCAGCGAAACAAGAGCGGAGACGCGCAGAAACACGACAAAGGCCTGCCAGATTGATTCGGTCAGCTGCGACAGCATCTCTGGCGGCAGGGCAATCACGCTGCAACAGTTCCGACCAAGGCAGGTTTGGCTTCCAGCCCGATTTCTTCGAAGGACAAAACCGGGTTGGACACGCCGCGTGCTTGCATGACGGTGCGCAGCAACCGACGACGCCGGGTCGAGGTCACGACGGCTGGAAACAGACCGTTGTCAGCGGATTTGGCGATGGTGCTCACGACTCCGTCGGCCAGTTTGTTGAACACGTTCGGGGGCAGCGCGACATCCATGCCGGTATTTGGGGCGTCGATCTGGTAAGAGGCGAATGTGTCCTCCCATTCCGGGGCCAACTGGATCAGAGGGATCGAACCATCCTCGCGCTTCATGTCCGCGACCAGCTGAAAGCCAAGACGCTGACGCACAAGTTCACAAATGCCTTCGGGCTGGGTTGTGGTCAGCCGCGCCTCGGCGACACTTTCAAGAATCAGCGCCATGTTGCGGATCGACACACGTTCGTCGAGCAACAGGCGCAGAACAGCGTGCAACGTGTCGATCGGCACTTTGTCGGGGATCAGCTCATCCAGCAGCTTGCGGTTGGCTTCGGCGCGTACCGGGTCGCTCAGGCGGGTCATTTCCGACAGCAGGCGCCGGAGGGATTTCAGTGTCAGCAGGCGCGAGAAGTTCTGTTTGATGATCTCCAGCAGATGGGTGGCAAGAATCTCGGGCGGTGAAACTATGGTGGCACCGCTCAGCGCGGCGTCCTCCTGATCTTTCGGCAGGATCCAGCGCGCCGGAGCACCATAGACCGGCTCGGTCACGTCATTGCCCTCCGGCAGCAGGTCAAACCCGTCCTGCACGAGCGCCAGGATGAGATCGGGATGCAAGACACCGCGTGCCTGTTCGACGCCCTGAACCTTGATCACATACGTCCCGGTCGGCAGGTCGGCGCGGTCGGTCAGGCGGATTTCGGGCAGGATCAGGCCAAAGGTCGACGCCACATAGGTCCGCATATTGGCAATACGAGCGTCCAGCCCCGTGCCAGGATTCAGAACCATGCTGACCAGATCCGGAGCGAACTCCAGATGGACATCATCCAGGTCCAGGATGTCGCCGATAGCCTGGGATGTCGGCGCTTCGGTTTCGGTCGAGGGCAGTTTTGCCGACGCGTCTACGTCTTGCTGCTTTTGGTGAACATTGTAAGCCGCGTATCCCAGAATGGTCGCGCCGAGGATGAACGGCAGAAAAGGAAGACCGGGCACCAGAGCGAACAGGACCATGAGCACCGCCACGGTGGACAATGCTGCCGGGTGGCGGCCAAGTTGAGAAAAGATGGCGTTGTCCGTGGCCCCCTGCGTGCCGCCCCGTGCCAGCAGCAGGGCGGACGCAATGGAAATGATGACGGCGGGAATTTGGGACACCAACCCGTCGCCGACGGTCAGAATCGCATAGGTTTCGAACGCCGAGGCCACGGGCATTCCATGTACGACGACGCCCATGACCAGGCCCATGACAAGGTTCAGCAACGTGATCAGAAGCCCGGCGACGGCGTCACCTTTCACGAATTTCGACGCACCGTCGAGCGAACCGAAGAATGTCGTCTCCTGCTGTTCCAGCTCTCGCCGTTCCTTGGCCTGCTGATGATCGATTGCCCCGGCGGACATGTCGCTGTCGATCGCAAGTTGTTTGCCGGGCATCCCGTCCAACGCAAAGCGCGCGCCGACTTCGGCCATGCGGGCGGCGCCTTTGGTGATGACCATGAAATTCACGATCAGCAGCACGCCGAACACCACTAGGCCAAGAAAGATGCTGCCGCCCATGACGAAACTGGCGAAACCTTCGATCACGTCTCCTGCCGCATTCGGGCCGGTGTGCCCCTGTCCGATGATCAGTTTCGTCGACGACACATTCAGCGACAGGCGCAACATCAAAGACGCCAGCAGAATCGTCGGGAAGGACGAAAAGTCCAGCGGGCGTTCAATGAACAGCGTCAGGGTGAAGATCAGGATGGCCAGCGCAAAGGAGGCCGCCAACCCCACGTCCAGCACCCATGCTGGCATGGGCAGGATCATCATGACGATGACCGTCATCAGCGCAATCGCCAGCAGAACAGTAGGCGAAAACAGCGACTGGATGTTTACCTTGGGCACGCGAAACTCCTAGTTGAAGGCGATAAACGCGGTTGCGGCGCCTGCGGCTGGCACCAGAGACCCAAGCGCGCCGGTGCGGGGCGAGGCCGTCGGAATGGGGATCAAGGGGAGTCCGGCTCCGGTGAACGGATCCCGAGACGTGCCCGCAACCCGGGTTCGGGGGGCCCCTTCGAGCTGTGCCAGCACCGTTTGAAACCGCTCTTTGTAAGCTTCGGCAAGGGGTGTCGTGCGGGAATGATAAGCCCCCGCGGCTGCGGGCCACGAACCAAGCTCGGCATGGAGTTCATTCAGGAACCGGGCGGCGTAGGTCGCGTTCTCATCTGGATCGAACATCGCGTCGATCGAACGGAAGGCTTTGCCGTGCCAGCGATAATTGATCTGAAAACAGCCGACATCAAAGCTGCGGGTGCCCGATTTGAAGATTTTGAACGCATAGGCCTTGGCTTCGACCTCGGACTTGAACCAGTATCCCTGACCGCCGACGTTGATTGTCCAAGGCCAAGGCTGCAACCGGCCGTCCAGCCTGCGCCCGGTTTCAACGCGCGAGATGGCGCGGAGCACGTCCAGGGGCACGCCTTCGGACAAAGCGGCGCGGCGCGCGGCATGATCGCACAGGTCACCGGTTTTGGCATCTGGCATGGCAAACCCTGCCTGCGCAAAAAGCACATGCACCATCATGAGAAAAAGCGGGAACTTCTGATTTGGCATTCTGCCGGTCCGGGATTCTGATCTCTCCCGGCCAAGCTAGCCAACGATCGGTTTACAGAGAGTTATCGCCGCTTCAGTTTCGATCTATCCTGCGCCCGAAAACAACGCTGGTATTGGTGCGCAAGACACCGGGAATTTTCGCCAGGTCATCGACCAGAATGTCCAGATCCTCCAGCCTCGGCGCCTCTGCGGACAGCATAAGGTCGAACTCTCCGTTGATCGACAGGCACAGTTTGACTTCGGGGTAGGCTTCGAGCCGCTTGATGATCCGGCTGGTTTCCTTTTGCTGCACTTCGAGCATGACGATGACTTGCACTTTCGGCGTGTCTTCGGTGGACCCGAGGCGCACGGTGTATCCTTCGATCAGGCCGCGCTGTTCCATCCGGTTTATTCGCTCGTGCACGGTTGTCCGGGCAACACCCAGCGTGGTCGCAATCTGCGTGGTCGAGGCGCGTGCGTTGGCTTGCAGGGCGGCGATGATGCGACGGTCAAGCTGGTCCATTGGGGCTCTGGTTTGTGGTCATTGCGGGTTGAGATCAGGTCCAAGCGCCCGCTCAGGGTTCGCGCGGGATGCGCGGGTGCAGATCGTCGATGATGATCGGATGCGCGTGCGGGCCCGACCCGGCCAGATGTGGATGATCGGGCGGCAGGTCGGGGTGATCATGGGTGATCGGTTCCTGGTCGAGGCGCGGCCACAGGCCGATTGCACCGACGACGCCCGCCACGGACAGCGTCGCCATGCTGCTGAGTGTGACGGTCGGGCCGAACACCGTCATCAACCACCCCGCCAGCGGGTAAAGAACCAGCCAGCAACCATGCGACAGGGTAAACTGTGCGGCGAAGACGGCTGGGCGATCCTCGGGGTGGGCCGACCGGGTCAAAAGGCGGCCCGAAGGTGTCAGGGTGGTGGAGTATCCAAAACCGGTAAATGCCCACAACGCGGTCAGCAACCCGAGCGACAGAGGAGCAATTGCGGCCAACATCGCGGCGACGGCCATGGAGCCAGTGGCAAAAACGGCGCCCGCGACCATGACCCGACGGTCCTCGATCCGGTCCAGAAGGCGGGGCAAGGTAAAGGCTGCAAGCATCGACCCGCCCCCGAAACCGGCCAGGGCAATGGCCACCGCGCTTTCCGACAGGCCAAGATTGGCGCGCACGATGACCACAGTGTTCACGATCACCATCGAGCTCAGGGCCGCTGCACTCCAGCTGAGCGCAAGCAGTCCGCGCAACCTGGGTGTCTTCAGATAGATACGTATGCCGCGTGTGGTGCGGTCATAGATGCCGCGGGATCGGCTTGGCTTAGGTGACGGAAGCACGACCGAGACAACCAGCATTGCCGATGCGACAAAACCCAGCGCGGTACCCCAGAACAGGCTGTTGAAGCTGACCAGCAGCAGCAATGCGGCGGCGAACATGGGACTCAGCAGGCTTTCCATATCGTAGGCCAGGCGTGACAGTGACAAGGCACGCGTGTATTCAGCTTCGTCTGGCAGAACGTCCGGAATCGTGGCCTGAAAGGCGGGCGTAAAGCCCGCCGACGCCGATTGGAGCACGAAGATCAGCACGTAGATTTGCCAGACTTCAGTCACGAAAGGCAGACATACTGCAACCGCTGCGCGGATCAGGTCCAGCACGACCAACATCTTGCGACGATCCAGACGCTCGGCAAAAGCAGCGGCGAGCGGTGCAACGGTGACATAAGCCACCATCTTGATCGTCAGTGCGGTGCCAAGGACAAGTCCCGCAGCATTCCCGGCCAGATCAAAGGCGAGCAGCCCAAGGGCGACCGTGGCCAGCCCGGTTCCGGTCAGAGCAACGATCTGGGCGGCGAACAGGTGGCGGTAGGTGCGGTGTTTCAGAATACTCAGCATGGCTTAGAGGTACTTTGTAATCGCCTTGAAGTCTTCGATCCCGCCGCCATCGTCGTCAGCGGACAGGCAGTGTTCGATATGATCATGAATCAAAGCGCGTTTGGCATTGGTGACGGCTTTTTCTACTGCAAACAACTGTTGGGCGACGTCCGAACAGGGCGCGTGCTCTTCGAGCATGGCAATGACCTTGGCCAGGTGCCCATGGGCCCGCTTCAGCCGGGCCGTGATCTGCGAATGTGACTGGTGGGTGTTGTCCGACATGGCTTATCCATATCCCCCCGATGGGGATATGGTCAAGGATTTGGTATCGAATGGCCCGCGACTTTCGGACGGCGTTGAGTTTGGGGACCAAACCGCCTATCTCGGGGGCGATATCGCACAAAGGAATAGTCGCGTGGCGAACCATTTGTACAAAAACGATCTGCCGGACGGGCTGGATCTGGGCCCGGTTGTGGCCATTGACTGTGAAACCATGGGGCTGAACCCGCATCGCGATCGCCTGTGCGTGATTCAAATGTCAGGCGGTGACGGATACAGCCATATCGTCCAGGTGGACAAGGGCCAGACCGAAGCCCCGAACCTGAGTGCCATGCTGGAAAACCCTGATGTCCTTAAGCTGTTCCATTTCGGGCGGTTCGACATCGCCGCGATGTATCACACCTTTGGTGCCCTGGCCGCGCCGGTTTACTGCACCAAGATCGCCAGCCGGCTGGTGCGCACCTACACCGACCGTCACGGGCTGAAGAACCTGTGCCAGGAACTGATCGGCGTGGATATCTCGAAACAACAGCAGATGAGCGACTGGGGCGCTGAAACCCTGACCGATGCTCAGCTGGACTATGCGGCCTCGGACGTTCTTTATCTGCACCGCCTGCGCGACGAGTTGAACAAGCGGTTGGCGCGCGAGGGCCGGACCGAGATGGCGCAGGCCTGTTTTAAATTCCTGCCGATGCGTGCGAAGCTGGACCTCGCCGGTTGGCCCGAAACGGATATCTTTGCACACTCATGACCGACACCGAAGCATTCCTGAGAACCGCCCGCCAGGTCGTCACCGACGAGGCCCGCGCGCTGGACGTGCTGGCCGACAGCCTTGACGAGCATTTTGCAGAGGCGGTGCATCTGATCCTGAAAGCAACCGGGCGCATCATCATCAGCGGCATCGGAAAATCGGGCCATATCGGCCACAAGATTGCCGCCACTCTGGCCAGTACCGGAACGCCCGCCTATTTCGTGCACCCGGCCGAGGCCAGCCATGGCGATCTGGGCATGGTTTCCAAAGGCGATGTGGTGCTGGCGATTTCGAATTCTGGCGAAGCGCCCGAGCTGGCCAACCTGCTGGCCTTTACGCGCCGCTTTGGCATTCCGCTGATCGGGCTATCCAGCAAGCCAGAAAGCACGTTGATGAAACAGGCCGATGTGCATCTGCTGATACCGTCGATGGGCGAGGCCTGCGGTTTCGGCATGGTGCCTTCGATCTCGACGACGCTGACCCTAGCCATGGGCGATGCGCTGGCCATTGCGCTGATGAAGTATCGCGACTTCCGCCCCGAGGATTTTCGCGCCTTCCACCCCGGTGGAAAACTGGGTGCGCGGCTGAGTACGGTGCGTGACCTGATGCATACCGGCGACGCCTTGCCTCTGGTCGCGGCGAACACCCCGATGAGCGACGCGCTGATCGAAATCAGCCAAAAGGGTTTCGGCGTGGCCGGTGTAACGGATGCGCAGGGGCATTTGTCGGGCATCATTACGGACGGTGACTTGCGGCGACACATGGACGGTCTGCTGGACAAAACCACCGAGCAGGTCATGACCGCCAATCCGACCACCATAACACCGGACGCATTGGCCGAAGAGGCGGTGGCGATCATGAATGATCGCAAGATCACTTCGCTATTTGTGGTCGACGAGGCTGCATCCGGGCAGGCGCTGGGTCTTCTGCATATCCACGACTGCTTGCGCGTCGGTCTGGGCTGAGGGAGGCCGAATTGGACAGGTATTCCCGCATGGTACAGTTCCTGAAGGTTCTGTTGCCGCTTGCGGCCATTCTGATGCTGTCCACAGTGTTCCTTCTGTCCCGCAGCATCGAAACCAACGTAACGGTGCCATTCGCCGAAAAAGACATTGACGAGCGGTTGGCGCAACAGGTGGTCACACAGCCGAAGTATCGCGGGACAACCCGCAAAGGCGAAGATGTCCAGATCGAAGCTATCCAAGCCAAGCAGGGCGACGAAGACGAAACCCCGAACGCATCCGAATTTCGGGGCCGTCTGGGGCTTCTCAGTGGTGGAACGATATTTCTGGATTCCAATTCAGGTTTGATCCGCCCCGATGAGGGCACGGCAACTTTTGTCGGCGACGTAGTGATTACCACTGCCGACGGACTTCAAGTCACGACTGACCTGCTCAACACGTCGCTGGACGAAATCCGGGGCGACACGCCGGGGCGGGTGAACGGAACCGGGCCGATCGGCAATTTTTCCGCCGGACGCATGACCTTTGGCACTGAAAAAAAGGACGGACCGGTCCATATTGTTTTTACAGACGGCGTGAAGCTGGTATACGAGCCTGAAAAAGCAGAAAGATAACCTGTGTTCGATTTTCGTTTTGTTCCTTTGTACCTTGCTCTGTTTGCAGGTGCCGTAACCGCGACTGCGCAGGAGGCGCAGGTGGCTTTTGGTTCTGCAAATGCCGACCCGAGTCTTCCGGTCGAGGTCACGTCCGAAATATTGAACGTCAACCAGGAGGACGGTTCTGCCGAATTCCTCGGAAATGTCGTCGTCATTCAGGGCGAAATGCGGCTGACCGCTGAACGGGTTCTCGTGATCTACAACGAGGAACGCTCGGCAATTGAACGGATGGAAGCCACCGAGAATGTTGTTCTGGTCAGCCCGCCGGACGCGGCAGAGGGCGATTGGGCGGAATACACGATCGATTCCGGTGTGATCGTTATGAAAGGCAATGTCCTGCTGACACAAGGCCCCAGCATCATCAGCGGCGACCAGATGAACGCCAATCTGACAACGGGCACAGCGACCATGACCGGGCGCGTCAAGACGATCCTTCAGCAGGGAAACAACTGATGGCGCGACCCGACCTGTCAGTGGCCGAAGGCAATTCCGGGCTGCGCATCGAGAAGCTGCGGAAATCCTACCGTAAGAAAACGGTGATCCGCGATGTCTCGATGACACTGGACCGGTCCGAAGTCGTTGCCCTGTTGGGACCCAACGGGTCGGGTAAGACCACGACCTTTTATTCCGTGGCGGGGCTTGTTTTCCCAGAGGCCGGCAAAGTCACGATTGACGGCCAGAATGTTACGACGTTGCCGATGTACCGGCGTGCGCGAATGGGCATCGGTTACCTGCCGCAGGAGATGTCGATCTTTCGCGGCATGAGCGTCGAGGACAATATCGCCGCGGTACTGGATATCACGGTTCCTCATGCTCACAGGCGGAAAGAACGGCTGGAAGAGCTGTTGTCGGATTTTTCGATCGAACATCTGCGCCGCGCGCCCGCTCTTGCCCTTTCCGGCGGTGAGCGCCGCCGCGTTGAGATAGCGCGATGTTTGGCCGCAGACCCGAAATATCTTTTGTTGGACGAACCATTTGCGGGTGTTGACCCGATCAGCGTCGGCGATATCCGACATCTGGTTGCCGACCTTAAAAAACGGGGGATCGGTGTTCTGATCACCGACCATAACGTGCGGGAAACGCTGGAAATTGTCGACCGCGCCTATATCCTGCATGACGGGCAGGTTCTGATGTCGGGCACACCGGACGAGGTCGTCGAGAACGAGAATGTCCGCCGTGTCTATCTTGGCGAAAACTTCCGTATTTCATAGGCTTGTTATGGTCTGCGTCGGATGCATGGCGGAAATCGCGTATATACACACCTGTTTTGATTGACTCTTCCGTCGTCTCTTGCCTCAATTGTCCCATGGCATTTACCCGGTTCCAGTCTGGAGATCGTTGTCCCTTCGTTGAAGGGCTGGAGTTAAGACAACCGCGGAAAGTGTCTCGACCCCCCACCCGATAAAAACAAGTTCGTCGCGTAACGTGACGTCAGAATGGGTGTGAATTGTGAAGGAGATCACATGCGTTACCAAATCAGCGGAAAACAGATCGACATCGGTGCGGCGCTTCAGACTCACGTGCAGACCGAATTGGGCGAGGTTGTGGGTAAATATGCCCAGCGGCCTACCGATGCCAACGTCGTCTTTTCCCGTTCAGCGCATGAATATGTATGCGAAACAACAGTGCACCTGTCCACCGGGTTGACCGCTCAGGCCAAGGCGCATGCAACCGAAATTTATGCTGCGTTCGAGGCATGCTGCGACAAAATGGAAACACAACTGCGGCGCTATAAGCGTCGTTTGAAGGACCACCACAAGGATCGGTCCGAGCCGGTTGAACTCTTTGGAGCGTCCTCTTATATCCTCGCTTCTGACGAATCGGACGCGGCCGATGAACCCGAATCGCTGCAGCCCATGATTGTGGCTGAGATGGAAACAAAAATCCCATCTTTGAGCGTAGGTGAAGCCGTGATGCAAATGGAACTTGCCGGTGCCCCGGTGCTGGTGTTCAGAAATGAGAACAAGGATGGATTGAACGTCGTGTATCGTCGCGAAGACGGTAACATCGGCTGGATTGATCCTTAACAGGCAAGGATACGGGGCCGCACCCGCCGACGCGGGTGCCGTGCCTATGGAGCATGATCATGGAGCTTTCGAGCATACTGAAGCCCGAAGCAGTACGTGTACTATCCGCCGCTTCCAGCAAGAAGCGGTTGTTTCAGGAAATCGGCGATGTCGCAGCCGCCAATCTGGGCCTCGATTCTCAGGCCGTCGTCGACTGTCTGCTCGAACGGGAAAGCCTGGGCCCGACCGGCGTGGGGCATGGCGTTGCGCTTCCGCACGCGCGGTTGCCCGAGCTTGATTCGGTTTCGGGCGTATTCGTCATGCTGGAAAAGCCCATCGACTTTGGATCGGTTGACCGTCAACCCGTGGACATTGCGTTTGCACTGTTTGCACCGGAAGAGGCCGGCGTCGATCACCTCAAGGCGCTGGCCCTTGTGTCACGCACGCTGAGGGACACCTCGGTGTGCACCAAGCTTCGGGCGAACCCCGATCCGGTCAAGCTTTATGCGATCCTGACCGAAGCGCAGTCTATGCAAGCAGCGTAATCAGAAAAAAAGCCCCCGGATTTCGGGGGCTTTTTTGTGTGTACGGTGATCGGGGTCAGCCGCCGGTTCCCATTTCCAGCGTCCACCAGATTTTCCCGCCTTTTTCTTGATGCCAGGCGAACCCCATCTGCGTGGCCTTGGGGTCCATGATCACGGCGCGCGGTCCGGGTTCCTGCATCCAAGCGGCAAGGGTTTCGGTTTCGGTTTCGTAGGTCTCGGAAATTGCTTCACCGAGGAACGTGCCGAAATATCCGACCCGTGCAGCCCGATCGATCGGAGAGGAGCCGTCGGACCCGAAGTGCCAGGGCCGGTTCTGTCTGGCCATGTCCTTGGAATGGGTCGCCGCTGCTGCGTTCAGCTGCGAGTTCAGCTGGACAGGCTGCAATCCTTGGGCCTGACGCAGGGCATTGACCGAATCAACCATACGGAACTGCAACTTTTCCGGGTTGCCGCGAATTTTGTAGACCGTGGGCAGCGGGCGACCGTCTGCACCGATGGTCGTGGTGCCGGTGTCTGTACATGCCGCCAGCGCGACAAAGCAAATCAAGAGTAAAGAAACGATACGCGTCATGATCGACCTGGTTATTGTGTCATTACAGGGCATAGCGCGCCTGACAGCTCTGAGCAAACGCGCAATAGCCTAAACTTGCGTGATTCTGCCGGTTTGATTTGCGACTGAAGCATTCTGGCAATAGAATGTCACGGATTTCAGACCTCACTTGAACACAGGACCCGTTGTCATGGTCAAAAAGCGCATTCAAACGTCCACACGCAGGGGTTTTCTGGCTGGGGCCACCGCGACGCTGGCAACCCCCGCACTGGCGCAGTACATCCCCGGTGATCCGCTGCGTCCTGCACCCGAACCCGAGCCTTCGGTGCGCCGCAACGTATCGGGTTTCCGGGCGCTGGATTGGCAGCCGTACTTTTCGAACACCAGAAATGGTGCCATTCTGGTCGATACCGTGTCGCGCGCGCTGCACTATTGGTCAGATGATCAAAGTATATACAAACTCTACCCTTCATCGGTTCCCCTGACCGAGGAACTGACCCGCCGGGGGCGTACCAGTGTAATCAGAAAGGTTGAAGGGCCCAGCTGGTCTCCGACACCGTCCATGAAAAAGCGAAACCCGGAATGGCCTGACTATATCCCTCCGGGGCCGGATAACCCGCTGGGAACACATGCTTTATACCTGAGTTGGAAGTACTATCGCATTCACGGAACGCACGATACGCGAAAAATCGGACGCCGGTCGTCGAATGGCTGTATCGGTCTGTTCAACGAAGACATTGCCGAGCTGTTCTCGATGGCGAAGGTCGGCACGCAAGTGTTGCTAATTTGACGACATTTTCGTGTGGGAACCCGCTTAGCGGTCAAGTTGCAATTGCATTCCAGCGTCAATGCTGATTAGAAAAAACCACGAGGTAAGTCTTAGATGTGTGGTTCCGGGCATTGGAACTGCGCAAATTCTGGAGGTTAATATGAAGAAACTCGTTCTCGCTGCTGCACTGACTGCTGCTGCTTCGACCGCTTATGCTGGTAACCTGGAAGAGCCGGTTGTTGAAGCACCTGTTGTTGTAGAAGAAACTCAGGGTTCGTCGCAGGGCATCCTGCTGCCGCTGATCCTGCTGGTCGTTGTTGCTGCTGCTGTTGCTGCAAGCTAATCCGACACGGAATTCATGAAAAAGGCGGTGGAGCAATCCACCGCCTTTTTTGTTTTTCCAAGGCTGTGCAGGTCAGTCCAGCCAGCCGCGCAAGTTTTCTTCGATCACTGTGCCCAATGCAGCAATGTGCGCCGCATCGTCATTGAGACATGGAATATAGGTGAAGGTTTCGCCGCCCGCTTCTTCAAAGCTTTCCTTGATCTCTTCGTTGATCTCTTCCAGCGTTTCGATGCAGTCGGCCGAGAATGCCGGCGCGATGACCGCTATGTTCTTTTTGCCCTGTTTGGCCAAATCCGCCACATGATCCACTGTATAGGGTTTCAGCCATTCCTCGGGGCCGAATCGCGACTGGAACGTTGAAGCCAGTTGATCGTCTGACCATCCCAGCCGTTCCTTCAGCAGCCGTGTCGTCTTGGCGCACTGGCAATGATAGGGGTCACCCTGTTGCAGATACCGTTCCGGCATCCCGTGATACGAGCAGACCAAAATATCGGGTTTTGTCTCCGCCGCTGCATAAGCACGTTCAACGGATTGCGCCAGGGCGTCGATATAGGCGGGTTGGTCGAAATAGGCCGGTACGGTTCGCGAGGCGGGCTGCCAGGCCTCATCCATCAGTGCACGAAAGAATTGGTCATTGGCGGTGGCCGTGGTTGCGCCCGCGTATTGTGGGTAAAGCGGGAAGAACAGAATACGGTCACAGCCCGCGGCAACCATCTCGCGTACTTTGGATTTTGTTGATGGGTTGCCGTAGCGCATGCAGAAATCGACCATCACCTGATCCCCATACCGATCCTGCATCGCGTCGCGCAGCTTGGCAGTCTGGTCCTTGGTGATCGTCATCAGCGGGCTTTCGCCCTTCTCGTGATTCCAGATCGATTTGTAGGCTTCACCCGAACTGAATGGCCGTTTGCTGAGGATGATCCCCTGAAGAATCGGTTGCCATTTCCATTTCGGATAGTCGATGACCCGCTGATCCGACAGAAACTCGTTGAGATAGCGACGCATCGGCCAATAGGTGTAATTGTCCGGTGTGCCCAGATTGGCCAGCAAAATGCCAACACGGCCCATCTTGACCTTGGGATGGTCGGCAGGGGCATGAGCGGGACGGGTGGCATCAAACATTTGAGCATTCCTGAGTTTTCATGTTCCGACCTGAGATAAAGGGATTTGGTTGCGCGTCAATCCGGCAGTTTGCCCTCTTTCGTGCGCAGGGCATCTGCCAGGCGCATTTGGGCTGACCCCGGGCGCAGCGGCTTTGGTTGGCTGTCATCGGGGGACCAACCGGTCAGGCAAATCAGTTCGAAGGTTGCGGTAAGACGGCCTGTTCCCGTCGAAAAGTGATCCGAATAGACGCGCTGTGCGGCTTCGAACACTCTGCGCCGGGTCGGGCATTTCAACCGGGCAGCCAGAGCGTTGGTCTCACCCATGTCCCTCAGATCATGCATCAGGTGCCAGATATCGCGGTATTCTGCCGTCAGCGGTACGGCATCGGCCACTGGCAATGCCAGACCGGCCCGTTGCAGCAACCCACCCAGATCGCGCAGTTCGGCCGTGGGGGCGATGCGGGGGCTGAGCCCGCCCGTGACTTCGATTTCGGCCTGACCCAGCGCGGCGCGCAATTCGTGAAGGGTCTCACCCCCAAGGCATACAACAAGAAGCAACCCATCCGGTTTCAAAGCCCTTTTGCATTGGATCAACTGTCCGACCGGGTCATTGGCGCAGTGCAGCGCCATCGCATGAATCACCAGATCATGCGCACCGAGTTGAAGTGACAGCACATCGTCATCCGCGACAATGGCGGCATCCGGAAAAACGCCTGCCCAAAGCTGTGGGAAAGGGGTCACAACCGCAGGTGCCGTAAAGGTTCTGTTAACCATGGAGAGCCGATCCTGAACCTCATCAATGGCGGCGCGGTGCAAGAACAGGGCGTCGTCCTTCGCGCGGGCGCGATGATGCAGAATGGCGTTACGGTCGAAAAGAGAGGGTGCGGTGGGCTCGGGCAGTTTCATAGGTCGCAAGTATCGCATTGCGCAGCGGATTCAAACTGCCCTTGCATTGATCTATCCGCCGCGTTGCATGAGCTGCGGAGAGCTGACGGAATCCGATTTCGGCCTGTGTGGGGCGTGTTGGCGGGATACACCGTTCATCGGTGGCACGGTTTGCGAAAGCTGTGGGGTGCCCGTGATCGGAAGCGCAGACAGGTTCCGGACCGAATGCGACGATTGTCTGAAAACCCCTCCGCCCTGGAACGCGGGCCGCGCTGCGCTGATGTATGATGGGAAGGCGCGGTCACTTGTTCTGGCCTTGAAGCATGGTGACCGGACCGAACTGGCCCGCCCCGCTGCCCGTTGGATGGCGCAGGCTGGGCGCGATCTGCTGCGTCCCGGAATGGTGATTGCTCCGGTGCCGTTGCATTGGTCACGCCTGCTGAAACGGCGATACAATCAGTCTGCGCTGCTGGCGCGTAACCTGGGGCGAGAAACCGGGTTGGACTGCGTGCCGGATCTGCTGGTGCGCAAACGGCGGACCCCGGTGCTGGACGGAAAGACCGCGCGGGAAAGGGGCGACGCCTTGGCAGGCGCAATTGACATCCACCCAAGTCGGGCGCTGCATTTGAAGGGGCGCGATGTCCTGCTGGTGGATGACGTGATGACATCCGGCGCGACGTTGGCGGCGTGCACTCGTACGTGTCAGGCCGCAGGGGCAAATCATATTTTCGTGTTGGCACTGGCGCGCGTTGCCAAGGATGCCTAATTCGCCCAAGATCGCACGAAACCCAAAGGGACCGGAACATGAAGCCCGTAGAAATCTATACCTCGCCGCTCTGTGGTTTTTGCCACGCGGCCAAACGTCTGCTGAAGCAGAAAGGCGTTGAGTTCAAGGAAGTTGACATTCTGATGCACCCCAAACGCAAGCCCGAGATGATCCAGCGTGCAGGCGGCAAACGCACCGTGCCTCAGATTTTCATCGGGACACAGCATGTGGGCGGCTGCGACGACCTTTACGAGCTGGAGCGGCAAGGCAAGCTTGACCGTCTGCTTGCGGCCTGATGAAGACCGCGCTGCTGCAAATCACCTCGTCGGATGATCCGGTCGAAAACCTGGACATGGTGCGCGCCATGGCGGCCGACGCGGCAGGGCATGGCGCGCGGTTTATCCTGACGCCAGAGGTCACGAATTGCGTGTCAAACAGTACGACGCGGCAAAACGAGGTTCTTCAGCACGAAGAAGACGACATCACCTTGGCCGGCCTGCGGGATCAGGCCGCCCGACTGGGCGTGTGGGTGTTGATCGGGTCACTGGGAATCAAGACTCATGACGCTGACGGGCGGTTTGCCAACCGGTCTTTCATGATCAATCCGCAAGGTCAGATCGTGGCGCGCTACGACAAGATCCATATGTTCGACGTGCAGGTCACCGAGACCGAGACGTTTCGCGAATCAAAGAACTACCGCCCCGGCGAAAAGGCGGTCATAGCCGAAACCGATTTTGGCAAGGTGGGTTTGACCATCTGTTATGACATCCGGTTTCCGTACCTGCATGCGGCTTTGGCGCAGGCAGGCGCGCGAATCCTGACCGTTCCGGCAGCGTTTTCACCTGTTACGGGCGCCGCGCATTGGGAATCGCTCTTGCGGGCCCGGGCGATCGAGACAGGCTGTTGGGTCTTGGCCCCCGCGCAAACGGGGGAACACCCATCAAAGCGCGGAAAGACGCGTTTTACCCATGGGCACAGCATGGTCGTCGACCCTTGGGGAAAGGTGCTGATCGACGCAGGTACCGATCCGGGCATTCACATTTTCGATTTGGATGATAGTTCTGTGACAGAGGCACGCCGCCGCGTGCCGTCGTTGACACACACCCGGTCTTTCACTGGACCCTGACAGAATTGAACAATGACGGAAGACACCAACGCCCTTGCGGTCACGCTGTTCAGCGAGATCCTGACCGCGGATCAGTTGTTGCGCAACCGGCTCAGCCGGGTGCTGCCCAAGGGTATGGAAATTTCGCATTTTTCGGTGCTGAATCATCTGGTTTTCGTCGGGGACGAGCGTAGCCCGGCGCAACTGGCCAACACGTTCCACGTGACCCGTGGCGCGATGACCAATACTTTGGCCAAGCTCGAATGGGCCGGGTACATCCACATCCGCCCCGACTGGGACGACGCCCGCCGCAAGATGGTGGCGATCAGCCCCGCAGGCCGCCGGGCGCGCGATCAGGCGATTTCCTCGATTGCCCCACTGATCAACCGCGTGGTCGGAGAGCTGGGGCCGGAGCGGGTCCGCAGCGCCCTGCCAGTGCTTCGGGACTTGCGCATGCAGTTGGAGGGGGAGTAGGGATCAGCGAACCGTTGTCCCAAGGTGGATCCAGGACTGGTGTGGTCGGGCGCTGGCAGATTTGATGCTCATGCAATGTACCGCGGACTAAACGGCCACTTCATTCTAAGAGCATTCTATCCAGAAGCTGCCGTAAATCACGGGGATCCAAAGCTGGAAAATCACCCAACCAAATTCCGGCCGAAGCCGCCGCCGCGAAAAGAAGGCAAGATTCAATTCCTTCTTTGCCCTCATTTTGCCCACCATGAACAAGCCATACCAAATACTCTCCTTTTTCTTCTTCATTCGTAGAGAATATTCTCCCTACATTGCATCCTTCGTCAGAGAGTTCGTGTTTGGAAAATGGTTCTGTCGTCTCCTCCGTCAATTCTAATTCGACTGGTTTCACAAACTTGCCATCCGAAACTATCTCGGGGTCAATAAAGACGAAAAAATACAACGCCCTTACCAGATCATAGTTGTTCGAGTTCGAACCCAAGTAACGATCTGCTATTTCCTGAGTCGCCTCAGAAACTTTAGGATCGCTAATGTAGCCAAAAAGCGGAACTCCTTCATGTTCGTACACGAACACGCCCGCATTCTCTTCTGCTGTGGCTAGCGTGTTATCGAACAAGGTAGCAGCGGAAATTGCCGCACCAAAAATACCGCGCGCCACGGCGCGTAACTTAAAAATCGATTCAAAAAGTCTACCTCACCCCGGCTTCACGCTTGCCGTCACATAATTCACGCTCAGATCCCGGTCCGAGATGGACCAGCTCCAGGTGATCGGGTTGAACACGAAACCTTTGCGGTCCACCGGGTCCAGCCCGGCCTGACGCAGCAGGTCGAACAGCTCGTCCGGCGTGATGAACTTGTTCCATTCATGCGTGCCGCGCGGCAGCCAACGCATGACGACCTCGGCCCCGAAAATCGCCATGGCGTAAGACTTAGGGTTGCGGTTGATGGTTGAACAAATCTCCAACCCGCCGGGTTTGAGCAACTGACGCGTGGCGGTCAGATAGGACAGGGGATCAGCCACGTGTTCGACCACTTCCATGTTCAGCACAACATCGAATTGCTCACCGGCAGCGGCCATGTCCTCGGCCGTGGTATGGCGATAGTCGATCTTTAGCCCGGATTGTTCAGCGTGAATGCGCGCCACGGGCAGATTGCGTTCCGCGGCGTCGGCGCCCACAACGTCGGCCCCAAGACGCGCCATCGGTTCGCTCAGCAGCCCACCGCCGCAGCCGATATCCAGCAGGCGCAGACCTTCGAACGGCACAGGCGACTTTAGGTCGCGATCGAATTCTCCGGCGATCTGCTGCGTTATATAGTCCAGCCGGCACGGGTTAAGCATGTGCAATGGCTTGAATTTCCCGTGCGGGTCCCACCATTCGGCGGCCATGGCCTCGAATTTTGCGATCTCGGACGGGTCCACCGTGTTCGGATGCGCTTGCATTCCTGTCTCCGTGTGCTCTTTTACGCTTAAGGACTATATAGGGCCATAATGGACAAGTACCCGGACCAAAAGCGCGCAGTTCAATATCTGTACCCGCCGATCGACCCTTTCGACCAGCGGATGGTCGATATGGGCGATGGGCACCGTATTTATGTGGAACAATGCGGTAATCCTGACGGCATACCCGTCGTGATCCTGCACGGAGGGCCGGGTGGGGGGTGCAGCCCGGCCATGAGGCGATACTTCGATCCACAGGCCTACAGGGTGATTCTGTTTGACCAGCGCGGATGTGGCCGGTCGCGCCCCACCGCTTCGGTCGAAGACAACACCACGTGGCATCTGGTGGCCGACATAGAGCGGCTACGCAAACTCTTCGAGATCGAAGAATGGATCGCTTTTGGCGGAAGCTGGGGGGCGACTCTGGCGTTGATCTATGCCCAGACCCATCCCGATCGCGTCAGTCGACTGGTGTTGCGCGGGGTGTTCCTTGCGACTCAGGCCGAGCTTGACTGGTTTTACGGCGGTGGCGCCGGGCGGTTCTGGCCCGAGCAATGGCAGAAATTCACTTCACTGCTGCCCGAGGTTGAACTGAACGACACCATTGCCGCCTATAACAAACGTCTGTTTTCGGGCGACCGCGCGACAGAGATCCTGTATGCGCGGGCCTGGTCGCATTGGGAAAACGCGCTGGCGTCGATCCACACCAACGGATCGGTTGGCGAAAGCCCCGGCGAATACGCGCGCACCTTTGCGCGGCTCGAGAATCACTATTTTACCAACAAGGCGTTTTTGGAAACGGACGGGCAGATTCTGGATCAGATGGACCGGATCGCGCATATCCCGGGCCATATCGTGCAGGGGCGCTATGATATGATCTGCCCGCCGCAGGCCGCGTGGTCGCTGGCGGAACGCTGGCCGAATGCCGAACTGAAAATGGTTCGTCAGGCGGGGCACGCCCTGTCCGAGCCGGGCATCAGTGCGGAACTGGTGCGAATCATGGACCGTGTGGCGGAGGGTGTTGCATGACCCGCATCGATCGCCGTGCTCTCTTTGCCTCTGGTGCCGCTGCCGCATTGCTGGCGGCGACAGGAGCATCCCTTGCCGGTACCCCCAAGAAAGGCGGGACATTGCGTCTGGCTGTTCCGCGCGATGACAGCCTCGAGCAAGTAGCGCGTGGGGCCGTTTTCGACACAATGACCGAAATCGCCCCGGATGGTACGTTGCGCGGTGAACTTGCGACCGGCTGGCAAACCGACGCCGACGCACGGGTCTGGAGCTTTGATCTGCGTGATGATGCGGTCTTTCACGATGGCGAACCGTTGCAGATTGCCGATGTCCTGGCCGTTCTGGCCGAAATCGGAAGGCCCGAGGCCCTTGCCCCCAACCGCCTGCGGCTTGAACTTGCCGAGGCAAATCCCGGATTGCCTTTCCTGCTGGCCGACAGCCGCTTTGTTGTTGCGCGCGCCGGTGAAACCATATCCCCGTTGCGCAAGGCCAACGGCACCGGCTGCTATCGTGTCGAACGGGCAGAAGATGGCCGCCATTTTCTGGGCCGCTGTGTCGAGGGGCATTACAAAGATGGTCAGGCCGGATGGGCTGACGCGGTCGAGGTCATTGTAATCCCGGACCCCGCCGTGCGGGCCGAGGCGCTGCGGGACGGGTATGTCGATATCGCGGCGCTTCCGGATCGGGCCGGAATGCGAGGCACGCGCGGTGTCCGGTTCCACCCGTCCGAGGCCGACATGGCCCTTGCCGTATCGGATGCTGTCGGGATGCCGCGACAGGTTGCCGGGAACGGTGCGCTGGACGATGGCCGCATCGCCGAACGGTGGTGGATGGTGTAAATCCGAATGCGAATCCCTCGGGGGGTTGCAGACTCGGGCCATCCTGCGTATATGCATTTGCAACAGCGGCGCGTTGGACTTCTGGTCCGGGGCTCCACCGGAAAATTCGACGGGCCGCGCGCCCGTTTTTTTGTGCCCGACTGACAGGGTAGAGTACCAGATGACAAACGACCTGATAGCAAAAGCTGCCATTGACCGGCGACTGGCCGAGATCATCACGCCCGTGATCGAGGATCTGGGGTATGAGCTGGTCCGCATCCGCCTGATGAGCGGCAAGCAGACCACGCTTCAGATCATGGCCGACAAGCCCGATGGCGGTATTGAAGTGGATGACTGCGCCGAAATTTCCAACGCGGTCAGCGCCACGCTGGATGTCGAGGATCCGATCCTTGATGCCTATACGCTCGAGGTCTCGAGCCCCGGTATCGACCGCCCTCTGACCCGTCTGAAGGATTTCGAGACCTTCGAAGGGTATGAGGCCAAGATCGAGACCGCCGAACTGATTGACGGCCGCCGTCGCTTCAAGGGCGAATTGGCCGGGATCGAAGGGGACGAGGTTCTGATCAACATCCCGGAGGGGGATGAAACCATCACCATCGGTCTGCAATTCGACTGGCTGAGCGATGCCAAGCTGGTCCTGACCGATGACCTGATCAAGGAAATGCTGCGCCAGCGCAAGGATGCCGGCGCCCTGAACGAAAACGCTTTCGACGAGATTGAGACCGAAGGGTCCGAAGAGGAGACGAACTGATGGCAATCACCTCAGCAAACCAGCTGGAGCTGTTGCAGACCGCCGAGGCCGTGGCCCGCGAAAAGATGATCGACCCCGGCCTGGTCGTCGAAGCGATGGAGGAATCGCTCGCCCGTGCCGCCAAGAGCCGCTACGGCGCCGAGATGGACATCCGCGTCAGCATCGACCGCAAGACCGGCAAGGCGACTTTCACCCGTGTTCGCACGGTGGTCGAAGATGACGAGCTTGAAAACTATCAGGCCGAAATGACCGTCGAGCAGGCCAAGCAGTACATGGAATCGCCCGAGGTTGGCGACGTCTTCGTCGAAGAAGTTCCGCCGGTTGAAATGGGTCGGATTGCGGCTCAGTCCGCCAAGCAGGTCATCCTGCAAAAAGTGCGCGAAGCCGAGCGCGACCGTCAGTACGAAGAATTCAAGGATCGCGCGGGCACCATCATCAACGGTGCGGTCAAGCGCGAAGAGTTTGGCAATGTCATCGTCGATCTGGGCGGTGCCGAGGCGGTTCTGCGCCGCAACGACAAGATCGGCCGCGAAAGCTATCGCCCGAATGACCGGGTGCGCGCCTATATCAAAGAGGTTCGCCGCGAAGTGCGTGGCCACCAGATTTTCCTGTCGCGCACCGCGCCGGAATTCATGGCTGAGCTGTTCAAGATGGAAGTACCGGAAATCTATGACGGCATCATCGAGGTCAAGGCCGTGGCCCGTGACCCCGGTTCGCGCGCCAAGATCGCTGTGATCTCGTATGACGGCTCGATCGATCCTGTCGGGGCCTGCGTTGGTATGCGTGGCAGCCGTGTTCAGGCCGTTGTGAACGAGCTTCAGGGTGAAAAGATCGACATTATCCCGTGGAACGAAGATCAGCCGACCTTCCTGGTGAACGCGTTGCAGCCTGCCGAGGTTTCCAAGGTGGTTCTGGACGAAGAAGCCGGCAAGATCGAGGTCGTCGTGCCCGAAGAACAATTGTCGCTGGCCATCGGTCGCCGCGGTCAGAACGTGCGTCTGGCCAGCCAGCTGACCGGTCTGGACATCGACATCATGACCGAAGCCGAAGAATCGGCCCGCCGTCAGAAGGAATTCGAAGCCCGTACCAAACTGTTCATGGACAGCCTGGATCTGGATGAATTCTTTGCTCAGCTGCTGGTCTCGGAAGGCTTCACCAACCTCGAAGAGGTTGCCTATGTCGAGATCGAGGAACTGCTGGTCATCGACGGCGTTGACGAAGGTACCGCGCAGGAACTGCAAACCCGCGCCCGCGAATTCCTGGAAGCACAGGCCAAGGCGGCACTGGATGCGGCGCGTGAATTGGGGGCCGAGGACAGTCTCATTGAATTCGAAGGCCTGACACCCCAGATGGTAGAAGCGCTGGCCAGGGACGACGTGAAGACTCTGGAAGACTTTGCAACTTGCGCCGACTGGGAACTGGCCGGTGGCTGGACGACCGTCGATGGTGAGCGTGTCAAGGATGACGGTGTATTGGAGCCTTTCGGCGTAACGCTGGAAGAGGCGCAAGATATGGTCATGACGGCGCGTATCCTGCTGGGTTGGGTTGATCCGGCCGAGCTGGAACAGGCGGAAGAAGACGTCGACGGCGACGCAGCAGACGAGGAGGTCGAGGCCTGATCTCGGGCTTCGGGTGGCGTGTATGAGTCGCGGTGGCGCCCATAAGGATCGGTCCGACGGACCCGAGCGCAAGTGCATCGCCACAGGCGAGGTGCAGCCCAAATTCGGGCTGATCCGCTTTGTGACGGGGCCGGACGGTCAGGTTTTTCCGGATGTCGCGGCGAAATTGCCGGGGCGGGGGGTCTATGTGGCGGCGGATCGTGCCGCCCTGGACAAGGCCGTTGGCAAGAAACTGTTTGCGCGGGGGTTCAAGGCGCAGGTGTCTGTGCCCAAGGACCTGGCGGAAAAGGTTGAACAGCAGATCGCGCGCCGCGTTGTCGAGCTGCTCAGCCTGGCGCGCAAATCCGGCGACGCGGTCGCCGGGTATGAAAAGGTCAAGACGTGGCTGGACCGGGAAGAGGCGCAGGTGCTGATTCAGGCCGCTGATGGATCGGGGCGCGGCAAGTCCAAACTGAGCACGCCGCACTTCGGGAAATACATAGGTTGGCTGACGGCAGACGAATTAGGACAGGCATTTGGGCGCCAAACGGTGATTCATGCGGCCTTGGCCTCTGGCGGACTCGCCAAACGTGTTGTAGAGGAAGCGCAGCGCCTGCGTGGCTTGCGCGAAACGGATGACGGCGGCAGGGGCCGCGCGGAAGGGTAAGTAGCTTTATGAGCGATAATGACGGCAAAAAGACATTGGGTCTTCGTGGCGGGGCACGCCCCGGAAATGTGAAACAGAGTTTCAGCCACGGACGTACCAAGAATGTCGTGGTGGAAACCAAACGCAAACGCGTGGTGGTTCCCAAGCCGGGCGCAGCAAAGCCGGGTGGCGGTGCTGCACCTTCGGGTGATCCGTCGCGTCGTCCTGCGGGCATTTCCGATGCGGAAATGGCGCGCCGCATGAAGGCGTTACAAGCGGCCAAGGCCCGCGAAGCCGAAGAGGCCGCAGCGCGCGAGGCTGCTGAAAAGGCGCGCGAAGAAGAGCGCGCACGCCGCCGTGCGGAACAGGAAGCCAAAGAACGCGAACAGCGCGAAGCCGAAGAGCGTGCGCGTCAGAAGGCTGAGGAAGAAGAACGCAAGCGCAAAGAGGCGGAAGAAGCTGCCAAACGCGCCGCTGCCGCGCCCGCACCGGAAGAGCCCAAAGCGGCTCGCGCCCCGGCCAGCAAACCTGCGCCGGCAGCCACGCCGCGCAAACAGGACCGCGAACGTGAGCAGCGTGGCCGTGGCAAGGGTCGTGACGACAACCGCCGTTCGGGCAAGCTGACTCTGGGTCAGGCGACCGGTGGCGAAGGCAACCGTCAGCGCTCGATGGCCGCGATGAAGCGCAAGCAGGAGCGTGCGCGTCAGAAAGCCATGGGCGGTGCCGTTGAACGGGAAAAGGTGATCCGCGACGTACAGCTGCCCGAGGCGATCATGGTCTCGGAACTGGCCAACCGTATGGCCGAGCGTGTGGCTGACGTGGTCAAATCGCTGATGCAGATGGGCATGATGGTCACGCAGAACCAGACCATCGACGCAGACACCGCGGAACTGATCATCGAAGAATTTGGCCACAAGGTCACTCGCGTATCCGATTCGGATGTTGAAGACGTCATCAAAGAGGTCGAAGACAGCGAAGACGATCTGCAACCGCGTCCGCCGGTCATCACCATCATGGGTCACGTTGACCACGGCAAGACCTCGCTGCTGGACGCAATCCGCGACGCGCGCGTTGTGGCGGGTGAGGCCGGTGGCATCACCCAACATATCGGCGCGTATCAGGTGAAAACCGATGGCGGCACCACGCTGACCTTCCTCGACACTCCGGGCCACGCGGCGTTTACGTCGATGCGCTCGCGCGGCGCTCAGGTTACGGATATCGTGGTTCTGGTCGTCGCGGCTGACGACGCGGTGATGCCGCAGACGATCGAAGCGATCAACCACGCAAAAGCGGCCGAAGTGCCGATGATCGTGGCGATCAACAAGGTCGACAAGCCGGATGCAAACCCGGACAAGGTGCGCACCGATCTGCTGCAACATGAAGTGATCGTTGAGAAAATGTCCGGTGACGTCCAGGATGTCGAAGTGTCCGCAATCACGGGTCAGGGTCTGGACGAATTGCTGGAAGCCATCGCGCTTCAGGCCGAGATTCTGGAACTGAAAGCAAACCCGAACCGCGCCGCCCAGGGGGCCGTGATCGAGGCGCAGCTGGACGTGGGTCGTGGCCCGGTCGCCACGGTTCTGGTTCAGAACGGCACATTGCGTCAGGGCGACATCTTCGTTGTGGGTGAGCAGTACGGTAAGGTCCGCGCGCTGATCAACGACAAGGGTGAACGCGTCAAGGAAGCCGGGCCTTCCGTTCCGGTTGAGGTTCTGGGCCTGAACGGTACGCCCGAGGCCGGTGACGTTCTGAACGTGACCGAGACCGAAGCGCAGGCCCGTGAAATCGCCGCTTATCGCGAACAGGCCGCCAAGGACAAACGCGCCGCTGCCGGTGCCGCGACCACCCTCGAGCAGCTGATGCAGAAGGCCAAGGAAGACGAGAACGTGGCCGAGCTGCCGATCCTCGTCAAAGCCGACGTGCAGGGTTCTGCCGAAGCCATCGTTCAGGCGATGGAAAAGATCGGCAACGAAGAAGTGCGCGTGCGCGTTCTGCACTCGGGTGTGGGCGCGATCACCGAAACGGATGTCGGTCTGGCGGAGGCTTCCGGCGCGCCGGTCTTTGGCTTCAACGTCCGTGCCAACGCATCGGCGCGGAACACGGCGAACCAAAAGGGTGTCGAGATCCGCTATTACTCGGTGATCTATGACCTCGTGGACGACGTGAAAGCGGCCGCATCCGGCCTGCTGAGCGCCGAGATCCGCGAAAAGTTCATCGGCTATGCCGAGATCCGCGAAGTCTTCAAGGTTACCGGTGTCGGCAAGGTTGCCGGGTGTCTGGTGACCGAAGGTGTTGCCCGCCGTTCGGCAGGCGTTCGCCTGCTGCGCGACAACGTGGTGATTCACGAAGGCACGCTGAAGACGCTGAAGCGCTTCAAAGACGAAGTGGCCGAGGTCCAGTCGGGTCAGGAATGTGGTATGGCGTTCGAAAACTACGACGATATCCGCCAAGGCGACGTGATCGAGATCTTCGAGCGCGAAGAGGTTACCCGCACCCTGGATTGATCCCAAGCGGGATGGACTCAAAAAAAACAGCGGCACCGATCGGGCCGCTGTTTTTGTTTGAAAAAATGCCTCATTGCGTGTCGGGCAGGAATGTCCCGGAATGCAGGATGATGTCGAAATGGTGCATTCCGTGTTTCAAGGCAAAGCTGACCGAGTGCCCGGCCTTGCGCAGCCGTTCCGCATAGTCGCGGCTTTGTCGAATGAATTCGCCGGTGTCCCGTTCCCCCACTGAAACATGATAGCGGGGGCCCGGTGGGGGCAGGTTGCGGATCGGGGACAGATCGTTCACTTCGACCGGGGTCAGGTGCAGCGGATCATTCACGGACGTCAAACTGATGGGTTCCAGATCATAAACACCGCTGATCAGAAGCACGTCACGCACACGCAGCCCGGCACGGGCCAATGCGCCGGCCGAGGTCGCCATGACCATGCTTGCCAGATGAGCGCCGGCACTGTGCCCTGACAAGGTGATCCGCGTCGGGTCGAATCCCAGTGCCTCGGCCTGTGACGCAAGCCACAGAAGGGCGTCGCGGCATTCGTCGACCATTTGATCCAGCCGCGCATCCGGGGCGAGCGTGTAGTTCAAGGTGGCAAAGGATTGCTCGGCTTCGATCAGCGCCGGGGCCATCATGGCCGATTCGCGCTGGCTGAGATCCTGCCAATACCCACCGTGAACAAAGACATGCAACGGGGCGTCGGCCCCCTTCGCGGGAAAGAAATCCAGCACCTGGGCCGGGGCGTCGCCATAGGCCAGGTTGGCCTGGACGGGCAATTCGGCACGGGCTTGCGCACTCAGCGTTTGATAGCTGGTCAGATAGGGGGTCAGGTCGCCACCGATCATCGAACTGGGAGAGTATTCCCGCTCCAGTTCGGCTTGTGAAAATCCGCGATACAGCATGGCTCAGCCCTGCCCGCTGTACATCAGTTCCGTCCGCACATCATAGAGGTCATGGAAGAACCGCAACTCAAGTGCCTTTCGCAAGAAAGCCACGCCGCTGGAACCTCCGGTACCGGGTTGCATTCCGATCACACGTTCAACCGCGGTGGCGTGGTCAAAGCGCCAGCGTTGAAACAGGCTTTCCACATCCATGAGCTTTTCTGCCAGCGCATACAAATCCCAATACTTGTCCGTGTTGCGGAACACGTCGACCCAGATCTGAACCACGCGCGGATCACCGGAATAGGGTTCAGAGTAGTCCCGCTCGATCAAATCCCTTGGAACGTCGAACCCCTGTCGGGCCAGCATGTGCAACACTTCGTCATACAGGGACGGTTTGGTCAGGGCGGCGTTCAGCATCTCCATCACCTCGGGATCATGCTCGTGCACTTTCAGGGTCGATGCATCCTTGTTGCCTAGAATGAATTCGATCTGCCTGTACCCATAGCTTTGAAACCCGGAAGAGTTGCCGAGGGCCTGCCGAAACGTCATATAGTCGGCCGGCGTCATGGTCAGCAGGGTTTCCCAGGCCGCAATCAATTGCCGTTGAATGGCCTTGATGCGGTCGAGGTTTTTCATGGCGGGTCCGAATTCATCTTGTTGCAGGAACCGACGCACCTCGACCAGTTGGTGATGCATCAGTTTCAGCCACAGCTCACTGACCTGATGAATGATGATGAACAGCATCTCGTCAGGTTGTGCGGGGTCCTGAAAGGTTTTTTGCAGGTTCAGCAGCGTCTTCAGTTGCAGGAAGTCGCCATAGCTTTTGCGGTGCGTTTCGGCGAAATCAGTGACCAGGGTGTCTTCGACCCCCCGTTGCAACAGACGATCGTCTTTGTTCTCGCCCATCTCATGCCTCCCTTGTGCAAGTTCTGCACCTGTCTAGGGGCTGAGGGTGCAACTTTCCAGCGCGTTAGGTCCAGTCCAGAACAACCTTGCCGGACAGGCCTGATCTCATCGCGGAAAACCCTTTGGTGAAATCATCAACCGCAAAGCGGTGCGTGATCACGCGGGACACATCCAGACCGTTTTGCAGCATGGCGATCATCTTGTACCACGTCTCGAACATCTCTCGCCCATAGACCCCCTTGATCGTGATCGCCTTGAACACGATGCGCGACCAGTCAACCGGAGATTTGCCCGGGGGAATCCCCAGCAACGCGATCTTTCCACCCATCACCAAGGCTTCGACCATCTGGTCCAGGGCGGCTTGCGAGCCGGACATTTCAAGCCCGACATCGAACCCTTCTTTCATCCCAAGCTCGGCGATGACGCCCTGCAAGTCCTCCGTGAAGACATCGACGGTCCGCACCGAGGGAACCACATGTTCGGCCAGTTTCAATCGGTCTGCGTTGATGTCGGTGATGACCACGTTGCGTGCACCCGCATGACGAGCGACTGCAGCGGCCATGATGCCGATGGGGCCCGCACCCGTGATCAGAACGTCCTCGCCCAGCAAATCAAAGCTGAGGGCGGTATGCACCGCATTGCCCAGCGGATCGAGGATGGCCCCGATCTCATCCGGTATGTCGTCGGGCAAGGGCACCACGTTGAAGGCAGGCAGTTTCAGATATTCGGCAAATGCGCCCTGTTCGTTCACTCCAATACCCCGGGTTCCCGGATCCAGGTGAAACTTTCCGGCGCGGCTCTGACGGCTGTCGGTGGTGATCAGATGACCCTCGCCCGAGCATCGCTGGCCGATTTCAAGCCCTGTCACGTTGCGCCCGATCTCGACGATCTCTCCGGCAAACTCATGGCCAGTGATCATAGGAACCGGCACGGTATGAGACGCCCATTCATCCCAGTTCCAGATATGGATGTCGGTGCCGCAGATACCCGTCTTTTTGATACGGATCAGCACATCATCGGGGCCAATTTCGGGGATCGGGGCCTGCACCATCCACAACCCTTCTTCGGGTTTGGATTTTTCCAGTGCTTTCATTGTATTGGGTCGCATATGTTTACTCCCACAAATCGGTCGACAGGTATTTCAGGCCGCTGTCACACATGACGATGGCGACACAGCCGCCTTCTTCGGGGCCGCGCAGCAGTTCAATTGCCGCGGCAAGATTCGCGCCTGCCGAATAGCCGGCGAATATCCCCTCGGTCCGGGCCAGAAGCCGGGTGCAATCCCGCGCGGCCTTCCCCGAAACAGCTAGGTGTCCTGCCAATCGGCTATCCTTCAAATGCACCAGATCATCCATGGCGTAACCGCCGCCCTGAATGGGATGGTCCGGGGTCGAAACCGGCTCACCGGCCAAAGCGCGCGCGCCCGCAGGTTCCACGGCATAGCACCGCACGCCGTGCCGGTTCAGATACTCTGCCGCTCCGGCCAGCGTTCCACCCGATCCTGCAAAGTCGCAGAATGCCGTGACGGTGCCTTCGGATTGCGCCCAGATCTCGGGCCCGGTCCCGGTTTCGTGAGCCTTGGGGTTTCCCGAATGGCCAAATTGATCCGCACGAAACGCGTTGCGTGCGGTCGTGATGCGTTTCGCCTCGACATCGACCAGTTCAAGATCGGCCCCAGAGACTTCGCCGGGTTTGCTGCCGGGGGCCTGGGGGACGATCACCACCTCGGCGCCCAACGCGCGCATCATGCGGGCGCGTTCGACCGAGTTCCCCGCGCTCATGACTGCCACGAACGGGTGCCCCAGAATGCCGCAGACAATCGCCAGGCCGGTGCCCATGTTGCCTGAGGTCAGCTCGACCACCGTCTGCCCCGGTGACAAAGTCCCGTCTGCGCGCGCCGTTTCGATGATGGACTTCGCCGCGCGGTCCTTTTTCGAAAATCCCGGCAGCAAATAGTCAAGCTTGGCGATGATACGCCCGCTCAGCTTCTGCTGGGCACACACGCGCGACAGTTCGACCATGGGGGTGTCGCCGATCACATCGATGACCGATGGAAGGATCATTCGATGACCCCCAGCTCTTTGCCGACCTTGCCAAATGCGGACAGGGCGCGGTCCAGTTCATCCCTGGTCAGAGCCGCATTCATCTGCGTTCTGATCCGCGCTTGCCCGCGTGGGACGACCGGAAAGAAGAAGCCCGAAACATAGACGCCTTCGTCGAACAGCCGTGATGCCATGTCTTGTGCCAGCGTCGCCTCACCCAGCATCACCGGGATGATCGGGTGTTCCCCGGGCAGCAGGTCAAAGCCAAGCTTTTCCAGCCCAGCGCGCCAATACTTGGCGTTTCCAAACAGTTGCGCGCGCAGCATGTCGCCTTCTTCGACCAGGCGGATCGCTTCCAACCCTGCAGCGACGATCGAGGGCGGCAGCGAGTTTGAGAACAGATAGGGCCGCGCCCGCTGCCGCAGCAGGTCGATCACTGGCTGCGGCCCGGCGATATAGCCGCCGATTGCCCCCCCGAGTGCCTTGCCCAAGGTTCCCGTCAGAATATCCACATCGACGCCGAAATGATCGGGTGTGCCAGCCCCGTTCGGCCCCATGAAGCCGGTCGCATGGCAATCGTCCACCATGACAATCGCATCGTATTTATCGGCCAGTTCCCTGATTTTCGGCAGGTTGGCCAGATAGCCGTCCATCGAGAACACGCCATCGGTGGCGATCATGATATGCCGTGCCCCGTCCTCGCGCGCCTGTTTCAGCCAGGCTTCGAGGTCGTTCATGTCATTGTTCATGTAGCGATAGCGCTTGGCCTTGCACAGCCGCACGCCGTCGATGATCGAGGCGTGGTTCAGGCTGTCTGAAATGATGGCGTCTTCCGGTCCCAGCAGAGGTTCAAACAACCCGCCATTGGCGTCGAAACAGGCGGCAAAAAGGATGGAGTCGTCCTTGTTCAGGAAATTGGCAAGACGTTGTTCCAGTTCGCGGTGAATGTCTTGCGTGCCACAGATGAACCGAACCGACGCCATGCCGAATCCTTTGGGCCCCATCGCTTGAGTTGCGGCCTCGATCAGCGCCGGGTGATCCGCCAGACCCAGATAGTTGTTGGCACAGAGGTTGATCACCTGCTTGCCGCCCACGGTGATCTCACTGCCCTGAGGCGAGGTGATCATTCGTTCGCGTTTGTAAAGACCCTCAGATTCGATCTGCGCAAGTGTGTCCGTGATATGGGACAGGAATGCATCTGCCATGGCGACCTCCGTTCAACTGAGTCGCACATCTAACATAGCGGATGAAATTCCCAAATAGGGGAAATTCAATATGAAGGAAAAATATCCGTGAAGGCGGAATTTCGCGGATGTCAGGCGTTTTTTACGATCAGAAATACTCGGGCTGGCCCTTGGGCACAGATGGAATGCGCAATGTCGGCGGCGTATCGGGCCGTGTCCCCCTGGTTCAACTCGGACACCGCATTGCCTGAAGTGACTTTGACCGCACCTTCCAGCACGGTGAGCTGTTCACGGGCACCGCGGGCGTGGGGTTGGCTGTTCAGGGCCCCGTCCTCGTCAAATTCGATATCATAGACTTCATGACCCCCGGCCTCTTCCGGTGGTGACAGGATGCGAATTCGGCAGTTCTGCCCCATATTGTCGATGCTGGGCACTTCGGAGTTTCTGAGTACCTCGATCTGGTCCGTGGCCTTTGTGCCCTCCAAGAGACCGGCGAAATCCACCTGCAAGGCGCGTGTCAGGTTCCACAAGGTCGAGATCGTCGGGCTGCTTTCGCCGCGTTCGATCTGACTGACCATGGACCGGGACACACCGCTGAGATTGGCGACCGCTTCCAGGGACAGGCCTTTGGCCCGGCGTGCCTCTTTCAGGCGAGCGGGCAGGAGGTTCAGGATATCGTCTGTGTCTTCCGTCATGACGGAATCCATGGGGGGTGTGCAACGCAATGTCAATTCCCGCCGTGACGGGACGTTTGGGGCGACAGTGCCATTCTGCGCATGCATAATGCAGCGAAATTCAGGAGGAGTAGCTCATGAGCGATATCGTTATTCTCGACGGTGCCCGCACCGCAATTGGCACCTTTGGTGGTGCGCTGGCTTCAACCGCGCCGATTGATCTGGCCACTGTCGCGACCGAAGCGGCGCTTGAGCGATCGGGGGTTGAGGGGGCGCAGATCGGGCATGTTGTGTTCGGTCATGTGATCAACACTGAACCGCGTGACATGTATCTGTCGCGCGTCGCCGCCATGCAGGCGGGCATTCCCAATGGTACGCCGGCCATGAACGTGAACCGCCTGTGCGGATCCGGCGCGCAGGCGATCGTGTCAGCCGTTCAGTCCCTGATGCTGGGCGATGCTGACTTTGCGGTGGCAGGCGGAGCAGAAAGCATGTCACGAAGCCCCTACATCGTTCCGCAGGCGCGCTGGGGCGCGAAGATGGGCGACGTCACCTCGCTGGACATGATGCTGGGTGCGTTGAACTGCCCCTTCGGCACAGGACATATGGGGGTGACGGCCGAAAACGTGGCGGATGAGCATCAGATCAGCCGCGAGCAGATGGATGCGTTCGCATTGGTCAGCCAGACACGTGCGGCAGCGGCGATCGAGGCCGGTTACTTCGACAGCCAGATCACTCCGGTACAGGTCAAGGTCAAGCGGGACATGGTCGATTTCAAAGTCGACGAGCATCAAAAGGCGACGACCGCCGAAGCGTTGGCCGGTCTGCGCCCGGTGTTCAAGAAGGACGGGCGTGTGACAGCCGGCAATGCCTCGGGCATCAATGACGGCGCGGCGGCGATGGTGCTGGCGACAGCGG
Source organism: Ruegeria sp. HKCCA4008 (assembly GCF_013033125.1). Lineage (NCBI taxonomy): Bacteria > Pseudomonadati > Pseudomonadota > Alphaproteobacteria > Rhodobacterales > Roseobacteraceae > Ruegeria > Ruegeria sp. HKCCA4008. Next base: position 103,361 of record NZ_WQDM01000009.1, read on the forward strand.
ATGCGGCCGAAAGGGCCGGTTTGAAACCGAAGGCGCGTGTGATTGGTTATGCGCATGCAGGCGTGCGGCCGGAAGTCATGGGCATCGGTCCAGTTCCGGCAGTGCAAAACCTGTTGAAGAAGACGGGCCTGTCAGCGGAAGATTTCGACGTGATCGAAAGCAATGAAGCCTTCGCCGCGCAGGCTCTGGCCGTGAATCAGGAGCTTGGATTGGACGCGAGCAAGGTGAACCCCAACGGCGGTGCGATTGCGTTGGGGCATCCGGTGGGGGCCACGGGTGCGATCATCACGCTGAAAGCACTGTACGAGCTGGAACGTACCGGCGGATCCAAAGGGTTGATCACCATGTGCATCGGGGGTGGTCAGGGGATTGCCATCGCCATCGAGCGGCTCTGACCCGGATGGGGTGCGGGGGGCTGTCTGCCCCCCATCGCGCCAGGGCGCGATTCCCCCCGAGGATATTTGTGGCCAGATGAAGCAGGCGGGTTGGTTCAGCTGAGCGCGTTGATCAGCAAGACCAGCGCCGCACCTGCTGCGGCGCCGATCGTGGCGGGCAGAGCAAAGGACCAAAAGGTGGGCGTCTGCGGTTCGTCCTTCTGGGTCTGCGCGATCAGTGCGTTTTCGACCAGTGCCGGCAGACGCGGGCCGAAGCGGGCCAGCACCATTGCGGTTTTCCCAAAATCACGCAGGGCCGCCCGGGGGCCGATGGACTGTTTGATGTAGTCTTCGACCACGGGTCGGGCGACTTCCCAGATGTTCATATGAGGGTCGAGTGAGCGTGCAACGCCTTCGACGACAACCATGGTGCGTTGCAGCAGGATCAGTTCGGTTCGTGTTTCCATCCCGAACCGTTCGGTCACTTCGAATAGATAGCTCAGCAACCGCCCCATGGAAATATGCGTGGCGTCCATGCCGAAGATCGGCTCGCCCACGGCACGCAGAGCGCGTGCGAACTCGTCCACGTCCTGGTTGGCGGGAACATAGCCGGCTTCGAAATGCACCTCGGCCACGCGTTTGTAGTCGCGCCGGATGAAACCAAACAGGATTTCGGCATAGACCCGGCGCGTGTATTCATCGATATGCCCCATGATGCCGTAGTCATAGGCTATGATGTCTCCGTTCGCGGCCACCTTCAGGTTGCCCTGGTGCATGTCGGCGTGGAAAAAGCCGTCGCGCAGGGCATGCAGAAGGAACAGGCGCAGGACACGTTCGGCCAGATCATTGCGGTTGTGACCTGCGGCATCCAGAGCATCATTGTCACCCAGCGCGATCCCGTCCGCCCAGCTGAGCGTCATTACGCGCCGCGCGGACAGTGACCACACAACGGGCGGCAGCCAGAAGCCGGTGTCGCCCTTGGTGTTGGCCGCATATTCGGAGGCCGCCGCGCTTTCCAGACGCAGATCCAGTTCGCCGCGCACGACACCGTCGAAATGCTCGATCACCTCCACAGGTCGCAGACGGCGCGCGCCGGGGGCGAAGAGCTGGACGATCCGGGCGGCGAAATAGAACGCATCGACATCTTTGCGGAACGCGCGTTCGATCCCCGGACGCAGAACTTTCACCGCGACATCCTCACCCGTGCTGGTCAGCTTGGCCTTGTGAACCTGCGCAATCGAGGCTGCGGCAATCGGTTCGCTGAATTCGCTGAACATGTCCGAGATCGGCTGACCCAGTTCTTTCTCGACTTCGGCCATCGCGTCGGCTTTGGAGAAAGGGGGCAGTTTGTCTTGCAGAACGCGCAGTTGCTCGGCCAGTTCGTCGCCAACCACGTCGGGGCGGGTCGAGAGCACTTGCCCGAATTTGATATAGGCGGGGCCAAGCGCCGTCAGGGCGCGCGTGGCCGGCGGCATACCGGGGTCGCCTTTGTAGCCAAGCCATTGAAAGGGTTTGCCCAATGCGTGGGCCAGAATGCGAACGGCGCGCGGGGCTTCGAACGCATCCAGTACCACGTTCATGGCGCCTGTGCGCTCGAGCGTGGCGCCTGTGCGGATCAGGCGGATGATGTTATGGGGACCACGCATGTGTCAGATCTTCCAGCCGGAATGCAGCGCGGCGATACCCATGCTCAGGTTCCGGTATTTGGCGTTTTCGAAACCTGCGGCGCGAACCATGTTCAGAAACGTTTCCTGATCGGGGAATTTTCGGATCGATTCGACCAGGTACTGATAGCTATCATAGTCATTGGCGATCAGCTTTCCCATGCGCGGGATGACGTTGAAGCTGTAAAGGTCATAGAGCTTTTGCAGCCCCTCATTGGGCAGCTGGCTGAATTCCAGCACCATCAGGCGGCCGCCGGGTTTCAGCACGCGGTAAGCCTCGTTCAAAGCTTCTTGCGGGCGGGTGACGTTCCGAATGCCGAACGAGATCGTGTAGACATCGAATGTATTGTCTTCGAAGGGCAGGGCCATGGCATCGCCCACGACCCAGTTCAGGCTGTCCGACATCTGATCTGCCTCGGCACGTTGCCGCCCTTCGATCAGCATTGGCTCGGTCAGGTCCAGCACCGTGGCGTGGCCGTGACCCGCGCGCTTGAGGAACCTGAATGAGATGTCGCCCGTACCGCCGGCCACGTCTAGCAGCCGCTGGCCGGGGCGTGGCGCCAGCCAGTCCATCATCGCGTCCTTCCAGACCCGGTGGATGCCCATCGACATGACATCGTTCATCACGTCATATTTCGAGGCAACCGAGTTGAACACGCCCTGCACGCGCCCGGCCTTTTCGGCCTCGGGGACGGTTTCGAAACCGAAATGAGTGGTCTTGTCGATGTTGTCGGACATTTGCCTTGCCGTTTGTCGATTTTCGCCTCTGTTATAGGGCCAAGGGAGGCGGGCACAATGCGGCCCTTTGAACTAGGAGCCCTGTAATGCCCGAATTACCTGAGGTCGAGACAGTAAGACGCGGCCTGAGTCCCGCCATGGAAGGGGTCGTGATCGAACGGGCTGATGTGAACCGCCCCGATCTGCGCTGGCCGTTCCCTGAACGTATGGCCGAACGGCTGACCGGACAGCGGGTGGAGCGGTTGCGGCGGCGGTCGAAATACATTCTGGCGGATCTCAGCAGCGGTGAGACGCTGTTGATCCATCTGGGTATGTCGGGGCGGATGACGGTGTCGGGTGACCCGTTGGGGCAATTCGTCCATGACCATCCCGCCGTGCAAAAACATGACCACGTGGTCTTTCATATGGCCAACGGCGCGCGCATCACCTTCAACGATCCCCGCCGGTTTGGCGCGATGGACCTGTTGCAAACGGCCAGCGCCGAAGATCACAAGCTGCTGTCGGTTCTGGGGCCTGAACCCTTGGGCAACGATTTTCACGACCAGCACCTGATCAGGGCGTTCAAAGGCAAGAACACCCCTGTCAAATCCGCCCTGCTGGATCAGGGAATCGTTGCCGGTCTGGGCAATATCTATGTTTGCGAAGCTCTTTATCGCGGCCGAGTGTCGCCACGTCGCAAAGCCGGACAGATTTCCGCGCCCCGCGTGGCGGCGCTTGTTCCGATCATCCGGCAGGTGTTGCAGGACGCTATCGAAGCCGGTGGGTCTTCGCTGCGGGATTTCCGCCAAGCCGATGGAGAACTTGGATATTTTCAGCACAAGTTTGATGTCTACGGCCGCGAGGGCGAGGCCTGCCGGACCGAAGGGTGCGGAGCGCCGATCAAGAGAATCACCCAGTCCGGTCGCTCATCCTTCTATTGTGCGCAATGCCAAAGATAGCTTGATCCAAGTTTTTCGCGTGGTAAGGAATCGTACCTGAACGGAACAACCGGAAGCTTTCTCCTCATGGCTTTTGAGACGATCATCGTCGAAATCGAAGACCACGTCGCACTTATCAAACTCAACCGACCGGATGCGCTGAACGCGTTGAACACCCAGTTGCTGGGTGAGCTCTGCACCGCGCTGGAAGATGCGGACAGCAACGACAAGGTGCGCTGCATCGTGATAACCGGATCGGACAAGGCCTTCGCCGCCGGCGCGGACATCAAGGAAATGTCCGAGATGAGTTTTGTCGACGTCTACAACATCAACCTTTTTGCTGATGCGAATGATCGTGTGACCGCAATTCGCAAGCCGATCATTGCGGCCGTTGCAGGTTACGCGCTGGGCGGTGGATGTGAACTTGCCATGCTGTGCGATTTCATCATCGCGGCGGACACCGCGAAATTCGGCCAGCCCGAGATCAATCTTGGCGTCATTGCCGGTCTGGGGGGAAGTCAGCGTCTGACGCGGTTCGTGGGTAAATCCAAATCGATGGACATGAACCTGACCGGGCGTTTCATGGATGCCGACGAAGCCGAGCGTGCGGGTCTTGTCAGCCGGGTGGTGCCGGCAAAGAAGCTGATCGAAGAAGCCGTGAGCGCAGCGCAGAAGATTGCCGAGAAATCGCAGCTGACCGCAATGGCCGCGAAAGAAGCGGTGAACCGCAGCTACGAGCTTCCGCTGAGTGAAGGCATGTTGTTCGAGCGTCGTGTCTTCCACTCGATGTTCGCAACCGAAGATCAGAAAGAAGGCATGGCCGCGTTCCTGGAAAAGCGCACAGCGCAATTCCGCGACAAGTAAAGCGCGGGACTTGTGTGGCGGGTGGCTTTAGCCCGCCCCATATTCTTGGCCATGGTTCCAAGAATCACCTTGGCAATCTCTTTGAACTTGGCTAAAGACCCTCGTTATACATGCGCGTGCGGCCCGCTTGGCCCGACTCACACTCGTGATTTCTGATCCGGTGCGGATATGTCCGTGGCGCGCAACCCAAGATTAACGTACCTAACGAAGGTCAGATTCACATGGCAAACTCGCCTCAGGCAAAAAAGCGCGCTCGTCAGAACGAAAAGCGTTTTGCAATCAACAAAGCGCGTCGTTCGCGCATCCGCACCTATCTGCGTAAAGTCGAAGAAGCGATCGCATCCGGCGACAAGGACGCGGCGACTGCTGCTCTGCGTGCGGCTCAGCCCGAGCTGATGCGCGGCGTCACCAAGGGTGTTTTCCACAAGAACACTGCTGCCCGTAAAATGTCGCGCCTGTCCTCGCGCGTCAAAGCACTGGGCTAAGCTTTGGGGTGACCCTAGGTCACGTCAGAAAGGCTGAACCATTCTGAAAAGGCGCCGCACATCACGGCGCCTTTTTTCGTGTTGCCAGAAAACCGCGCCTTCACAAAACCGAGAGATTCTTTCGCCCAAAGACCCGAGTCAATATCAGAGTTTCGTTGCCGCGCCCCTCTCGGAATTGCTACGACTGATGTCAGCGATTCACTCGCTTGGGGGGACAGGCTGTTTTCCCGATCGAACTGACGGGCATCAGAGCGATCAGGGGACAATTGTCGACGACTGGCTTGAGCCAGGCTGCCGATCTGCCATGGAAGCCGGAATAAACCCGGTGATCTTGGCCCTGTCTAAAAATTGAGATTGCGACGTGCAACCCGATTTTCGGGACGTTCCGTTATTGCTGAGCGTCAGAACTGGGGTTGCCGAGCTCTTCGGGATGGTCCCGCCAAGCCGACTGGTTTGGCGACTGGATACCTATTGCGTGTGAATACAACACCGGGGAACCGGCTTCGTATGAATAAGGCTGACAGGCCAATAAGAATGGGATGCGTGAGGCGCTTAATGACACAAGAGAAATGGGGACTACTGCGTAACAAGTTGCTGAAGGCCATCGGTCGGAACAATTATACGACCTGGATCGAGCCTTTGGAATTCAAGGAGCTTCAGGACGGCGTGGCGGTTTTCTCGGTGCCGACCAACTTCATGGGCAATTACGTCAGCCAGAATTTTGCGGACCTCATTTTATACGAGCTGAACACCGCAGGTGAAACTGTGCAGCGTCTGGATTTCCGCGTCGCCGCAAACTCACCTGCCCGACCCAAGCCAGCTGTCGATATGCCACCGTTGGCAAAGCCTGAACCTGTCGCAGCGCCGAGTGAGGACCCGGCGCAGGATACATTGGAGTCGCTTCAGGCCGCCCCGTTGGATTCCCGCTTTACCTTTGACAGTTTTGTCGTCGGCAAGCCCAATGAACTGGCCCATGCGGCTGCGCGTCGGGTATCCGAGGGCGGGCCGGTGACCTTCAATCCGCTGGTTCTGTACGGCGGTGTAGGGCTGGGTAAGACACACTTGATGCATGCCATCGCATGGGAGCTGAAAACCAAACATCCGGAACTGAACGTTCTGTACCTTTCGGCGGAACAGTTCATGTACCGGTTCGTGCAGGCCCTGCGCGAGCGTCGGATGATGGATTTCAAACACCTGTTCCGTTCGGTTGACGTTTTGATGGTTGATGACGTGCAGTTCATCGCCGGCAAGGATTCCACTCAGGAAGAGTTTTTCCACACGTTCAACGCGCTGGTGGATCAGAACAAACAGATCATCATCTCGGCCGATCGCGCCCCGGGTGAGATCAAGGATCTGGAAGATCGGGTGAAATCCCGCCTGCAATGTGGTCTGGTGGTTGACCTGCACCCGACCGATTATGAACTGCGTCTGGGCATTTTGCAGAACAAGGTGCAGCAATACAGCTCATCCTATCCGGACCTGACGATTGCCGATGGCGTTCTGGAATTCCTGGCGCATCGCATCTCGACCAATGTTCGGGTGCTGGAGGGTGCCCTGACCCGTCTGTTCGCTTTCGCGTCACTGGTCGGTCGCGAGATCGACATGGAACTGACGCAGGATTGTCTGGCGGATGTGCTGCGCGCCTCGGAACGCAAGATCACCGTTGAAGAGATCCAGCGGAAGGTGTCCGAGTATTACAACATCCGGCTTTCTGACATCATCGGCCCGAAGCGCCTGCGTTCTTACGCGCGTCCGCGTCAGGTGGCGATGTATCTGTGCAAGCAGTTGACCAGCCGGTCGCTGCCCGAGATCGGCCGCCGATTTGGCGGGCGCGATCACACGACGGTCATGCATGGCGTCAAGCGCATTGAAGAGCTGAAGCTGACTGACGGTCAGATCGCCGAGGATGTCGAAATGCTGCGCCGGTCGCTTGAAGCCTGATCCGCGCCTGTAAATTAGGATACCGCCTTGGATCCTCGGGCCCGGGGCGTTTCTTGTGCGCATTAGTCCACGGTTGGATCAGAACTGGTGCCTGTCTGGCACGCTGCCCTTGACGCTGGACGCAATCCAACCCAGAAATCCGTAAAAAATCCTTGTGCCTCAGGGTGGAACCGCTAACGTGCCAGTCCCGCCCATGTCGGTACGCAAGTCAGAGGAATTGAGGGTATGAAGATCAGCATCGAACGCGGCACCCTTCTCAAGGCCGTTTCGCAGGCCCAATCCGTAGTGGAACGCCGCAATACCATTCCCATACTTGCCAATGTCCTGATCGAGGCGGAAGGCGATCAGGCGCTGTTTCGCGCGACCGATCTGGATACCGAAGTGGTCGACAAGGCCCCGGCGCAGGTCGAGAAAGCCGGTGCCACCACCGTGGCCGCGACCACCTTGCACGAGATCGTGCGCAAGCTGCCCGACGGAGCGTTGGTCACGCTGACCGCAGACAGCGCGGCAGGGCGTCTGACGGTTGAGGCGGGTCGGTCGAATTTCTCGCTGGCGACGCTGCCGAAAGAGGATTTCCCGGTCATGGCGTCGTCGGAGTATCAATCAAATTTCACGGCTTCGGCTGCCCTGCTGCGACGGTTGTTCGACAAGTCGAAATTCGCAATCTCAACAGAAGAGACACGGTATTATCTGAATGGTGTCTACATGCATGTGGCCGACGGATCCGATGGCGGCAAGGTGCTGCGCTGCGTGGCCACCGACGGCCACCGGCTTGCTCGGATCGATGCCGATTTGCCGGATGGTGCAGAGGGCATGCCGGGCGTTATCGTCCCGCGTAAAACCGTGGGCGAGCTGCGCAAGCTGTTGGACGATGATGAAATGGATATCGCGGTTTCGGTCAGCGAAACCAAGGTGCGTTTCGCCACGCCTGATATCACGCTGACCTCGAAGGTCATTGACGGAACCTTTCCCGACTACACGCGCGTTATCCCGCAAGGAAATACGCGCAAGCTGGAAGTGGATGCCGCCGAGTTCGCACAGGCCGTGGACCGGGTGGCAACGGTGTCTTCCGAGCGTTCGCGTGCGGTGAAGCTGCAACTGGATGGCGACAAGCTGGTCCTGTCGGTGAACGCACCAGACAGTGGCGCGGCCGAGGAAGAACTGGCGGTCGCCTATGGTGATGAGCGTCTGGAGATCGGGTTCAATGCCAAATATCTGCTGGAGATCGCGTCTCAGGTGGATCGAGAGAATGCGGTGTTCATGTTCAATTCAGCTGGCGACCCGACCCTGATGCGCGAAGGCAATGATCAGAGCGCGGTTTACGTCGTCATGCCAATGCGCGTCTGATCGCGCGGACGCGCGATGCCTCCGGCGGGAGTATTTTTGAAAAGATGAAGGGAGGGGTCATGGGATTGGCCCTGACCGAGCTTACGGTCTCGCATTTTCGGTCTCACAAGCTGGCGCGGTTGTCTCTGGACGGGCGGCCGGTGGCGATTCACGGGCCGAACGGTGCGGGCAAGACCAATATTCTGGAAGCGGTATCCTTGTTTTCACCCGGTCGCGGAATGCGGCGGGCAAGCGCGGCCGAGATGACGCGACGGCCCGAGGTGTTGGGCTGGAAACTGTCGGGACTTTTGCAATCGCAGGGTCAGAATTTCGAAATCGAAACCTGGTCTGAGGGTGGTGCAGCACGGCAGGTAAGGATTGACGGAAAATCCGCCACCCAGATTGATCTGGGTAAACTTGCCCGGGTGGTCTGGCTGGTTCCGTCCATGGACCGCCTGTGGATTGAAGGGGCCGAAGGCCGGCGCCGGTTTCTTGATCGCATTGCGCTCAGTTTTGATCCGTCTCATGCAGAGGCCTCGCTGACGTACGAAAAAGCAATGCGCGAACGGAACCGTTTGCTGAAAGAGCAGGTTCGGGACGCGCATTGGTATGCTGCGCTTGAGGGTCAGCTGGCCGAGATGGGGCATCGTATCCACGCAGCGCGATTGGCGGCGTTGAGCCATCTGCGGGCGGCGCAGGACCAGGCGGAAACGGCTTTTCCGTCTGCCGAGTTGGAATTGGTGCAAACCGAAGGTGCGATGCCGGAAACGGCTGAGGATTTGCGCGAGGCTTTGAATGAAAGCCGGTTCAGGGACTTGGCTGCGGGGCGGACTTTGGTTGGGCCGCATCGGTCAGACTTGTATGGCGTCTTTGCTGCCAAGGGTGTTCCCGCCAAGGATTGTTCGACCGGTGAGCAGAAGGCGCTGCTGGTTTCATTGATTCTGTCCAATGCCCGAGCTTTGGCCGCAATGGTGGGTGCGCCACCGATCGTGTTGCTGGATGAGGTGGCTGCTCATCTGGACGCGGGTCGGCGCGCTTCACTTTATGACGAGATCTGTGCGTTGGGTGCTCAGGCCTGGATGACGGGCACCGGGCCTGAACTGTTTGAGGAGTTGGGTGACCGGGCCCAGACGCTGATCGTGACCGAAGGCGATGAGGGGTCGGTGGTGTCGGCTTAGGTCGGTTCGTTGACTTTGCGCTCCCACAGGAAGCCGCGCATGACTTCATCGACCGGTGTTTTGGCCATGTGGTTGACGTAGTTTGACATGGTTTTTTGTGCCAGGCCCAGCACCACGTCCAGAACCGCACGATGGGAATAGCCCGCGTCGAAGAACGCCTGAAGCTGTTCCTCGGTCGGGTTGCCACGGGTTTCCATCACTTGCAGGGTGAAGGTGCGCAGCGCTTCGAGCTTGGGCGAAGGCAGTGGGGTTTCATTGCGCAGAGCCTGGGAGATTTCGTCTGATACCTTCATCATCTTTGCGATGCCGGTGTGCGCGGGCACGCAGTAATGGCATTCGTTTTCCACATTGATGGTCTGCCAGACGACGGTCTTCTCATCGTTGTCGAAATCGGTCTGCAAGAACAGGCTGTGCAGAACTTGATAGCCTTCAAGGTGCTGTGGGCTTTCTGCCATCACCTTGTGCAGGCCCGGCAAACGGCCAAAGGCGGCCTGGGACTTTTCCAGCAGTGGTTTGGATGCTTCGGGTGCGGATTCGATATCATGAGACGGGAAAGTGGCCATGTCGGGACTCCTGTTTCTGGCGCGATGGATGGTATTTAGGGTTTCTTGAGTGATCGCTCAAGTATATATTTGAGCGAACGTTCAAGAATTGGTGATGCCGATGCCCCGTAAACCCGCATATGATCGCGACGCGTTGATCGAGAAAGCCCGTGACATTTTCTGGCGTCAGGGTTGGGCTGGTACGTCGCTGAAGGACCTTGAGCGGGAATTGAAGCTGAAACCCGGCAGTTTCTACGCGGCTTTCGGGTCGAAGGATGCGCTCTATGCGTTGACGCTGGAAAGCTACACGCAAGAGGGTGTGGCGCGCCTGAAAGCCCTTGCCGAAAGATTGGGGCCGAAGGAAGCGCTCAAGGCGCAACCTCGTTTGGTCATCGAAGCGGTCGAGAACCCGGCAAAGGCTTGCATGTTGGCAAAGACATATGCCGAGTTGCAGGCGAAGGATCATACGCTTGCGGATCAGGCCGCGCGTCACATGGCGGAAATGAAGGCGTGTTTCGCCGACCTGTTTCGCAGCGCCCAGGCCGCCGGTGAAATCCGGCCTGAACATGACCCGGATCGGCTGGCGGCCCGGTATCAGTCGGACATTCTGGGGCTTCGGTTGTCGGCCGAACGCAAGGATGTCGATGCGCTGGAAATCGCGGCGGATATCGCTTCTGATATCGACCGGTTATGAGGTGGAATCAGATGGGCAGAAAACGACCCGAGCACACACAAAATATTGGGGGATCGCGTGACAATCCCCACCAGAAAACGTATAAGGTACCAAAATAATATAGGTACTGACTGAATGTCCGAAGACGCACAGGCTCCTCAAGAATACGGCGCAGATTCCATCAAAGTTCTCAAGGGATTAGAGGCCGTTCGCAAACGCCCCGGGATGTATATCGGGGACACGGATGATGGATCGGGCCTGCACCACATGGTGTATGAGGTTGTCGACAACGGAATTGACGAAGCGCTGGCGGGTCACGCCGACCATGTGACCGTGAAAATTCACGCGGATTCCAGCGTTTCGGTCAGCGACAACGGCCGCGGAATTCCGGTTGATATCCACCCGGAAGAAGGCGTTTCAGCAGCAGAGGTCATCATGACCCAGCTGCACGCGGGCGGCAAGTTCGACAGCAACTCGTACAAGGTGTCGGGCGGCTTGCATGGCGTGGGTGTTTCGGTGGTAAACGCCCTGTCGGATTGGCTGGAGCTGCGCATCTGGCGCGCGGGCAAAGAGCACGTGGCGCGATTTGAGGGTGGTGAAACGGCAGAGCATCTGAAGGTTGTCGGCGAATGCGGCGATCGTACGGGAACCGAAGTGCGGTTTCTGGCGTCGACCGACACGTTCTTGAATCTCGAATACTCGTTCGAGACGTTGGAAAAACGGCTGCGCGAACTGGCCTTCCTGAACTCGGGCGTGCGGATCATCCTGATCGACGAACGCCCTGCCGAGCGGCTGGAGACTGAGCTGTTCTACGAGGGCGGCGTAAAGGAGTTCGTCAAATACCTCGACCGATCCAAAACGCCGGCCATGCCCGAGCCGATCTATATCAAGGGCGAGCGCGACGATATCGGTGTCGAGATCGCCATGTGGTGGAATGACAGCTACCACGAAACGGTGCTGCCATTCACCAACAACATCCCGCAGCGCGACGGCGGGACCCACGTTGCGGGGTTCCGGGGGGCTTTGACCCGGACGATCAACAACTATGCGCAGTCCAGCGGGATCGCGAAAAAGGAAAAGGTCAGCTTCACCGGTGACGATGCGCGCGAAGGTTTGACCTGCGTATTGTCGGTGAAAGTGCCCGATCCGAAATTCTCGTCCCAGACCAAGGACAAGCTGGTTTCCTCCGAGGTCCGTCCGGCTGTCGAAGGTCTGATGAATGAAAAACTGGCCGAGTGGTTCGAAGAAAACCCCAACGAGGCCAAGAATATCGTCGGCAAGATCATCGAGGCTGCGTTGGCCCGGGAAGCTGCGCGGAAGGCGCGCGAGCTGACCCGGCGCAAGACGGCGATGGATGTGAACTATCTGGCGGGCAAGCTGAAGGATTGTTCCGAGAAAGATCCATCGAAAACCGAAGTCTTCCTCGTCGAGGGTGACTCGGCAGGTGGATCGGCACAGACCGGACGGGATCGTCTGACGCAGGCGGTTCTGCCCTTGCGGGGGAAAATCCTGAACGTGGAACGCGCCCGGTTCGACCGGATGCTGTCGTCTCAGGAAATTGGCAACCTCGTCATGGCGCTGGGTACGGGCATTGGCCGCGATGAATTCAACATTGAAAAGCTGCGCTACCACAAGATCGTCATCATGACCGATGCGGATGTGGACGGCGCGCATATCCGGACCCTGTTGCTGACCTTCTTCTATCGGCAGATGCCAGAGCTGATCGAGGGCGGGTACCTCTATATCGCGCAACCGCCGCTGTACAAGGTTTCCCGCGGAAAGTCAGAGGTTTACCTGAAGGATCAGGCCGCTCTGGATGACTATCTAATCAATCAAGGCGTCGAAGGCGCGGTTCTGAAACTGGGCTCGGGCGAAGAGATCGTCGGTCAGGATCTGACCCGCGTGGTGGACGAAGCGCGCCAGTTGAAACGTGTGCTGGACGCGTTTCCAACGCATTACCCGCGTCATATTCTGGAACAGGCCGCCGTGGCTGGGGCTTTCGTGCCGGGTGCGGTGGACGCCGATCTGCAAGGTGTGGCTGACAAAGTCGCCGCACGGCTGGATCTGATCGCGTTGGAATACGAACGCGGTTGGCAGGGTCGGATCACACAGGATCACGGCATCCGGCTGGCCCGTATCCTGCGCGGTGTTGAAGAGGTTCGCACGCTGGATGGCCCGATGCTGCGCTCGGGCGAGGCGCGCAAGACCGGTAGCTTTACGCAAAGCCTGCAAGAGATCTACAACTCTCCGGCCACTTTGAACCGTCGTGATCGCAGCCAGATGATCCACGGTCCGCTGGACTTGTTGCGCGCCATTCTGGAAGAGGGTGAAAAGGGCTTGTCCTTGCAGCGCTATAAAGGCCTGGGTGAGATGAACCCTGACCAGCTGTGGGAAACGACACTGGATCCGGATGCGCGGACACTACTGCAAGTGCGCGTGGATGACATGGTCGAGGCGGATGATCTGTTCACCAAGTTGATGGGTGACGTCGTGGAACCTCGTCGGGAGTTCATCCAGAAAAACGCCTTGAGTGTTGAGAATCTGGATTTCTGATCATGTTGTAGCAAGTTCCTTTGCCAAACAGACCTGCGAATGAAGTCGGATGAACAGCTTTATCTGACTGGTCCCTTGAAATTCTGGACTGATCATTCCACATCTACGCCATGAGCAAAGAAATCCTTCCAATTGCCGACATCAAGTCGCCCGCAGGCCCGGGTAGGCCTCGTGCCTTTGACGAAGCCGATGCTTTGGAAAAAGCCTTGTGCGTATTTTGGCACAAGGGCTACGAGGCCGCGTCGGTGGACGATCTGACCAAGGCCATGGGTTTGAGCCGTTCCAGCTTTTATGGAACCTTCGGAAACAAGCAGGCATTGTTTCGCAAAGCCCTCAGCCACTATTCAAGACGTGGTTTGAAAGCTTTGCGCGACGTCGCGGACGCGGGCGGAGATGACCCCGTCGGCGCGATAATGGAAGCCTTGGCGAATCCGCAAGGAGGTCGTGACGGCTGCATGCTGATCAACTGCCTTACCGAGCTTGCCCCGCATGATGATGAAGTGGCCGATCTCGGGCGCCAACATTTGGAGAGCATTGACAAAATTATTGCGGAAGCGCTTGAGCCTTCAGATCCGGGTCTGGCGCTCGACAGGGCGCGCGCCTATGCCTCCCTTGCCATTGGCACGCTAGCCTTGCGTAAGGCGGGCGTTCCCGCTGAGCAGATATCGCAAACCCTGAAACAAGCCCGGTTGGTGATTTCGCCATAAGGTCTCCCGCCACCATAACGAAATGAAACCTAACACAAACTCAAACAAGAGACAGTGAGCACAATATTGGACTAGTTGGTCCAATAATATCTGAACGAAGTCTACCAAAGAAGGAAGCAGCAATGGCTGATGAAAAACTGTTCTCGGGCATCAAAGCTGGTGCAATCGAGCTTAAGAACCGCATTGTCATGGCGCCACTGACCCGTAACCGGGCAAGAGCTGAGGATGACAGTGTCCATGAATTGCAGGCCGAGTACTACGCGCAGAGGGCAGCTGCTGGTCTGATCATCACGGAAGCATCGCAAATCTCGCTCCAAGGCAAAGGCTATGCCTGGACGCCCGGCATTTATTCCAAATCGCAAATCGACGGCTGGAAAAAAGTGACTGAGGCCGTCCATGCCAAAGACGGGAAGATCGTAATCCAGCTTTGGCATGTCGGACGGATTTCGCATTACAGCTTGCAGGAGGGTGGTGAAGCCCCTGTCGCGCCATCCGCAATTGGCGCTAAGGCCAAGACGTTTGATGGTGAGCAGTTTGTTGAAACTTCCGAACCGCGAGCTCTGGCCATCGAAGAAATTGCTGACATTGTTGCGGACTACCGGAGGGCCGCGGAAAACGCCAAAGAGGCTGGTTTCGACGGTGTAGAGGTCCATGCAGCCAACGGATACCTTATCGATCAGTTCCTGCGCGACGGGTCGAACAAGCGTAAAGACGAATACGGTGGTCCTGTTGAGAATAGAGCGCGATTCTTGAAAGAGGTGATGGACGCTGTTGTCGACGTGTGGGGCACAGACCGCGTCGGTGTCCGCCTCAGCCCGTTCTCGGACGCAAACAACATTTCCGACAGCGACCCACAGGCGACATTCTCGCATGCGATCAAATTGTTGAATAGCTATGGGTTGGCCTATCTCCATCTCGTAGAAGGGCAGACCGGCGGCCCGCGCGATATTCCTGAAGGTGGTGACCTAAAGGCGCTCTATGAATTGTTTGACGGAGTTAAAATGGGCAACAACGCTTATGACCGAGACATGGCGATTGAAGCGGTCGAGACCGGCGCCGTCGATCTGGTGGCCTTTGGTCGGCCGTTTATTTCCAACCCGGATCTTGTCAACCGGCTGGAGAAAGACGCCGCACTGAATGAGCTCGATCCAACCACTCTCTACGGCGGCAATGAAAAAGGGTATACCGATTATCCGGCACTGGAAGAGGAAGCAGTCGCTGCAGAGTGATACATCGCTCTTAACCCCATAGCGACAGGCTATGCCAAGCAAAGTGAGCGCGCCGGCTTGGACGCGCTCACCCAGCAACTACGGAAATCTCTATTCTTAAGGCGAGGGCCTATCACAAGCCTGAAAATGAACTGCTGCCATATGATCAAGTTGGAATTTATCCTATCAGGATGCATCCTTGTTTGAGAGGCGCCCGGTTTTAGTTGAGGGAGACGTGCAGTGGCTACAATCAATTGAACGCGTTTCTCGAGCCGCGCAGTGTCGCAAGTAAATCGTGCAAAATAGTTCAGTCTTTTGGCGTAGTCTTTGCGGTTACGGCCCCTTGCGTTGCTGAATCCCGTAAAGGTCCTCCTCAAGAACCTTGGGTTCTATGCGGCCTTTCTTGCTTGGATTTTTGAAAAGGTCTCCGATGCGCAGAAAGCGGGCTGTGCAAAGTCGTCCGGATTCGTCAATTCTTGCAATCTTCAATGGCTTTCAACGCTGTAAAGTCTTCGGACCAAGACCAATCATTCGAGTTCAACGTCGCATTGTACCTCTGAATGTGACATCAAGGTTTGACCCTAGAACACTTTGCATCGGCTGCGGTACGATTTGTTTGATCAGTATCTAGTCAGAGTATCAAGTATCGCTTGCCGCGTTGCGTCATCATTGTGGAAGATCCTGCCGGCGAGAAACTCCGATGGAAACTCAGGCCACGTTTTGCGCATTTCAGTGACCAGTCGTTGTGCTTCTTGCGAATGTCCCAGCTGATCCTGCGCAACGGCCTGGAATAGGAGCGACGGAGCACTTACGGGCGCACCGGCAGCGGGCGCGCCTTGAAATGCTTCGACAACCTTTTCGTAATTCCCGAGCATAAGCTGCGATACACCCCAAATATTACGTGCGCCAAAGCGGCCCGATCCTGACCTTAGTCTTTCGGGATTGCTAACCTCGGCAGCAAGTTCCGGTGCGTTAGCCAGGATGGCTGTGATGCCGACAAGATCCAGGATATGACCATCATTCGGAGCAAGTTCGACGGACATTCTTGCATATTTTTTAGCCTCGACTGGATTATTTTGGGCAGCCAATACCCAACCATTTGCGCCGTTTGCCCAGGCATCTGTCGGAGACAGATCAAGCGCCCTTCCCGACATCTCCGAAGCCTTGCTGATGAGGTCATCTCTTTGCGCTGTGTCCGGGGACAAAATAGCCAAAGTCGCCAGAACTTGTGCCGATCCGGCGTAGCCATCGGAAAGTGCCGAGTCCAACTCTGTGGCATGTTGGAACATTCCCAATGCTATTTGCTGTCGTTTGACATCGAAAACAGGAAAAAACATTCCTCTGGCTTGATCCGCAAGGTTAGCCGCCTGAAGTCTCGTCAAGGACTGCTCACCAAGCGCTGCTCTTTCAGCCTGTCCTAGGGATTGGGTTGGGTGCAAAACCACATTGCTATCTTGAGCCAGCCAAAAGCCAAGCCCAGCAATCAATACAAGACAACCCAGTCCAAGCGGCAGCAACTTTCGCAAACGCGGATGTTCTGCTAACACATCGCTACTCGGTACCTCTGAAGTGTCGTATGCTGTCGTATTTTTTTGCGAAAACCGTGGCTTGTATCCACCCGGATCAACAAAAATGCGAACCCCTTTGCCGTTCCATTGATCTTCGTAAAACTCATGAAGCAGTCGACGCAGCCGTCTGGCTTCAACGCGAACGAGATTTCGGCCACCGGTGCCATCAATACTTCGACCGTAAACTTCGACTGCGATTGCTTTGCCACGGATTTGGGCGCCGCGACCAGCGAGAGTTTCTTCGACCACGTAAGTAATAAATTGCTGGAGTCGCGGCGAAGCCTGGAACGCGACGCTTGAAACAACGCTCTGAAGTGCCTGTCGGACAAGCTCCGGCGATGGCGGTGCAATATCTTGATCTATCGGCAATTCATTAGCTTGGTTCAAAGCAAACTCACCCCCAACTCACGGTGACTCACTTGGCCTGCATCGTCAACCGCACTCATCTTGATCTGAGAATAGATAGTGGGAACCATGGATAATCCAGTGACTTGGGAACTGAGTGACGAGCTTCCAGAGCTTTCCGATGCGCTTTCAGGGTATAACCAAGCGGATGCGTTGCTTAGCGAGGCAATCGAAGACCTGAAGAAAGTATCGGCACTGTTGGATGACACATCGATACCAGCCCCAGAGCGCGCGGAATGGACCCACATCAAATCTGAGCTGATCAACGAGCTTCGCCGGATGGTGAAGCGAAGCCTTCGCAACACTTCTAACTGAGGACTGGTCCATGACTAAGGAAGACACTGGGAAAGACCTGGAAAACAAACAGGGGCAACCAACAGAGCAAATCGAAGACCCGTCGCGGCGGAGTGTTCTAAAGGGCTTGGCCACTGGAGCGGCTGCGACAGGGGCAGCAGGGTTTGCGGCAGGAAGTGCCGAGGCCCACGAAGGAGACGGCCCCCTGGGAGAAACACTCAAGAACCCATATGGCGGTCGACCCGCAGGCGGCATATCATTGCCAGAGTACTTCCGCCCGACGAAGTACATGACCGGTTCAAACGCGAACTATTTTCCACTGAGTGAGGAGTTGGGGCCAGATGAGATGCGCATCTCATTCTGTGGTTCAACACCGTATCCACCGCGCGAAGATCAGGCGGGTACTTGTATCATGGTGGAGTTGGGGAATGGAAAGCGGTTCTTCTTCGATTTTGGCTCCGGTTGTGTCCGCAACATCATTGCCATGCAAGTACCGGGGCAACTGATCAACGACATCTTCATCTCTCACCTGCATGTCGACCACTATGCCGACATTCCGTATATTTACCCGTTCCGTGCCTGGTCGGGTGGCTACACGCCATTGCGCATTCACGGTCCCTCTGGTCGGACACCGGAACTTGGGACAGCCGGAATGGTCAAAGGCATGCAACAGATGCTCAAATGGCATCTGGAGGCCTTTGATGTGTTCCCGATTGGGGACGGCTACGAGATCGAAGTCAACGAATTCGATTTCCGTCAGGAAGGCGGCATCGTTTATGACGAAGATGGCGTGACTGTTCGGTCCTGGCCACGAAGCCACGCCAAGGACGGTGCGGTTGGCTATCGGCTCGATTGGAACGGGCTGAGCTTTGTATGGACCGGCGATGGTCGCCCGGATGAGCTTTCACGTAAATACGGCGAAGGTGTTGATGTCTTTGTAACCGAAATGTCGGGACAGGATATTGGTCAGCTGATGACCTACAAATATGGTATCCCACAGGATCTCTTTAACTACACCATCGATACGCATCACACCTCCCACTATGCCGTGGGTAAGCTCTTTGCTGACACAAGGCCGCGTTTGGGAATGGTGACACACTATACCCAGGACGAAGACATCGACGCTGAAATGCTGGCTGGTATTCGCGCTCATTACGACGGTCTGTTCCAATGGGGTCTCGATGTAGCCGTTGTGAACGTGACCAAGGATGCAATTTGGTACAGGAAAGCTGCACTGCCCGGAAAATCCGGTACCGTTCCGCCATTCCGGGAACTGGCTGCGGCAGCAGAGGCCGGACGTATTGAGCTTCCGGATGAAATCACACTACCGAACCCGAGGCTCACCCGAGCAGATCAGCAAGACCAGAAGTACAGAGATATGGAGATTGATCCACGCGAGTACTACCCAACTGACGTTTTCCGAGCACCCGGCGGGGACTGGCCGCAGGACTTTACCATCAAAGTTTCGGATGTAATCGGCACGCGTGATGAAGACTGAGAGGAGATCGAACGATGATTGAATTTGGTTCGACTTCTGCGATCCCCGTGACGATCCTTACCGGCTTTCTAGGAGCCGGTAAGACAACACTTTTGAACCGCATCCTGACAGGCAATCACGGGTTGCGGGTTGCGGTTCTGGTAAATGACTTTGGATCCATCAATGTCGATGCCGATCTTGTAGTCGGCCTCGAAGATGATGTGATGAGCCTGGCTAATGGTTGCGTTTGTTGCTCGATACGAGATGACCTGATCGAAACGGTGGAAGCCGTACTTGCCCGGCCTGAGAAGCCGGAATACATCGTCCTTGAGGCAAGTGGTGTGTCCGACCCGTCGTCTATCGCGATGACATTTACCGATCAGAAGTTTCGGGACATGATCCGCTTGGACAGCCTAATGTGTCTTGTCGATGCGGAACAGCTATTTGCTGCGCCGGAACAAATGGAACTGAAGCTCCGTCAAATCGCGTTCTCGGACATGGTTATTTTGAACAAAGTCGATCTCGTCGACAGGGCGGCTGTTCAAAAGGTGCACGATTGGCTCGGGTCTCGCTTCCGTCGATATCGCCTGGTCGAAGCTGTCAACGCAGACGTCCCACTGGATATTCTTCTTTCAGTTGGCCGCTTTGCCGCCGAACAGCTCGAAACAGAAATACCCGATCATCACGAACATGGACCGGATTGTGGTTGCCACCACTCTGATCACTCGGACAGCTTCTCTACAACTATGATGAAAGCTGAACGCCCGATAAGCTTGTCTTCTCTTCGGAGTGCAATTCGAAAGCTTCCAAGCGATGTCTATCGCCTCAAGGGTTTTGTTTTTAGCGAGGAGGACCCGGATCATCGCATTCTCGTTCAGGTCGTTGGAAAACGTATGGACATCGCAAGGGATGGGGTATGGGGCCACCGAAAACGCGAAACAAGGCTTGTTGCAATAGGTGCACCGGGAGCCCTTTCGGAATACGAGCTTTCCGATGCGTTGTTGGCGACCGCATAGCGGCAAGTTCAACCAAACTTGCTTGCGTATGAACCTTTATTTCCAACTCGTAACTGCCCGAAAGCCCGCAGCGCCGAGGACCAAATAAGGAGAAACACCTGATTGCTGAAACAGATTGGGAAATTGGTTCAAGCGATCACATGGCCCGCACCTGCCATTGCGTTTGTATTGTCGGGCACGGCTGTATGCGCGCAGGACGTCTCAGGTCCAGAACTTGAAGATGCAGCCCCAGAACCCGGATTGCCGTGTTCAGCCCGAGGACAAGATGCCGAGTTGTTTTCTGCTTTCCACGGGCCCGAGGCGTTACCTAGGGTCGCAAATCTCATTTTCTGGGGTTCTAGGAGCAAAGACAGGATGCCTATTTTTTTTCAACCGAGGAAAATCTGGAAGCCATGCAGCGGGTGACGTCAGTGTTTTGACAAAGTCAGGCGAGGTCGGAACAAAGCACTGCGCGTCAGTGTTGCCCGCCAATGTTCCCGGTGAATTGCGTGCGGAGCTTCTCATCAGGGACTTTGGGAGCGATTCCGACGATCCACCCGTGGCAGTCGAAGTTATTGGCCACCTGCATTTCATCCAGGCCGCACTTGATCTCCGAGGCGCGATTGTAGCCGTAACTTCGAAAGCAATTATTGGCTGAACCACGATAGGCAAAAGGCATTAATCTGATCCAAGACACCCGCCGAGGCGTATTTATCAAGTACCTCTTAACAAGGAGAAAAGAATGCTTCCACCCAGTATTATCGCTGCGACCCTTGGGTTTTTCGCAGCCACTTCGCTTCAAGCTGGTGTTCAAATTCGCTTCGTAGAGGGCGCACCAAAGGATCGTTTTGTTCTGACAAATGTCGGAACTTGCGACGTCGTAGCCTCGACCGTCAAAATTGACTTGTCGCAATCTGCCGGACGTTTGATTTTCGACGTTACCGAAAAAGGCGCGGGCGTGGAGGTTTTTCAACCTCTCGAATTCGTTGAAGGTGCTGACGCACTGCGTCAGCTTCCTTCGGTCGTGGACGGGCAAAATACAATTGAACTTGAGATCGCCTCCCTCGCGGCAGGGGAACAACTCGCTTTTACCATCGATGTAGATGACACCATTGGGCAACGCGAAATCACTGTTTCTGGGTCGGAGATCGAGGGCGCCATGGTGTCATATACTGTCTCGGATGAGACCAATACTGCGACCTTCTCTTCCGAAGCGTTCGTCAACGTGATGACCAAGGATTGCTGAGAGCTGCCCGGCAATGTCGAACTGGTTGATCCGCATAGCATTTCTTGCGCTCATGCTCGGAGGCGGCATCCTGATCGGGATACTAACCGCACCCGGTGATTGGTATGCGCAACTTTCTAAACCTGCTTTCAATCCACCAAATTGGATTTTTGGCCCGGTTTGGACGGCGCTTTATGTTTTGATCGCGATGGCGGGCTGGCGCCAGTTCGAAGCAGACCGGAGCTCGGCCGCCATGAAGTTGTGGTGGGCGCAGATGGGGCTGAACTTTTTGTGGTCACCAACCTTTTTCGTACTGCAAATGCCGTGGGTTGCCTTTGTGGTCATTGTTGCGTTGCTGGCTGTCATCTTCGTGTTCATCGCTCGGGTGAGGAACTCGGATCCAGTCTCCGCGCTGGCCTTCCTGCCGTATTGTGCATGGGTCGCATTTGCCACGGCGCTTAATCTTTCCATTGCGATACTGAATTGAGACGGAACAACATGCGTGCCAACTTCTTTGCGCTTTTTTCGGGGCTTGTTATGCTCGGATCTACAATGGCACAGGCTGATGAAAACCTTGCTGAGGACTTTTCCAAGTCTCCGGAGACGCGTTGGGACTATGTTGCGGACACAGTCATGGGAGGCGTCTCTTCAGGGCAAGTGCAGTTTCGTTTGGAAGGTGATGTCGCATTCGCGCGTCTGACCGGAACCGTCAGTACAAAAAACAACGGTGGCTTCATCCAGTTCCGACGCAAGTTGCCTGATCGGCCCGATGTTGGCGTATCGGGCGTAAGGCTGTTGGTCCGGGGTAACGGCGAGCACTACTTTGTTCACCTCAGGACACGTGGCACCGTGCTTCCTTGGCAATACTACCAGGCCGAGTTTCCAACTTCAGAAGACTGGACCGAAGTCTCTTTGCCTTTGTCAGCCTTCAAGGCTTCAGGTGCCATGTTGCGCGCTATTCCCGTCGCTGACGAAATCACCTCGGTTGGAGTTGTAGCCTATGGGCGCGATCACGAGGCCCGTGTGGATGTCAGCGAGATTGGGTTTTACTGAAGGTCGCCCGGGCGATGGCCAGAAATATGTCTGGGCGTCCCCCTTTCGGTGTAGCCGCGCCCCCCAAAAAAGGGCGACACGCCATCAGACTATTTGTCAAAAAGACCTAAAGCTGCGACCCAATTGGCAAAATACTTAGGAAACCGGAAACTATGTGATCCCAGGCTGATCCTGTCGGCTCGGATTCATATTCAAGGACGTTGCCATCATCATCTCTTGTCGTCCATTTAAGCTGGCCAGCTTGCTCGAGTGTGACATGATATGTGTATGCGGGCAGCACGTCGTCCAAGGCACCCATCGTCTGTGCAGTCAATGCTGGCGAGTCAATCAGAATTCCCATCTCGGTGTTGATGTTGACAGACCGGGGGTCCCAGTTGAACGACCCTACGAACAAGTATCGGTCATCAACCGCAAATGCCTTGGAGTGTAGGCCTGATCGCGATTGAGCCCAGTTAATCCCGCGGCGTTGAACTTGATAAGCGTCGGGTCGCAGTTCGTAGAGTTCTACTCCACCGCGTAAAAGTGCTCGGCGTTTTTTAGCGTAATGTGCGTAAACGGGTGCGACGTCGTTAGACGCAAGTGAATTGGTTACGACCTTTACGTCGACCCCGCGCTTCTCGAGTTCGGTCAGCCATTTCACGCCGTTGTTGCGCGGCACGAAATAGGCGGACACGATATTCACCTCACTGCGGGCATTTTCAAAATACGGAAGCAATTGAGACGCCAGAACGGGGTCTGAACTATCCAGACCCGCAGCTTTTGAAGGCGGATCGGCATATAGTTTTGCAGGCAGCCAATCCAGTGACAGGGCTCCATCTGCAAAGTTCTCTTGTGCTGACTTTCTGAGGGCGGCGCCGTACTGCGTTTGCTTCGCTTCTTCGACCAGTTCCTTCAACCTGCCTCGCGCATCGCTAAGGTCAAATTCTTCGGGTTCCCCAACGACCGCACGCGCCGGAACTGCGAACTCGCTGTTCCAGTAAGAGTCAAAGCTACGCGACACTTCGCGTACAACGGGGCCTGCGGCCAGCACATCCAAATCAGCGTAGTTCATTTCCTCCCGGGCCAGAAAGTACTCGGCACCGATGTTCCTTCCACCCACAATCGTGAACACATTGTCTGCCGTCATGGACTTGTTGTGCATTCTTCGATTGATGCGTTTGAAATCTGTGATACCCGCAATCAAAAGGCTCTGATCCCGCCAAAATGGATTGAATAGCCTGATCTCAATGTTTTTGTGATTGTCCAACGCGGCCGTCATCGCGTCATAGCTGGACGTGTCCATGTCATCCAGCAACAATCGGACACGAACACCCCGATCTGCTGCCTGCAAAAGACTGGCTGCAAAAAGGTGACCTGTTGGGTCGTTGTGTAGAAGGTAGTATTGCGCGTCTATCGTTCGCTCGGCAGCAGCCGCCAACAGCAGCCGTGAAACAAGCGCTTCTTCTCCATCACTGATCAGCTTGATGCCTGACCGACCGTCTTTGGGGTCCCCAAGGCGATCGGCCGCCTGGCCCAGAGCCGTGCCCGAATTCGCCGGCAGCGCAGCCGATGCTGTCTTTTCATATGTACGGGATTTTGGAGCGCAAGCGACAAGAAACAGCGCGCAACAAACCCCAATCACGAACTTCCATTGCGCCATAGGTTTCCTCCAACCGTATGCCCTAGGTGACTACGCCGGACCATGCGATGGCAAGTTTGTTCTATGACGCCTGAGGTTGTTTCGTTTGTAAGTGTTGATTTCGCATACCAGCAATGGCGGAATTGTCAGTCTGATGCCGGGCGACGGTTTCGGAGTTCCGCAGCCGCCGCCGAACTTGGCGCAAAGCTCAGGGTAGGAAGGGCATGAAATGCATAACATGATTGAGATGTAAGTTCACGAGCGGCGCTCAGAAGGGAAAAGTGACCTGAAAATCAGCATCGGAATAGCGACTGGCGAAGTCGTCGCGGGCTATGCCGGTACAGATAATCGGGCGACGTATACTTGTATCGGATCGACCGTAAACCTTGCTGCTTACCTTGGGACAGAGACGCAGAAAACCGGAAGCCTTTAATTGATTGATCAAGAAGTCTTCGATCTGTCGGTGGCGGCATATGTGTTGGACACATTTGGTGGAACCATGATCAAGGGTTTCTCCGATCCATTCGGCATCCATGCGCTATGACCAATCGAGCGACCTCATAAAAAGGCTGAAATACTTGAAGTATTCGACGCAAGATATGAGGGCCTAAAGCGAAAAGCAGAACAGTCAGCAAGTTCGGACTATTGGTCAGGTGCGTACCAAATTGGCGAAGTGTATGCGCGTTCCTGCGCTGTCAATGGGACATTGTCTGGCATTTGAATTCCAAACTTAACGGCATCATACGCCGTCCAGCGGGGTGTCGGAATTTCGATAACTCGGGCGTAGTAAAATGCGCTTTCTGACGGATCAAAGTCGGGATCCTGCCACACGGTTCCTAACTCAGAAGCACCTATCGTGTTGGTCCACGAGGGGATTGAAAGGTTAACTGTGGTGCCTACGGATGGCAGCTTACCAGCGGCATCTGGTTCGCGGGAACCGGACCAGGCCACATCGTAGACTTTTTCCCGTTGCTCTCCATCTGCATCTAACCAACCCTTTATGATCTGGATTCGATCCAAGTTTGCTCCCATCGGATCACGAAGCGCGTATACCAGAAAAGTAGGAGAGCCTTCCCCAGGGCCAAGATCGCCACCCATCGGCACACCTTTGGTGTATCCCACAAGCGCCAAGTCCCGCCGCAAGGCATCCTCTTCGGTAAAAGTATATCCACCGAACATACGGACGCGCATTCGGGGACCTGTTGTTGCGTAAGTTTCACGCCGATGCATCGCATCCCAGATGGCTGTGCGGGAATTCTCCTCGGCCCATACTGCTGTCAGACCGCCGGTAATATATTGCGACGACCGCAGCGCAACAGTCCCGTCAGCATACGTCTTGCTGACATGTTGGCTCCGTTCTTCGCTGGGCTCGTAGCCGGTAAATTTTCCGAAGAAATTGTCGTTGTCAGGGGCGGTCAAACCTGTGTGCGTGTCACTGGCCCCACCCAAACCAAACTTGAAAGGGTTCACCCCAAGAAATTTTTGAAGCGACAGGCCGCGAAGCAACCCGGATCGGGCATATTCGCCGGGCAACATATCCGCCTCTTTTCGAACCGAAGCGTCAAGGTTACCGAAGTCCCACGTTTCGAAGTCAGCAAATTCATCGTCAGGTGAAAGGAACGGGTGGGCCTCACCGTCCCCCTTTATCTGGGTTGATTCATATAGCCTTTCCCATTTGTTTCGCGCTTCTGCATATGCGGGATCTAACGGCACCCCGTCTGCGAAATCGTCAACGAGCGGGAACATCCAGCCGTTCGATAAGTTTCCATTGTGCGGAATAGCAAGCACACGCCCGCCGGTTGTTTGCTCATAGTTTTCCAACCACTTCCAAAGATCACGAGGGTTTGGTGAACCTACCGGGGGCGTCGTTGTATAAGGCAGTATCTGCCTTGTGAGCTCAGGGCCGTCGCGAAATATCACGTTTCGGTGCAAATTGTTCCCTGCAACCAGAGATGTCCATTCATAGGCTATGAAGGTGCTGAACACGCCGGGGTCATTGTACTCCTCCGCGGCATCAATAATGTCGTCCCAAACACGGGCGTAAGCGGGATTGCCGGGTTGATAGTTCAGCGCAGGGGAAACCTGTCCTTGAGCAAATGCCGCGGTAAGCTCAAGCGCAGCTGCCAAGGCGGCTTCCCCACCTTTGTTGAATTCCTCGTGGAAATATCTGCCTTGCTCATCCGCCAGGATGTTGGGTGCACCCCCAATGATGTCGGTGATTGCTCCCATCGCATCCGAATGGTCTGTAATCATGAAGAAATCGAGAGGTATCGAAAGTTTTACTGGTTGACCCGTGTTAGAAATCACCTCTTCGCCACGCGCAAACCGATAAGCATCTCGCGGCATGAGGCGTGTCCCGCCGCCGCCAGCGTCCCCGGAAAGTCCAGTATGAACGTGGGTGTCTCCAAAATAGACTTGAGTTGGATACGCGCGCTCAGCGTAAGGTGAATAAGGGCGACCAGAAGGTCCAGAAAGCCCAGACGGGTTTATTGCATCCTGAGCAAGGACTGGGTTCCCCAAAATGAGAGCGACGGGCAAAACATAGCGAAACAACTTTTCCTCCATAATTGGAGGCATCATAACACAACTCCGGTACGGAGTATTTCCGGCCGAGAATAAATGTCTTCTACACTTGAGGAGTAGACCCTTCGTGAACTTCACCAAATGGCTGCAACGAGCCGGGCGCAGCAAATTATCCCGTGGTGCTAGCGATTTAATGAATTTTCGAAGAGCCGTCCAAGTGGTTCAAAGGCTTTTGAGCCGATGCTTCTCGAGTATCCCACAAAGCATAGTCTTGGCTTGGAGCCTGTGTTCTCGATGGCGTTCACGCGCGACATCCGGCCGACCTTCACTTATCGCTTGGAAAACAACACGATGATCCTCATTGGATTTGACTGGTAGCGGCCTGATAAACAGTGTCGTTGCGCGTGCGCGACGAACCTGATCGCTCATCATGGCCACAATCGCTTCGACCCGTTTGTTGCCACCTAAACGCACGAGTTCCTGATGAAACAGCTCATCGGCCTCGGCCCAGGCTTCAAGGTCTTCGGCTTCGATGGCTTGGTCCATCTTTGCAATTGATCCGGCGAGTACCGCCAATTCATCTTCTGAGTAACCCGCTTCGGCGGCACGCTGTGCTGCGAGACTCTCGAGTTCCGTCAATATGTCGTAAATTTCACGCATATCATCTGATGAAACAGGCAGTATCCGCACGCCCTTCCGGGGCCGCATTTCCAGCAAACCCTTACTTTCCAACATCAGCGCAGCTTCCCGTATCGGGGTGCGGGACATGCCAAGGGTCTCGGCAAGTTCCGATTCCAGATGATCAGTTCCGGCAGCAAGTTCGCCGGATAGGATCATCCGCCGCAAATCCCTTACAGCGCGTTGTGTATTGGAAAGAGTTTTTGCGTCCTGATCCTTCACGGCGTCTCCAGGTTGATCTTCCGACCCTCCGCAGCCGAGAGATAGATTTTCTCTTCTATGCGGATCACATCCAAATATTCTCGGGCCGTGTTTTCCAGCGGCGTGCCCCGTAGAAGGCCCGAAATGACGTGACTTTGCAAGGCGTGGACGCAGTCTCCTCCAAATCCATCGTGATCGCTCGGAGGTAGAATCTGCTGTCGCTCCTGTTTTCCAAAAGCGCGGAGTTCAACTGAACCGTCGCCGTTAAGAACCAGCGATCCCGTCGTTCCTTCAATAAGCGCTTCGCCCATGGTTTGGCGCAGGCTTTCGGCACTGTGATCAAGGCACCTGTTCCCGTCGAACAGAGCTTTCAAGCCGTTGGGGTGATCAAACAAGATGTAACCTGCGTCCTCGCCTGCGATAACGGGGTTCACTCGACGCAGGTCGGCATAAACCGCGCTGGGCGCCCCGAACAAAAAACGGAACGTGTCTACCCAGTGAACCGCTGTTTCATGAACGAGGAAACGCGGCATGTCCTGAAAGTAGGGCTGCCGGTCCAGATAGGCGCGTGGTCCCTGTCCGTCACCGGGCCGAAGCCGGAAAGTCGCTTGTAGAGGCGTTCCAATTCGACCTTCAGCCATCGCTTCCTTGATTGCGCGGTACCAAGGCTGGAAGCGAAAGTTCTCGTGTACAACAATAGTTGCGCCAACCTCTTCTGCTTCGGAAACAACCTCCTCCGCTTCACCCAGAGACAAGCAGAATGGCTTTTGGCAGATCAGCCACTTGATACCAAACCGCAGTGCCGTGCGGATGGCCTCGGCCTGCGCCACAGGTGGAAGGATGATGTCCACGAGATCCGGTTCTTCTGCCTCCAACATTTTCGACAGATCATCATAAGCCGCCAGCCCTGTTTCCCTCGCTTTTTTGATATCACGGTTGCAGGATGCAACTGGAACAGCGCCAGGCATTCTTGACCAGCTTTCGTAGTGGAACTTGCTGAAGTATCCCGCACCTACACACGCGACCCGAATGGCTTCTTTAGTACTCATGCCGGCAATGCTTCCAATACCGCTGAGGCCGCTTCCTGAGTTCCAGCTTTGCCGCCCAAGTCTCGCGTCAGGCTTTGACCGTTCGCCACTACCTTTTCCACGGCCTCGCGCAATCGAGCGCCGTCGCTGGACAGTTCCGGGTGATCATGGGTCAAACCCAACCATTCAAGCATCATTGCCGCGGACAGGAACATTGCAAAAGGGTTGGCAACACCCTGTCCCGCAATGTCCGGAGCGGAGCCGTGGCAGGGTTGGAACACGGCGTGGTTCAATCCGATATCTGCTGAAGGAGCCAGTCCAAGACCGCCCATAAGACCTGCACCAAGGTCAGAGAGGATATCTCCGAACATGTTCTCAGTTACCAAAACATCGAATTCCCAAGGCTTCTGGACCATCCAGAGGGCGGTCGCATCAACATAAGCATGGTCTGCTTGTAAATCGGGATGGCGTGCGGCCTCGGCGTCAAAGATTGATCTGAAGAATGCAAAGGCGCGGAATACATTGGCTTTGTCGACACAGGTTACTCGTCCCGGGCCGCGACCGGACGCCTTGCGGTTGTTGGCGAGATCAAACGCAAAGCGGAATAGCTTTTCGGATACCTCGCGGGTGATCAGCAGGGTTTCACGCGCCTCATCTTCCGTGACTTCGCCCGTTCCTTGGGTGAAGAACAACCCTTCGGTGCTTTCACGAATCAAGACAAAGTCGATCTCTTTTCCGGGAGGCAGCGCCAAGGGGGTCATTTGTCCGCTGCTTACCTTTACCGGACGCACGCCAGCAAAAAGGCCAAGCTGCTTTCGCAGGTCTATCTGAGGAGAAATCTCGGTTCCGTCAGGATATCGAACATCCGGTAAACCCATTGCTGACAGCAGAATCGCGTCGGCCTTGCGTGCAGTTTCGAGTGATCCTGTTGGGAAAGACTCTCCAGTTTTGGCGTAGTGGCCTGCGCCTGCTGGTGCGTCTGTAAACGCCAGGTCGTAGGTGGGATTGCCGCGCGAGAGATGGCGCAAAATTTCAAGCGTAGGCGCCATAATTTCCGGGCCGATCCCGTCCCCGTGGAAAACCGCGATATCGTAAGTCTTTTTCATTTTGGCCCGCTTCCTTCCCGTGTTGCATTCATAGCGCGATAGCAGCTTCCACTACAGCCCGTTGACAATGCATTCTTTAATGTATACGCAAATAAATGCAACAAAAAACGCAAAGTTGTTTTGGGAGGACTTGGAAATGAAACTAAAGCTAGGGCGGTTAGCGGCCGCAGCCGTGATGGCGACCGGGATCGCAGGGGCAACTGCCGCGCAGGATTATCCCTATCGTGATATCACCACAGCTGTGGTCTGGGGGGCCGGTGGTGGCACGGACACGATCAACCGAATGATCATGGCCGAGATGGAAAAACACCTTCCGGTTTCGATCAATGTGATCAATCAAACAGGTGGGATCGCAGGCTCCAACGGCATGGTCTACGTCATGAACCAACCAGACGATGGCTACACGTTGGTTGGTCTGTCTGAATCGAATGTCACGGCCGCTGTGCAGGGGGGGTGGGACAAGAAATTTGATTTTTGGTATCCGTTTATTGTCGGCGGATCGCCTGATCTGATCTCGGTTCCAGCGGACAGCCCTTACAATACGCTGGAAGAACTGGTCGACGCTGCCAAAGCTGCTCCGGGTACTATTCCAGCAGCGGCTTCCGGTGCAGGTTCGATCCACCACTTGAACCTTCTGGCCATCGAAAAAGGGTCCGGTGCAGAATTCAAATTTGTTCCATACAAAGGCTCAGCACCCGGGCAGGAAGCGGCGATAGCGGGTGAAGTTGCGTTGGTTGTGACTTCACTGGCTGAACAGGCCCCATTGATCGAGGGTGGCCAATTGAAACCGCTTGCGATGTTGACGCCCGAAGATGCGCAGATTGCTGGCACAACAGTGCCATCTGCCTTTGGCATCTACGACGGGCTCGACCAGTATCTGCCGCTCAAACAGGCCATCGGGTTTGCAGTTCACAGTTCAGCCGGAGATGACGTAAAGGCTGCGCTTGGCGATGCGTTCGAGCAGGCGATTGCGTCCGACACCGTCGCTGAATGGGCTGCGGCAAACAAATACGATGTCGGCGGTCAGCACGGCGAAGAAGCTCAAGAATTGTTTGCGAACCTTGAGGCTACCTTTGCCTATACCTTGCAGGACCTTGGTGCTGCCACTGTAGATCCGGCCTCGCTGGGTATCGAGAAGCCCTAATCCGATCAATTTTGAAAGGGCGCGTTCGATCGCGCCCTTTCCTGAAGGAGGCAGGCCATGGACAAACCTGACGAAACACTGATCCTGCGGACGCGCGATTTTTGGGCAGCGATTGCTCTTATCACAGTGTCCGTCTTTTTCCTTTGGAAGACATTGGACATTCCACTTTGGGGTGAAAACCGCGCCGGTGTAAGTGGATCGGACTGGTACAACTCGGCTGCAATTGTACCGCTGTTCATCTTCGGCGGGTTACTTGTCCTTTCCTTCGTTTTGCTGGCTATTTCGGTCCGTTCGGGCGGAGCTCAAAACGCGTTCAGTGCCTTGGGGATTGGATGGGATAAGTGCGAAGCCTACCGTGCTTCAACAATAGGCCTGATCCTTCTTGCATATGTCGTCGGACTGGTTCCCAGAGTGGACTTCATTCTGTGCTCTGGGTTGCTGATCACGGCTTTGACTTACGGCTACTACGGGGGTCATGCGCGGCGTGCTTTGGTGGCCTGTGTCGCAGTTGTCGCTGCCGGTTTGTTTGCGTTCGCCGTGTTTCCTGCTCAGGCGGATTGGAATGAACACGGTGATGATTGGTTTACATTGGCCGTTTGGGTCACGCTTACACTTGTGGTGTTGACCAAAGCGGTTACTGAACGCGTTTTGCGGTTCGTTCCAGTGGTGGCGATACTTGCCCCGCTCATCCTTGTAAGCGCGATGGCCTTTGTATTCCGGCAGAACGTGCCCGCGCGCGGCGGGCTGATCTTCAAGCAAATCGAATACCACTATTACGTGACGCTTCATCCTCTATGGAAAGATTGATCGGATGGACTTTATCCTTTCGCAACTGGCTGGATTTGGGGCCGCTTTCGTGGGCCTGGCAGTGGACCCGCTGACCTATCTGTACTTGGTCGCGTCCGTATTCCTAGGCATCGCATTTGGAGCATTGCCGGGACTTACGGCAACCCTGGCCGTGACGATCCTGACGGGATTCTTCGGCAACAAGATCCCATTGGACTATTCACTCATCGCATTGCTCGGCGCCTATGTGGGCGCGATTTACGGCGGCTCTTACCCCTCAATTCTATTGAATATACCGGGCACAGCAGCCAGCGCGGCGACGGCCATGGATGGCTATCCTCTGGCCAAAGCGGGTCGAGGGGGCGAAGCATTAGGGCTCACCACGACGGCCAGTTTCATTGGCACAGTAATCGGGACCATCACGCTTTTGATTTTCGTCTGGGCGCTGCTTTTGGTTTCAAAGAACATCGCAAGCCCGGAGAAAGCACTGCTGGCCCTGTTCGGCATTCTGCTTTCTGGCACTTTGATGAGCGAAGACCTGGTGATCAAGGGATGGATCGCTGGTCTGATCGGGCTTGCGATGTCCATGGTGGGGCTTGACCCTCTGTTGTCTGAACCACGCTATACTTTCGGCTGGTCTTACCTGATGAGCGGATTTCAGGTCGTGCCAGTTTTGATGGGGGCCTTTGCCATTCCCCAAATCATTGACGGTTTGAGGCACGTTGAGGCCGGGAAAGTTCTGGCCCTGAAAGGCCGTATTGTTCCAAACCTTCGCTCTATTCGGCGCTACCTACCGACCATTGGCCGGTCAGGAGTGATCGGAACCGGGGTAGGAGCACTTCCCGGAGTGGGCGAAGACGTCGCCGGTTGGGTCAGCTACGGTGTTGGCAAGACCGTATCTGCCGAGGGCGACAAATACGGAAAAGGCTCTTTGGAAGGTCTGTTGTGCTCTGAGACTGCAAACAATGCCTGTATTGGTGGTGCTCTGATCCCGCTTTTGGTGTTGGGTATTCCCGGTTCTCCACCCGCCGCCGCCTTGATGGGGGCTTTTAAGATCAACAACGTAATCCCCGGCCCGACGATTGATCCGGAGATCATTCTGCGCGTGGTTGCAATACTTGTGCTGGCATCCCTGACAATGTTCCTGATGGGGCTTTTCACGGCTCGGGTATTTATCAAGATACTCGCCATCCCGCAGACCATCTTCTTGCCCGTCGTTATGGTTCTGACAACAATTGGGTCTTTCAGCGTTGGTGGCGGCATCAATGATCTCTACCTTATGCTTGGTGTGGGTGCCGTTGCCTATTTCATGAACCTGATGAAATACCCAATCGCGCCGTTGGTTATCGGTGTTATTCTGGGAAGCCTGTTTGACGAAACCTTCCGCCGGTCGCTGTTCTTGTCGGACGGGGATCTTTCGGTCTTCTTTTCACGACCCGGTGCGACCATTCTGCTGCTGCTCAACATTGGTTTGATCCTCAGCCAACTGCCTGTCGCAAAGCGCGCTTTCTCACGTCTGAAAGGAATTTCTGTCTGATGTTTGCGGTTACTGTCACCTTCACTCTCAAGCCCGGTACGAGAGACACCTTTTTACCGCTGATGGTCGAAAACGCTTCAACCTCTTTGCGTGAAGAACCCGGATGCCATCAGTTTGACGTTTGCCTCGGTGACGATCCCGAGACAGTGTTCCTCTACGAGGTTT
The DNA here is from genome assembly GCF_013033125.1 of Ruegeria sp. HKCCA4008. Lineage (NCBI taxonomy): Bacteria > Pseudomonadati > Pseudomonadota > Alphaproteobacteria > Rhodobacterales > Roseobacteraceae > Ruegeria > Ruegeria sp. HKCCA4008. The sequence continues at coordinate 136,334 of NZ_WQDM01000009.1, forward strand.
ATGAGGACGCTGCCGCGTTCGGCGTTCACCTCGAAAGCCCGCATTTCAAGTCCTTCGATGCTGCGGTGGCTGATATGATAGAAGCCAAAGCTGTTCACCAGTATTCCGAGGTCATCCGATGAACGATTGGGAAATCCACGCCGTCAAATATGCAGATCGCAATGCCCGCACTCGGCGCGATAGCTTCATCTTGGATGACAATCACGACGCGCCTCATGCGATGGATTATTTCGTTTGGGTGCTCAAACGCGGCGACAAAGTCATTCTGGTCGATACTGGTTACGATAGCGGCGAGGCCACTGCCCGGGGTCGTCCCATCGCGATGGACCCTCGCGAGGCTTTGCGGCCCTTAGGTATTTCGCCCGAAGCGGTGACCGATGTCATCGTGACCCATCTTCATTATGACCACGCGGGGGGACTGCATATGTTCCCTAACGCGAAGTTGCATATGCAATCGGCGGAAATGGCCTTCGCCACGGGCCCCTGTATGTGCCACGATCATCTGCGTGCGCCTTTCTCGGCGGGCCATATTTGCGAGGTCGTAAAGCGTCTCTATTCAGGCCACGTCATATTCTACGACGGAGAAGCCGAGATAGCTGATGGGGTCACGGTGCACTGCATCGGGGGGCATTCGCGCGGGTTGCAATGCGTTCGGGTAAGGACGTCAGGCGGGTGGATGGTACTCGCCTCAGATGCCTCGCATTACTACGAGAATTTCATGGCGCGCAAAGCTTTTCCCATCGTCGTCGACCTGCAGGACATGATGGATGGTTTCGAGACGCTCGAGAGGTTGGCTTCGCATCCTCGACTCATAGTGCCCGGCCACGATCCACTTGTGCGCGAGGTTTATCCCGTCGGAGCAGCACCGCATATCCATAGGTTGGATCCAGGGCCGACGAGGGACATCAAATTATGAAGATCGGCGTCATAGCGGACGACTTCACTGGTGCGAGTGATATTGCGAACACCTTGGCAAAGGGCGTTGAGCCGGAAGGTGGGTTACGAACGGCTCAGTTTACAGGCATTCCAACTACCCCGGCGGACGAGGCGATCGAAGCGGGTGTGATCTCTCTCAAAAGCCGCACTGCACCCGTCGATGAAGCCATTGCAGATAGCGTGCGCGCCCTGCGCTGGCTCGCGGATCAAGGATGCGGTCAGTTCATTTTCAAGTATTGCTCGACCTTCGATTCCACGTTGGCGGGAAACATCGGCCCCGTTGCGGAAGCGTTGGCCAATGAACTGAGTGCGCAAAAGGTGGTTTTCTGTCCGGCCTTTCCCACCACGGGGCGTACCGTCTATCAGGGACATCTTTTTGTGCACGGCAAGCTGTTGCACGAGTCTGGGATGGAAAATCACCCTCTTACTCCGATGACGGATGCAAACATCCGGCGATGGTTGCAGCGTCAGACCGAAGAAGCGGTCGGGTTGGTGCCCATTGACGCCGTGAAGCAAGGATCCGAGGCGATTGCTGCTGCTTTGAAGAGCGCCGACGAACGATTTGTGATTGGCGATGCGATTTCGGATGAAGATTTGTTGGCCTGGGGCGAAACTCTAAAGGATGCCAAGCTCATTACTGGGGGATCGGGCATAGCACTGGGGTTACCAAGAAACTTCTTGAGAGGGACTTCACCCAAAAGTGCTGGCAGTGTGTTCCCGGGTATCACGGGGCCCGAGGCGATCCTTGCGGGGTCTTGCTCAGGCGCTACCCGTGAGCAGATCGATGTTCATGCGAGTTCTCATCCGACCTTCGCAATTGATGTTCCGGGCGTCATTTCCGGGGATGTGACCACGCAAACGCTTTTGGAATTCTTTGAAACGCACTTGGGTCAGGCGCCGCTCGCATATTCGTCGGGAAACCCGGAAGATGTTCGCGCGATCCAAAACCAATTTGGTCAGGAAGAAGTAGCGGAAAAGCTGGACAATCTCTTTGCAGACACCGCGCGAGAACTTGTCCTGACGGGGTGCAAGCGATTGGTGGTGGCAGGAGGGGAGACGTCGGGCGCTGTCGCCAAAGCCGTGTCTGCGGCACTGGGGTCTCCTGCCATGTCGGTTGGGCCAGAGATTGACCCGGGCGTGCCGGTCCTGAGCGTTGGAAAAACCGAACCCATCGCGCTGGCGTTGAAGTCTGGAAACTTTGGCGCTCCGAACTTCTTTTTGAAGGCTCTCAGAATGATGGAGGCAGGCACATGAAATCTGAAGAATTGGTATTGCGGCAGCAGATGTCGGAGTTATGTGCCTCGCTGTTTGAGCGTGGATTTTCCGTCGGCACTGCGGGCAATGTCTCCGCACGTCTACACGACGGTATCCTAATGACGCCAACCAACTCAACTTTAGGAGATATCAACCCCGAGCGCATCGCCAAGATTGATTTAAATGGAAACCACGTCTCTGGCGACAAGCCGACCAAAGAGGTTTTTCTGCATCAGGCCTTTTATGAGACTCGACCAGAAGCGGGCGCGGTGGTTCATTTGCACTCGACCTGGGCCACCGCCCTGTCGTGTCTGGAAGACATCAACCCAGATGATTGTATTCCTCCGTTGACGCCGTACGTGGTGATGCGCGTCGGCACGGTCAAACTAGTTCCATACGTCAAGCCGGGTGATCCGAAATCTGGTGACCTGATCCGCGAACTGAGCGGTAAATACAGTGCTGTACTGTTGGCCAACCACGGACCCGTAGTCTCGGGAAAGGATCTGTTCTCAGCAGTTTGTGCAGCAGAAGAGTTGGAAGAAACGGCCAAATTGCTCGTGACACTGCGGGGTATGCCAACCCGAACGTTGGATGCAGAACAAGTCGCAGAACTCAAAGAGACATTCGGAGGGGTTTAATCCGACGCCAAATACTGACTGTGCAGACTTTTGGGCAAATCGGGCAGGGCTATGGGCGTTAAACTTGAGTATAATGAACGAAATCTATGGCAAGAAAGCCGCGTTTTGAGGCACTTAAACCCGGTGTGGCTTATCAATTGCGGGCGTTCTTTGCTGGCCGAATGCAAATACTGCACCGGACTCTGACAAACGCTTATGCTCTCAATGTCTCATTTCTCACGGGTGACCGGGACTTCAGTTTAGATGACAAAAATTAGATTTCCGCGGAGCGTGCGGTTCAAATACAGGGGTGTTTTTGATGAACTGTGGGCGGAACTTGCGGCCTAGCTGCTTCTTCAGCCGCCGGTTCTAAGAATCCAAAGCACGCAGCTTCTCGTCGGACAGTTCCATGCCGCCATACTTCGATTTGTATTTGTGGAAGGTGCTCTGGCTGATCCCAAAGTGCTTGTAAACATCCCCGTCTTCTCGCAGGCTTCTTGTTCGCTGATCATCTGAATGATCTGTTCGCCAGTGAATCTCACTTTCACTTGTCCGTCCTTAAGTTGACCAGACTCTACGCAAAACTGGAGGAGATTTACGGGCTCAGGTCATGTCCTGAAGAGCCACAAAAGTCTTGATCTGACCAAATCCCGGCGGCAGCATTGACCTGCGTCGTTCGAAAAATGGGGATACCGTTTGCAAGGCCTTCTTAGTCTCTTCCCATGTAGCGTCTCGGGTTGCTTGCGATGATACGTTCCTCACCTGAACTGCTGGCAGTTTCCAGGCGTTGGTACAAGATTCTCAGAACCAAGAAGAATACTGAGGAATTGCGGAACTTTCTGTCGAAAGCAGAAGAACTTCGGTTCGTTGGAACCGGCGAAGGCGAGTATTGGAGCGGGCAAGCCGTTCGTGATGGGGTTAGCGGCTTTTTTGCGGAAATCCCGGCACCGGTCGTTTTCGAAGAAATTGAAGCGGAAGCCTTCGAAAACGGAGAAACGGGATGGTCATCCTTTGTCCATAAGATTCAGTTTGTCGGCTTTGACGAAGCCGTCTTCTATCGCACCGTCCTGATTTTTGTCCTGGAGGGAGCGGCCTGGAAGATCATCAATCGCCACGCTTCAGTACCCACTCCGAATATTGAACTTGTGGGTAAGGAACAGCTGGCCATCCAAAAACTGATTGATGCCGCACGCGATGAAGGGCCCGAGCTGACCCAAACCGAAGGTTTAGCTTCGGTACTTTTCACTGATGTGGAGGGCAGTACGGCATTGGCAGAGGCGTTGGGTGATCAGCGTTGGTCGGTGCTGATCGAAAACCATTTCCGGGTCTTGTCGGCGATCATTGAAAAGCATCATGGCCAGTTCGTAAAATCGCTTGGAGACGGAACGTTGTCTGTCTTTCCGTCTGCGAAAGAGGCATTAGCGGCTGCCATCAAAATTCAGAAGGCTATTGCATCGGTTTCAGAAGAGCCGTTTTTCGGTATTCGTATTGGAATTCACACTGGCGATGTCGTGCAATCACGTGGAGATTTTTTCGGTACCGTGGTCAACAAGGCGTCACGCATTACAACGGCTGGTGTGGCAGGTGAAATACTCGTTTCAGATGTGACCCGCGCCATGGTTGCCGGACAGACCGGTTTTTCGTTTTCCGGCCTAGAACCAAGATTGCTCAAAGGTCTCCGTGGCCACCACGTACTGTATCGGCTCCAGTGGAATAACTGAGCGTTGACTTTAACTTAACCCGACAAGTCGAATGGTTCCCTCGCGAAGCAGGTGGGTACAAAGCACTGTGTTGCACAGTACAGAAAATCGCCAAAATACTCCGGTGGATTGCGGCTATCGCCCTACTGTCACGTGTGTAGTATGCAACAAGATCAGCATACAATTTCTCGCGCGCCGGAACGTTCGGTTGGTTCAGTGTCACGTCCTTCCAAAGACGAAATGCGCTGTGGATGCTTCTATCACTCGTCCACAACACGAAACTCACCGGAAGGCGCGTCAGTAGGTGGTTCTTCGAACTCATTGGAAATCAGACCGCGACGGATAAGTTCACGAATGGCGGCCGCTCTGGATGGCAGTCTGTTCTCGAACCGCCAATCATCGATGGCCTTAAGCTCTTCGAGGTCGAGCATTAGTTGCAGTTTTTCAGTGCGCTTTGGTGGTCGATTTTGATCAGACACTGGCATGACCTCAGTAGCTTACGTCAGTTACTCCAAGCATGTATGGCAATGGGCCTGTGTGTCTACATCAATGTTGGCATGTTGGGCTGGATACCCATGATCATGAAGCGCCCCATTATGCGTGGCATACCTATAATAAGTATATGATTTCATTTGAAATTAACCATTTTCTCCCTAGTTTCTACTCTGTAAGAAACGAAATGGAGTGAAAATGATACAGCAAGTTTTGAAGTCTGAAGTTCAGGAAGAAACGAACGATACAGGCATCGACAAAAATGCGTGGATCGCCAACGCGGTGACGGAAATACTGGCCGATACAATGATCCTGATGGTGAAAACGCAAGGCACACATTGGAACGTCGTCGGCCCGCTATTCCTGCCGATCCATGAGCTTACAGAGCGTCAGTATCGTGACCTGTTTGAGGCCACTGATGAATTGGCCGAGCGCGTGCGCGCGTTGGGTCAGGTGGCACCGATTTCGTTCACTGACATGGTTAGCCAGGCAAAGTTGACCGAAGAAGAAACGGTCAAAGACGCAGAAGGTATGATCAAGCAGTTGGTTGCAGACCATGAAGCGATCGCCCGAAACCTGCGTGAGACTGCCGCGACCGCCGCCCGTTATGGCGATGGGGCTACAGAGGATCTGATGAACGCCAGGATGGCGAAGCATGAAGAAGCAGTCTGGATGCTCAAGGCGATTGTTGCGGCCTAGTGGGCGGCTCCCGTCGATCTGAACCACCGTTTGAGAAGAAAGGAAAACTCATGACACGTGTTGGGTACGAGAAAAAGGCACAGCTGCAACTGGATAGTTGGAATGCCCAGATTGATGTTCTTGAAGCCAAGCTGAAAGTGGCGGAAGCGGATGCCAAGATCGAGCTCGAGGAACAACTCAGCAAGCTCTACAAGGTAAAGTCTGACGCAGAAGCTCAGCTGAAAGAGTTGAAGTCGACCAGCGACGAGGCCTGGGAAGACGTCAAAGAGGGCTACGAGGCTGCATGGAATGACATGCAGAGTGCTTTGAAAAAAGCGGCCGACCGGTTCGCGTAAAGCAGAGTTCGTCAAGAAAGCGCGCGTTGTGAATGGGGACTGGAATGCAAACACCCAGAGAATTAGTGAGATATTTTCGCGGATTCCTAACCATCCCTGCCGCCATAAGTCTTTCAGGTCTTGTGGTGGCTGGGATTGTCTTCAAGACCGAGCAAGCGCTTGTGAAGTGGGGTTGGTCCGCTTCCGATTGGCTCAGCGTTTCGAATCGCACTGCGAGCGATGTACTGAGCGCAATCTCGGCAGCGTCCATGTCCGCATTGGTCATGGTCTATTCCATTGTTCTTCTGGTCTACACCTTGGCAGCTGGATCTATTGGCCCCAGGCTCTTGCAACGCTTTGGCGAAGACAGGGTAAACCAGGTTGCAGTTGGTTCACTTGGAGCAACGTTTTTGTACAGCTTGATGATCTTGTGGTTGGTACGCGATGACACATCCGTGAACCTAGCCGTGGTGGTTGGCATAATCTATTCGATCGTCTCAGTACTATTGCTGCTGCTCTTCGTCCATACAGTATCGACGCGCGTAACCATTGATCAGGAGGCGGCGCGGATTTCTGAAGCTTTGGATGGTCAAGTGAGCACCGCGATCGAAAACAGTGCAGATATTCCATCTTCAGAGGCAATCCCCGAGGAGGGAGACAAGCGCCCGGTCCCGGCTTCGGGAACTGGTTATGTAAACTCGATCAACACCGAAGAACTGGTGCGTGCGGCCAAACAAGCAGGAGCAGTCGTCGTTTTTGATGTGCAGCCTGGTGACTTTATGGTTCCATCGGACATTTTGGCCAATGTTCATGGTGATATTGATGAGAGCCTCAATGATCTGGTGCAAGCGGCAGCTCCGTTGATCCCCGCGCGAGACCCTAACGGAGATATCCGTTTTTCTGTCCATCTTCTCGTTGAAATCGCACTTCGGGCATTATCGCCGGGTGTCAACGACACGTTCACCGCAATTGTCTGCATCGACCGTCTATCGGCCTCTCTGGCCCGTGCGTGGTCGTCCAAGCTCTGCACGGGTGTGTATCGAGATGACGACGGAGCCGTGCGGGTGGTTTACCCATCCATCACGGCAGAGTCATTGTTTCACGACTCGATGCCAGCTCTAAGACGCGCCGCTCGGGGCAATGGCCTCGTGACGGCCGCCCTTATTCGAGCTTTGGTTCGCATTGCTGAAGCGGCTCCAGAAAAGGAAGCGCGGGCTATTGTAGATGAACTAACCGCAGTCAGAGATGAGACCCGAGAAAGCGATATGCTGGAGCGCGATATTGATAAGTTTTGTGGTCAAATCGAAACTGCAATGCGAGGGCTTAGTTAAACTTCCCTTACGCGCGTAGTCCCGTTCTGCCGGGGAGAAGTGCTTGGGCCATCCGCAGTGATATCGAGACGTACTTGAGTGCCGGGCTTGCCTTCAAGTTAAAAAAAGACGGCATGCAGGTGATGAAGGCAGACGGCAGTTTTGACTGCCAAGCAGCTAAAAAGCAGATAGCAGGGAATGACCACATAAAGCCCAAAACGGGCGGGCACTGAATTCAAGCAGAATTGACTTTCCCAGCTTTCAGATAAAAGGGTTGTGAGTTTCCTTCTTTAATTCGAAGTACCCCAATTCATGCCAAGGTGGGAGGAGTTGCTATGAAAACAGCGGTTGTGACTGGCGCCGCGGGAGGGATGGGGAAGGCCATCTGCCGCCAATTGCGGGCAGATGGGTTCCACGTCGTTGGACTGGACCTTAATGAAGAGGGTCTGGGCGAACTGGCAACTGAATTTGGCCGAGATTTCAAGTCGATCTCCGTTGACCTAACGGATTCCATGGCTATCGCTCAGACGTTTGATGGCATTAAGTCAGCGCACGGCGGTCTGGATGCTTTGGTAAACAACGCGGGCACCTGCTTCATGTCCGACTTCCCGCACATTCCGCCCGAGGAACTCGAAAAACAGATGGCAATCAACTTTAACTCTGCGTTCCATTGTTGCCAGCAGGCGGTTCAGTTGATGTTGGAACGCGAAGGCATCAAAAAGATTGTAAATATCTCTTCGAACGGAGCTTACAATTTCGATGTTTTCGACCCTCCGCACTACCGGGCGTCAAAGGCTGCTATGGATACCCTTACGAAAGACCTTGCCCGTCGATACGCAAACGAAAAAATCTGTGTGAATTCGCTGGCACCTGCCATGACCGCGACACCTTTGTTCAATGTCTTGACCGAGGAAGTCTTGGAGAAAGCCGTTAGTGCCATGCCGCATGGTCGCGCGATGCTACCCGAGCAAATCGCCTCTTGGGTCAGTTTTCTCATTTCGCCGGCCGGTGATGTTTCCAGCGGGAACGTGATTATTCTGAATCAAGGGCGCGACGTCAGATAACTGTCAGGCGCGACATCACTTTTCGGGAAAAGTGAGCCATAGGTTGGGATCAACGGTAGACTTCTGGTGCTTTCTTCAGAACGGGCCACTGCTTGGGACAATGCCCATAGATTACAAAGGCATCTCGTTCGGATGCTATACGCATCAACCTGTCTGCGCTGGCAATTGCGGCATCTTCGTCCCACGAGCCGGCAAACTTCTCGTCGATTTCTGCCGGTCGGGATATTGCATCACTCGTTAACAAAATTGCACCCGAAGGAAGATCGACCATTACTGCGATCTGGCCAGGCGCATGACCGGGTGAGGCCAAAACGAAGATGCCCGGCCCAATCTCTACGTCGCCATCAACCAAGAGATAATCCTGATCGGGCCATTCCAAAGGCCGTATATCGCCCCAATACAATGGGCGAGGCAAGGCTCGCTCCGCGGAAGAGATAAGAATTGGACTGCTTGGAAAGTCGGCCAATGCGCCGATATGGTCGATATGAGTGTGCGTACAAATCTGCAATGTGATGTCTGACGGAGTCAGTCCGAGTTTTGCCAGTTGTGCGCGTGGCAGATTGTCTGGTTCACACTTCAGGACCTCGCCGAACTCGTCCAATCGATCTTCTTTGACTGCGGCGTCGGTATCGGTCGCGTATTTTTCAGGAAACCCAGTGTCGATGAGTATTGCTTCTCCTAAGTCCGTCCGGATCAGAAACCCGCAGATCCCAATAATGCGGCCGGTGGAATGGACCTTGAACAGCCCGTAGTCCAAAACTGCCAAGTCACTCGGTCGCCCTTTGACAAATCCTTCTGCTTGCACAGACTCTCTCCCTGGTTGACTACAAGGATTTTGAGTTGAGCATGAAAGTCAAGATACACACACTTTTTCAGTACCTGCTGGATACCACCGAAGCGGATCCAGAAGCTTTCGTTGGGTTTTCCTTGTCTGCGTCGCCGTGTTTGGGTGAGTTTATGGATGCGCTGGACCCAGCACTGCCGCTGGATTGGAACCAAAAGAGCTTTCGGGGCCTGCCTGCTTTACGACGACATGTCTTGGACCGCGCCGGCTTGTCTGATGTTTGCAAAACAGACGATGTTCTGATCACCGCAGGCGCTGCGGAAGCCAATTATCTTGCATTCATGCAATTGGTCCAACCGGGTGACGAAGTCGTAACTGAACGCCCGGGCTGGCCGCAAGCGGGCGTATTGGCAGAGGCTGTTGGCGCGACTCTCAAAGTTGTAGACCGAGAAGAGAGCGCTGGTTGGGTATTGCCGCTGGACGAAGTTGAAGCCGCAGTAACGGAACGCACGCGGCTCATCTTTGTCACCAACCCCAATAACCCAACCGGCCGCCTGATGACCCGGGCAGAGCTGGAAAGGCTTGTGCAAATTGCAAACCGTGTCGGCGCATGGCTGGTTGTTGATGAAGTTTACGCAGGATTGGAATGGGACGGGTCCCGTGCCCCTTCGATTGCCGGTTTGTATCCGAGAGGTATCACGACGGGCAGCGTGTCCAAAGCATTGGGGCTCCAGGGGCTGCGCACCGGATGGATGATTTGCCGTGATCCCGATCTGATTTGGGATGCCATAATTCTGCGGGAAAACTCCAGCGAGATTATGAATATACTCGGCGAAGTCATTGCCGAAATCGCTTTGAGGCCTGACCGATACAATCAGTCAATGAAAACTGCGCGGGCAGCTGGGATGAAAACACTGGAACGCCTTGATCGGTTTGTTGCCGAACAACCCCGCCTCGATTGGGTCAAACCTCAGGCTGGATTGATTGGTTTGGCACGGCTTGACGGGATTGATGGCGATGTTTTCGCCAAACTCTTGCTCGCCGATCCGTATCGGACATTTCTTTTACCGGGCTCGTCTTACGGGATGCAGAACCACGTCCGACTAGGCGTCGGAGGAGGTGCTGCTGCCAATCTCGACCTTGGCCTAGAGCGCATGGGTGAACTGTTGGCGAACTGGCAGACTTAGGACATTCATTTTGACGGTTCGGGCTGCAAAGTCGGTCTAACAGTGCAGCCCGATCAAAGCTGACACTAAGCCCAATTGTGGTTCAAGTTCGCCTACCTTGTGTTGAAAGTTCTTTCGCTAGAATAACGCTGTCGGCGCGCTATCTCGAAGAAGGAACAGCCTAATACACAACCCGGTTCCACAATGACAGCTTTGACAATTGAAGACGTGCAAGACTATCCGCGGCCACCTGCGCTGCGGGAGGTGCCCCATAACGTGCGGATAGAGTTTGGCGGTCGAACAATCGTAGAAACCGATCAGGCGTTTCAGGTACTCGAGACCCACCACGCCCCAACGTACTACATCCCACCGCATGACATTGATGCCGTTCTGACAAAAACCTCGGTCAGGTCATACTGCGAATGGAAGGGCGTTGCGAGTTACTGGGACGTTCAGAGCGGGGCGGCCAAGGCCACAAAAGCCGCATGGAGTTACGAGGAACCAACCACCAGGTTTGAACAGATAATGGGCTATGTCGCCTTTTACGCCGGGCTTATGGACGGTTGTTTCGTTGGCAAGCATCGTGTGATCCCGCAACCCGGGGACTTTTATGGGGGTTGGGTCACCGAGAATTTGAAAGGTCGCATCAAAGGCTCTCCGGGCACGGAATTTTGGTGAGGATGTATGACTGACCCTAAATCCTCAACAACCTCTTTGGCAGTTCCTACAAGCCGTTTGGTCCGTGTTGCCGGTTTAAGCAGCATGACGGCAGGCATTGCAGGAAACGTGGCAGTGCGCGCCCTTCGAGAGATCGGTCGCGGTGCGCGACCCGATATGCGTGGTTTGTTGATGACCCCAGGTAACGTGACACGGATCGCGGATCAGCTTTCGCGCATGCGAGGGGCGGCGATGAAGGTGGGTCAGCTGATTTCGATGGATGCAGGCGAGGCCTTGCCACCTGAGCTGGCTGACATCATGGCACGTTTGCGGGATCAGGCGCATTTCATGCCACCGAAGCAATTGCGTGACGTCCTGAACCGAAACTGGGGTACAGATTGGCGCAAATCCTTCAAAACGTTCAATGTAAGGCCCATTGCGGCGGCGAGTATCGGGCAAGTACATCGTGCAACTTTGAAAGACGGGCGTGATGTGGCGATCAAAGTGCAATATCCCGGTATCGCTCGCAGTATCGACAGCGATGTTGCCAATGTGGCCGCGCTGGTTCGAATGTCCGGTCTACTTCCCAAAAGCTTTGATCTGGGGCCGTATATCCAAGAGGCGCGCAGTCAATTACATGAAGAAACGGATTATGAACGCGAGGGGCGGCACATGCGCCACTTTGCTGACCTCTTGCAGGGTGATGAAGCCTTCGAAATTCCGGAGTTCTTTCCGGATTGGAGCACTCCCGAGGTTCTAACGATGTCCTTTCTGGAAGGTCGCCCTATCGAGACCGTGAGTGATGCGACCAGAGAGGAACGCAATCGAGTCTCAGAAGCCTTGGTCGATCTGACGCTGCGCGAGGTTTTCGAGTTCGGTATCATGCAAAGCGATCCAAATTTTGCCAATTACCGATACAACCCGTCAAATGGGAAGATCAGCCTCTTGGATTTTGGCGCGGCCCGAGCCCTGCAACCATTGGCAATTGATGGGTATATGCATCTGCTGCGTGCTGGCCTGCGGGAAGATGAAGAAGAGCTTCGTAACGCTGCCATCCAATTGAAGCTTGTTGAAGGTGATGGCCCGTTCGACGACCGGATCCTCGGAATGATCCGCAGTGTCTTCGACGCAATCCTATCCGCGAATGAATTTGATTTTTCTGACCGAACGCTCTCCAACCACCTGAACAAGGAAGGCATGGCCTTGGCCCGGGCCGGGTATATCCCGCCCCCAATGCCAATGGATATTCTTTACCTTCAGCGAAAGATTGGGGGGATGTTCTTATTGGCCACGCGATTGAGTGCCTCGCTGCCTGTAAAGACGCTTCTTGCAAAGTATGTCATCTGAACGACCCCTATCCTCCCTAACCCAGCAAACCGAGCAATAGCAGAACCCGCGGCACCGATATGCGTGACCAACCCAAAACAAAGCGCGAGTATAATGCGAGTGTTGCCAAGTGCGGGTTCGAGCCCCCGTTTTACGAGCCAAACCAGCCATTGAAATAACCATCGCCCAGATTGATCATGTCGACGAACCTGTCTCGTTAGTCGACTTCGCTCCGACCCAAGACGCGATCCTCGAAAGCATCGGTCTTAGTGGCAGGAAGCACCGATATGCAAGCTCTAGCAAAGCCGTTATCCCCGGCAAGCTTGCCACCCGTGCCAGCCAACGCCATTTAGGTAAAGTGCCCCACAGTTCCGTAAACGCGCGTGCACCAGATACTAGTTCTCCGTCTGGTCGACGTACAGTGAAACGATCCATAGCTTCTTGCCGCGTTAGATCTTCATCAATTCGAACATTGGATTTGGAAACGTCGACAAACCTCAGGCGTTCAGCGCCCTCGCAGGAGGCATAGTGTTCGATCTCAACGGAGCAAAGCGGGCAAGATCCGTCGTAATAAACCGTAGCAAACGAATGATGGGTTGCGGCGTCATCAGATGTGAGCGCAACCTCAGCTTTGTCCGTTTTGTCCATTTTGTTTGACCTCGTCTTGTGGGCTTCATCCGTCCCGTTGCAAGACTTAGCGCAGATACCTAAGAAACGAGGGTTCAGCAGTGACATACAGATGCGTTATGAGGCCGCAACTGGTGATGATGCTAGCCAAATTTTAGCGATTGCGTCGCCCGAATTGCAGGCGTGCGGGAAATTTTATTGAATAAAGTGAGGGGTTTGTAGATCCCTCGCTGTTTGTCGAAAGGCACTGAAAAGTTGCCCCACCAGAAGATCACTACGGCAATCTCACAAGCTCAGCGGTTGGCGCAGCTCATGATCCACGGGGCTTGATACCGCATAAGTCAAGCTTACTGCCTTCGATGCGCAAACAAGATGGTCCCGTTTGAATACCTCCCTCTTGCGTTTACAGAGCTTTCGGGGCGGATGCTCTGAGGTCCGTTGCCAACCGTGCCTGGTAACGTTCAAATCGACGGGCTGGTCTCTTTATCCTTTACTCAGAAATCAGAAATTCAAATAAGACAGAGATGGGCTAACCCGCTCCTTTTTTGGTGGTTTAAGGCTCAGAGCGAAAACTCAACAGTGTCACCTTTGTCGGGGTCTTTTTCTTCTGGCCACGTGCTTTCGGTGGGTTCGCGAACGCTTCCGACATTCATGTACCGAAGGCCAATGGCTTCTCTGCAAAAACCACGTCACAGCGGAATGTGAGGAAGACTGGAACATAGATCCATTTCTAGTGGCCATGCGTACAAACCTTGAAAACGGAGGTATCGTGCAGGTCGTCTGGTTCAAACGGGATTTACGGGTAAATGATCATCCGGCACTGGCGCAAGCGTCTGAGGTCGGGCCAGTTCTGCCACTCTATGTGGTTGAACCTGAGCTTTGGCAGCAACCTGACGCGTCAACACGGCAGTGGAACTTTGTTGCTGAGACAATCGCTGAGTTGCGTGATGACCTTGGGAAACTGGGACAACCACTCATTGTGCGCACGGGACAAATTTTGGCGGTCCTTTCCAAGTTAAAAGATCGTGGTCTGATAGACGTACTTTGGTCACATGAAGAAACAGGAAACAATTGGACTTATCAGCGGGACCGTCAGGTTGCTGCATGGTGCAGGGACCACGGCGTGCGGTGGCACGAAGTACAAAACCATGGCGTTCTTCGCAGGCTCAGGTCTCGCGATGGCTGGGCGGAACGTTGGGACCGGTTTATGGCTTTGCCCGTTGCTTCACCAGTTGCGCTTAAGCATATCGACATAGAACCAGGCTATATTCCCACGGGGCGCGACCTTGGCTTGCGGGATGATACATGTGTTGGTCGTCAAGCCGGTGGACGAGCTGTGGGTTTGGAACGTCTGAGCAGTTTTCTGACCCACCGTGGCAAAAGATACCAACGCGAAATGTCCAGCCCCTTGGAGGGGGCCGTTGCGTGTTCGCGGCTGTCGCCCTATCTGGCTTGGGGTGCGCTTTCGATGCGCGAGGTGTCGCAAGCTACTGAAAATCAGAGACGCCGGTTGCCGCCGCAGGCAAAGGATTGGCGTAAATCGCTTCGCTCGTTTTCGGGCCGTTTGCATTGGCATTGCCATTTTATTCAGAAACTTGAGGATGAACCCCGGATTGAATTTGAAAATCTGCATCGGCTCTACGATGGTCTTCGACCGAAAGCGCCAGATGCCCAGCTCTTGACCGCATGGTCCAACGGAGAAACGGGATATCCATTTCTGGACGCATGCATGCGGTCATTGCAGGCAACGGGCTGGCTTAACTTTCGGATGCGCGCAATGGTGATGGCCACTGCAAGTTATCATCTTTGGCTGGATTGGCGGGCCCCGGGTGAGCATTTGGCGCGCATGTTTACCGACTATGAGCCGGGCATTCACTGGAGTCAGGTGCAGATGCAATCAGGCACCACTGGCATCAATACCGTGCGCATCTATAATCCGGTTAAGCAGGGCTATGATCAGGATCCAGAAGGGTTGTTCATTCGGACATGGTTGCCGGAATTGTCCCAAATTGCGGATCAGCATATCCATGAACCCTGGAAAGCTCACAACGCGAAAGACATCATTGGAACGCTTTATCCAGAGCGTGTTTTTGACCATCTAGCGGCAGCCAAGGCCGCGCGCGAGCGGGTTTGGGGCGTGCGCCGAAGTGCGGAGTTTCGTTCCGAAGCACACGCCATCGTGACAAAACACGCCAGCCGAAAGAATCGGCGGAATCCTCGCAAAGTCGCGCGGGCGTCTCAAAATCAAAAGCAACTCAGACTGCCTCTGGAGGATCAGTGATGAAGATGCGCAAGAAAGCCGACTTACCCCAGAAGGTCTGCCCGGTCTGCCAGCGCCCGTTCACTTGGCGCAAGAAATGGGAAAACGTTTGGGATGAGGTGAAATACTGCTCAAAAAAATGCAGATCGGCTGCATGATCGAGATGTTTTCAGAACTTGATGAAGCGAAAGAGACATTTGATTTCAAACCCACAAGGACCAACGGTCTTATAAGGCTGAAGCAGTTCGTGGGACGCACCGGGCGCCATTACGCAAGTGCGCGAAACTACGATTTTGGGACTGAGCGTCGCAGCAATGTTTCGGGTTTGTCACCTTGGCTGCGCCACCGTTTGATAACGGAGAAAGAAGTACTGGCAACGGTTTTAGCGTCGCATAATTTCAACGCGGCGGAGAAATTCGTGCAAGAAGTATTTTGGCGCACGTACTTCAAGGGTTGGCTGGAACAAAGGCCCAGCGTCTGGTCACTGTATCAGCGGGATTTGCTGAGCGCTTGTGAGCGGTTAAGGGATGATGAGGGCCTAAAGGCCCGTTTCAATGATGCAGTGAACGGCAATACCGGCATCGACTGTTTCGACCATTGGGCGCGGGAACTGATGGCGACAGGCTACCTTCATAACCATGCGCGCATGTGGTTTGCATCAATCTGGATTTTTACACTTCGCTTACCCTGGCAGCTTGGTGCAGATTTCTTTTTGCGACATTTGCTGGATGGCGATCCCGCATCGAACACGCTGAGCTGGCGCTGGGTTGGCGGATTGCACACGAAAGGCAAAACTTACCTCGCGCGCCCTGACAACATCGCCAAATACACTGAAGGACGGTTTCAACCGAAAGGCCTGGCCAAATTTGCGGAACCGCTGACCGAGCCGGTAGAACACCCGCTCGTTCCCCTTTCAAGTCCGCAATTGCCCTCAGACAGCCCTTATCTGTTGCTGTTGACAGAGGATGATCTGTCAGCTCATCAATTGATGCCGACACCGCCCGTTGCCGCGATTGGACTTTTGGCGACGCATGGTCGATCCCCAAACCCGTTGGGAGACGTTGTACAGGATTTTGCCAAGGGCGCGATGAGCAGCGCCTTGGAACCCCACGGAAAACTCGGGCAATCGACCGAGGACTGGTGTGGTACGTTGATCGAGGCAGCACGGAATGCAGGTGTTACGACCATTGCAACAGCCTATGCGCCTGTCGGTCCCACTCGGTCACGGCTGGATCGTGCGGAACCTGTATTGAGAGACGCAGGCCTTTCTTTGAACAGGATAATGCGGCCGTACGACGCTATAACATGGCCTCATGCGAAGGCCGGGTTCTTCGGCCTTCGAAAGAAGATCCCGGTGCTCTTACGCCCACTGAACATGGCCACCCAACAAAGACCATAGCCCATGTCCACTGCCGCCCTTTTACTTCCCAACCAATTGTTTGCCCAACACCCGGGACTGGCCGCCCGGCCCGATACTGTTGTGCTTTTCGAAGACCCGCTGTTCTTTGGCGACGCGTATTATCCCGCCACGATGCACAAGCAAAAGCTTTGGCTGCACCGCGCCACAATGGCGCGCTATCGCGATGGCTTGGTCGCCAAGGGCTTTGATGCTGCGATCTGGCCTTTTGAGCGGCAGCCGGGTGCATGTCTGCGGCTTTTTCAGAACCTGCGTGATCGTGGTGTCAGCCGAGTGATCATGGTTGATCCAGTAGACTTCATTGCAGAAAGACGTTTTCGGGCAGCGGCTGGCAATACCGACATCACGCTCGATATCCAGCCATCCCCCGGTTTTCTGAATACGCGGGCCGACAATCTGGATTGGTCTGCCGGTCGAAAACGCTGGTTCATGGCAGAGTTCTACAAGGGCCAACGCCGCCGTTTGAACGTGTTGATGGACAGCGGCCAACCGGCCGGGGGACAATGGAGTTTTGACGAGGAAAACCGCAAAAAAGTGCCCAAGGCGCTGTTGAGCAGCCTGCCTTGGATCGACTGGCCTGCCCATGACGCAGTTGATGAAGCCGCAAAAGCGAGCGTTATCGCTGAGTTTCCAGATGCATCGGGCAGCCTGGATACGCTATTTTATCCGACGTCACACAAAGCTGCATCCGATTGGCTGGAGCAGTTTTTGGAACGGCGGTTCGAACACTTTGGCGACTATGAAGATGCCATTGTCGAGGGGGAAAACTGGCTGTGGCATGCCGTTCTTACGCCCGCTTTGAACATCGGCTTGTTGACGCCTAAGCAAGTTTTGGACGCTGCCCTAGCGCATGCTGATCGCAAGGGCATTCCCCTTAACTCGGTAGAAGGATTCATCCGCCAGATCATTGGCTGGCGCGAGTTTATGCGTGCTACCTATGAGAACCTTGGTGTGCAGATGCGCACTACAAACCATTGGGGCCATCACCGCCCTATGCCTCGTTCTTTCTACAACGGAACCACTGGTATTGATCCGCTGGACGACACGATCAAAAGGGTGCTCGAAACCGGGTATTGCCACCACATTGAACGCCTTATGGTACTGGGAGGATTTATGTTTCTGTGTGAGATTGATCCAGACCATGTCTATCGCTGGTTCATGGAAATGTTCGTCGACAGCTATGATTGGGTGATGGTTCCCAATGCCTACGCGATGAGCCAGCATGCCGATGGCGGGTTGATCACCACCAAACCGTATTTTTCCGGCTCAAACTACATTCGAAAAATGAGCCATTGGGGCAAAGGGCCATGGGCAGATATCTGGGACGGGCTTTATTGGCGCTTTATCCTGAAACACACAGATAGACTTGCTGGCAATCCCCGTTGGGCGATGATGTGCCGTACGGCTGGGCGCATGTCGCCAGAGGTCAAAAACAAGCATGTCACGACGGCTGAAGCCTTTTTGCGACGTATGACGTGAACATGAAATTTAACCGCGCAATGTCCGGCGCTGGATCAAGGTCGCCTAGTCCCAGCCACACTCCAACGGCGGTTCTGATTGAGGCGGACCAAGGTAGATGCGTACAAAGCAAGCTGCAACAACTTGCGGAAACCATTGTGGCGGTGTGAGCTTCGTTTTCTAGCTATCAAAATTCGGGAATATCAAAAACATACAGTCGCGATTTCTCGGCATCATCTGTCAGGATGTAGAGAAGTCCATTGGGCTCATCCAGGGCGATCCCTTCTGGATGCTTCACAACCTTGCGGTCGCCGTCTTTCATATAAGTTAGTTCTATTGTCTCTGCCGTTCTCGTCTCGGGATTGTACAAAAAGATCTGGCGCCCTTTGTCGCTCAGAATCCACAGTACACCTGAGGACGCAGACCAAGCCAATCCGCTTACATCCAGCTCATCGTCATTTACGCGATCAGACTTAAAACCAGATTCGCGATCCAAGGGGGTGATTTCCTCAATCTCCGTCAGCTCTGGCGACAATACCAGCAACAACCGCGGTTTCCCTTCGATGACCACGAATACTCGCCCAGTGTCCGGATCGACTGTGATGCCCTCAGGCCCTTTGTTTAATGGATTGCCGACGAGCATTTCAGCTGCATCCGAATAACCCTTGAGAGTAGCAAGTGGAATCGTTGTCAGTTGAATGGGGTCGGTTGGGTGAACGACTAGAATTGACCGGTCAGTTTCCTGAAGCACCAAAACAGATCCATCTTTTCGCCAAGCGACACCCTCGAGGTCTGATCCCTTCAGTGATGGCAACTTGAAAGATTTTCCCAATGCCCCGTCGATTCCAAGTAGGTGCAGTTTAGGTTCGGCATCGCTGACAGACCACAAGAAGCCTTCAGCGCTGGAAAGCGACAGACCTGAAGGCTCTGAAAACCCTTCTGTTTTGTCTGCGACCTTGAACCTATCGACCAGAACCAGATCAGCACTTTCGGCGCGGGCAAGACCAGCCCATAACAGGAAGGCCGCCGCCAATAACCCGGGCGCAAAAGCGAGCCGTCTAAGCATAAAGAAGCTCCGTGAAATTTCAGGTTTTGACGGAAACAGTTTGTTTTCTGCCATTCAGTTTTCTCGCCCGTGGAACACATCCCTTTATCGCGTTCTTATCACAACTCAGATGCGATGTCGGAAGAATGCTCATTGAACTCTTTACCTGATCCCGATTGTTGCGATTGAATTGAATGGGGCATGATGTGCCTGTGGTGAAGCCTAAGCCCTTGGCCTGAGCAGGAAGGAAGAAAAGCTGAATACGACATTCCCGTTTAAAACCGCGTTGTTGATGCTGCTGTTGCCAGGCGCTGCGGTGTCGCAAATTGATCCTGCAACGATGCTGGCCGGAGCTTCGGAATCAGAAATTCTGATCGAACGCCAATGGACTCAGTTTCGCGGCAAACAGGAACTGTATTTCTTTACTCTCGATGTGGTGGTCACGATCATTCTGGCTGGCTTGATCGTCTATCATCCGGTGAGACGCAAAGCCCGTAGAAGCATCGGCGACTTGGTCATGCCGAGGCTTTTCTTCCTTTATGCGCTTATCGGCATGGCTGTTGGATTCCTGGTTGTTCAACATGGGTCAATGATCGGATTCGTTATCTTTGGCATCGGCGCGTTGCTCAGGTTCCGATCCAATCTTGATGATCCGGTAGACACCGTTGAAATGATAGTCGTAACTGTTCTTGGTCTTGCGGTCGGTTTGGGCTTGCCACTAATGGCCACACTGGTAGCGATTGTGTGTTGGTGCTTCATTTGGCTCGGAGGGCGAAACAAGGGCGTGGAAGTTTCGCTCAAGGCTTCAGATGAAGAACACTCATTGAACGTCAGCGGAGACATTGAAGCCATGGCCGCAGACGCCGGCTGGAAGCTGGTCAGAAAACACCACGTCCCCGGCAAGTCTCGCGTTTCATTGCTTTTCATTACTTCGGGTGGACTTTCAGAAGCCCGGATCGAAGAGATGATAAACGATCTGGTCCCCGAAAAAGTTGAGTTGAAACTCAACCTCTAGTTATTTCACAAGGTCCAATCGTTTCAACACCGCATTCGGGGATCTGATCTCTTTCGGGAGCGACTTGAAGTTTACCGACCTTTCGAAATTGGGCCCTCGATATACTGCTATCCCAAACTCTCCGTTCGGCTGGAACGTAACATGAGTGAAGCTGTGAGGTGATCTGGCATTATCACCAATCAGCCGTCGTGGACCACCGCCCAAACAAGCTTGCGAAACATAAGCCACACCGTCTTTCCAGCCTGGGTAAAAGGCATGATGGTGGCCGGACAGATGCAGAACGACCCCGCTTTGCAGGTAGATTTTCTCAAGTGCCGGGTCACCGATGATTTCGCGTTCGCGCTGGATCGCGAAGGGCCAAAGCGGCAGGTGACTGAAAGTGACAATCGGGTTTCCATTCGCCCCCAGTTCCTCAAGTTGGTCCTGCTGATCGCCGGATAGCGGCCCAAGGGTCGTGGCATCCAAAGACGCAAACGTGACGCCTTGCATCTCAAACGCGTAGAAGAACGGATAGTCATCCGAAACCAGGAAATCGACGTCTGGTTTTCTCGGCGCCCATTCCTCGGCGTATATTTTTCTTTCACGTTCGAACCCGCGATAGGCAGAGGCATCATGGTTTCCCGGCGTGACCGCAAATGGAATTCCGGCAGCCTCAAGCGGGTCTGACACTTCCTTGTGAAACGCCTTCCACATCTCTCTGACCTGTTTGTCTGACAAGTTGGGAACGCGTTGACCCGCAACCATATCTCCGGTCGAAACCACCAGATCGGGATCAATCTCGATTATCCTTTCAATCGCCTTGTCGACGCGGGCATCGTATCTTACCGAACCATAGCTTCCATTCAGATCCGATATGACGATGACATCCAATGCCGCCGCTTTGCAGGTGAGCAGAGCGGACCAAATCAACACCGCCGCGGTGACGGAGCGCTTACGGGTCATTACAGTCCACAGCCTTTACCTCGGTGTCGTTTTTCAAAAAGAATGCGACGGGGTCCAAGTCGAACATCAAAACACCTTTTGAACAATTGCTCTGGAGAATGGACGTTGCCAGCGCTGTATTTTTAACGGCTTGCGCAATCTGCCTATCTGACAGGCCAAAGCTTTGCGACAACCAGTCATAAATCGGGCCTTGCGTTTGAAGGTCGTTATTCAAAGCAAACAAGCGCTGGTAAGTGCGTGGAGAAAAGTGTCGCATTTTCTCCAGCATCTGAGTGGATTTCGCAAAGTTGGCATATTCGACACGCCCACCAGCATCGTTGTCGTTTAGATTGCTGCGACGGATCAATAATGCGTCGGCTGGAACATCTCCATGGTTTGGCTTATGGTGCTTGGCCTTCTTGTGCTTCAGGTCTCCGTCTTCGACCCAATACCAATAGGGTGTGAAGTCTATGTTTCCTACGCGGTCCTGCTGGCTGAAGATGAAGTCGAGCAGAACAATCTCGGTAAGTTCTTGCATCCAAAATGCCATCTGTTGGTCGCTGACATCGGGGCCGAGATCCTTGTTGATCTGCCGATCCTTTCGACCTTCCCTGACACCTTCTGCAATGGCCTCGGGCAAGGGTTTTGAAGACCGCAAGGCCAAGAAGGCGGGTGTTTCCTGAAAATCGCGGTTTTGGCCTTTGCCCCAACCGGATTTACGGGTGCCGTTGATTTCCGAGCCATAGCGATGACCGGGGCTGTCAAGCAGGACACCGTATATCTGCGTTCGATCCGCGGTGAACAGATCATCGGTTGGCTGGTACGAGTTCGGATCGGCATCCGCAGCCAAGAATACCCGCCAGCCTTCATGGTTCATACGCCCGCCATGAGAGCCACCAGAAATCGCAAGGCCGGGCTCTGCGACCTCGGTGAGATGCGCCTGAGCGTCCATGCTACGCCAGACCGCCACCGGAACGTTCACCGTCGCGTCGAAATACCTGGAGAAATGGTAGTAGAGCAGCGAAGAGGTTGAAAACGTTCCGCTTGTACCCTTATGGTTCATGGTGGATTTGAATTTAGCCACCCTGTCCTTTGCCAGATCTTTTGCCGCCTTCCCCTCTTTGCAAGCGTTTCTCTCGAATTCGGAACGGTTCCCGGCGTAGGGTCCTTCCGAAATATCGTAGACGGCCATTCCTGGGCTGGTGCTCCAGGTTTTTGGGCAAACAGCAATTTCGGAGGCATAGAAATCAATCTCGCAATAGGTTGTTTCTTCCTCAAGATCGCTTTTCTTATACCCGCCCGTTGGAACTTTTTCGATCCGAATACAGCGTTCAGTAACGCCGTTGGGACTATCAAATGTCGTGGCTTCACCCTGAACATCGTCGCTTGCCCACAAGATGGTGGGTGCAATGAAAGCAAGAGACCCCAGAAGATGGAACTTCATTTGAATAGTCCTCCGGAGATCATCTAGGGCAAATCGCAGCCCGTTGTTCGGCGGATATCTTCAGATTTGGGTCGACACTGAACTTGGAGAATTTTGAGTCAATCCACTGGTCACACCCGCCTGAACAAGGTGCCCCGTTTCGGGCATCATTCCAATAATCTTTGGCCCTTTCTTCCGTCCAACCGCAAAACTGAACAAGCGCCATTGCCGACAGTGCGCCAGAGGAATGAACACCCCACATGCAGTGCACCAGAACAGGGCCTTTACCCGGGTTTTCAATTACTTCGTGTATGGATGCCATGACGGCGCCGGGTCGGGAGGATCTGGCGCTCTGATAGTCAAAGGATCCGTTCCCACAACCTGTGCGGCCGTACTGAGTGTTTTTGCCGAAGTCGGCATAAAATCCGGTTGAAAACCCTTTTTCGCACAAGGTTTCGCGTTGAACGTCACTCAGACCTGTTCGATCCTTGTCGCCGCCCTTGAAACCGGATCGATACAACACACCGCTTAAGACTGGGCGGAAGAAAGCGACGCCATCGACCCCTCCGTCGCCACTTTTTGAAAGCATTTGGCTGTTGCTAGGGCCACCGTTTCGGCTGGTGACGTCAGAAGTCGCAGCGGTTGCCAGAACACCAATGAATATGAGTGACGTCAAAAACCGCATGCGTGTTCCTTTCTGTGTTCAGCCCGTGATGCTCACACTTTTCCTGCCGGAATTCTCTCGGAGAGACACATTCACCGTAAACATCTTTGGTGGCGGTTAGCGTCCCGCCGTGAAGCCTCAAATTGGCCACACCAGATTGATGATAACGACGACCACGAAGTAGGCCAGAACAACTTTCCAATTCCACTGGTGTTTGTTTTCTTCGTTGATCACGCCGGCCGATTTCAATGCCAGGTTTGTGATAATCAAAGCGACAACGATGACCGCCGCATGTGCC
The DNA here is from genome assembly GCF_013033125.1 of Ruegeria sp. HKCCA4008. Classification (NCBI taxonomy): domain Bacteria; kingdom Pseudomonadati; phylum Pseudomonadota; class Alphaproteobacteria; order Rhodobacterales; family Roseobacteraceae; genus Ruegeria; species Ruegeria sp. HKCCA4008. The sequence continues at coordinate 159,781 of NZ_WQDM01000009.1, forward strand.
AGATCGAAATGCAAACTAGAGCTCCTTTTTTCAGATTTGGGATTGTTGAAAATTGTCAGCAGTCGCCTGATGGCAGCATAGTTACATCTGAATACCTTCCTTCAGATGTCGTGATCCGCGCACATGCGCCGGTATCTTTGTTAAACCAGTAAGAGGTCAGCCCTTCGCTTCGGATAAGTTCAAACCCAAGACTTTGAATGCCCATTTCAGCCTGACCCGCTCTGGCCCCTTCAAATGACGAAAGATCGCTAGAGCTGCCCACAGTTGGTGCACTCGCATCCACTGAACCGCCACTCTCGTCGCATGCTGCGAGTACAGAAATACACACTGTACCGATCACCAAAAAGACTTTGGACTTCATCTGTTTTTTCCTAGCTGATTTGAGTTTCCGTTCCAGGGTTTTCCGTCGAGCATCTATTCAATTCCGAAAATTACGTTGTAGCCGACGGAAGAGTTGCCGCGGTTGATGACCTCGACAACATGATCACCGGATTGCCAAAGCTGCCCTCGATACTCCTTGTCCGCCGACATCAATCCCAACAGTTCAGAACCATCGGGGTTTCGAATAACGTAGTCCAAGGAGCCATTTCGCGGAGCAACGCGAACGTAAAGGAACTGTTCGTTTTTGGCGCCAAGGACATATTGCTCGGACGCTCCGGGCGCGAGTTGGCCAACGAGTTCGGCGCCAGTTGAACCAGTATCAAATTTGACGCGTTGGCTTTCAGTAGATCCTTCGGCGCCGGCCATAGCTCCACCACCATCATCCATCGCCTCGACAACCGACATCTCTCCAATGCTTCCATCCTTGTACGCGATGCATCGCCAAAGTGTCCCACCTGCGTCACGTAGCATGACCAGCGTGCCAGCTTCGGAAAACTCTGAGCTCTCAATCGTACCGGATTGACCGTCTGGCCCACCAACTTGCCGTAAATGATCGATACACGCGTCATCGGCTTCCGACATTGCAAGAGCAGCTGTGCCCGAAATTGCAAACATGGGTGTGAGGAGGTTCAGTAAACGGAGTTTCATCAGATTGTCCCCTGTTGGCTAATCCTTACAGTGTTCTTCTGTACAAAGCGGAACTTCATTTCGCTTCCTGCAACTTGGACAGAAACTCATCGCATGCCTGTGCGCTGCCGACGATCTCGTCCGTCGTTTCAATTCCTTGCAGTGATGCCATCTCGGAATTCACGCGATTGAGGATCTGATCCGCTTGCTCGGCGGTGATCAGATTCTCGGCTTGTGCGCCTTTCAATGTAGAGCAGACACCGGCGGACAAGCCTGTCGCAACGCCAACACCCATCGCGGCACCTCCACCCAAGGTCATCGCCCCAACCACGCCGAGGACGAGCCCGATCACGATACCCAAGATCACTTTTCCCATGTTTTCCTCCCTTTTGGTGAGAATGCGTTCGGCGTTCACTACTGCCGCAAACTGCGTACCCATTTGCAAATCAAGACCAGCGCTAAAAGGTTGAAAACCGGTGCGAGCACCGCCAACCACGGTTTGGTCGACTCCGAGACCAAGTCCGCTAGAAGTATCCAAGGCAATCCCAACGGCAAAAGGAACACCCCGGACAAAGGGTCTTTTTCTTGCCCCAACCAACCAAATGTACCCGTCATGAACGCAATCAACGCCAACAGGTAAAGGATCGCGAATACGATAGTGGCTATTCTACAAACCAAGTCGAGCTTTCCGATGAGCGAGCCAGTGCTGCGCGGCCGTGTTCAGCCACGCACCAAGCAGGTCACAATGCGCCTTCGTCGCCCAGGAACTCGATACCGGCTGTGGCGCCATCACTGTAAGCAATACAGTTCCATGGGGCACGATCTTCGCCAACGCCGACAGTGACCTGGGTTCCCGCCTCGCTAAACGCAGACGACAGCACAACGACTTGCGAATTGTTCGTTGTATTGGCCACGTCTCGCAAACACGCTTGCTGAGCGGGCGTGAGCTCGGCAGACGCGCTTGATGTACCTGTATCGTCGCAGGCCGCAAGCAGTGCGAAACATGTCGTGCCTGCAACCATCACCATCTTGTTGGTCATTTTTTTCTCCCTCTGGGTTCTTTGATCTCAATTGAATTAGAGGCGACGTTTTGAAGCTCCAGCGCCTAAGCGGCCAATAGTGCATACCTCGAACTGGTGACTGCCGTTCCCAAAAGACTCGCCATTCAAGGTTTGGCCGGCAGAACAATATTGCGTTGATCGCATGCACTGCCAACAACGCGTGACCGCACTGGAAAAAGCTGGAGCGAATGTTGGAAGAAGAGCTAGTATTTTGAGTCTTAGCATCGCGTTCTCCCAACGCTCAATCATTGAAAACGCCTTCCGACTGCCAGCACTCACTCCGACAGTCGGAAGGGCCCGGTAAATCGGGCGACAGCGACAACAACGGAGGTAAAATAAAGTTGCGTCGAATTCTCATATTTGAATCTAATTTTTCATAAATCAATATTTTTTCCGCGCGTAAATTTCTCTAGGCTTTCGTGCGAAAGGCTTTTGCTTTCAAACAAAAAGAATGTGGGGATTTTCGCAAAAGCGAGTGTTCCCTACGCGGCCAAGCGTTTTTGACGCCGCCAAGCAACGACGAAGGGACAAAAACATGGGATTCGTTGAAGCAGTAAAAACGTGTTTTTCGAAATACTTCCAGTTCTCTGGTCGGGCTTTACGATCAGAATACTGGTGGTTCTTCTTGTTCGTGGTTCTCGTGAGTGCCGTATTAGCTGTGCTGGATACGATCATATTCGGGACCAATCCCGAAACGGGGCAGGGATCTCGGGTTTTGTCCTCTGTTTTCCAACTGGCCGTTCTTATTCCCATGCTAGCCGCCGGTTGGCGGAGGCTGCATGATACAGGGCGACCTGGCTGGTACTTGCTGCTGCCGATGGCGCTTAGCATTACAACGCTTTTTGTTATGCTGGGTGGGGTGGCGTTCTTCTCGGTATTGGAGCAAGGAACGGAAAACCCCGATACACTACGAGGACCTGCGGCAGTCTTGGGCGCAACCGGCATTGTTGTTTTCTCAATTCTTCAATTGGTTCTGTCCATCCTGATGATCTGGTGGCTAACGCGCCCTTCTCAAGAAGGCGCAAACGAATACGGCGCACCTGTTTCCTGATCTGGTTGCCCGGGCGGTGGGCTCGAAGCTCTGCTGAAAGAAAGAGCCAAATGCAACGCCGTGGAGAGAGAAAGAATGAATTTCAAGCCGATTTCCGTTGGAGCGCTGATGATGGCAATGGCAACCACAGCATCGGCGGAGTGGTCGTTCAGTTCCGGGCCTAGTCCCAATGCGTTTATTCAGACAGGAAACATAACGCTGGAACTTCAGTGTGACCGTATTCGCTTTGCTCCGGCTGGATACGAGGACAGCCAGGACAGTGTGCAGAAGCAGGGGCTTTCCATTCGTTTCTTTAAGGACGGCACCACCGAAGTTGGGGCATTTCAGGTTGGCGCAGAAAACGCTGCCGTGCAGATCGTCGAAAACTATCTCGTCGAGGTCAGTTTCAATAGTCAAGAGGACTATGGTTTTGTACTGGACCAGCTTGCGGCCAATGCATCGGTTAATCTGTCGATGATTGATCAAGATGTCAGCTACGGAATCTTTGACTTGAAGGGTTCCGGCACGGCAATTCGGTCCCTTCGTTCCGCCTGCGATTCAGGTGCTCGCCAGGGGGGTTCCTACGAAGCACCCGAAGGCATTGTCTATTGTGGTGGCGGAGCGATAAAACGCCAGATCGAATATGTAATTCTGGACAATCCAGAGGGGGAGTGGGACGCGCGAGTAACGGTCAACGGCGAGTCGATCAGAGCCATGACAGCCTACAGTTACTTCGGAAACTCTGTGCCGCCCGCCGGATTTGTCGTCGCCCTGCTTGGGGAAGACAGGTCCGAATTTCTGATTTTTAACGAAGGCGCGAAAAACTGGCTGGAATACGGGGACTTCAGATATGATCAATGCAATTGACGCCGCCTTCCAACCAGCTTCCCCAATAGTGCACCAGCTGAAGTATTTGGTTTTCGGGATCGTACTTGTTTCGGGACTAGTTTGGACCTCACCAGCTGTCGCGGCTGATGTATCGCAACTTCCGCCCGGTTTGCAGGCGAAGGTTGATCTGGCGGCACGAGCCTGCGCGGAGTTCAACGACGGTCAGTTTGACATAGCCTGGGGCGCGGTTGAAAGGGTCGATCTCGACGGAGATCTACAACGCGACTGGGTTCTGAATGAGTCTGGTTTTGCGTGTTCGAGCGCCGCATCCCTTTACTGTAGTACCGGCGGATGCATGTCGCACTTTTGGATTAGCGAAGAGGTGCATTCCTTGCTCAACCAAGGCTGGTCGGTCGTTGACTTTGGGCGCCAACGCATTGTCATCGCGGACGTCCATGGATCCGATTGCGAGGGAATAAATCCGACGCCATGCGTCAGCGCCAGTGTTTGGGATGCCGAAGCCAAGACTTGGCGCTCGACTTCTGGAAGCTGGGAGTAAACTGTTTTTGTGTTTAGCAACTGTGTCAGAGGACCCTTTGTTCCTGGGGTTCTCTGTGGCATGCAGATCTATGGGAAAGCTGTGACCAAACACCGCGTGGATTTATGGGTTAGGTTCTGCGGTTTTTCTTAAGTCACAGGGCGGCCTATACGCTTCAACCGCAGGTAAATCCCCACGACCTCAGACAAAAGAACAGATGACAAAGAGGCAACAAGCAGCAGTTCAGAGTGGTCGGCTCCCGCTGCATTTTGAAGCTTCAGCATGTGCTTCCCCGCAAGTTCTGCGTCACGACACCTCAGGTGGTACCAGTATTAATCGAGCTGATCGGCAGCTCTTCTGGCTTTCATTTCAGCGATCATGGGCGACTTTGCGCGAAGGGAAGGCACGCGAGCAGCAACCAGACTACAGCCATTGGCACCTTGCCGATTTTTGGGAAGGACGGGAATGGATGTAGGTTCCACAATGTTCAAAAACCAAGTTCCCGTTTTCGCAACACGTCGCGCCCCTGGAACAAGGGACGGCTGTTGGTACAGAAGCGGCTATTGCAGCCAAAGCAGGCTTGGGTCATTCGCCCCCGGCTTGAACTCGCAAAAACCTGAGAAAGCTTGTTCTGTTCCATCGTGCAATCGACAGCAAGTTGTGTGGATGCCGTCGACAACACAGATCGCGTAGGACAGCGGTGAAACACCCAAGCACGCGAAACACTCTATTCGAAATCCCACATTTTCACAGATCTGCTGTAATCCAGTTGGGAGCTCGGCACTTGATCCGTGGCAGGCCAATTGCTCACGCTTGGGGCTTGGCCTTTTGCACAGTTTGCCCGCAGGTAGGGCAGTGATCGGCCTGTGACATGGTCTCAGCATGCACGCGGTTTCGGATATGATCGGCAGCGCGACGCGAGAGACCCAATTGCTTGCGAACGGCTTCAATAACGGCTTCGTCCGCGTCGCAGATATCGCCGTCTTCCAGGGCCTTTCGAAATTCACGTTCCAGGCTGGCCCGTCGGCGGTGCAACTGGTCGTTCAGGCCGCTGGCAATGATCCCTGCGGGCAATGCGGCCATCCCAATGCCAATCACCGTAATCGCAGCGCCGAAGATCTTACCGGCAACTGTCACGGGCGTCACGTCGCCATAACCAACGGTCGTAAGCGTTGCCATCGCCCACCACATCGCCGCTGGGATCGATCCGAATGCCTCCGGTTGCGCCTCGTGCTCTGCCAGCCAGGCACCGCTGGCAGCAAAGATCAGCATCACCATCAGGATGAAAAAACCTGCAAAAAAGGCGCCGGCCTCTTCCTCAAACACAGCGAGCAGCATTCCGAGTGCAGGCGAGTACCGCGTGAGTTTGAGGAGCCGCAACATGCGGAAGGTCCGCAACAGACGCAGATCAACCGGGAAGATCAAATAGAGCAGCGCAGGTAAAATCGCTAATAAATCGATGATGGCGATCGGGGAGACGGCCCAGGCAGCGCGCGTTTTGTAACTTGGATTTTCGGTGGCGACCCACAGCCTTGCCGCGTATTCGACCACGAATACGAATAGAGAAAAACCCTCAAAGAGGTTCAGCGCTAGGCCCCAACGGGTATATATGGAGTCGACCGTCTCCAGGATAACGGCGGCCACGTTCAGTGTGATGAGGGCAATTAGAGCTATTTCAAGCAACCATGGACCGGTGGCCGCCCTGTCCGGGCGCTCGAGCCACCAATAGACTTTCCTTTTTAGATAGCCCGACTTTGTAACTGCCTCACTCATGCCGAAACTGCGTCCAGGCGCGCGTCAGGGGGATCGCGATTTGCGATAGCAAGGCTGTGCCCCAGATCAGATTGCCAACCAACGAGGGAACATGGGGGACGATAAAGAAACAGGCAATAGCCAGAACGATCCCAAATACCCGCACATCCCAGCGCCCAAAGTCCGATGCAAGACGGTGTTCAATAACGTTCTGGAGCACCCAAAGCATGGCGATATATCCTGCAAGGCCGAAACAGCCAATGGCGGCATATTCGGTCGGGTATGGCTCCCAAAAACCGACTTTGACCTCGGCAGCTAGGGCCACGCCTACCATGACGCCGCATAACATCAAGATCAGATGCGCAAGCCACCAGATGACCAATGTCGACACCTTCTTGTCGTTGGGCTTGGCGTTGCCGACAAAGTCAAAATAAATCCAGCACATGACGAACATCGAAACGCCACCGATGACGAAATTAACAAGCACATCAAGTGAGACTTTGTAGATGCCTTTCTCGGACAAAGTTACGACGAGTTTGAAGAACCCTTCGCCCAGAACGATCAGTGTCAGCAGAGCAAACCGTTCCGCCATATGGCCAAGGCGCGGGACGAAACGTTCGAAGCGCAATACAGTGAGGCCTGGGATCATGTACATCGCCTGCGTGGCCACCATTGCGGCAGCAAACACCCAATAGGCCAAGGGTGTTGGCAGAAATGCCGTGATGGCAAAGATCACCGCAAAAACCGAAAAATTCCGGATCTGGGCCGTCGACATGGACTCGCCAGATGAATTGGCCCGCCGGGCGCGATAGTACAGCGCCGCGAGCATGGCCCTGTTCGCTGCAAATCCTAACGCGAAGAAAACCCAACCCTTGCCGTCAATAGCCGGGATCGCCGCTGCCATGAACATCACCGTGCAGATCATCACGGCCATAATCAGCCGGTGCCAGAAATCGGTGCTGACGAAGATCGAGTTGAATATGCTGAGTTCGCCCCACGCGTACCAGAGCGTGATGAAGATACCAGCGAACACAAGAAATCCATGCAGATCGAGATGATGCGACAAGTAATTGCCCAGCAGAAAGATCGTCACGACATGGATCAGGTCGTAGAACAGCTCGGCCCAGTGGACATGATCATGTGCATGGTCAAGGTCCTGGTGATGTTGGGGCTTTCGCCACATGGGGTGGTCATGCAATGCCATAAATTGGGAACTCTTCAGGGTTGAAAGGCTGTGGTGGCCGACAAGCGGCCACCCAGATTGAGTTTCACTATAAGATGAAGGTTGTCGCGGAGACTTTCGTCATGCAACCCCCACAATGGTTGTTCAGCGATGGCATGCCAGGCAATACCTGTTCGATCGTGGGTTTATTGCGCTGGCAGTGCCCGGTATTCACGGATGTCACGCGGCCCTGTCGTCTCGTAGATGCAGCAGGATGCGGGCGTAGTTTTCCTCGCCCTGCGCGCCGGTCACAAGGTGACGTTTGTCGAACACCATTGCGGGCACACCCTGAACTCCTCGGCTGATCCAGAATTGCTCTTTCTGGCGCACGTGATTGGCCCGATCTTGGCTTTGCAACATGTCCAACGCATCCGCGCGGTTCAGCCCGATGCCAGCAGCCGCATTTGCCAGAACCTGTATGTCCGAGACGTTTTCGCGGCGTGTAAAGAACGCCGAAAAAAGGGCCTGCTTCATTTCATGGCCGTTGCCTTGCTCGGTGGCCCAGTCAATCAATTGATGCGCACGGAAGGTGTTATACATCCGCATGTCATCGGCGTAATTGAACGTGAACCCCAGTGCCGCGCCCATCTCGGTCAGGCGGGCTCGTGCCTTGATCGACCCTTCCAACGTCGTCCCGTATTTCGATGCCAAGTGTTCGCGCAGGTTCTCACCACCCTCGGCCATCTGCGGATTCAACTCGAATGGATGCCAATGGATATCCAGTTCGGTCTGAGTGTCGCGCGCGGCTTTGGCAAGTTGGTGATAGCCGATCACACACCAAGGACAAACAACGTCTGACACGATATCGACGCGAATAGGCAGAGCAGCTTGCACGGCTCAGGTTCCTTTCACGTCGCCGGAAAAACGCGCCGCGTTTTCCTTGGCAAAGGCGCTGGAATCTGCGTCAGCATCCCAGAACTGTGGGTTAGCCTTGGGGATGGTCAGCGCTCGCTGGACGGCAGGTCGCGCATCCATACGGTCGAACCAGGCGTTCAGATGCGGTAGGTCCGACACATCCACCCGTGCCCAGACATAAGCACGCGCCCACGGGTACAGCATCATGTCGGCAATGGTGTATTCGTCCGCTGCGATCCAGTCCCGCCCGTCCAGACGCGTATTCATCACCTCCATCAACCGGCGGCTTTCGTCCACGTAGCGACGGATTGAAAAGGGCTCTTCATGGCCATTAGGCGCAGCGATGTGCTGGAAATACATCGCTTGACCCATCATCGGCCCGACGTGACCGACCTGAAACAGCATCCACTGCATTACCTCGGACCGCTTGGCCGGGTCCGAAGGCAGGAATTTTCCGTATTTCTCGGCCAGATGCCACAGGATCGCGCCGGATTCGAAGATCGTGCGGCCTTCCGAACGGTCCTCAATCGTTGGGATCTTTCCGTTCGGATTAAGCGCTAAATAGTCCGGCGCCTTCTGCTCGTGTTTGGAAAAGTTGATATGGGTCAGGTCGTAGGCGATACCTGCCTCTTCCAGAAAAATGACCGGTTTGTAGCCGTTCATCGTGCCTGCGGTATACAGGTGAATATCAGGCTGGGACATGTTCAACCTCCGCAAATGTGGTTTTCAGATGTGCGTCAAATCGAGCAAAATCGGCCTCGATTTCCGGGTTCTTCATAACATCGAATGCAGCAAAAGTCGTAAGGGGCTGCATGGCAAAGAACTTTGCGTTCAGGTGCATCGGCGCTAGCAGGTCGTCGACGCTGGCGCCCGCAAAGAAAGGCTCGGACTCGTCATCGAACGCTTCTTTCGGGGCGTTGAAGGTAACTGACAGCATGTATTTCTTACCGTTTAGCGTGCCGCCGGTACCGTAATTGACTTTGGGCGCGTCGGTCGTTCGGCCGTCACCTGCACACAAGCGGCCGTCCATACCGGTCGTGTACACCTCATCGATGTATTTCTTGAAAATCCACGGAACGCCCATCCAGCTCACCGGGAACTGCATGATGACTGTATCGGCCCACAGGTGCGTGTCGACCTCTGCATTCGCGTCATATCCATCAGCGACAGTGGTCACGCGCACGTCGTGCCCCATTGCTGTCAGCGTATTCCGTGCACGTTCAAGGAGGCTTGCATTCAACTGTCCGGGGGCGAATTCGTAGGGCTGGGTGCCATTCACGATCAGGATTTTGCTCATGTCCATATCCTATTTGTGCAGTCTCTGAACCCTTGACTTTCGCCGGGTTCAGAGAGCATTTGAGAGTATAGGTATGAGAAATCAACCAGTATACTTTTGGTAACCTAGTTATCTGGGCGGAAGGATGACAATGCGAGCGCGGATTGAAGAGGACGCCAAACGCCGTCGACAGGTCTCGGAGGCTTGTCTGGAGCCATGCGCAATCGAAAGAGGTATGCGGATCATTGGCGGAAAATGGACCGGCTCGATTTTGTGGCACCTCAAAGATGGTCCCGTGCGTTTTAACGATCTATCGCGTATGATCGGTGGGGCTAGTAAGAAGATGATCGCTGAGAGATTACGCCAACTTGAGGAGCAGGGTTTGGTTGCAAGACAAGTGATGGATACTTCCCCTGTTTCGGTTCAATATTCCATCACCGAGTTTGGCAGCACAGCCCTTGGATTCCTCGATGAGCTAAGAAAGTGGAGTGAAGAGCTGCCTAACGATTTACAGCGATGACTTTTAAATGCTTGCTCTTAGCTTATAGCCTAATTTTTTAATGACCCCGCGACAAACTTGTAATTTCTTCAACACTGCAGATGAAGGGGCTTGGCGACGCAGAACAGAATTCCGCGAGACTGTTGTTTAAGAAAGCTAATTGCGCCAGTTTTGACAAAAAATGATAGAAATATACCAAAGCAAAGCTTTGGTGCAGCGGTGTGTTTTGGAACGACTTTCTACGGGGCCGTTCAATGACATTTGAACTGACACGTACCGTAACAGCCGTCCCGCAGACTGCTAGTTCTGCCAAATCAAGTTCTCGCGTCCGCAGCGAACGCCCGCTTTGTTCGCAAAGCTGTCATTCGAGGTATTTGTGTCAAATGTCCAATTCGAGCCCAAGGCCGACACTCGCTCAAACTTGGCTGGGGGCCGATAAATATCCCACAACCGTCTATTTGACTGATTGGTTGCCAGAATCGCAGTCTTAGGTGATCCTTCAAGAAATCGAAGGATCGCAATATGTTTAGGTTTCTATTAATTGCATTCGGTATTTGCGTATCTACTTCCGCGTTAGCGCAAGAGTCGTCCGAAGATGTAGCGGCAAAAGATGATATCTCGGCGACCTCGTCCAGCCTGCTAACTGACGCTGAGTTGCAGACATTGGTCGCCCCGGTTGCTCTTTATCCCGACACGCTTCTCATACAGATATTTGTCGCGGCCACCCAGCCGTTGGAAATTGTTAAGGCTGAACGGTATCTGCTGGACAACGCCGATCGCGACCCTGTTGAGCTTGGGCTGGAAATCGAAGCAATGGGATGGGATCCTTCCGTCAGTGTGTTGGCGACGGCATTCCCGGAAATTGTTGGTCAGATGGCCACCCATATTGACTGGACCGAGACAGTCGGTACAGCCATGTTGGCACAGTCCGATGATGTGTTGGATGCGGTGCAGGTCATGCGGGATCAGGCAATTGACAGCGGCGCTCTTATCTCGGGGCCCGAGCAAACTGTCGAAGTATCTGACGACGACACAGTGATAATTACACCGACAGAGCCCGAAACAGTATACGTCCCACAATACAATCCCGAGACAGTTTATACTGGCCCGTCACCCGGGGATGTTGTGGGCGCCGCATTACTGACTTTTGGCACTGTTGCCCTGATCGACGAGATTTTTGACGACGACGATGATTGGTACGACTATTGGGGGTGCCGAAATTGTGGTGGCTGGGGCGGTGGTCCAATTTATAGAAATCCAGACATCGATATTGACGTAGATGGCAACGTCAATATTGGCAATGATATAGATTTCGGTGACCGAACGAATATCGGATGGAATCCCGATCCTGACCGGCAACAGGAGGCCCGGAACAAAATAGCGGACCACAAAAGACCTGAAGGTGGCCGTGGCGACTTGCCGGTTAACCGTCCTGACGGTCGCACCGATGAGCTGCGTGCAAAGTTGAGCCGAGAATCTGGTGCTGCAGATATTAGCAGGGACCGCGGGGCGGCCGCGGCTGCGGTCGGTGCAGGGGCTGTAGCAGGCGGCGCTTTGGTGAACCGTGGCAACGCTAATCGGGACAAGGTCGCCGCAAAGCAACAGGCTATTGATCGCACCAAACGTCCAGATGCTACGAAAAAGCCAGTCGCACAAAGACCGCAGACTGCGAAGAAGCCGTTGGCGAAGAAGGCCGTATCGGCGCAGGGCAAGCCCAAGGCATCCAAAGGGCAAGCGATGAAGAAAAAAGCGTCCGGTAGCAGAACGCAAAGCGCATCCAAGCGTGGACATGCAGCTAAAGGCAAGCGGAGACGGTAAGGTGCGTAGATCAGTATTGACAATTTTGTTGCTCGCCGGGACTGCAAGCCCGGCCCTCTCTGGCGGAGCCAGCTTTGATACCCCGCAATCCGCACTGGATGCTTTTGTTGGTGCGTTGAAGGCCAATGATCAGAGCAAGATGCTCGAAATTTTTGGTCCTGAGGCCGAAGATTTGGTGGGAACGGGCGATCCGGCGGAAGACCAAGAAAGAAGGCAGGAAGTGCTAAGCATGTACGCTGAAGGGTATCGCTTTCAGCCTGAGGATGAAGGGGTTGTACTTCTCCTGGGTGAAGACAGTTGGCCTTTTCCAATTCCAATTCTGCGTACAGATGACGGTTGGCGCTTTGACCTGGAAGCAGGGATCGAAGAGCTTTCAGCCCGCGAAATAGGTTTGAATGAGTTGGAAGTGATCGAATTGCTTGAGGCCTATGTCGATCTGCAGGCAGCTTTCCGGCTTGTGGATCATAACGGGAATGGCGTTATGGAATTCGCTCAGACGATCATTTCAGATCCGGAAGAGCAAAACGGACTCTTCTGGCCTGGAAAAGACAGCTTTGTCGGTGCAGCGCTTGCCCGCGCCGCAGCTTCGGGGTGGAGTGACGGTCAGGTTGACTATGAAGCCGAACCGTTTCTTGGCTATTATTACACAATCCTGCAAGAGCAGGGCCCTAACGCTCCGGGGGGTGCCTACTCTTATTTTGTCGGGGATCACTTTGTTGCAGGACATGCCTTGCTGGCAATACCGGCAGACTATGGAGAAACTGGCATCCATTCCTTTCTGGTTGGCGAAAACGGCATAGTCTACGAGGCAGATTTTGGCCCGGAGACACTCAGTATTACAGCTGAAATTTCTGCCTATGATCCAGGCACGAATTGGTCACCGGTCGAGTAGTATTTGGATTGATAGTGGCGCTTAAGCTCTGCGCTTTGCTGCGACAGCCAGTTTTTGATTTCAAACTCCTTCAAGCGCACTTGGTTTTTTGCGCACCCACTAAATATGTCGGGATACGTGAACCGAAGAACTCGAACTTTCGAGTGCTACTCACTGTGATCGGTTTCTCGGTGGTAAAAAGATTGCTATCAAATGAGAACGAATTATCGATTCCGATCATCTGAATGTGAGAATAAATGCGCTTAGCTCTATTCATTCTCTTTCCGCTTATATTTGTCGGTTTGCTTGTTTTCCTGATCTTTGGCTTGAAGCCGCCCAACAGTATTAAGCTAGCTGCTGGCATAAACGGCGGGGGATATTGGCAAGTTGGACAACTCTACAAAGCAGAACTTGCACGTGACGGCATTCAGGTAGTTTTAGTAGAAACCGAAGGGTCCGTTGAGAATATTCAGAGACTTGTTTCTGGCGAAGTGGATGCCGCATTTGTACAAGGCGGCCTCGAACTCCCTCAGGACGAAAGCTTACAGTCTCTGGGTGCCATTTTTCTTGAACCCATGGTGGTGTTCCGCGGAAAGTCCAGTCCAGTCGGAGCTAATGCAGGAGAATGGGGAGACATACGCTTAGCTGCAGGATCTCAGGCGTCTGGTACTCGCGCCGCCGCTTTAGCGCTAATTGAGGCTGCTGGGTTGCAAAATGTCGGCATAGACCTCGTCGATGTCGGGGGGCATGATGCGATAAAGGCATTGTATGCCAACGAAGCGGATGCAGCGTTGTTTGTCGCTCCACTCGATGCACCTTACCTTATGGATGCAATTTTTGATCCAGAGATCATTTTCGTCCCTATGGCTTTGGTCGACGCCCTTGCATTGAAACTTTCCGGAGCGAATTCGGTAACTGTGCCGGCAGGATCAATCACACTCGACCCTCCGAGACCACCAGAGGATGTTAAGATCTTAGCATTGCGAGCTTCACTTATCGCCGCATCCGATCTGCACCCTGCAGTGACCGATAGGTTAGTAAATGCAGCAAAGAACATTCATAGCGAACCTAATATTTTGCAAAGTGCGCGCGAGTATCCAAACACGGCTTCGCCACCTGTAACATTAAACAAGATTGCCACAGAACTTATAAACTCTGGGCCAAACTTTTTGCATGGCGTCCTGCCATATTGGATCGCTGCGCAGTTTGGCAGCGTATTGTTATTGCTGTTGCCTTTGTTGTTCTTAGTACCGTTTCTGCGGATCGTACCGTCCAGTTACGTGTGGTTTCAAAAGCGCCGGGTCTGGCGTTTTTATCAGCGCATCGCTGCGCTTGAGGAGGAACTCGGCAAGGCACAGACCTCAACTGAAGTAGAAGAGGTCGCCAAAAATATCGAAGACGTGGACACCGCCCTTGCAAATCTGAACCTGCCTCTCGCATACCGCCAGGGAGCATATGATGCGCGTTTGCACATAGATCTAATTCGACAGGAGATTGCGCGTCGTCGAACTGCCAAAAATGATGGAACTCCGGCCTTCTCAAGCAAACCTACTTAAAATACCATTTCTATTTGAGACTTAGGTGCGGTCGTATGCTTTAGTTATTGCTTGAACAGTACTTTGGGCTCGCAGCCATCATTGGCAGAGTTTTCTTTGGCGGCAGCTATGCTAGGCGAAAACAGTTTAGATATTGCGTCAGGGTTACTTGTATTGAGCGTTGTAAGCTCTGAACAAAATAAGAGGTCAGGAAATGTTCCGTTTATCATCTATTTTGACTGTTGCGTTTACTGCTGCCGCGCATGCCGAGGACATCCCAAACACTCAACCCGGCGACAGAGAGTATTCCCCTTACCCACAACAAAACTTCCCTAATCAGGTCTTTTTCGGCGACACCCATTTGCATACATCATACTCTGCCGATGCCGGTATGATCGGAAATGTACTTGGCCCTGATGAAGCGTACAGATTTGCCAAAGGCGAAGTCGTGACTTCTAGTACCGGCGTCGAAGCGAGGTTGCGCCGACCATTGGATTTTTTGGTTATTGCCGATCACGCCGAGAACCTTGGTCTCGCGCCGCTGCTTTCAGCCAAAGATGCCACGTTGCTCTCTACAGAGTTTGGCCAGCAATTGAACGCGGCTGTCGAGGCCGGTGATCCCGTCGGCGCATGGTCGATTTGGAGCCAAGCCAAGTCCACTGGCACAGACCCCTTGGCGGATTATCAGGAGATTTACCAAACAGCGTGGAGCAACATTACCTCTGCCGCAGAGGCACACAATCAACCGGGTTTGTTTACTGCGCTTATTGGGTTCGAGTGGACCTCAAACCCACAGCGGAACAACCTGCACAGGAATGTCATATTCAATGGTGGCAAAGAGGGCGCTGACAAGATCATCCCGTTCTCGAACTTTGACAGCTTCGACCCCGAAGACCTTTGGGCATGGATGGAACAAGCCGAAGAGACAACAGGCCAAAAGCTGCTCGCGATCCCGCACAATGGCAATTTGTCCAACGGGTTGATGTTCGACGAAGTGCGCTTGTCTGGTGAGCCGTTCGATGTTGAGTACTTCAAACAGCGTGCCAAATGGGAACCGATCTACGAAATCACACAAATGAAAGGTGACGGCGAAGCGCATCCCATGCTGTCACCAGACGATGAATTTGCCGACTTCGAAACGTGGGACAAAGGACAACTTGGACCAGAGCCCAAGACACCGGAGATGCTTCCACGCGAGTATGCACGCGCGGCATTGCGTCGTGGACTAGGATACGAGGCGGAAACTGGGACAAACCCGTTCAAGTTTGGCGTGATCGGCTCAACTGACGCTCATACATCGCTGTCCACGGTTGGCGAGGACAATTTCTTCGGGAAAGTCGCGGCTGTTGAACCTACTGCTGACCCGATCCGATTTGAAGAAGTCGTCGGCGGTATTGGTGGTGACGAGAGTGTTGCACAATATGCATGGCAGACTTCGGCGTCGGGTTTGGCGGCCGTTTGGGCAAGGGAAAACAACCGCGAGGCCATTTGGGATGCTTTTGCTCGGAAAGAAGTCTATGCAACCACGGGGCCGCGCATGCGTGTTCGCGTTTTTGCCGGATATGAATTCGACGAAACCGACCTGCCACGTGCGGATTTTGCCGCGTATGGATACGAAAATGGCGTCCCTATGGGGGCGGATTTGCCAGTGGATAGAGATGGTCGATCTCCGCGATTTCTCATCCGTGCTCTCCGCGACCCCGATGGGGCCAACCTCGACCGTATTCAGATTGTCAAAGGCTGGCTGAACAGTGACGGCACAACGTCGGAACGTATTTATGATGTTGCTTGCGGCGAGCGTGAACTTGTAAACGAGGCGTGTGACGGCCCGGTCGGCAATACGGTGGATGTAGAAAACGCGTCTTGGACAAATGACATCGGCGAGGCAATTCTCGTCGGATATTGGGAAGACCCGGACTACGACCCGACGCAAAGCGCGTTCTACTACGTCAGAGTGCTGGCCATACCAACGCCGCGCTGGACGACATACGATGCCAAGGTGTTCGGGACAGAAATCCCTGACGAAGCCCCTTGGTCGATACAAGAAAGGGCTTATACGTCGCCTATCTGGTACACAACTCAGGGATGATTGGTATTAGATTAAGATTGAAATTCACTTAGTCTGCCCTGGGTTCGAAGCCCTCTTCCAAGTGTTTTATTTAACGTCAGCTTTCGGACCATTTGCAGACGCCGATTCCCGTGCGTTCAAGGTAGCGAGGTCAGACATTTTGCGGATGTGTCACATCTTTATTGGCGGTGGCCACAGATTTCTGAACTCAGAACCCTTACTTTGTTTAATAGAAGCGGATCGAACTTCCTCGTGCCGCAGTGAGCAAATGAGGTTGATATACCAAACATGACGCAAGATCAGCTGGCGGAGCGGTGGCACATGGTGACTGCGATGGGCTGTGATCTGACGGTTGCAGCACTCTGCGCCATCACCAAGGGCCTCTACGTAACGCGGTCCTACAGGCACTTGGGCATGGCCCTTCAGTCGAAGATAGTTGGCCCAGCCTTCGATAGCTTGACCGTCTCCCGCATAGTGGAAAACGCAACGAACGTCACCGGAGCGGCATTGGCGTTTTGCGCCACTCGAAGCATGTGTTTGCCCGGTAAGTCGCTGTCCTTGACCCGAAGGTGATACCATTATTCGTCAAGCTGTTGTGCAGCTCTTGTAGCCCTTGATGCTGCCACTGAAGCTGATCTGGTTCTCAGTAAGTGTGAGATTTCGACGACGTGTCAAGTTGCTTCAGATCCTTCGGGACTATCCGCACAAAGTAGAAAACGCCCTCTTTGACAAATGAGTGGGGTGCAGTTTTGTTCTCCGCCACGTTCTGCGGTGGCTCCATCCTGAGATAAAGTTGATGATTTACAATGTTTTAGCGGATGCTGTGGTGCCCCACACGGAATGCAAAATAGATGTTAAGTATATATTTCTAAATTAAAAAATTTATGCACAAACCGCATGATACCCCCAATGCTACCCCCAGTGGCGAAATTACCTCGCCTGAATTTGCAGTGTACTTACCGTGACCATTCACCAAGTAGAGGCCAATTTTGACCTCGAGCACAACCACGCACTCAAAAACCAGTCGTTCGTATGATACGAGCTTTGCGATCAATCTGGCGGCGAGCCAGCTTCAGCGGTTTGAACATTGAAGGCAGTAACCTGATCATTCGCTTATGCATGCTTTAGTGATCGCCAAACGGACATTGCTGCCATCAGCATTATTTCTCCAAAGGACCACAGTCACCCTAAAGCGGGCATTAAAAACATTACTTTGCAATTCCGGCTTCGCGGACAAAGAGTGCTTTCGCCGCGCGCACCAACGACCGATTCGGCATTGTTGCTAATCCAGAAGATGGATTGCAAACAAGCTGGAGCTACGCCGTGACGTTCAGCGGAATAGAACAGTTCGGTTTTCTCAAGCTTTAATCTTCACTTCGGCGGCCAAGCCACCTAAGCGTTTCGATGTTCTGAGTTCCAGCGACCCACCGTAGGCATTCAATAAGTCAACGGAAATAGACAGTCCCAAACCTGTTCCCTTAACAGAGGTGTCCAGCCGACTGCCTGAACGAAGGACTTCCTCTCGGGCACCATCCGAAATACCGGGCCCGTCATCTTCAACGCAAAGTTCGATGCCGCTGTCACAGCGCCTCGCGGTGATTTGGAGTGTCGTCCGGCTCCACTTGAGAGCGTTGTCGAGGAGGTTTCCAATCACTTCCTCGATGTCCTGGGGGTCCATTCGAACTTGAAGACCAGCCTCGCAATTCGAAACGAGCGTCTTCCCCTCGCGTTCGGCCATGACCGAGAATAGCCGGGACAGTCGTTCGACCGAATTCGTCAGGTCTGTCCTGGAATGTGTTAACTCTCCGGTGTTTGATGCACGCATGCGCGCGAGTGAACGGCTAAGCTGGGCGTCAATTCGAGTTAGCGCTTCTTCCGCAGGCTCCGTATGTGCTCCTGCGTCTGCCAGTTCCGCCAATTCGTTTCGTAAGATAGCCGTCGGCGTCTTGAGGGCATGCGCCAGATCCGCCGCTTGTCTTCGCGAACCAGAGACAATCTCGCGGTTTCGATGCAGCAGTTTGTTGAGATCTTCCACCAAGGGCGAAACCTCTTCCGGGTAGTCTTCGGGAGTCAGTTCATCGCCTCGATCCCAGCGATGGGCGACATCGGCGCGCAACTTCCGGAGCGGGCCAACAATGGCGGACATCAGCAAAAGAGAACTTGCCACTCCGATCAAACCAACCAATCCGAAAACCGGGAGCAGGTATCTTTGTGCAGCGCTGCGTTCGTTGATCAGTTCGCTCCTGCTTTCGGCGACAGTTACGCCCCACTCGGTTCCGTCCTCGAACGTAATCTTTTGATAAACGCCACGAATGGCTTCGCTATCTGGACCGGAGGTGTTCCAAATGATTGTTTCGTCATTTCCGCGCGGAGGCTCGGCGATCGTTTCATCGAAGAGTGAAGCAGACGTATAGATGGCGCCGGTACTGTCCGTTACTTGCCAATACCGCCCCGAATATGGCGTGCTATACGCAGGATCGAATACCAACCGTCGCAGGGTTTCAGGGTCATCCGTGGTGGCGCTGAGGCCAACAACAACCTGCGTGTGCCGGTCTTGTAGCGTTGCGTCGAACTGCTCCAGAACGCGCGTATTGATGTAGGAAAACACCATCAGCGTACCGACGCCTACGGACAACGCTCCCGAAGCGATACCTCCGAGTAAGGCCCGTTGGCGCAACGAGAGCATTAGGCGGAATCAATCATATAGCCGCGACCCCGGACGGTTGTAATCAAATCGGAGCCCAGCTTTTTGCGCAGGCGGGTCACAAATACTGCAATCGTGTTGGAATCTCTGTCGCCGTCATATTCGTAGATGTGTTCCGACAGCTCAGTACGCGACACCATGCGACCGATGTTGTGCGCCAGATAGGTCAGAACGGCGACCTCCTGCGCGGTCAAATCGACAGGAATGCCCCCAACGGCAACCCGCCCGTTCCGCGTATCCAGAGAGACATCTCCCATTTCTATCACGGGGTTCAATTGACCGCTCTGACGTCGCAAGATGGCCCGTACACGTGCCGCCAATTCGGGCATATGGAACGGCTTGGTCATATAGTCATCCGCGCCGGCATCCAAGCCGTCGACGCGTTCGCTCCAGCCATCTCTGGCCGTCAGGATCAAGACCGGTGTCTTGACGCCCGCGCTGCGCCATTCGCGCAGGACCGAAATGCCGTCACGCTCAGGCAAGCCGATGTCGAGGATGATCATGTCGTACGGTTCAGTCGACCCCAGATGCAGGGCATCTGTACCATTGTTGGCCACGTCGACCACGCGACCTTCCGCACCCAATAGCTTTTTGACTTGCTCACAAAGCTGGGGTTCGTCTTCGGCAAGGAGTATTCGCATATCCAGAGACTACAGCTAAACCAGCGTGATCTTCACTTTATTTTTTGCCGCCACCGTTGCCACCGCCATTACCGCCACCGTTGCCACCGCCATTACCGCCACCGTTGCCACCGCCATTGCCGCCACCGTTGCCACCGCCGTTGCCGCCACCGTTGCCACCGCCATTGCCGCCACCGTTGCCACCGCCATTGCCGCCACCGTTGCCACCGCCGTTGCCGCCACCGTTGCCGCCACCATTGCCGCCACCGTTGCCACCGCCGTTGCCGTTACCATTGCCACCGCCGTTGCCGTTACCATTGCCGCCAGCATTGCTTCGGCCTGCACTGTTTCCACGAGTGGTAGAGGCACTCTGAGCGTTGTTGCTTTTGGATTTGGTTGAATTGCGTGCGGCTTCAGAAATCTCGCGCCCCGTACTTGAGCGGTTCGAGACGACTGTGCCGGTTTCGGCGTTCACGATCACGCTGACGATTTTCCCGCCCGGCTTTTTGACCAGGATACGATAGTAAATCTTGTCTGTTTTGAATGCGCGCGCATCAACAGGTGTTCCGCCGTATGCTTTTTTCACGCCTTTGATCACACGGTTCAGCCGTATCGCACTGCCTGACAACGTCGCCATGCGCAGTTCAGACTGTTTGAGTTCGCGTGCATCTGCCGCCGCTTGCCCACCAGACAAGACAGTCAGCAAAGCTGCAACCAGAAAAAACGCTTTGGCCTGCATAACACCCTCAAACACCTTCATCGAAGACTACTAGGCCAGACATGAACCGATGATGAACAAGCAGTTAGCCCTGCGTTCAAGCGACCTAAAGTTAAATCAGTGGCAACGGTTTTGATTCGACTGCGAGTCAGACTGCCGAAACACCGTGGTCAACCTCAGCGCGCTGATTGCCATTGCTGGAGGTTTTGAGGAGATTGAAAATGAAAACCACCAAGTGCGGACTGCTTAAAGCTTCGACGATCGCGATTGCCTTGTTGGGGTCCACGGCCATTGTAGCCACCGTCGCAGCTCCTGATTTTGCTTATGCCAAGCCGGGTAACGGTAATGGTGGCGGCAATGGCGGTGGAAACGGCAATGGCGGCGGAAACGGTGGTGGTAACGGTAATGGCGGCGGCAACGGCGGTGGTAACGGTAATGGCGGTGGGAATGGCAACGGCGGCGGCAATGGGAATGGCGGTGGCAATGGAAACGGCGGTGGGAATGGCAACGGCGCCCAGGGAGATCGCGGAGACAACAGCTCGGCTGGGAATGGTGGCCGTGGGAAAGGGGCCGACAAAAGCCGTAGCGGGGCCAAGGCCGGGATATTCGGACAGGGGAAAACAAAATCGCAGTCTGCGCGGTCTGGTACGAAAAAAGGCGGAGGGTTTTCTCTGAAAAATCTGTTCAACGGGAAAGGCAAAGCTCGCAATACAGCAACCACCTCAAGGGTTGCTACGACAACCCTTCAAACGCAAAAGACCAAGGCGCAAAGAACGGTTCGCCAAAATGTGATTTTAGAAGAGTCCAAGCGCCCAGTTGCCCGGGCAAAAGGCAATCGTATGGCTGCGCTGCTTGGTGCACATCCCTCTGAGTTGGGCGCACTGAACGCCGCCAATGCAAGCCCAACGGCCCTGGCCAATGCAGCACCCAATTCGCGGGTTGGCAGAATTGCCACGTACCGAGACACAGTGCTGGCCGGAGAGCCTTTGCGGGAGGAACTGGAAGAACAGTTGGAGTTTCTTGAAGGGCTGGAAGAACCAGAGCGGACAGTTCAAGAAATCGAGGATGACTTGGAAGTCGCAGTAGGTGAGGTACAAACCAACCAGGATACGGTCGCAGAACTTGAACAAGCTTTGGAGGATGCGGGCGGTAGTGATCCAGATATCGAAGCGCAGCTAGAAGAGGCCCAAGCCGAATTAGACGCTTCGATTGATGAAGCCCAGACTCTGAATGACGAAAGACAGGCAGCCATTGAATACAATGAAGCCGTTGAAGAGGTGGAAGAGTTGACTGAACTTGTCGAAGAGCAAGATCTGGCCGAACGTGAGGCACTGGAAGCCGCTGCCAACAAGCCTGTTACGGATGCAGTTGAGGAACAGGTTAAAGCGCTGCTGGGGCTTTGACCTGAGGCTTCTCGGCAATCGCCAGTCTCCACTTCAGGACGAACTGAAAGCTGGAGCGTCGATAAGCCTTTCGGATACTAAGTTGGAAGGTAGATTCAGTCGGCCTGATAGGCGCAAGCTCTTGATGATTGCGATGCGCAACAAGAAAACCCCGCCCCAAGCTGGGACGGGTTCCTGTTACAATTCAGATGTTTAGGGCGAAAATCGAGAATTGTCGGGGGGCAGCCGAATTTCCTTCAGACGTTTTGGTGAGCCTCGGATAGCCGCTTGTTTTTTGTGATCTCTGTCAGTGCGTTTTCGATAGGAGGGAAGCGGCTATTGCTCGAATTCATCGCGGTTTGCAGGCGCTCTTCAGCAGATTTGCTAGAGGTCCGCATCGCAATTTCAGGGCTGCGATCTTCAGTCACAAAGGCAGGTTTGACCATTTTGTTCCCCTTGTTTCCGTCAAACGATATACGTCTCGTTCGATCCAACTTGGTCAGTATGCGCAAAGTTGTTTGAACCTAATGAGAATACACTGTTCATGTTCGGTTAATGTTGTTTACGAAATAAGAACAAAGGATTGGTCTGGCCGGGCGCCACTTCAATTGCCCCATTCCAACTTGAGGGTTTCTAACGTCGTTAGATGAGAATGTTGTGCCAAGCGAACCATAGTTTCACAGCAGAAGACTTCGGCAGTAAGCCAGTCTCCGCCGATGCATTGGTCAAATCCCGAAGATGATCATAATTGGAAAGATCAGTTAAAGGAGGCGGAAAAGATGAAAACGGCTTTGGCAATCACGGCGACGGTGTTCACTATGCAGGCCGGGCCCTTTGCGGGTGCGAGTTTTGACATCCAGTCTCTTGATCTTGGACAGAGTATCGGGTCGCACAATGCACTGCAGCCTGTTTTCGTGAAATCAAAAGCAGGTAACTGTCCTCCGGGTTTGGCCAAGAAAGCAGTGCCGTGCGTTCCGCCCGGCCAAGCTAAACGATACCGAGTCGGGGATTTCATCTACAATGGGTACGTTCGCATCGATAATCCTAGCCGATATGGCCTGCGGCGAAACGGCTACTATGTGCGTGCCGGAGACTATGTTTACCAAGTGAACCGGGAGACACACGAGGTGCTGAACCTAATAGGGGCAGTGGTCGATGTTCTTAATTGATTGCATACTTTACGATCAATCACTGCTCGGATTAACGCCTTTGGGTTGTAGATGAAGCACGGGAGTTTGGGCTTTTCGAGGCCGTCATAGGCGAAGCAGCATTACCGTTAATCTTACCCTGTAACGTCACTGGGGAAGGTCCAGAGCCGACTTTGAATATTCCCACACAAGTCTGTCGTCGCAGCCCGCTTTCCGATCATGTGCCGCAGATCTAGGTTCTAGGCTTCAGCGAATTTACCAGATGCGCAGGAAGCCGCCGCTAGCTGCACTGCGATGCAAAGAGACCATTTGAATGTCTGGTCTGCGGACAACGCACCAGTTCGCTTCAGCTGTGCTATGGTCCGCTTTCTTACATCGGCATCCGCGAGAAAGTGACTAATGCGGTCGAGAAGGATCGATCACTGCTCGATATACCTTGCGGTGACTTGGTGGATTGTCCCATCGAAAGCGTACGGTCGCATGTGTCTGACGTCAGCGCCAATGGGACAGTTTAAGTCGATTTGATAAGAGAGGGTGTCTGGCTCATCGTAGAGCACGTCCAAACCTGCACTTGAGCCAGCATCTTCCGAAAAATTTGAAAGAAAGACAGATGCAGAAGATACGACGCCTCCCGCCCCAAGTATAACGGTTAGCATCTCATCGACTGACTGACTTCTGGCCTCGGCCATCCGCTCTTTCGCGGTACGAATGGCGAGTTCTCTGTTGCCAAAATAAAGGATGGCAACCAGCGTTGCTGTTACGACTAACGTGAGAAACGTGAATAACGTCGCAACGCCGATATGGAGGCGTACTTTCATACCGGCAATTAGTCAAAATGTGACCATAGAAGTCCAGCCGCTCGTCATCTCAAAATTGAATATCTTGATGAATTGTTCCCTTAGGACAAAAAAGTTTTGGCACTATTGCTCGTTCTTGGCTCTATTAGCGCCTTTGGTCCCCTCAAACCTAAAACTACAGGACGGCATGAAGTGTGTTTAAACACGATATAACCGGTGACCAGCAACGTTCTTATCCGTTATCACTTTGGCAACAACTGTTGTCTACTGCCTATGAATCTCAATATACCCAGACCCCTAAGGTAGGCTCGAAACAAACGCTTGGATGATAAATGCATTAGCAATATCGACAAAGAAAGCTGAAACCAGCGGAAGCACAATGAAGGCAAGCGGAGATGGGCCGTACTTGTGCGTCACGGCAGTCATGTTTGCGATGGCCGTTGGTGTAGCTCCAAGCGCGAAGCCCGCAAAACCAGCCGACATCACGCCTGCAAAGTAGTTTCGCCCCATCGTTCGATAGACAACGAAAACGATGAAAACAGCAGCAGCGGCAGCTTGAAGCGTCATAGTAACGGCTAAAACCCCAGCGGAACCTGCCAAAGTCCAAAGTTGCATACTCATTAGCGACATTGAAAGAAACACCGCTAGCGAGAAATCTTGCAATAGTTGTAAAGACGCGGTCCCCGTTGGCGTCTTGATTTTCGGCAAAACTCTGGGCGTCAGGTTTGCAAGTAAAATACCAGAAAGAAGGCATGGCACAAAGAGTGGCAAGTTTGCTCCGGTCAGCTCCAGCGATTCATCGGCTATGTAACCGATAACAATTGCCACATGTGTCCAAAGAATGGCTCGCATCATCCCAGGATTTGTTGGAGCACCGTTTGATTCAGTTGAAGCACCGACCTCGACACCGTTTTTGTTGGAGTCGCTAACTGTGGCTTTCTCCTGAGTACTTGGTTCAAGTTGGTCACGCGCGATTAAGTAGCTGGCGATTGGTCCACCTATTAGGCTCGCCATGATCAACCCGATCGTCGCTGCAGCGATGCCAAGTTCTGCAGCGCCCGCTACAGCGTATTGCTCTTCTACAACCGGGCCCCATGCTATGGCTGTACCGTGACCACCGATGAGAGATGTTGTCCCCATCATCACACCGGCCTGAGAAGGCAACCCAAATAGAGAAGCTCCTAGAACGCCTATTCCATTCTGGATAAACATATACCCAATGGTCAAAACAAGCATAAGGCCCAGAAGTGGGCCGCCTTTAACTAGGTCTGAGAACCTCGCATTAAGACCAATCGTGGTGAAGAAGTAGATCAGCAAAGAGTCGCGCGAAGCCAGATCATAAACTACTTCTCGCCCAGTCACAGTCACTACGCCTAGCGTCACCAGTGCTGCCAGTAAGCCCCCTGAAACTGGTTCGGGGATCGAGTATTTGCGTAAAAGCTCAAACTGCTCTGTGAGCCTTGATCCGAGAAAGTACACAACGATGCCCAGGGTCACTGCAATAAAACTATCCACCACTATCGGTTCTGCCACGAACAGACTCCTAACTTCGCCGCACCACTATCCGGTCTGAACGAGCTGCACAGACGCAACCTGACAATACGGTCCGATGGTAGAGCATCATAGAACAAGGGTGCAACAAGACGATCGTGCTGCTAGGTTTAGGTGATCCTGACGACAAGCATCCAACCTATAGAGAATTAAAGGGTTATCGAAGTGAAACACTTGATCAAAGGCGCTGTCAGTATCGTCTTTCTTGCTGTAGCTGGAGCTACTGCTATCGCGGACGAGAAAACACATACCTATATCTTCTTAGGTGAAGAGACGGTCCTGACGAACACCGAAAACTGTGTCTATAAAATCATGGAGCAGGGCGTCGAAGTAGAAGAAACCGAAAGCCAGATGTTCCACGAATTGGCTCAGGGAATTATCCTTGTTTATGCTCAAAAGTATGTAGGTTATCGAAGCACCGGAAAAGTACCAGATTCCTATACCGAGGAAGAAGCCGAAATACTGCAATCAGGTGAGATAGACGAGTTTTTCGAACACTGTTTCGATTAAAAGAGACGTTCAGAAAATTCGATAGTAATAGTTTCACTTTCGTCGCGGCCGGGGTTGATATTTGTTTCCGGTCAGTTTCACTAGTCTAGTAAGCTAGCCAAACTGCAGCATGGAACCAACATAGCGCAAACCCCTCGGGTTCTGTCGCTAACGACAATAATTCTCTGTTTCACTTGGGAGGCCTATTGCTCCAGAGTGCCCCCGATTTGAATCGCTGATAGCCGTAGTCGAACAGCGCTCGCATGTAGTCTGGATCGAAAGGTTCAGCCAGCGGGTAGTCGAAATCTGTTCCGATCCAAGTAGCTTGGTATTCTGCGCGTCGCTGCAGGCTTAGTTTGTACGCAATCGTGAGATCATCTACGCCTTGTGCTTTGATAAGTGTAGAAAGCGATCGTGCGGACACTTGGAAGACCCCCGGTTTTATTACTCTTAGTTCTGGCTCAACTTTGCCGTTTCGGATCGCGTATAGTTTGCCTCCGCGAGCATATTTTCTTGGGATATCCCATCCTGGAACGTAAGCGGTTTGAGAATAGACACCACCATCAACGTGCAGTTCATCTCGAACACCATCCTGAGTTTCGACGTCGATTAAAACGGGAGGGAAAACGCCTGGTATTGCGGCTGAGGCTAGCAGTACATCTACGAAAACCTTTTTTGCATTTGGTGCCCCGCTGTTTGCGATCGCGCCTAAGTCCCAAAGCACAGGCCTTTGCGCGTCCAAGCTGACCGATTGAACCAACAAGCGCCGGCCACGACGATGTTCGTTAGCAACTTTTGCTAGGAAGTCGTCAGTAACGTAACTTTCGATGAGTTGCCTTAGTGGGTCAGAACTCTTCACAGAAGCACCGCTCAGGATCCCAGTAATGAACCTTCCTTTGAAAATTCGGGAAGGTGGCAGCCCACCATACAGGTTCTTGAGTTCATCGTCATAATCGCTTCCTAAAAAGGCGAAGGGCGCAGCCAACGCACCCG
The DNA here is from genome assembly GCF_013033125.1 of Ruegeria sp. HKCCA4008. Taxonomy (NCBI): domain Bacteria; kingdom Pseudomonadati; phylum Pseudomonadota; class Alphaproteobacteria; order Rhodobacterales; family Roseobacteraceae; genus Ruegeria; species Ruegeria sp. HKCCA4008. Next base: position 186,544 of record NZ_WQDM01000009.1, read on the forward strand.
TAGAAACTCCTGTAACTGCCATAAACTCTGGACGAGTACCGGCTTCGCTCCATGCGGAAAGAATGCCAGCGGCGAAGGCTCCATCTTCGCCCCCACCTGATAGCGTCAGAGTGTAGTCTGAAGTAACCCCCGATGCCTGTCGCTGGCGTAGCGAGGTTTCTAGAAGCGTACTGATATTAGTCGGAGCGACATCAGCCCAGTAGCGAGCACCTTCGATACCTGGAACTTGTGGGTCCTGGAGATCCGTAGCGCTTACTGGAGTCCTCGAAATACTTGAGCAAGCCACTTGGAAAAGTAAAAGGAAGACAAAGAGTTTTTTCCAATACATGCGTCCCGTCTCCCCCGCGACTAACTGACTTGGGATATGCTAGGACAAACGCCAAAATCATCAAAATGGACCATTTTTTAATCTCAGTTCTAACCTTTGGGGCGCATTGTTTGTTCCCAACTCATTGGTCGCCTTCAAACAAAAACCAGCAATAAGAAACTTGATTTTCATAGTATTAGCGTTTCTCGGACGGCGCCATTTCTGTACTGGTTGGTAGGACATCAGTGTGAGACGTCTGCTCAGCACGCGAAACAGGGTCAACTGACCATACCCTTTGTCCCAAATACAAAGCAAAACAAAACATGACCGCAAAATTCACCCAATAGAGCGCAATGTCACCGAAGAAGGTTGTAGCAACATTCGCGATCAGAGGGCCGGTGATGGATCCTAAAGTCCAAACCAAAAGCATTGTCACCGCCGCCGAAGACACAAAGACCGGAACTGTTCGGTCTAACGCGTGCGCAACAAGCAAAGAATAAAGGGTGAGCAAGCTACCACCTAGTAACACCAGTATGATGGAAAGGACTACGAAACCGACTGAGTTGTAATCGAATGAATTAACGCTGTGGTCATAGTCCACATCGACGAGGATCCCCATGGCAAATAGAACTAGTGTTGCAGTGGTCGATGCGATCAAAATTACTATCCTGCGATCCATCTTGTCGGATAGCCGACCAAGCGGAAACTGAAAAAGAACGCGCCCGAGATAGATTAGTGCGACCATAATGGCCACGTTGATAATCTCTATCCCGAGCTGAGCAGCGCTGTAGGGAACCACGCTCAACAGCGTCGTAGATACCATACCAATGGCAAAAACACCCACAGCCGCGGCTGGTGCATCTTTGAACAAACCGCGCACCCGAATGGGTACCGGTGTGTCATTGTTGGGTGGCGTTGATCGAGTAGTCGAAATAACCACAATCGAAAGGCAGTAAAACAAAGCGACGTAGACGAATGCCTCTCGAATATCCCCAGGCACTATAAAGACTAAGAACTGACTGAATACCGCGACTATGCCTACGACAATCGAATAGACTGCGAGCACACTCCCACGGGTCCTTTCCTCTGCTGTTTCATTCAGCCAGGTGTCGCCAATTGAAAACAGCCCTGCAGTCGCCAAACCGCTAAGGAAACGCAAGAAGACAAGAAACGGCGTACTGGTGGAAACAGAAAACAGTATGGCCACAGCGATCGCGATAGCTGCGCCAAAAGCAAATGCACGGATATGGCCAAAATCAACGATGGATCTGGCAACGACAAAGCAGCCGACTAAAAACCCTGCGGAATATGCTGACGCTGCCATCGAAGCAGCTTCTTGTGAAGCTCCAATTTCAGAAAACGCGAGTGGTACCAAAGTGCCTGATCCAGCGGTGGCTAGCTGAACGGCAGCCATCGATATGAAGAGTGACTGAAGACTGATGATTTGGTTTCTTATTGCCAACGCGCGCTAGCTCCCATTTCTAGCAGTTCTCTGTCGCTTTTTTGCAAGGCGCATTTGCTCAGGCACGACACCGTATTGCCCGGACAATAGCGCTTTTTCCGGTGTCCGTAGCACTGAGCTCCTCATGAATCGCAAAACACTGAGAATAATAGGATGACCTCAATCGTTTGCGAAAGAAATTTCTTGATCCGTTTCTTGCGTACACTTTGAAAACACAACGAAATAGGTATGTAGTAATCACTGATCTCCACGCTGAGCCATTTTGGCTCACTCGTTGTTGTTAAAAGACTGATTTACGGTCAGTGTTAACTCAACAAATCACGCTTCACGCTGAGCTGCTCGCAATTGTTACGAGTGCGAAGCGACCGAAAAACGTAGATAGAGCGAGTGAATAAGCATGTATTTGAGAATCCTTGGGAGTTGGGCGGTTGTCTTATTTGGTGCTTTTCCCATTGTGGCCGCGGCGCAAGACACGCCCCCAACCGCTCGACCTGCAAAGGTATTTACTGTCCCCGAAGCTAGCTCTGATTTTGAAAGAATTTATCCTGCAATCGTCTATCCATCGAGAGAAGTTGAGCTTTCATTTCGAGTAAGTGGACGCATTATTGAACTACCGATTAGGGCTTCCAGCAGTGTCGTAAAGGAAGACGTCATTGCCCAACTAGACACTCGAGACTTTGAAGTCGAAATAGAAAGACTAACCAGCCAACTAGAACAGGCTGAGGCAAACCTTGCGGTTTTGAAATCCGGTGCACGTCCAGAAGAAATTACAGCATTGGAAGCCTCAGTTCAGGCGGCTCAAGCCCAACGCGATCAAGCCCGTGAAGAGTACGTCCGCGCAACGCAGCTTCTAGAGAGGGGTGTCATTCCCACCGCGCAGTATCAGCAACGCGAAGCTGCCTTTCGTCTGGCGGAAGCCGAACTGGTGTCGCGTGAGGAGCAACTGACGATTGGTCGAGTGGGTGGGCGACCCGAAGAGATAATCGCTGCGGAAGCAGCAATCCGTGGCCTAAATACACAAATTCAGTCCGCGAAAAACAATCTATCTGATGCCACGCTTAAAGCGCCATTCGATGGAACAATTGCGCGGCGTAATGTGGACAATTTTCGCAACGTGCAAGTCGGTGAAACCATTGCCTTAATTCAAGATCTCTCGACATTGGATGTAAGTTATGACCTACCCGGCGTCGACATAATCGCAATGTCATCAATCGGCTTCGACAGTGTCGTAAGTACAGTGACGTTTGATGCTATGCCCGACGTAGAAATGGAGGCAGAGCTTGTCGAGTTTACCACCCAGGCGGACTCGGCGACGCAGACGTATCGTGGTCGTCTATCAGTAACCCCGCCCGAAGAATTGGTTGTACTGCCCGGGATGGTAGCGCGAGTGAATATTAGGGCAGAGAGCAAAAGCGAAGCGCTGGTGAAAGTTCCACTTTCCGCTTTAGCAGCAAACCCCGATGGCTCCCCTTACGTTTGGACTTTAGATGAGCCCAGCAACTCCGTTAAGCGTCAACCAGTTGAACTAGGAGAAATATTTGACGATTTCGTCATCGTTTCTGCGGGCCTCAAGGCAGGGGACGTTATTGTCACTGCAGGCCTGAGCGAACTTCAGGACGACATGGTAGTTCGCCCGATTTCAAAAGTTGGTGAGTAACAAATGGATCTCGCAAGGTTTGCAATTGAGAAGCGTCTAATTTCAGCGCTGGTTACTATTCTGATTTTGGTGGCTGGCTATTTTGCCTATCTCACTCTTCCCCGTTTCGAGGACCCTGAGTTCATAATCAGGCAAGCCCAAGTGATAACACCGTACCCTGGCGCCACCGCGGAAGAAGTAGCAGCGGAAGTTACAGAGGTCGTCGAGAATGCTTTGCAAGAGCTCCAAGGAGTAAAACAGGTTAAGTCAGTCTCCTCGCCCGGGCTCAGCACTGTAACTGTTGAGTTTTCCATTCCCACCACACCTGATTTTCCATCACTTCACGCGCGATTTGCCCAGCTACGTGCGAAGATACTTGACGCTCAGGCAAGTCTTCCACCGAATGCGCTGCAATCTCAGGTCTACGATGACTTCGGCGATGTTTATGCCTTGTACTTTGCGATTGTCGGAGACGGCTATTCAGTGGCCGAGCTTCACGAGTACGCCAAAGAGCTTCAAAGGGAGTTGGTTGCTGTCGATGGTGTTTCGAAGGTGGTCTTAAGCGGGGTACAAAAAGAAGCAATATTTGTTGAATATGCTCCAGCAAGGTTAATTGAGCTGGGGATTTCCCCGCAGCAAATCGAACAGGTTCTCGAAGGACAGAACCTTGTAGCGCCTTCGGCTTCCATTAAGTCTAATTCGCGTCGAATAGAGATACGGCCGTCGGCAGCCGTAGACTCAATAGACGCCATCAAAGACCTAGTTGTTTCTATGCCTAGTAGCGGCGCGTCGTTTCGACTTTCTGATATCGCTAATGTGTCGCGCGGATACGTTGAACCCGCAAGCCCCCACCTTTTTCGTGATGGTCAGCCCGCAATTGGGATTGGAATATCCAATAGCCTTGGCGGAAACGTTGTGAATATGGGCGAAGCAGTGAAGCAACGGATAGCCGAGTTAGAGAACCTTAGGCCAATCGGGATCCAGATTTTGCCAATCTCGGATCAGTCTGCTTCTGTGAAAGTATCCGTCAACGACTTTGTCATGAACGTTGTTTTGGCTCTGATCATCGTTGTTGGCATCTTGCTTGTTTTTATGGGGCTAAGGTCCGGAATTCTTATGGGAGGTATTCTTCTGGTCACGGTTGCAGGGACGCTTGCCGGAATGCACCTCCTAGGCCTTGACATGCAAAGGATTTCGCTAGGCGCACTAATCATTGCGCTCGGTATGTTGGTCGACAACGCAATTGTCGTTGTCGAAGGGACATTGGTCCGAGTTCAGCGCGGTGAAGCCACAAGTGATGCAGCAATCTCTGTCGTAAACCAAACCAAATGGCCGCTACTTGGCGGTACAGTTGTAGGCCTTTTAGCGTTTTCCCCCATCGGTTTTTCCCCAGACAACACCGGAGAATACGCTGGAAGTCTATTTTGGACTATTTCGATTTCCTTGCTTTTTTCATGGTTGGTAGCGATATGGCTTACACCCTATTTTTGCACTTTGTTGCTTAAGCCAACCTCCGAACAACCCCCTGCAGAGAACTCCATCCTCCGCGCCTATCGTTCGGTACTCGCGTATGCGATCCGTTTCCGCTACGTAACTGTGGGTCTTGTTTTTGCTCTCTTTCTTTCCGCTGTCGCCGGGTTCGCACTAGTACCTCCGGGTTTCTTTCCCAACAGCACCAGGGCGCAATTTGTCGTAGACTATTTTTTGCCCGAGGGAACCGATATTCAAAAAACAAGTCAGGACATGCGAGAAATTGAAGCGCATATCCTGAGTCTACCGGGTGTCACCTCCACAAATCTGTCGGTGGGCAGCGGGCATCTACGCTTCATGTTGGTGTATGACAGTGAAGACCAAAATCCTGCATATGGTCAAATGTTGGTGGACGTCGAAGACTATCGACAGATCGATGCGCTACAGCCGGAAATTCAGTCTTGGATTAACGAAAACTATGCTGATTCATATGCAAAAGTTTGGAAGTTTGTGCTGGGCCCTGGCGGTGGATCGAGGATCGAAGCCGAATTTTCCGGCCCCGATCCCATTGTTCTTAGAGACCTCGCCGAACAAGCTAAACGAATATTTTCTGAGAACGGCGCCATTGCCATAAAAGACGACTGGCGCGAACAAAAGCAGGTAATTCGACCAGTAATCGATACAGAAAACGCCCGTAGGCTTGGCCTCACCCAAGCTGAAATATCTAGGGCAGTTTACTGGCATCAGGTAGGCGCGCCTTTAGGGGTTTATCGCGAAGGCGACAACCTTTTGGACATAGTAATGCGCCCCTTCGAATCAGACCGCAAAAACATCAGTGACCTAAAAAATATCCAAGTTTATAGCGCGGTAGCCGCAGGATACATTCCAATATCCCAAGTTGTAGATCGATTTGACCTTGTTTTCGAAGCTGGAAATCTTAGGCGCATCGACCGCAGGCTTGCGATCACCGCACAAGCCGATAACGCACCAGAAGTACTCTCAGGTGACCTGTTCGCCCAAGTCAGGCCACTCGTAGAGGCAATCGACTTGCCAAGTGGTTACTCTCTCGAATGGAGAGGTGAGTACGGAGACTCGCAAAGTGCAAACGAAGGCCTTGCTTCGACCATGCCACTTGGATTTGGCGCGATGATCGTCGTAGTTTTCTTCTTGTTCAACGCAGTCCGTCAGCCTCTGATCATTTGGTTGACAGTGCCGCTAGCTCTCATTGGGGTTGTTTGGGGCCTCGCGGCAACTAGAACGCCACTCGAGTTCATGGCAGTACTTGGCATCTTGTCCTTGACAGGAATGCTAATCAAAAACGCTATCGTCCTTATTGACGAAACAGACTCTCAGATTGCTGGTGGAAAATCTCGATTGCAGGCCGTCGTCGACTCGGCCGTGTTACGGGTTCGCCCAGTTTCATTGGGAGTACTTACCACGGTACTAGGAGTGATGCCGTTGCTGTGGGATCCTTTTTTCGAATCTCTCGCGGTGGTAATTATCTGCGGCTTGAGTTTTGCTACCGTTCTTACGCTGATAGTGGTGCCAACTCTCTACACAATCTTCTTCAGAATAGGTGAGCACGAAACTGCGGCTTAACAACTACAACTGCATTGGAGCCAGAAAGCAAAAACCCAGAAAACACCTAACACAAGATCCCTGCAGACTATGTCTATCCGTTATAAATGCGGTTTCTTTGGAGTAGAGATAATCAAGCATAGGCTGTCAGAGTTCTCCTATTTTGAATTTTTTGTCGTTGGATAACAGCGGCCGGTTTTTCCAGAATGGATTTTGACCCATTTTGCCGAGATTTGTCCGCTTTATAGTTCAAAGTTGTCGCATAATAGTCGTTGCGCGACACTCCTTCGATTAATCCATGCATAGCGAGAAAAAAGTCTGCTTTGGGCTCATAGCCGGCATACGCCGCAATCTGAAGCAATGCACGTTTTAGGTCGGCCAGATTTGACGGGGGCAATTTGATTGCAAGCGCATGATTGGCCTGAGGCCCATCGGAATGATGGTTTGCTGCGCTTCTCATTCATTTCTTCTCAAACCAGTAAACACCATCCCAAGCGGCCGGTGGTTTAGACGCAAAACTGCTGCAACGCTCGATAAAAACATCCACAAGACGCTTGTTAGCTGCGATTTCTCGATGCCTCTGGAGGGCGTCTAATGCTTCAGTCCATTTTCCAGACTGATACAAGGCATAGCATGCGCGCCATTCTTCGAGTTCGCGTTTCTTGGCTGCGCTCGCCAGAAAACCACCCTCATCATCTTTTTCCGCCATTAGTTCAAAGATACGACTAGGAAAGCTAGTCCCGGCAGGCACGACAAAGTCAATTTCGCGCAGCAAAAACCTGTTCGTGACATGAACAGCCACGTCTTCCGATATAAGAATCCTTGTACCGTAAACTTTGTTCAACCCTTCTAGTCTGGAAGCAAAATTAACGGCAGCACCGAGCGCAGTGTATTGCAATCTTGAGAGGGACCCAACGTTACCTACGACTACGCGACCGGTGTGTAAGCCGAAACGCGTGTGCAACGGACGTAATGGTAACGCTTCATTATCAGAATTGAGTTTCGCCTCAGCTTGCAAACAAGTTAGAGCTGCTCGGCAAGCATGAATTGGGTGATCAGTATCATCCAGCGGAGCATTCCATAGAGCCATAATGGCATCGCCGATGTACTTATCCACGGTACCCTGATTGCCGGATATCTCTTTTTCCATAGCTTCGAAATACTCGGACAAAGCAGGCATCAGGACTTCGGGTTCAAGCCCCTCGGTTTGGCGCGTAAACCCTTTGAGGTCGGCGAACATAAGAGTCACGTCGCGCGACTCTCCCCCAACGCTAATTCTCTCTGCTCTTGAAAGGATGGACCGCACTAGCTCCTTCGGTACGAACGCACCGAAACTCGACAATCCAGCTTTCATACTTGCAACGGCGGCACCGAGTTCGGCGACTTCCTGAATATTTGATTTCAGGTCCAAGTTGTCACTTAGTTCAAAGTTACTGACTTTTCTCGCCTCTGTTGCCACACGCACAAGATTTTTGCTCAACAGCCGGGCGACAACAAAGGTAAATGCGACAGCCAGAAACAAAGCAAGTACGCCGATTTGCATGGCACGGGTCGTGTTTCTTTTTATTTCTCCGATAAACTCATCTTCCGGCACTATAAGCCCGAGCGTAGGTTGGGCACCAAAGACTTCAGGGATGGGCATCACAGATACGAAATAGTTTCTTTCATCTGATGCCGAAGCTATGCGAAAAAAATCCTGCTGGCTTGCTCGCCATTCATCAATGACACTGTCAATAATTTTGCTATTGCCTTCTATTTTTTCGTTCGTATCGGAACTCACGAAGCGCGCCGCTCCGCCTTCGGACCGCGAGCTGGTGTGCGATAGTAGACGACCTTCGCGATCCAGCATGAAAACCAAACCATGATCGCCGATCCTGATATCATCTAGGATTTGCGAAAGTGCCGAAATTGTTATGTCCAGCGCAACGACGCCCATCAATTCACCATCGTCATCAACTACGGTTTTTGAAAACGTTGCACCTAGCCGCCCTGTACTCTCAAATTGATAAAGCGGCGAAACGTATATACCGCTTTGCTCTAACGCGCCGCGATACCAGGGGCGCGTTCGAGGGTCGTAGACAGCGGTTCCACTAATAAATGGCGTGGCCAGCGAACTGCCATCGGACCAATAGTAGGTTTCAATACGCTCGCCAGATTGATCGGAGATTGTCCTTTGGACGCGGTCTATTCCATCCGGCACTGGTAAAGCGCTCGGTCCAAAGGATTTCCAGTGTTTCGGGAGGTTTATACTCTGAAAAAAGTCTCCAGATTTTTCCTCACCAAAATATAAGCCATAGTAGTGCTCATTGCCTTGCATCAGCGAATAGAGCACGTCCAAACCTGCACTTGAGCCAGCATCTTCCGAAAAATTTGAAAGAAAGACAGATGCAGAAGATACGACGCCTCCCGCCCCAAGTATAACGGTTAGCATCTCATCGACTGACTGACTTCTGGCCTCGGCCATCCGCTCTTTCGCGGTACGAATGGCGAGTTCTCTGTTGCCAAAATAAAGGATGGCAACCAGCGTTGCTGTTACGACTAACGTGAGAAACGTGAATAACGTCGCAACGCCGATATGGAGGCGTACTTTCATACCGGCAATTAGTCAAAATGTGACCATAGAAGTCCAGCCGCTCGTCATCTCAAAATTGAATATCTTGATGAATTGTTCCCTTAG